>JAEXRP010000025.1:0-32582 GCA_023440705.1 Bacteroidota bacterium
CGTTCATGCAAGTCGTCTACATTTTGCGTGATAATATGAACATCAAAATCTTTTTCGAGGTCTGCTAAAATTTCGTGCGCTCGATTTGGTTTTACATCTTTTAATTGTCGACGTCTAAGGTTGTAAAATTCCAAAACTAATTCTGGATTTCTTTCAAAACCTTCTGGCGACGCCACATCTTCAATACGATGATTTTCCCACAAACCATCCGAATCTCTAAAAGTCGAAATTCCGCTTTCCGCACTAATCCCAGCACCCGATAAAACCACAAGTTTCTTTTTCATATCAAGATTTTCATTTGGTTTAAAAATAGAAAAACTTGCTGAGAATATCAACAAGTTTTTCTTTAATAATGCTTTAACTTTTTACTTTACATCCAAATCAACTGCGTTCAATCTCAACGAATTTAAAATTACAGAAAGAGAACTAAAACTCATCGCGGCGGCTGAAATCATCGGTGATAACAAAATTCCGAAGAAAGGGTAGAGTAAACCTGCCGCTAATGGAATTCCTAAAACGTTGTAAATAAACGCAAAAAATAGATTTTCCTTAATGTTTTTCAGTAGCTTTTCGCTTAGTAATTTTGCTTTTGCAACGCCCAAAATATCGCCTTTTAGCAAAGTCATTTCTGCACTTTCAATAGCAACATCAGTTCCTGTTCCCATTGCGATTCCAACGTTGGATTGTGCGAGAGCAGGAGCATCGTTAATTCCGTCACCAGTCATGGCTACAATTTTCCCTTCAGATTGCAATTTTTTAACTTCATTCAATTTGTCTTGCGGAAGTGCATTTGCGATATAATGTTTTATTCCAAGTTCGTCTGCAACAGCTTTTGCAGTATGTTCGTTGTCGCCTGTCATCATCATGACGTCAACGCCTTCTTTCAATAAAAATTCAACCGCTTTTTTGGAAGTTTCTTTAATTTTATCTGTAAAACTCACAAAGCCTAAAACCTCGTTTCCTTCGGCTACATAAGAAATTGTATGCGCTTTAGATTGTACTTCGGTTGCTTTTTGCTTTAAACTTTCAGGAATAATAATTCCGTTTGATGTTAAAAGATTTTCGTTTCCTAAATAAGCTTTCTTTCCATTAATATTCCCTTGAACACCTTTTCCAGAAACGTTTTCAAAGTTTTCAACTTTTTCAAAAGCAATGTTTTGTTCTTTTGCTTTCTTTAAAACAGCGTTAGAAAGTGGATGCTCCGAATTTTGATTTAAAGAAGCAGCAACTTGCAAAATCTTAGTTTCGGTTGCATTATTTACACCTTCAATATGCTCTACAGAAGGCTTTCCTTCGGTTAAAGTTCCTGTTTTATCAGTGATTAAAATATTAACTTTATTCATTTGCTCAAGCGCTTCCGCATTTTTGATCAAAATTCCGTTTTTCGCACCTTTTCCAATTCCGACCATTAAAGACATCGGAGTTGCTAAACCCAGTGCACACGGACAAGCGACAATTAAAACCGCAACAGCGTTCACGAAAGCAAATAATGTTTTTTGTCCTTCTGGACCGAAGAATTGCCATAAAATAAATGTTAAAACAGCTATTAAAATCACTACTGGAACGAAAATTTTTGAAACTTTATCCGTCAATTTCTGAATCGGAGCACGGCTTCGGCTTGCTTCATTCACCATTTTGATTATTTGTGAAAGCAAAGTTTCATCACCGACTTTTTCGGCTTTCATCAAGAAAACCTGATTTCCGTTGATGGTTCCAGAAGTTACTTTATCGTTTTCAGATTTCTCAACAGGAATAGGCTCACCCGTAATCATCGATTCATCAATAGACGAATTTCCTTCGATAATTTTACCATCAACTGGGATTTTTTCGCCTGGTTTTACTTTTAAAATATCGCCGATTTTCACTTCATCCAAAGTAATTTTACGTTCAGTATTTCCTTCCACCAAAGTGGCTTCATCAGGCGAAAGATTCATTAATTCTTGAATGGCTTTTCCTGTCTTTTTGTGAGCAGCCGCTTCCATCCATTGTCCGAGAATCACCAAGGTTAGAATCACACAAACCGCCTCAAAATAAAGAGGAATATTACCACCATGACCACGAATTTCGTGCGGAATCATGTCTGGAAAAAACATTGCAAAAAGGCTAAACAAAAATGCCGCTGCAACGCCTAAAGCAATCAAACTGAACATATTGAGGTTCCAAGTTTTAAAGGAAACCCAACCTCTTTTCATTAAAAACCATCCCGAATAAAACAAAACTGGAATAGTTAATGCCAATTCTATATAAGCCTGAATTTCATGAGAAAACGGAAAATTAAACCACATTCCACCCATCGACAAAATGAAAACGGGAAGCGTAAACGCCAACGAAATCCAGAATTTTTTCTTTAAAATATTGTAAGTTTCATCTTCTTCATCATCACTTTTGTCGGGCATTTTCACCAAATCCATTCCACAAATCGGACAATCGCCTGGCGTATCTTGCACAATTTCTGGATGCATCGGACAGGTATATTGCGCTTTTTTCTTTTCGGGATATTTCACCAAGTCCATTCCGCAAACGGGACAACCGACATTGGAATCGTAAACCTTGTCGCCCTCACAAAACATCGGACAATAGTATTTTCCTGCGTTATCTTGGTTGGTTGATGGTTGATGGTTGTCGGTTATTGGATGATGATGATGATGTTTTGGCTCTTGGCTCTTCTCCTCAATCGGAACCAAATACATTTTACAAACGGGACATCTTTCACCTTGCGTAAAATAAACTTTGTCGCCTTCACATTCCATTGGGCAGTAATAAACCGACGACGGCGAAACTCGGTCTTGTGGCTTCACAAAAGTATTGTCTATCGCATTTGGGTCTTGCAGTTTATAGTTTCCAGCTTGTGAAAGTGCTTTATTAAGTTCATCTAAACTAACTTCGCGATCTCCGTGTATCACTGCTTCACTTTTTTCTAAATTAACGTGAGCGTGAATTCCTTCTATATTATTTAACGCTTCAGTAATTTTCCCTTGACAACCAGAGCAAGTCATTCCTAAAACTTTATACGTGCGTTCCATATTCCTTGAATTTATAATACAAAATTCGGAAATACAAAGCTTTCTTTGTTATAGATTTAAGGAAAAGAGTTATATATTTTAGTTAGGAGTTACTAATTATGAGTTATGAATTGTTAATTATGAATTATCTCTGTAAAACAACTCATTGCTAATCACTTATCACTTATAATTTATAACTTACAACTGATCCAGCGCTTTACGATTATGATCTTTGGCTTTTTTAAACTCGGTTGGTGTGAAACCTGTATTGTTTTTAAACTGTGTCGAAAGATGTTGAACGCTTTTGTAGCCAAGCTTTCCTGCAATTTCCGTTAATGTGAACTCGTTGTAGAGGAGGAGTTCTTTAACTTTTTCAATTTTTTGAAGGATAAAATATTGTTCTAAAGTGAAGTTTTCATTTTGAGAAAAATTCTTAGAAAGTGCCGAGTAATCTTTATACAAGCTATTGCTTAAAAACTCAGAAAGCATAAAGTTTTCGCTAATATCCAAATCCGATATTTTTTGAATGATAAATGTTTTTATTCTATCATTCAATTGATGTGCAGAATCTTTAATTCTTTCAAACCCAAGACCTTTTAAATTGGTTTCCAAAACCGATAACTTATCATCCGAAATAGAATTTTTCGTATTTACTTCACCTAATTTAATATCATCAATAGAAATTTCTAATTGATTAAAAATTCCTTGAACCGCCGATATACAACGATTACAGACCATATTTTTGATGAAGATTTGCATGAAAATAATTTAGAGGAAACCAAAAATAGTTAAAATTTAATAAAAAATCCTCGTAAGTTAAGTTATGAGGATTCCTATTAAATAATATTTTAAAATTTACAAAGGACTTGACTGATCCAAGAACCAAGTTCTGATCTAGCCATCCAAATATGGTTTTATTTTTTCTTCACATTATTTGTGACTAGCATTTAATCAATCAACCTCATCTTTAGATAGTATTTATTACGCAATAGTATCCTTGAAGATTTGGGTTTCAAAATCATAGAAAGTCCCGAAATCAGTAGTTTCAACTTCTTTAAAAACTACAAGGTTTTTTTGACGAATTCCATACCAATCTTCAACATAAAACCTGGGTGGTTAGAAGCTACAATTCCTGAAAATAATTCTTTAGGATTTAAATCTTTATATAATATATTTATTGTGGACCTTCGTGTATGTTAATCGCCCTAAAATAGGTTGACCAAAAATTAAGCACTTTTATTAAACAATGGACTTAACAAATGGACAAGCCTGCCGAATTCTAGCGAATGCGCAGAATCGTGAGAACCTTGAAATAAACAACAAATCTCGAACAAAAAGAAACGGCAAAAAAACCTCTTTCGAATTCAAAATTTTCGTCATTTCGCAAATCAATAGTGGGCAAATTTCCACTAACTTTGCTTCAAAGAAGTATGATATTTCCAGAAGTACAATCGATTATTGGCGAAAAAAATTAAGTAATTACACCTCAAAAAGTAAAGCCATGAGCAAAGAATTAGAGATTAAAAAATTAAAAGAAAAGCTCCAAGAACTGGAGTGGATAAAGGATTTTCAACAAGATGTTATCGTAGAACTTAGCGAAGCGTTATCACGAACTCCTTAATAAAAATATAAAAAGGTGAGTAATTTGAAAAAGTTACAGGCAAGGAACTTTCAAAGGAATTATTGCCCAAACATTTAGCAAACGAAACCTAACGAAGTGGTTCGACGAAGTCAAATTCAGAAGAGAAAGAACAAGCTAAAATAAAGCTTCTGTATCAAGTGTTTGGGATTTCAAAACAAGCTTATTATCAACGTCAAAAATCTTTTCAGAGACAAATGTCTATCAATGAAAAAGTCATTGAAATAGTTCAAAAAATACGAAAAAGACAACGTAAAATGGGAACTAGAAAACTCTATGATAAAATGAAATCTGAACTTTTAAAAAACAACATCAAAATGGGAAGAGATGCTTTATTCACGCTACTTCGCAACCACGGAATGCTCATCAAAAAGAACAAATGTTATCACATAACAACCGATTCAAAACATTTTTATTACACATCACCTAATCTGCTGAAAGAGACTGAATTAACACACGCTGAACAAGCTGTCGTTTGCGATATCACTTACATTAAAACCGATCAAGGACACGCTTATTTATCGCTTGTTACGGATCCATATTCCAAGCAAATCATGGGTTATGCTCTGGAAGATAATATGAAAGTAGAAATGGTGAAAAAAGCCCTAAAAATGGCGCATAACAAGCTACAATTTGGATTAGAAAACATTATTCATCACTCCGATCGAGGATTGCAATATTGTTGCCCAGATTACACGGAATTTGCCAGAAAATTAGGATTCGAAATGAGTACCACTCAGAAATACGATCTTTACGAAAACGCTGTTGCAGAAAGGATTAACGGGATTCTTAAATACGAATTTGGATTTAAAAATGTTATTAAAGATTTAAAAACCGCTCAAAAAATGATTAAAGAAGCTGTGGACATCTACAACAACGAGAGAAAGCATTGGAGCCTCGGTTTGAAGACACCTGCGCAAGCTCATAACGAGTTCAATAAACACATTTATAAATCTTATTCAAAAAAATCTGCATGATGTTGTTGTCGAAAAAAATCGGAAACCTAACGAAGTGGTTCGGCGAAGCCAAATAAAATGTGGGAAATCGAAGATTCGGCGTAGCCAAAATCAGTTGGCCAAAGTGATGGGAATTTTTCCAAATTTTATTCCGACATTAAAAACATTCGGATATTTTAAGTATTGTTGAAGTCGTTTGAATATTAATATAACAACATTTTGCTAAAAGGTAAGATTTTCCTATTTTTTTAATGCTCCTTAATCTAAATTAAGGATTAATAAATAAATAAGTTACTTTGCATCCAATTCTCTTCTTATTTGATGCGTTAATCATTTCCAGCTTACATTCTCCTTAATACAAGTTATTGGATTTCCTGCAAATAAAGCATTATTTGGGGTTAATTTTTTAGAAACAACTGATTGTCCTCCAATTATCGAATTGTCAGGAATAATACTGCCTTTCAAAATTAGACATCGGCTACATATCCAAACAGAATTTCCAACAATTATTTCTTTTGGCTGATTCAAGACCTCTGCTTTATCGTTAAGGATTTGATGTAAGTCCGAGTCCATTATTTGTATATCCCATGAGAATAAATTGTTTTCACCGAATTTTATACTTTTTGTGCAAATAATAGAGCTTTCTGCAGTAATTATAAAATTTTTCCCGAATTCGAGGATAGCATTTTTTTGTACTGAAATTTTAGAGCCATGTCCAATACTTGCTTTCCCGTTAAAAATAACCTGTCCATAAACCTGCCAAATTGTACGAGATTTTTTTTCATCAAAAATTCCTATGCCAGGTTTTCCAATATTAATCATACCAAAATATATTTCCTGATCTATTGAAATCTGACCAGAAGTACTTCTTAAATAGACATTATTATTTATTATTATAGGGGTTTTTAATGCTATTTTTGTAGGAAAGTATTTGAAATTGAAGTAGATTGTTTTAATATTAATTTTTCCTTTAATAATTCTATATAAAAAGAAAGAAAAAAGGGTAATAATTTCCATAGTTTAAATCCTGTAAGGTCTGAGAAGTAAAGTTTGATAAAGCTTAGCTTTTCTATGTTGGTTGATGTAAATGTAAGAAAATTATGGTTCATTATAGAAATGTTTTTCAATAATTTTTGTTCAATTATAATGTTTTGCGAAGGTTTAGATTGTGACAGAATTGTTTTAGGTACTTTTTTTGAATAACATTTGTTAATCAATTACAGATATTTTATCATTTTAATGTGCCAAAAATCGGCTCATAGGTCGTATTGTTCGTGGAAGTAGTCGACACTTGGATGAAAAAAACAAATAAGTTTGTTTAATTATTTTGATATATTATTCATAAACAGTGGGTTTAAAGTGTTAATAATCTAGGAGCTAATAAATTTTAGTTTTGATATCATTTATAATTTTATAAATAAATTAAAACTAATGTCGTCAGAACTAAAATAAGTTGTATATTTGCACCCGAATTACATAATAATCATTAAACAATATTGGAATGTATTTAACAGCAGAAAAGAAAGCGGAAATTTTCGCAAAGCATGGTAAGTCAGCTACAGATACTGGTAGCGCAGAAGGACAAATTGCATTGTTCACTTACAGAATTAATCATTTATCTCAACACCTTAAAGCTAATCACAAAGATTACAACACAGAGCGTTCTCTAGTGATGTTGGTAGGTAAGAGAAAAAGATTATTAGATTATCTTAAGAAAGTTGAGATCGCAAGATATAGAGCGATTATCGCTGAACTTGGAATTAGAAAATAATTTCTTGCTAAGAAAAAACATAAAGCAACTCCAAAAGAGTTGCTTTTTTGTTGACATTTAGTTTTAATTAGAATCTTTAAATTTGCAAATAGAATAATAGGAAGTATGAGATTAACAGACGAAAATCAAGAAAAACTAAGCGCTTTAGAGAAGATTGCTAACGGTATTATGTGGTGGATTGGGTCAATACCGTCTTTGGTTGTGCATACTATTTTCTTTATTTTATGTTTCGCGTTACCGATAATTGGTCTTGTAGATTGGGATCACATGTTGTTGGTATTAACCACTTTATTGTCTTTAGAAGCGATTTATTTAGCGATTTTTATTCAGATGTCTGTTAATAAAAGTAGTGAACATATTGAGGTTCTGAGAGAAGATGTAGAAGAAATTCAGGAAGATATCGACGAAATCCAAGAAGATATTGAAGAGATTAGTGAAGACATCGAGGAGATTAGCGAAGATATAGAAGATATCAGCGAAGACATCGAGGAGATTAATGAAGATATCGACGAAATTCAAGAAGATATTGAGGAAATTAATGAAGATGAAGAAGACGACGATCATGGCGAACGTGCTAGAACAGTTATGTTAAAAAGTAAAGTCTCATCTAACCGATACGAAATAAAACAATTAAGAGATAAAATTTCGGAACTTGAAAGTCTCATCGACAGAATTAAAGAAAAGGAAAAAGAAGAAGGCGAGTAGGCCTTCTTTTTTTTTGTTTAATAAGGAAGATTTGTATTAAAAGACTCGCTACTTAAAATTAATACAAACGAGTATTTTATAGCAAAAAAAATTACCTAACAAACCAGATTGCATTTAGAATGGTTTGTTAGGTAATTGCTATAGATAATCAAATATCTCTATAAATTGCTTATGGGATGTGTTAAGCTTTATTCAATTTGCTATGTTTTCTACCATAAGTAAAATAAATTACTAAACCGATTGCGAACCAAAGTCCGAACCAAAACCAGTTGTTATGTGTCATTCCTGTTAATAAATATAGACAAGAACTTAAGCCTACAAGCGGAATTAAAGATAGATTTTTGCTAAAAGCTAAGTAGCAAAGCACAAAATTTAATATAATATAAATGGTCATTGATAGTCGAAATTCGCCTTCAACTGGATCACCCCAATTGAGCAAAGTGTGGAAAAAATCGGGTTGCCAAAAGTAGAAGAATATCAATCCGCCAAGGAAAACAATAGGGAAAATATATTTCGAATTAATGTACGGCATGTGGAATCTTCCTTTGATTTTTTCTTTGGGAGGAAGCGTTAAAACACCAGCACAAACAAGTACAAATGCGAAAATCGTCCCAATACTTGTGAAGTCAAGAATGAAGGTTTTATCGGTGAAAAAAATCGGAATTCCAACGACAATACCCGTTACAATTGTGGCAAAAGAGGGTACTTTATTTTTGCTGTGTACTTCTTGGAATTTTTTCGGAATCAAACCATCGCGACTCATCGCCATCCAGATTCTTGGTTGTCCCATTTGGAATACCAAAAGCACCGTTGTGATCGCAACAATCGCAATAAGAGCCACGACAAATTCCATCCAAGGGATGTTAAGATTTTCTTTTTGAAACACAAATGCTAGCGGATCGCCAACACCGTCAAATTTTCTGTAATCAACTAGTCCTGTTAATGTTAATGTCAAAACAATATAAATTGCTGTACAAAGTCCTAACGAAATCATCATACCTCGCGGTAAGTCACGTTGCGGATTTTTAGTTTCTTCTGATAAAACACTTAACGCATCGAAGCCGATATAAGCGAAAAATACGCCACTAACCGCACTCATAACACCAGAAAAACCATTAGGCATCATACTTTTGACACCTTCGTTATTGGTTGGGAACCAATTGCCAGTGTTAACATAGGCTACACCAACGGCAATAACCAAAAGGATCACGAATAGTTTTAATAAAACAAAAAAGTTGTTGAAATTCTTACTTTCTTTTATCCCTTGATAACAAAGCCAAGTGATAATGCCGTTGATCATCAAAGCTGGTAAATCGAAAATAACTTTAAGATTTCCTATAACTGGAGCAGTATTCCATGCATTGATAAGCTCTTTATTGAGAGATCCACCAGCAACAGCTTTTTTGGCTTCGGTATAGCTACATGTCAGATAATCAGGAATAT
Organism: Bacteroidota bacterium; assembly: GCA_023440705.1. GTDB lineage: Bacteria > Bacteroidota > Bacteroidia > Flavobacteriales > Weeksellaceae > Soonwooa. The sequence continues at coordinate 9,517 of JAEXRP010000025.1, forward strand.
GGATGCCAATTCGACTCATGAAACTTGTGAAATAATCGGACCATGAAAATGCAACGTAAATATTTCCAAAACTATATTCCATGATCAACGCCCAACCAATAACCCAAGCAATTAATTCTCCAAAACTGGCGTAGGCATAGGTGTAAGCACTTCCTGCAGTTGGTATTCTACTCGCAAATTCGGCATAACAAATAGCTGTAAAAGCACAAGCAAATCCACAGATTAGGTACAGAATAATAACACCAGGACCGCCACGGAAAATCGCTTCGCCCAAACTGCTAAAACTCCCAGCACCGATGATGGCTGCAATCCCGAAAAATACGATGTCCCAAGTGCCCAAAACACGATTCAGTTGACCTTGGTTAGGATCCGATGAATATTGTTTTCTTCTAAAAAGTGAATTCATTAATAGTCGTTTATTTTTGAAAATAAAAACAAATGTAACAAAATTTTGATAGGCTGTTAGCTTTATGTTAATAAACTTAAACTTTGTTAAAGTTAGATTTGTTCAGATATTTCAAGAATTAACTATTAAGTTTTTCTTTTTTAATTATAAAATCTTTTAATCATTGTTAAACAGAGAATTTGTCTTGTTTTTAAAAATAATTTGGATGAAGATTTTTTAGTTGGTTTTTGAGGATTTTTTATTTTTAGATTTTTGGAAATGTTTAACACAGAAAAAAGTGATTTTTTATTAAATTTTAATCATATAAAAAGCTTTTGTAAGTTGCTTAGATAATAAGTTTTCCTTATTTTCGTTACCTAACTAATAACATCAGTTTCAGCAAAAAAGTTTAAGACTTAGATGAATTCAAAAAAAATAATTCTTGCGTCGTTGATTTCTTTCTACGGAATCTCCCAAGCGCAACAATCAAAATACTTTAACGACAAAGAGGCTTATCGCTACAATCTAGCCGAAAACCTTTATCAATCAAAAATCTATGGTGCATCTCAGTACGAGTATGCGCGACAGTATTTTTATAACCAAACTTTGTCGGAGTCCAAAAAGGAAGCAGCTTTGTTTTTTAACCAAGTTATTTCGATGATTCTTCAACAAAATCATTCGGAAGAAGGTTTTGAAGCGTTTATGAAAGAATATCCCAATTCTTCGTTTTTTGCGCAAGCTAATGGACCTTTGGCGGATTATTATCTAGCGAAGAAAGACTTCCCGAAAGCTTTGGAAACTTTGCAAAAGATTAATCAATATCAATTAAGTCAGGAAGAAAACACGCAATACATCATGAAGTTGGGTTATGCCAAATTTATGACTGGTGATTCTGCTGGCGCAATAGAGGCTTTGGAAGAAGCGCACAAAAATGCTTCTAACGAAAATGATAAAGCTGGGATGGCGTATATGTTGGGGCATTTGTATTATGCGAATCATGAGAGTGATAAGGCTTTCACGTATTTTGACCAAGTGAAATTCAATGAGCAATATGCGGCAATGGTGCGTCCATATTACGTTCAGATGTATTTTAATAACAAAGATTATGATAAAGCAATTTCTGAAGCCAAAGATCTTTTAGCGTCAGGAACTTCGTCGGCTTACGAAAACGAAATCCAAAAGATAATTGGTGAGAGTTACTTTATGAAAGGCGATTATCAATCGGCTTATCCTTATCTTAAAAAATATATTGACCAATCGAGTAACGCCACGGAAAGTGATCTTTATGAAATGGGATTTGTTGCAGCTAAAGCAGGAAAGTCCGAAGAAGCGGTTAGTTACTATAACCAATTGATTAATAGTCAATCACCCTTGGCGCAGAATGCTTACTATCAACTAGGGAACGCTTATTTGCAAACCAATAAAAAGCAAGAAGCGCTTTCTGCCTACAAGAATGCTGCGGAAATGAAGTACGATGCAAAGCTTCAACAACTAGCTTTGGAGCAATATGCAAAACTAAGTTACGATATCGGAAATCCTTTTGAGACAGCACCTAAAGTTATTCAACGTTATATTGACAAATATCCAAATTCTCCAAAATCTTCAGAAATGAAGAATCTTTTGGTGAAATCTTATCTGTATTCTGGCAACTATCAAGAGACTTTAAATGTCTTAAAAAAGATGGATTCAAAAACGCCAGAAACCAACAAAATAGAGCAAGAAGTTGCTTATCTTTTAGGGACGGAAGAGTTTAATAAAGGTAATTACGATGCAGCAGAGCAATATTTTAAACAAAGTCTTCAATATAATTTAAATAAAGATTTTGCTAAAAAAGCAAGATATTGGTTAGGGCAAACTTATTATCAAAAATCAGATTATCGTTCCGCGATTATTGAATATTTAAAACTTGAAAACGAAACTGCCGAAAACTTCCCAGAGCGCGAACAATTGGATTACGATTTAGGTTATGCCTATTTTAAAAATAAAAACTTCGAGTCAGCTCAGGAGCATTTTAAAGAATATTTGAGATTCCCGAGACCCGAATTTAAGGCGGATGCAGAATTACGTTTAGCGGATACTTATTACGCCGATAATAAGTTGAATGAAGCGATTGATATCTATAACAAAGCCGAAGGTGCTGCAGATTACGTGTTATTCCAAAAGTCGATGGCTTTAGGTTTCAAAGGTGATACTGTTGCTAAAATTGCGGAGCTTAAAAAGTTAATTTCGTCTTATCCAAACAGCGATTACAAAGACGATGCGCAATACGAAATAGGAACTGCTTATTCTGCAAATGACGATTTTGCAAATTCCAATTCTTACTTTGATCAAGTCATTAAATCGAGTTCGGACAAAGATTTAGTGGCAAATGCGCAAATCTATCGTGCCCAAAATTACATTGAACAAAACCAAATTGACAAAGCTTTAACAGAGTTAGAACAGCTTGGTACGCAATATAAAAATTCGGCTTATGCTGATAAAATTGTAGCGGCTTCGCGTCCAGCTTTTGTTAAAAATGGAGATGTTGCAGGTTACGAAAGTTTTGCTAAAAGTCTTGGCGTTAATATTTCGAGCACCGAAAAAGATCAACTTAATTTGACCTTGGCGCAAGATAGTTATGCTAAAAAAGACTTTACAAAAGCTATTACTTACTACGAAAAATACTTAGCTAACGATCCGACAGGTTCTAGTTTTTATCAAGCGCAATATGAGTTGGGCGAAAGTTATTATCAAACTAAAAACTTGAGCAAAGCTTTGTTAATTCTGCAAAATGTTGCTGATTTCCAAAACGATTATCAACAAGATGCGCAAGTTAGATTGGCGCAAATCTACATCAATCAAGGTAAATCTGCGGATGCACAAAAATATCTAGAAGCGGTTGCAAATTCTAACGATGCGAATATCAAAAACTTTGCGTCTTTAGAATTGATGAAAATTTATGCTGAGAAAAAAGAATTTTCGAAAGCGGAACAATATGCAGATATCGTTCTTAAAAATACTAAAAACTCAGCAGCAGTTTTGGAACAAGCTAAAATTGTAAAAGCGAGAGGCGCGATGCAAAATGGAAAAGATAAAGAGGCGCAAATGGCATTTGCTGCGTTAGAGAAATCTTCGAATCCTGCTGTTGCTGCGGAAGCACTTTATGCTAAAGCATTTTATCAAAATAAAGGAAAAGCTTTCAAAAGTAGTAACGAAACGATTTTCAAACTTGCAAACAATTACGCTTCCGAAGAATATTGGGGTGCAAAAGCTTTGGTGATCATGGCGAAAAACTATTTGGCTTTGAGAGACAATTATCAAGCGTCTTACACTTGTGACCAAATTATTAATAACTATGGCGATTTTCCAGATGTTGTGGCAGAAGCAAAAGAGGTGAAAGCTCAAATCAAAAAGTAATATGAGAAGTCCCGAAGGGACGACTTAATAAAGAATAGGACGAAGTCCTATTATAGTCAAAGAAAAAAAATGAATCACATCACAAAAATATTATCAGCAGCAGTTGTTGTATCATCGCCGTTTTTATTTGCACAAAAAGATCTTAGTGCAAGGATTCAAGAGATTGTTAAAAACAAAAAAGCGAATATTGGTGTTGCAGTTTGGCATCTCGAAAAACAGGACACCTTGAGTGTTAATGGACATCGACATGTGCCAATGCAAAGTGTTTTCAAACTTCCGATTTGTTTAGCGATTTTAGATTTGGTGGATAAAGGAAAATTTAAGATCGATCAAAAAATTAAATTCACTAAAGAAGAATTACTACCAAATACACATAGTCCGCTGCGTGATGCTAGCCCAAATGGCGGCGAATTGACACTTCTTGAAATGATAAAATACACCGTAGCAAATAGCGATAATAATGGTTGCGACATTTTATTGAATAGGATAGGAGGTGTCGATGTTGTTCAAAAATACATGAACAGAATCGGAATTAAAGACTTCCAGATTGCTACCAACGAGCAAGAAATGCATATCGTGACTGAACTTCAATATCAAAATTATTGGAACGCCAATTCTGCAAATGATCTTTTAGAAAAGCTTTATACAAAACCTATTTTAAAAGAAGCTTCAAAAAAAGAAATGATTAAAATTCTTGAAGAAACCAATACTGGCGTTAAGCGTATAAAAGGTGAATTGCCGCAAGGGACTTTGGTGGCGCACAAAACAGGAACTTCTTACACCGATGCAACTGGAAAAACTGCGGCTACTAACGACGTTGGCGTTATTACTTTGCCTAATAAAGAGCATGTTATTGTCAGTGTTTTTGTGAGCGATTCTTACGAGAAGGAAGCTACTAATGAGAAGATTATCGCTGATATTGCAAAGGCAAGTTTCGATTATTATTCGAAATAAAATTTAGAAATAGAACTCAAAATTAATTAAAAAAGTGAAAATCAATTATTAGAAAATACTTCTACTAAAGACGATTATTCAATTTTTTAATCATTTAAAATAAAAAATGAACAAACTAAAATACATAGCAGTTATTGCATTTTTGAGCGGATTCGGAAGCCAAAATTCTTTTGCACAGCTTAAAGAAGAAAAATTGGTTTTGGATAGAAAGCGTGAGCCAGAAGTTAAACGTATCGAAAAAAAGAAAACTTCGGTGCAACAAGAGAAAAATTATCCGCCGGAAGCCAAAGCTAATGAAGTTGTAAAGTACGATGTAACGGACGTTCCGCCAGTTTCGGATTTTAAAACTTCTGAAATTCAAGCTGAGGATATTTCTCCAAAATTCGATTTCGAAAAGCAAAATAACTATTTCCAGATTGGTTATGGCAATTATGGGAAATTCCTTGCTGATGCTAATATTTCGGGAAAAGTTAATGATAATGTGGAAGTTGGTGCCGATGTTCATTATTTGTCGACAAGTGGCTTGAAGAAAGAATATGATTGGTCTTCGAAGCAAAGTCAATTGGGCGCAGGTTTGTTCCTTAATGCTTACACCGAAACTGGAAAATTCAATATTGATGCTAATTTCGGGATGGATAAGTATAATTATTATGGTATTTATGCTTTAACGCCGAACGCCGATGTTGATTTGGAACAGAAAGTTAATCGTTTCAAAATCAGTGCGTTTTATGATCATTATTCTAATGAATATCTTAATAATGTTCGTGTAAAATCGTCGATTCTCAGCGATCATTTTGATTCTAAAGAAACACAAGCCGAAGTCTTAGCAAATCTTTCTATGCACGATGTTGACGTGTATGCAGATACAAAAATGAATGCTGATTTGGGCGTTGGTTTGGATTTGGTGAATTCTAAATTCGGAATTTTGGATAAGAATGAAAGCAATTTGTTCAATTTTAATTTAGGGCCAAAGTTGACGTTTTATAAAGGAAATTCTTACTTAACAATTGGTTCAGATTTCTCATTTTTTAATCAAAAACATCAAAGTTTAGTTTTAGAACAAGAAAAAAATAGCAAATTTTATTGGTTTCCAAAAGCTGAATTACAAATCTCAGCAACTGATCAATTCAAGTTTTTTGGTGGTGTTGAAGGTGGTTTAAAACTAAATTCTTACAACCAATTATTAGAGGAAAATCCTTACATGATTTCGGATTTATATCTAAAACCAACCGAAACAAAATACCGAATTTATGTAGGAATAAAGGGCGATGTAGACCAAACTTTGAAGTATAACATCAGCGCTGGCTTTAGTAAACAGAATGACATTTTGTTCTTCCATAATAATAGTTTGATCGATCCAACGATGACGGACACGCGCAAAACTTATGATTTTGCAAATACTTTTGGTGCCATCTATGACAACGGAACAACCAGCGAAGTTAAAGCAAGCGTTCAGTTTTTTCCTTTAGAGAATTTAGTTTTGGATGGCGAATTTCAATTCGTGAAATATAAATTGGATAATCTTAAAGAAACCTATTACAAACCTTTGGTACAAACAACTTTCGGTGCGAAATATGCTATGCTAGGGAAGAAGTTAAATCTTGGTTTTAAAGGGATTTTTGTAACGGATAGAACGGCCAACAGCTACGAATTAACAGAAAATATGGCGACAACTCCAACGACTTATGATATTAAAGAAAATGAAAATCAGAAAGTTGGCGGTTATGTTGATCTAAACTTGTCTGCGGAATATAAAGTCCACAAAAATTTCAGTATTTTCGTGCTCGGAAATAACCTTCTAAATACCAAGTATCAGACATTTTATGGATACAAAGTTTTAGGTGCCCAAGTTATGGGAGGTGTTAAAATTTCCTTTTAAATAAAACGCTTTTAAAGAACTTTAGAAATATTGGCTGCGTAGTTCAACTGGATAGAATATCAGATTTCGGCTCTGAGGGTTGGGGGTTCGAATCCCTTCGCGGTCACAAAAAAACATCTTAGAAATAGGATGTTTTTTTGTTATTAACAAGTTTTTTTAAATGCTAGCGAATATTAGGTTTTCAAGATGAGACCTGCTTTAGTTTTTATTATTTAGCTGTTGACTTAAAGAGAGTCAATATGCTTTTAAATCTTGTGTTTAATAATTTAGACTAGAAAAAAATATGTAATGCTGGAGTTGCTATCGAATATTTTTTATTTAAATAAATTATCTTACCTTGCATTTATTATGATGTCAAAACGTTGCAAATATGCTTTAAAAGCAATGGTCAGGTTAGCTAGAAATTACAATCAAGGCTTTCTGTCTACTTCTGTTATTGCACAAGATGAGAACATTCCCAAGAAATTTTTAGAGCAAATTCTTCTCGAACTTAAAAGGGTTAAACTTGTCAATAGTAAACAAGGTAAAGCAGGAGGCTATTACCTGCTAAAATCTCCTGATGATGTATCTTTAGCTGATATTTACCGTATTTTCGATGGTCCTATTGCGCTCACCTCATGCGCTTCGTTAAATTTTTATGAAGCATGTGATGATTGTGTAGATGAAGCAGTTTGTTACTTGAGAAAAGAATTGATGATCGTTCGTGAAAAGACTAGAAAAAGCATGATGGAGGCTACTCTAACTAAGTTTATTAATTAAAAGTATATTTTTTTTATTTAAATTCTACTATTTTGATGGGAGTTATAGAATTAATATATATATTTGCAGCAATTAATTCATAAATCAATGGAAGATAGTCTGAAAATTGAATTCGAAAAACTTAAGAAAGTGCTTGTAGAAGAACCTTCTCCAACCGATTTTTTACAAAGCTTGATAGAAAGATTTCCAAATGAAGTTGTTTTCTCTACCAGCTTTAGCTACGAGGATCAGGTGATTACACATTTGATAAAAGATTTAAATATAGAAATATTCACACTGGATACAGGAAGACTTTTTGGGCAAACCTACGAAACCTGGACATCCACAAAGGCTTTTTTTCAAAAAAATATTAAGGCGTATTATCCTGATACAGATGAACTGAAAGAATTTGTAACAGAAAATGGCCCTGATTCTTTCTATCAATCTGTAGAAAAAAGAATGACTTGCTGCAACATACGAAAGTTACATCCTTTAAGAAAAGCATTGCAAGGGTATAAAGTATGGGTGACAGGTCTTAGATCAGAACATTCTGTCAACAGACAGAATGTGCCTCAATTGGAGTGGGATCCGGACAATAAGATTATAAAATTTCATCCAATACTTCATTGGACATCGGAGCAAGTGCTAGCGTATGTAAAGAAATATCATTTGCCATACAATCATCTTCATAAAATGGGATTTGTAAGCATTGGCTGCGAACCTTGTACCAGAGCAGTAAAAGAAGGAGAAGATTTCAGAGCAGGTCGTTGGTGGTGGGAAGAAGCCAACAAAAAAGAATGCGGTCTACATATTCATCAATAAAAAATAGAAAAAAATGTCAATACATAAGTTTAATTATTTAGATCAGTTAGAAGCCGAATCTATATACATATTAAGAGAAGTTGCAGGTCAATTTGAGCGCCCTGCCTTATTATTCAGCGGAGGAAAAGATAGTATTGTACTGGCTCATTTGGCTAATAAAGCATTCTTCCATGGGAAGATCCCGTTTACCTTTGTTCATGTAGATACAGGACATAATTTTCCAGAAGTTTTGGATTTTCGCGATCAATTGGTAAAACAATTAGATGTAAATCTAGCTGTTAGGAAAGTGGAAGACACAATAAAAAGTAGAAAATTAACTGAGGCTAAAGGTAAATTTCCTAGTAGAAATTGGCTACAGACTTATACACTTCTTGATACAATTGAAGAGTTTGAATTCGATGCCTGTATCGGAGGAGCTAGAAGAGATGAGGAAAAAGCCCGTGCAAAGGAAAGAATATTTTCTGTCCGTGATGAGTTTGGACAATGGGATCCTAAACTTCAACGTCCAGAATTGTGGAATATCTTCAATGGAAAAATTCACAAAGGAGAAAATGTGAGAGTCTTTCCGATCAGTAACTGGACTGAGCTTGATATTTGGAATTATATCCGCAGAGAGAAAATTGAACTTCCTTCCATTTATTTTTCGCATGAAAGAGAAGTAATCGACTTTGATGGACAGTGGCTTGCTAACTCCCCACATATTTTGTTGGAGCCAGAGGATATTATCACCACAAAAAAAATACGCTATCGTACCGTAGGAGATATGACATGCACTGCGGCTGTAGAATCTAATGCTGTAAGCATTGATGCTGTAATTGACGAAATAATGGCCACCAGAATTTCAGAACGGGGAGAGACCAGAATTGACGACAGAGTTACCGAAGCTGCAATGGAGGACAGAAAAAAAGGAGGTTATTTTTAATTATAAAAAATAATTGATGCGCGAGCACACAGTGTATTTTCATCGATAATAATTTATCACTTATTACTAAAATCAAATGGATATATTAAGATTTATTACCGCAGGAAGTGTAGATGACGGTAAAAGCACCCTTATCGGCAGACTGCTTTACGATAGCAAAAGTATTTTACAGGATCAATTGGAAGTTCTTGAAAAACACTCCAAAAACAAAAATGAAGATGGGGTAGATCTAGCTCTTTTAACAGACGGATTGCGTGCTGAAAGAGAACAGGGGATTACCATCGATGTTGCTTACCGTTATTTTTCAACAACAAAAAGAAAATTTATCATCGCTGATGCGCCCGGCCATGTACAATATACACGTAATATGATTACTGGGGCATCTAACTCTGATCTCATGATAATTCTAATCGATGCAAGAAAAGGTGTAATCGAGCAAACAAGAAGACACTCTATCATCGCCTCTCTATTACAATTGAAGAAAGTTGCAGTAGCCATCAACAAAATGGATATGGTAGATTATGCCGAGGAAGTTTATGAAAATATTAAATCAGAATATGCAAAAATTGCTGAAAATTTGGGATTAAATGATGTAAGTTATTTTCCAATTTCTGCATTAAAAGGGGATAATATTGTTTCAAAATCTTCCAAAACAGATTGGTATGAAGGAGATTCTCTTTTAGATTATCTTGAACAAGTAGCATTAAATGAAGACAAAAATAAAGGAAGTCGTTTTCAGGTGCAATATGTGATTCGACCTCAGACTGAAGAACTACATGATTACAGAGGTTATGCCGGACAAATACTTAGTGGAAAATTAACAAAAGGAGATAAAATCCGCATTCTTCCCGCAGATCTTACTACTGAAATCGCTAAAATTGAAATCAATGGTCTTGAAAAGAATGAAGCTTTTGAAGGTCAGCCAGTAGTGCTTCATCTTGCTCATGATTTAGATATTAGCAGAGGAGATATTTTTGCGACTGAAGAACAACTTCCGACTGTTGAAAAAGATCTTGAAATTCTTTTATGCTGGCTAGATCAGAAGCCTTTGCAACTAGGGAATAAATATCTTTTGCAACAAAACAATAGACTTGTAAAAGCGGTTGTCAAAGAGATCGATTACAAGATCAATGTCAATAACCTTATCAGAGAACAAGCTGATGATGAAATTAAACTGAATGAAATTGCAAAAGTTAAGCTTCGTACAGCACAACCTTTAGTTTATGATAGCTTTACCCATAACAAAACAACAGGCTCTGCCATCTTGGTGGATGAGACGTCCAATTCAACGGTAGCAGCCTGCATAATTCAATAGTAAAATGGCAATTTCCAATAAATTGATTGAAAGAATTCAACACACGAAACAAAACAGTATTCACGGATTCTTTGATAAAAGAATGACAAAAAAATGGGTTAAAGATTTGTATGAAACACTTTTCTTACCTCAAAAAAGCAATACTGAAGATCAGATGAAAAGAAATTTTGAAGAAATTCAGGAAACGCTTTTTGTGTTGATCCTCTCTTTAGCAGTCAATAAGGATATTGCAGAATCACAGATTAATCTATTTTTTGACGCTTTACCAGAACTTTATAATCAGCTGGTGCTGGATGCAAAATCTATTTTAGAATTCGATCCTGCAGCTGATTCGTTAGAAGAAGTGTATTTGGCATATCCCGGATTTTTTGCCACCTATGTTTACCGTATCTCGCATCAACTATGGCTTCAGGGAGTGAAAATACTACCACGTGTCATTTCAGAATATGCACACAGTAAAACCGGAATTGATATTCATCCCGGTGCAAGCATCGGAAAGTCTTTTTTTATTGATCACGGAACTGGGATTGTGATAGGCGAAACATCTGTTATTGGGAACAATGTCAAAATCTATCAAGGAGTCACCTTGGGAGCATTAAATGTTTCTAAAGAAAAAGCACATCAGAAAAGACACCCCAATATCGAAGATGATGTAATTATCTACTCGGGAGCAACTATTTTGGGAGGAGCAACTACTATTGGAAGAGATAGCATTATTGGAGGAAATGTATGGATTACGCAAAGCGTACCTGCCAATTCTTTGGTCTATCATAAAAGTGAAATAAAAATAAAAGATAATACGTCATTACCAGAATCGCTAAGCTTTGTGATTTAATAAAACAGGATAAATAAAAATTATAAAATATGAAATTTCAAAATGCATTGGAAACAATTGGGAATACGCCCGTCGTAAGAATTAACAAACTTTTTAGTTCCGACTATGAAATCTGGATTAAACTTGAAAAAAGCAATCCTGGCGGAAGCATCAAAGACAGAATTGCATTAGCAATGATTGAAGATGCAGAAACAAAAGGATTATTAAGTAAAGACAGTACGATCATAGAGCCTACTAGCGGAAACACAGGTATCGGACTTGCATTGGTTGCGGCGGTAAAGGGATATAAACTTATCCTTGTAATGCCCGAAAGTATGAGTATAGAACGACGTAAAATTATGGAGGCTTACGGCGCAGAATTCGTACTTACACCAAGAGAAAAAGGTATGAAAGGTGCCATTGAGAAAGCCAATGAATTGGCTGAAGAAATACCCAATTCATGGATTCCAAAACAATTTGATAATCCTGCTAATGTAAAAGCACATGTAGAAACTACCGCTCAAGAAATTTTAAAAGATTTCCCAGACGGTTTAGATTACATTATTACAGGAGTAGGAACTGGAGGACACATTACAGGAATCGCAAAAACGGTGAAAGAAAAATTTCCAAACGTGAAAGTAATTGCTGTAGAACCCGAGTTATCGCCTGTATTAAGCGGAGGAAGTCCAGCTCCACATCCATTACAAGGACTGGGTGCAGGTTTTGTTCCTAGTATTTTGGATGTTTCTCTTTTGGATGGCGTGATCACAGTAACTAAGGAAGAAGCTTATGAATTTGCCATTAATGCCACAAAAAAAGAAGGACTTTTTGTGGGAGTTTCGACAGGAGCTGCATTAGCCGCTATTCAAAAATATTTGCCCGAAATACAACCTAGCGCTAAAATTCTTACCATTAATTATGATACTGGAGAAAGGTATCTGTCGGTAGAAGGTCTCTTCTAAACTATTAACTAACAACTACTTTAATGAAAACAAATATAAAATCACCAAAGGTCTATCTTATCGGTGCAGGACCTGGCAACCCCGAACTTATCACTGTAAAAGCAGTAAAGGCTATTGCAACGGCTGACATTATTCTTTGCGATCGTCTGGTAAGTCCTGAAATTTTGGAAACTTACGTTAATGAAAATACCGAAATCATTTACGTAGGAAAAGAGTGTAGCAAAAATGCTTCTACACCTCAGTCTCATATCAATATTTTGATGGTGGAACATGCAAAGCAAAATAAAACTATTGTAAGACTCAAAGGAGGAGATGTTTCTATATTTTCCAATATTTTGGATGAATTACAAGCTTTAAAACAGAATAAAATTCCTTACGAAATTATTCCAGGAATTACAGCCGCTTTAGGTGCAGCGGCATTTGCGGGGATGCCTTTAACAGCAAGAGGATATTCTACATCTGTACGTTTTCTGACCTATTATAAATCAGAGATCGTATGTGAAGAATATTGGAAAGAGCTTGCTCTTACAAATGATACACTTGTTTTCTACATGTCCAAAGGAAATCTTTCGCCTCTTGTTGAAAAACTGAAACAGCTTGACATTTCTGCCGATAAAAAAATTGCAATTATTGAACAGGCGACAACGCCTTTTCAAAAGGTGTACACATCGTCATTTGATGATTTTAACGAAAAAATAGGAGACAAAAACTTCGCTTCACCTTCATTGGTTGTTGTTGGCAAAATTGTTAATCTCCACGAAGAGTTTTCTTGGCTTGAAAATGCACAAAAAGAAGGTCTTTATTTTAAATCAGTGGAAAATGGAAGCCTAATTCCTACAACTCAAAATTTCTTTGATTATGCTGTCTGAAACTAAATTAAATGTGTTAAAACAAATATCAGGAGAACTGTCCCGAGACGAAGCCGTCTGGGCAAGTGGATATCTGGCTGGTATTGCGGGAGGATCATCATTCACAGCTGTTGTGCCAACACAGGAAACGAATACTTTTGTTGAGAATGCTGTTAAAAAAATAACGCTGGCTTACGGAACAGAAACCGGAAATAGTAAAAAGTTAGCTACAACTTTAGCGGGTATAGTCAAGAAAAAAGGAGTTCAGGTAAAGTTGGCAGATCTTTCCCAATACAAGCCCAAAGATTTGGCTAAAGAAGAATTCTTCTTTGTTGTTATAAGTACGCAAGGAGAAGGCGAACCGCCAGCTCTTGCCAAAAAATTCTATGATTATATCTATGAAAATGAAATAAATCTTAACGGACTAAAATTCGGAGTTCTAGCACTGGGAGACAGTAGTTATCCTTTGTTTTGCCAAGCTGGAGAAGATGTAGATTCACGTTTTGAAATATTAGGAGCCCAACGTGTTATTCCATTAAAAAAATGTGATATTGATTATGAGCAAGAAGCTAAACATTGGATAGAACATGTATTTGAAACCGTTAATAAAAATATCGATCGGACTACAAAGAGTATTTCAGCTCCAAAGGTTTCTACTGGAAGAAAAAAATATCAAGGAAAAGTTTCAACAAAAATCAATCTGAATGATATTACCTCCGAAAAAGAAACCTATCACATCGAAATTGAAACCGAGGAATCAATCGTCTATCAACCCGGCGCAGCATTGGGAATTATTCCTATTAATTCAAAATCTATGGTAGATGAAATTATTGCGCTAACAGGGATTGATCCACTAAAGCTGATCGAAACTGCAAAAGTTACAGCGACCGCTGAAGAGCTGTTATACAGACATCTTAACATCAGTTATCTGCTCAAATCTGTGGTTGCCCAATATGCAAAAATAACGGGACATATTATTCCGGAAGTCAGATTAAGTCTTCTTGATCTGCTTAGGATTTATCCAGTTAAAAATGCAGATGAGTTTGAAGAAATTATTCAGATATTGACTGCTCAGGCACCTCGTCTGTATTCGATTTCATCTTCTCCGGAAGCGCATGGTGATACCGAAGTTCATATTACTGTTGCTAAATCGGAGTTTTTCATAGACGATGAGAAACATAACGGATTATGTAGTGGTTCTCTAAGTGAATTCAAGGAAGGAGAAGATATTGAGTTTTACTTTCAGGATAGTGGACACTTCAAGCTTCCTCAACCGGACAAAGATATGATTATGATTGGTCCCGGCACCGGAATAGCGCCCTTCAGATCATTCCTTTGGGAGCGAGATGCAACAGGTGGAGAAGGAAGAAACTGGCTGTTTTTCGGAGACAGAACCTTCGTATCAGACTTTCTTTATCAAGCAGAGCTTCAGGATTTTCTTAAAACTGGCAGTCTTACACATTTAGATCTTGCTTTTTCAAGGGATACACCTAAAAAAGTATATGTTCAGCACATATTACAACAAAAAGCACAGGAAGTATTTTATTGGCTGGAAGGTGGAGCATCTGTATATGTATGCGGAGCCAAGGAACCGATGGCTCATGATGTGGAGCAAACACTTCTTACAATTATTCAGAATGAAGGAAAAAAAAGTAAAGAAGAGGCAGTCCTTTATTTGGAAGAAATGGAGCTGAGTGGCAGATACGCCAAAGATGTTTATTAAATGTGACGAAGAGATATTAGTAAAAATCAAAGAAAATTATAATGAACAATGATAAAGTAAACCTTTCATCAGTAGAAAGGATAAAGACAAGCAGTAACGGACTTAGGGGATCTTTAAAAGAAAGCCTTGCCGATAACTTTACTGGAGCGATAAGAGAAGATGATCAGACTTTGATCAAATTTCATGGAATGTATCAACAAGACGACAGAGACAGAAGAGAAGAACGTGTCTCTAAAAAACTGGAATGGCTGTATTCTTATATGATCAGATTAAGACTTCCGGGCGGATTTTTAACTCCTGAACAATGGGTAGGGCTGAATGAAATAGCAGAAGATCATTCTACGGGAACCATTAAAGTAACAACAAGACAAACGATTCAGTTGCATGGTATTTTAAAATCTCATTTAAAACCAACTATTCAGGCTTTTAATCTGCAACATCTAGATTCTATAGCCGCTTGTGGAGATGTCAACAGAAATGTGACTTGTACAGCCAATCCATCGGAATCACCTTTGCACAAGGAAGCTTACGAACTTGCAGGAAAAATCAGTGAGCTGTGTCTACCCAAAACCCAATCTTATTATGATATTTGGATAGATGATGAACTTCTAATAGATAGAAAAGCAGAAGAAGATCCTCTATATCAAGACAGGTATCTTCCAAGAAAGCTTAAAATAGGAATCGCAGTTCCTCCTAATAATGACGTGGATGTTTTCATCAATGATATTGCCTTAATTGCTATTGTCGAAAATGATAAAATAGTTGGTTATAATATTGCTGCAGGAGGAGGACTAGGAGCAACACACGGAAACGAAACAACATACGCACGTCTTGCTTCAATTCTTGGATTTGTGGATACAGAAGAAAAAGTATTAAAAGCAGTCTACGAAATTATTACGGTTCAAAGAGATTTCGGAAACAGAAGCGACCGAAAATTATCAAGACTAAAATATACAATTGATAAACTCGGTATTGAGCAATACAGAACCGAAGTAGAGAAAAGAACAGGTTTCAGTTTTGAACCAGCAAGAGAATTCAAGTTTGAGCAAAGAAAAGACCGCTATGGCTGGACTCAGAATCATGAAGGAAAATACTTCTATACAATATTCGTAGAGCATGGAAGAATTCTTAATACTTCAGAATATCCTTTAAAATCAGGATTATTAAAAATTGCAAAGACAGGTAAGGCCAATTTCCGTTTTACATGTAATCAAAACCTGATTCTTGCTGATATTGATGAAAAAGATAAAGCTGACATTGAAAATATTTTAACAGAATACGGAATTTCAGACTATACAAACGGAGCTAGTGCCTTACGCAAAAACTCTGTAGCATGTGTTGCTTTGAATACCTGTTCTTTAGCTTTGGCCGAAGCTCAGCGCTATTTGCCTTCTTTAGTAACTAAAATTGAACCCATCCTTGAGAAATATGCTTTGCTTGAAGAAGATATTACGATTAGAATGACAGGATGTCCAAACGGCTGTGGTAGATCTCCTAATGCTGAAATAGGATTTGTAGGTACAGCCTATGGAAAATATAACCTTCACATTGGAGGAGACCGTCTAGGAATGCGTCTCAATACAAAATTTAAAGAAAATATTGGTGAAGAAGAAATCCTAGAAACATTGGATAATCTCTTCGAAAAATATGTAAAAGACAGACAAAGTAAAGAAAGCTTTGGTGACTTTTCTTATAGATATTTACAAACTATAACATAAATAGCAATTACATGGATCTTATTCTATATCGACGGACAAAATTCAGGAAATTTGATTCTCAGCTTTTAGGATTCCGAATGTGTATGTATTGTTTTTTAAACATTACTTGCACATCTGTATTAACCTAAAACAATTGTCAATGAAACCTAACAGACAGAATATTCTTTTGCCCAAGACAACGACATTATTATTTGCTCAATTTTATGCTCCACAAAAACTGATTGATGTAAACGGAATTACTATTTGATGCCTAGGCTAAACGAAGAACACCAGAAAATAAAATTCAAATAAAAGTAGGAGCAACCAATCTTCTCAACCGACGTCACTTTCAATATGCGGCGGGTTCTGAAATTGGAGGTTTGTATTATGCGGCATTTACTTATGATTTAAAAACAATAACTAAAATGAGCAATACCTTATACCCAGTATTTTTAAAACTTGAAAAACTATCATTGTTAATCATTGGAGGTGGAAATATTGCCTTTGAAAAATTAGAATCTGTTCTTGCTAATTCTCCTAAAGTCTCGATAAAGCTTGTAGCTAAAGAAATTCTTCCAGAAGTTAAAGCATTAAAAAAAACATTTCCTGACTTGATATTGCACGAAAGAGCTTATGATAAAAATGACTTTGATGGTGTAGATCTTGTCATTGCAGCGGTTAATAGTATTGCTTTAGCAGAACAAATTCAAAAAGATGCTCATGATTGTAACTTACTTGTCAATATTGCAGATAAACCCGAACTATGTGATTTTTATCTGGGATCAATTGTCAAAAAAGGAAATCTTAAAATAGCGATATCCACCAATGGAAAATCCCCAACAATTGCCAAAAGAGTTCGAGAAATTCTAACGGACAGTATTCCTGACGAAATGGATGAGGTATTGGATAATATGCAGGATATCCGAAATCAGTTAAAACGAGATTTTAATTATAAAGTAAAAGAACTCAACAGATTAACGACTCAATATTTGGATGATAATATAGAAAAAGCGAAACCATCCGACCTTGAAATCGAGAAATTGATTAAGGTTACAAAAAAAGTTCAGAAAAGAGCTAATATTTACTTAGCGGTAATTGGCGTTATGATTCTTTTTGGAGTGTTAGGAATTATTATTTATAATTTCAACCTTTCTGAGGATATTCAGGTTTTTCTTAATAAGGATGGTCATATTTTTTATTGGATGCTTTTGGTAGGTTTTCTTGCAGAAATCGTAGCCGGATCAATGGGAATGGGATACGGTGTAATTTGTACTACCATTTTGTTATTATTAAATGTACCTCCTCCAGTAATTAGTGCGAGTATTCATTCTGCTGAATCTTTTACCACAGCGGCTGGAAGTTTTAGTCATTACAAATTAGGAAATGTCAATAGAAAAATGGTCTGGATATTATTTCCTTTGGCAATTATAGGTTCTATAGTTGGAGCTTTAACTTTATCACATTATGGCGAATATTATGCACATATTGTAAAACCTATTATCGCCTGTTATACTTTATACTTGGGGCTGAATATTCTGAGAAATGCTTTTAAAGGCGAAAAGGAACATTCTTTCAAAACTAAAAAGAAAACCAATCTTAGAGTATTAGGCTTTGTTGGAGGTTTTATTGATTCTTTTGCTGGAGGCGGATGGGGACCGTTGGTTACTGGGACGCTCATTAAAGAAGGAAGAACACCACGATATGTTGTCGGAAGTTCAACTGTAGCCAAGTTTTTGCTGACGATAACAAGTGCGACTACATTTATTTTTACCATTGGTATTCATCACTGGAATATTGTATTAGGGCTTCTGCTTGGAGGGGTTTTCACGGCTCCTTTTTCAGCAATGCTTACTTCCAAACTTCCGACAAAGAAAATGTTTGTAGTTGTAGGTACTTTGGTCATTATCATGAGTTTGATATCAATACTAAAAAACTTACTGTAGAATGATTTTATTGATAAAAAGAGAGCTAGCTTATTAAGTGATAGATATGGAATGAGAATTGAGAAAACATCTTAAAAATAGGATGTTTTTTTATTTCGTCACGATTTTATTTTCAATTAGAAAATTGTAAAAATCAGAATGTAAATCTTTTGCTAATCTAGTCATGCCATAAAAGTTCATGTGGTTTGCATCATAAAATGCAACGGTATCGCTAATGTAGCCAGGCTCGTGTAGTAATTTGCTTTTACTAAGTCTGTACACAAATATATTTGAATGCTTAGATTCTAATTTATTCCAAATAGCATCATTTAGCGAGTCATCAATAAAGTTGATTTTTGTGTTGGTCGATTTCAAATAATTATTATTAATTTTTAGAGGGTTTTTTGTGACTCTTGGAGATTCTATAACTACAATTTTTTGTGTAGGATCAAGTTGAGTTGCAAGACTATCTATTGTAGATTCAAATGATTTTAATCTTGAAATATCTGATAATCCGATATAAATTGTTTTACTTGATTTTACTAAATCTTTAGTTTGGTCAACTAATTTGCGTGAAAACTTATATTGTTTTAATTTATTATTTGGTATTTCCTTTTTATTAAGTCCATCAAGGGCAATGTATGCATTACAAGTAAGTGTTTTAACAGAAAAGGAATATATTTTTCCTATGTAATCTAGAAAAGGTTTTACGATTAATGCATGACTGTCTCCAATTAATACTATACTATCATTTTTACTTACAGTACCAAATTTTTCAACAATGTTGGTATTATGCGATTTTATTCCGAAAGAAGGTCTAGCATATTGTTCCGGAATTTTATTAACAGACGCAATTGTTTTAATTTTATATGTATATAGCATAAAAAGAAATCCTGTTGGCAACAAAAATATTAGTGTTTTTTTAATTGAGAAAGATTTAAACTTGCTTTCAATCAGATAATATGATACTGCTGCACAGCAAAATGTTAGTATTATAACAAATAATACATTTATTGGACTTAGTTCATAATTATCTGTTTTGTATCTAATAAATGCCATAATTGGCCAATGCCATAGATACAATGAGTAGGACAATTCGCCAATATAAACTAAAATTTTATTTGAAAAAAAATCGGCTATGAAATTGTTTTTGCATACCAAAAGATTTGCCCCTGCTAGGCATGGAAGTAAAACTAAAAACCCAGGAAAATAAGAGGATTCCGTAATAAGAATAGAGCATGCTAATAATATGACTAAACTTATGGAACTTATTAAATTATTAGCTTTTCTATTAATATCAATTCCATTTTTAAAATATAATACATAAACAGATCCAATCAAAAACTCGGGTATTCTACTTAATAACGAAAAATACATTTCTCCTTTATTGTCTAAGTAATAAATATTGTAACTGCTGTACAGTGTTAAAATAATAATTAATCCCAGTAAAATTGAAATAAGCCATTTTCTTAAATAGACTAAAATAATTGGAAGTATAATATAAAACTGCATCTCCACTGCTAAAGACCATGTATGTAGTAGAGGGTTTTCACTAAATTTTGCGCCAAAGTAAGAATCACCTAACGAAAAAATATAATTTGAGAAAAAAAATGCGGCACCAACTAATTCAAATCTTAAATTGCTAAGATCAGTATAAAGATATATAAAAGTACCAGCAATTGCGACAAAGATTAGGAGAAAGTAATAGGCTGGTACGATTCTTTTTAATCTCTTTACAAAAAAAGTTCTAAAACTAAATTTATTTTTATCAATATCATTAACTGCAATCCCAGTAATCAGAAAACCTGAAATAACAAAAAATAAATCAACTCCTAAGAAGCCACCAGGCAGCCAAGACGAATTTAAATGAAAAATAAAAACTAATAGAAAAGCTAAAGCTCTTAAGCCTTGAATATCTGTTCGGAACTGCATTTGTGTATATATGCAACAAAAATAGAATTACAAAATCTTATTAGCAAATTTGATTAGAAAAATTACACATATTAATTGGTTTTTATCCGAATTTCATAAAATTTAACTCGAATAGTTTTAAAAAAAAGCATAAAAAAACGCTTCGAAATTTCGAAGCGTTTTTTATTTTAATGATTCTCAACATATTTATGAAAATTATTGAGAATGTTATAATACTCTTGACGTTGACTCTCAAAAGAGTTAAGTTTATCAGGTTCTATGTCTTGAGAAATTCTCGTCGTCGTCGGATCAATCGTTTCGAAGTCGACAACCACCGTTCGACCATCTTTTGTACGATAGATAATCTTTTGGCCAGGGACGATGCTTTCAAAAGTGCCAGCGTAGTCAAAAGAATAACTACCATCTTTTAAGCTCATTGTATTTTTAAATTCGCCACCTTCACGGAAATCGACATTCGACGCACCACATTTCCATCGGTTATCGACGACATTCCATTTTGCAATGTGCGCAGATTGCGTATACAATTCCCAAACTTTGGAAGCCGGAGCCAAAATAGTGATGTCAATTTTTATCGTTTCCATATTTTTTTCTTTAAAGTTAGTAAATTTTATTGAAAATGCACAAAAATCATTTTATTCTTGAAAACCTTTACCTTGCATAATGTTCGGAATAAACTTCTCAATTCTTGCAAATCGTGTCTTAGATTGTTTTGCAGCCGAAAAGTGGAGTAGATAACCGCGTTGGCGTCCAGGAGTCAATTTTTCAAAAGCAATTTTCAAATCAGGATTTTCGTTAAACATCAGTTTTAATTCTTCCGGAACTTCATATTCCGAAGTTGCTTTCATTGTCACTTTTTTGCCCTCTTTTTCATTGTTAATCGCTTGTTTTATAAGAACTCGATATTCGTTTTTATACTGTGCAATTTGGTCAAGACTTGTAATTTTTACCACACGACTAGACTGCGAATTTTCTCCCATTTGTTCCAACAGATTTTTAGGATCTTCCAGCAAAACGCCTTTGAAAAAACTCAAAACACAAAAATCTTTGAAAGGCCCAAGGATAATGATATTCTTGCCATTAACTTTATAACATGGTTGATACCATTTAAAATCTTCCTGAACATCAAATTCTAAAACCAAGTCTCGCAAAGCTGAGATTTCTTCACTCCATTTAGATTTTTTATCAAGGTAAGCATCAACTTTTGGATTTCTTTCTGGCTTTGACATTTTTTAAAATTTTTGAAAGATAAATTTAGATATTTTTAGAGTATGTTCAGATTTTACTGCTAAAATTTTTAAACAGGCTTTTAGTTTAAAATTATCATTAAACTTCCGATACTAATAACAATCCACAAGATAATCGCAAGTAATAATGGTTTAAAACTAATAGATTTCAGAGCTTCTAACGACAAGGTTGAACCTATTAAAAACAAGGTTAAATTTAATCCAAGTTTCGAAATTTTAGTAATAGTTGGACTTATCAAATCAAAAATCGGAAAATAAGTGCTCAATAAAATTGCAATAATAAAATAACCTATAAACCACGGAATTTTAATTTTTGTACCTTTTGTTTTAAATAAGAACATTGTTAAAATCGAAACAGGAATAATCCATAATGCTCTTGCCAATTTAACTGTTGTTGCAGTTTTCAAGGCTTCATCACCAAATTTGCTCGCAGCGCCAACCACCGAACTTGTGTCATGAATCCCGATCGCGCACCACAATCCAAAGTCATGTTGCGTCATCATCAACCAATGTCCAACACTTGGATAGATAAACAACGCAATCGAATTTAATGAAAAAACGATTGCTAAAGCTAGAGAAATTTGCTTGGTGTCGGCTTTAATAATCGGAGAAACTGCTGCAATGGCGCTACCGCCACAAATCGCTGTTCCTGCAGAAATAAGGTAGGCGAGAGGTCGTTCTATTTTTAAAAGTTTTCCTAAAAAATATCCAAGAACAAAAATAATTGAAATACTAGTAATCGTCAATAGAAAACCAGATTGACCGACTTTTAGCGCTTCATCAAGGTGCAAACCAAATCCTAAACCAACAATCGAAATTTGCAAAAGCTTGTTAATATAACTAGAAACTTTGCTTTCAAAGGGATTTCCGAGAAAAATCGCCATTATTAAACCTAATAACAATGCAATTGGCGAACTTATTAATCCACTGACACTTAACGTTGCAAGAATGACGAAAATGATAATTTGATACGAATGCTTTATTTTAAAAACTTGCATGTTCTTTTTTTTGACAAATTTCTAAAATATGATATTACAAAACCAATTGTAAAAATTTATAGTCTATAACTTTTTGTTATGAATATTTTATCTACACAAACCACATCTCAAAAGCCGAACCTTTTTCTAGTCGACGATAAATAAGATAGCCGTTGTGAGCTTCCATAATGCCTTTGGAAAGCGTTAAGCCAATTCCAGAACCGTTTTGTCGCGTGGTGAAAAAGGGAAGGAATATTTTAGACTCAATTTGCGGTTCGATTCCCGAGCCGTTGTCTTCCACGGAAAGTAAAATCCGATTGTTGACTTCCGAAATTTGAATGTTAATCTTTTTAGAATCTTGTTTTTGTAAAGCCAATTGTGCGTTGGTTAGAAGATTGACCAAAACACGTTCAATCATGCTTTCATCAGCTTGAATGAAATAATCTTGCGCCGAAATTTCCAATTGAATGTTGTTTGTTTTAAACTCCGTTTCGAAAATTTTTGTGGCTTTTTCAATCGTAATTTTAAGATTGATT
>JAEXRP010000085.1:0-24020 GCA_023440705.1 Bacteroidota bacterium
TGTAAGTGCTCTTCTGATATTTCAGCTAATTTTTTTCGTTCCCAATTCTGCGTTTTACTATCAGTTTTAAACTTAATCTTATTTTCAAATAGCTTTTTAACTATCGAAATCTTTTGTAATGATAAACACTCAATTATTTTCCTTTGGGTTTGAATGCGAGAATTTAAAAGAGATAAAAAGTTTGCTAATTTGTTTTGTTCTTCCAATTGAGGAAGTTTCAAATTTAATAACGCTAATTGACTTGAATACAAGTGTACAACAGAAATTCCTTGGGAGAGTTTGGCTATTTCTAATTTCTTTTTGCTGTTCAAATAATATGAAAGAAAAACACCATTATTTTTAGTTTTTATTACATTCAAATCTCCACCTAAAGCAACTCCAGATTTGAGAACACAAGATGCGGTTGCAATATCAATTTGAGTTTCTCCAGAAGCAGGAATTATAACATCATTTGATTCACTTAAAACAAGAGAAGAAATATCTGTATT
Source organism: Bacteroidota bacterium (assembly GCA_023440705.1). GTDB lineage: Bacteria > Bacteroidota > Bacteroidia > Flavobacteriales > Weeksellaceae > Soonwooa. Next base: position 489 of record JAEXRP010000085.1, read on the forward strand.
TGTTTTTGATTTTATTTCCGAAATAACTTCTTCATAAAAAGTATATAATTCTCCATATCTAATACATTCAATTTCGCCATTTTCATCTATATCACTTTTTGAAATGCCTTTGCCCTTAGTGAAAGTTGCAATTTCTCCCAGTCTTTTACTTTCCCATTTTTCAATCCCAAATTCAGTAAATCTGAGCTTTGGAATCCCTAAGTCACCTGAATTAGGAAAATTCTTTACACTTTTATTTTCTTCTGTCATCTTGATTATTTATTTGTTAAAATTCTAAACCTTGAGGATTTTGCTAAACCAAAAAATTTAGCTTACTAATCCCAATTCTTTCAAATAAACTTCAATTTCAGAGTCCAGTTGAGAACGCTTTGCTTCAAGCTCCTTAATTTCTGCCATTACCGCCTGAATATCAATTTCCTCTTCTTCCTCAAAAGTATCGACATAACGAGGAATATTTAAATTGTAATCATTATCAGCAACTTCTTGTAAAGTCGCTTTATGACTGAACTTTTCAGTTACCGTACGATTTTGGTAAGTATCAACAATTTTATTGATATGAGCGTTGAGCAAAACATTTTGATTTTTCTGTTTTTCAAACTCTTTGCTGGCATCTACAAATAAGATATCTTCATCTGCTTCACGGCATTTTTTAAAGACTAAAATACAGGTAGGAATACTTGTTCCAAAGAAAATATTGGCAGGCAAACCAATTACTGCATCTAAATAGTTCTTCTCTTTAATGATATATTTTCTAATCATCAATTCAGCGGCACCACGGAAAAGAACACCGTGAGGCATTACGACAGCCATAATTCCGTTTTCATCCAAATGATGAATCATATGCTGTATAAAAGCAAAATCGGCTTTTGAAGAAGGCGCTAACTTTCCATATTGTGAAAATCTTTCGTCCAAAAGATGAAGTTCATTAGCACTCCATTTTGCAGAAAATGGAGGATTGGCTACAATCGCATCAAACGTTTTATCAAGATGTTGAGGTTTTTCAAGGGTATCTTCCTGACGGATGTCGAAGTTGCTGTAATTGACACCGTGAAGAATCATATTCATTCTCGCCAGGTTATAAGTAGTACGGTTCATTTCCTGACCGTAGAAATCGCTTACTTTCGCTTCACGGGCAACACGTAAAAGTAACGAGCCACTTCCGCAAGTCGGGTCATATACAGATTTTAATTGTGATTTTCTGCTGGTCACAATTCTCGCCAGAATAGTAGAAACCTGTTGCGGCGTGTAAAATTCACCAGCTTTTTTACCTGCGCCACTTGCAAATTGTGCAATCAGATATTCATAAGCATCTCCTAAAACATCAGCATTGGTATCTGAAAGATTGAAATCAATATCATCCAAATGATACAGGACTTTGGAGATTAAGGTATTTTTTTCATCTTCTGTTTTTCCTAATTTGGATGAAGTCAAATCGAGGTCTTCAAAAAGATGTTCAAAATCATCTTCACTATTTGTCCCAAGTGTTGATTGCTCAATATTATTTAGGATTTTAGAAAGTTCGGCTAAGATAAAATTAGATTGACCTTCCTGTTTTTGATGTCCTTTTTTAGCAATATTACTGAAAAGTTCAGATGGCTTCAGGAAATACCCTAAGTCTTCGACTACTTCTTCATAAATAGCTTCTACAATTTCTTTTCCTTCTTCAGAATTTTCATTAACATCATTGTAATCAATATCTTCCCCCGAATCTAACAAGATTTTATTAGCCGTAAAATGGATTTTCTCTGAAAGATATTTATAGAAAATAAAGCCTAAGATATAATCACGGAATTCATCCGCATCCATTTTACCTCGTAAAGTATTTGCTATATTCCAAAGCTGCTGTTGAAGCTGACGTTTCTGTTCTTCTGACATTTTTATCCTAAATCTTAGACCTCAAAGATAAAAAAAATCACCACCAAAATATTACGACATCTCATATTAAATAAAAATAAGAAAGTTAATCAAAATTCTGCTACTGCAGATCTAAATTTCTTTAGTTAAAACTGTTAATTTTTATAAAAAATTTATTCAACAATTTTTTTTACTTTAGTTTAAAATCAAAAAGTTCCTGTGGATGTACATCTAGCCCCTCCGCTAACTCTTGAATAGTAGAAATTCTTAGGTCTACTTCTCCTTTTTCTATTTTACTGATATTACTATGATCTACATCACATTTTTGAGCCAACTCTCTATAACTTAAATTCAGCTTTTTCCTGAACGCCTCAACTCTCTTACCAAATGCTATTCTAAATTCTGATTTATCCATCTCGATTAACTTTAAATAGACAAAATGATGAGATTTTAATAAAAATTTGTAGTCGAATTAGCCTACATTGAGAAAAATGTTTTATATTTGCTAAAGAAGTTACAATAAAAGTAACTTTGCAATAGTTCAAAAATATTAATCGAAGCTATTGCTTAGATTCTCGACTAGAAAACTGGTAATTTTTATGTGTGCGGGAAGATAAGTAAATTAGCTCACGACCGCGGCGTGGGCTCACTTATCGTACACAGGTATATCAGTACCTCTAGTCAATAAGTTGAGTTCCGCGCCTTTATTTAAGGCAAAATGCAGTGAGTGAATATTTTGGAGATGTAGAGAATTCTTAAAATCTAAGCAGTTTCTTACAGCAACACATCTACTAAAAAACACTGCTTATGAAAAGAACAGACTCTCTGCCTCAAAAATTGAGCAATCTTCAGTTGTATGAACTGTTGAAGAAAGGCAATCCCACCTCATTAGAATATATCCATTTACGTTACAAAAGACTTCTTTTCTGGCTTGGAATGCAGGTACTAAAGGATGATTTTGTGGTGAAGACTATTCTTCAGGATACCTTCCTTAAATTGTGGCTACACCGTGACACCATTGAGACCCCTGATCATATTGTAGGCTTTCTACGTTTTGTGATGAAAAGGGATTGCATCGCGTATGTGACTGCTCCCAGAAATAAATTCACTCGCCTGATGGCCTCTCTTGAAAGTTTTGAGAATTACCAAGAATATCTAGCAGGTTACGACCCTTTGAAAGATAAAGATTATTTAAATCGTCAGGAATCCGACCAAAACAAATTCGATGAAGTAAAAAAAGTATTACCCGTACTGAATCACAAAAGAAAACACCTGATCGAGCTATGCCTTCAATATGGTTTTCGGTACAAACCCATTGCAGAAGCAATGGGAAGCAGTGTCAAGGATATAAGCAATGAAGTAGCTGGGGCAATAAATGATCTAAAGAAAATCTTAAAGACAAATTCTAATGAAAAGTCAGCGGTAAAGTCTCAGAAAAATGAAGTTCAGCAAATCGAACTCAGCAGTCAACAAATTGAAATCATAAACAGAAGATTTGAACAGAAATCTTCATTTGCAGTGATTGCACGAGAACTCAAACTTTCTGAAAAAGAAGTGCATCAAGAGTTTCTTTATGCCTATCAATTTTTACAGAATCGCAAAAACTCTAACACACCTATTTGATATGGAAAAATCTACAATGACACTTACCCGAAAAATTCAGTTGTTGATTGATGTTCCACCTGATAAGAAAAGCGAGATGTGGGAAAAACTCTACCGATACCAAAACCGCTGTTTCCGTGCAGCTAATCTGATTGTTTCCCATCTGTATGTACAGGAAATGATCAAGGATTTCTTTTACCTAACAGATGAAATACAATATAAGTTGGCTGATGAAAAAAAAGATGAGATGGGAATGTTTAATCGTTCGAAAACTGGCACTACAGCACGAATGGTCTTCGAGCGATTCAAAGGAGAAATTCCCACTGATATCCTGGGATGCCTTAATAATACTATTCAATCAACCTTTTCCAAAAATAAAGCCGACTATTGGCAGGGATTACAATCACTGAGAAATTATAAAAGAGACATTCCCATTCCGCTTCCGGTCAAGTGTATCAGCAAAATGAAGTACGATGCCGAAAAGAAAGCCTTTAGTTTCAATATGTTTGCGATTCCAGTTAAAACCTATTTAGGTAGAGATTTCTCTGATAAACATTTGATCCTGGAACGCCTTCTAATGGAAGAAATCAAGCTATGCAATTCACAGGTACAACTGAAAGACGGTAAAATATTTTGGCTGGCCGTCTTTGAATTTGAAAAGGAAGACCACTGTTTAAAACCAGAAATTATTGCTGAAGCTTCGCTTTCTCTCGAACATCCAATCGTGGTAAAAGCCAATAATGTGCGAATGAATATTGGTTCGAAAGAGGAATTCCTCTACCGCAGATTGGCGATCCAGGCCAGTAATAAAAGGATTCGAGCTGGAGCCTGTTTTTCTCGTTCAGGACATGGAACAAAACGGAAAAATAAAGCATTGCAAAAAACAGAGAATCTGGAAAACCGTTTTGTCAGTCACCATCTTCATTTGTACAGCCGTAAGCTGATTGATTTCTGCGTCCGACAGCAGGCAGGTACCTTGATTCTCAAAGATCAGGAAGACAAAATCGGGATTGCAAAAGAACAACAATTTGTGCTTCGCAACTGGAGCTATTATGAATTGCAGACCAAAATAAAATATAAAGCAGAAAAAGCCGGTATCGAATTGATCATTGGATAGCAGAAAAAAATAACGAGGGTGCTTGTACACCCGCAGGGTGAGGGCTTGAACACTCACTAAATACCGGAAACTAAATACTTGTTCCGGTTTATACAACGGCGTGGGTTTCTTTTTTTTGTCAAAAATGAAGAAACCATAAGCGAAAAGCAAAGTATCACAAATAGGAGAAGTATACATCATCAAAGGTGTCATCAATCAATCCAACGAGATTGCTAGCCTGATTTGTTGCTTAGCTACTTTCTTGGAATCTTGCATTCTTGCATCCTTGATTGTTGTAAATCAAAATAGATTACCCAGTAATACGTCATGCGTATTAAAGTCTTTTTCTCTTTCTTTTATTTTGAATTGGAATATCCTCAGCCTCATAATTTGTACTGTTATTACCGAATTGCAAAAGAGAGAAAAGCTGAACTGCCATCTCATTATCTTTAAAGATTTCATTGAAAGCTGAAAATGGAATCATATTTTCCTGTGAAATTTTTTCTGCTATTTTCTCCATTTCCTTTATAAGCTTTTGCCTATTTGTTCTGTCAAGATTTGGACTTCTGAATCTTTCAAATTTGATTTCCTTTTGGAGTGTATGAATTACCGAATCCAGATATTTTTTCTTTTCTAAAGCAAAAACTGTAGGACTGGACAATAGAACAGCGTTTTTGTTTTTGAATAAATGTACCTGCTTTTGTAAATCATCAACCTTTGTATTGAGCTCAGTAATTTGTTTTGACTTAGATTCCAATACTGTTTTATTTTTTTGAATTATACTTCTGTAAGTTCGAAATGCTTTTTCATAATTCGCAATTGTTTTGTCAGTCTTAATTTTTTTAAAACCCAAAAAATCATTTTCCTTTACTATCAGCTCCTCTGATTTTGCCGAACCAATTTCAGTTTTCATTAGGTCATACCTTTCTTCCAAAACTTTAAGTTCCTCTTCTTTTTCCTGAATTTTAAATTCAATAGCCTCTAATCTTCCTTTTGATCCAGAAATTCCTCTTTCCATATTCAGACATTCAGCTGTAAGATCCTGCATTTTTGAATAATGATACGATTGGTGTTTCAGTGTTTTACCAGTTTCCAGATCTTGCCAGTCTGCTACTAAGTGGGCGTGGTAATTTGGTTTCCATTCTTTTGTGTCTATATCGGTATGACCTTCATCTTTATGAATAGCAATTTGAAAAACACGAATTTTCAATTCTTCTTCCAGTCTCTTCGCCAAGTTTTGAAGTTCCAGCATGGTTGTGTCTTCTTTAATAACAACTACAGCTTCCCTAACTGGCATTGCATTCTTCTGTAATTTCCTTCCGGACTTTTCTTTGCAATAGGCTTCGATCTTTTGTATTCGGTCAGCTATTTTTTGCTCCATCCAATATTCATTCTTTGGCGTTAGATCTTTACGGATATAATCAAAAGTCTTCTTTCTGAAATTATGAGTTTCAGAATCGGATTTTACTGTCTTGAAATTGATTGAGGTTTTCATTAGTTTTCATCATTTAATTTGACATTATGTTTCCGACCAAATTGTTGTAAAAAAATTCTACAGCATTACATTTGACCTGCGTATATTTTACGCACCTTCGATAATAATTTTTTTACACAGGTTTTCATCAGTCAACCTTATTCTAATTCACTCAGGTTAGAAGCCTCGCAGAGCGTATTTGAAACTTTGTTGGGAGGAACGACCTTCAAAGTTGCGAATGCGCTCCTAACTTCTGCGGGTAGTTGGTAAAAACATACAATGCGCATGATCAAAGTTTCCTTTTAAGACTAGTTGTTTTTTTGATTTCAGGCTCTTGGCTTCTAACGATTAGTTTGTCAGAATCCTTAAGTTGTTCAGTTGTTTTTTCTGATTTTTTAGCTTTATCATTTTTTATTCGATGTATCAAAAATTCGTTGAAATCTTTATGGTTGGAATAACTTCCAGAATGATCTTTTGCTTCCGGAAAAAGTTTTAAGATATGAGATTTACATTTTATCCCGGCAGTATCGTTGTCCAGAAAAAGATTGACATTAGGATAGTTTCTGAGATGTTCTATAGATTTATTTAAAAGAGCAATAGAGTTCATTACGAGAATATCTCCTGTAAAAGATTTCTTCATTTCAATAAAAGACAAGGCATCCATAAATCCTTCAAAAACTGATGCACTTTTGATATTTTTAAATTCAACACTTGATTTATCGTGTAAACCACAATTGAGATTAATTATTGAAATATCCTTTTTCAACAATGACCCTTTATAAAAAGAATTACGAAGCTCAAAGCCTCCGGATAAATTTTCAAAGCCAATGGCGTAGAGTTTCTTTTCTCCAACTGTAAATCGCACCTCCTTTATGTAATCATAGATTTTAGGACTTAATCCACGTTCCTGCAAATATCTTTTAAGGTTTGGATTCTGTATTTTCAGTATTTCATCAATTCTGTAATTTGGTTCTGATTTTTTGATCTGTGATTGCTGATGAAAAGAAGAAAAATTTTGTTTTTGCGCCCAGTCCAAAACTTCATTGACCGAAGTGTTCAAATATCTTTTCATAAAGTCGGTATTGTTCCCCCCTAAACCCTCTGAGTAAAGATACCAGGCATTAATTCTTTTATCCAATTTGAAAGATGCGTGGGATTCGGTGGCAAAAGGGTTGAGATACCAAGCTTCTTTTTCATTTTGTTTCGTTGGAAGGTGTCCGAGAGAAAGGAGAACTTCTTCCAACGATATGCTGTTGAATTGTTTGCAGTTCATATTTGTAATTTTTAATGTTTTTTTTATCAGTAAATAGTAGGTGTCCTGTCAGTTCAGGCGGAGGAGTTCAGTTTTGAATAATTTTTGATGAATTGATGAGAAATCCATATAAAAAATTGAATAACAACACGTTAAACTCTCATCAAAGTCTCATCATCTCATCAAAGTGGAAATATTCTTCTCATCATCCTCTCATCAAAAATCAAGGCTTTAAAATTTGATGAGGCTTTTGATGAGATGTAACTATTTGATTTTGTTTTCATTATCAATTAATTCATCATTTCATCAAATTTTTGGAGAATAAAATTCCTTTCTATTGTAAAATACCGTCCTGTTTTGTTCTGTTGGAAAAAACTTAAACCATAATCTAGGTCGTATTTGATGTAAGCCAAAGAATTACTTTGTGGTTCGAGTTTCCAGTTTTCTTTCAGTATTTTCCGAACATCATTGACTGTCCAATATTGTTTGCTGAACATCTTACCAAGCATATTGAAAATATCCTGAGGAATACAATGGATTTTGCTGTCTTCGGTACTTTCGAAAAATTCATATAAAAGTTCGATGATCTTGGATTCGAGTTTATTATTATTTTTCCAAACCAATTTCTGAAGAGCCTTTGTCCTAATTTGGGATTCTGTGAACCACATCCTTGTCTGCTTATGACTGTGAAAAGGTCTTTGAATTAAGTATCGAAGAAAATAGGGAATTTCTTTGTTGAGGTTTTTTAGAAATTCGGTGTTCTCACTTTTGATAGATTTCACTTTGATAATCCAGAATCTGATCTCATTCTCATCGATCTGAATAAAATTATCTTCATTATTAGAGCAGAGAATAAATTTGCCAAAGAATTCAACTTCTTCACGGTCTTTTCCCTTTGCCTCCTTCTTATCTTTGTCAGTTGTAGAAAGATATTTTAAGCGTTCCGTGATCTCTTTTTTATCAAAGAATACTTCATCGATTGCAACTATCAACATTGAAGTCCAATCCGAATTGAACTGACTACTAAATGAGTCTCCTTTGATGTAGGTCATATTTAATCCGAAGATAGATTTCAGCCATTTGATAAAAGTTGATTTTCCGGTAGATCTTTCTTTACTTACCAAACAGAGAATCGGAAGTATCTGCGTTGGATATTCAAGCAATATCTTGATGTAATCTAAACCTAACTGCAATTGCTCTCCGAAAATATGTTCCATAAATTTTAGTGAGAATGGAATTTTGTTTTCTATAGCTTCAGAACTTATATTTTCATTGATTGGTTGATAAGGAATCTCATTATACATATTGTAGAAACCGTCAATGATCTGCTTATAGTCAAGATGAGAAGGAATACAGCAGAAACCATCGTACTTTGAAACTTTTGAAACGTAGGTTTTTCCGTGGTCGCTAATAATTGTTTCACGGTTCCAACGCACCAAAATTGAGATCTTATCTCCGGAGATCAGTGGTTTTTCAATGGTCTTATAATAGGTTGTACCTACTCTTAGATATGGGATTTTTTCGCTCATATTTTAAAGGTTGATTCCGTACAGAAATACGGATGGTTGAATAAGAATGATTTATAAATAAGATCTTTATCTATCTCCTATACTTAAGCGATTTGACTTCGTTTAAAGCATCCATCAGATCAAAATGATTGACCCTGTAGAATCTTCCGATCTGTTCCGCTTTGATGTTACCTTTTAAAATGTGTGAGCGTACGGTTTGATAATCAAGTTTAAGAATTTCTGAACACTCTTTGATAGAGTATAGTTTCTTTTTTAACTCAATTTCAGGTTCTTTTTTAAGGGAATAAAGTAAGTCTTTCACTTCCCCTAATTCGTCGAGAATGGTTTGGAATGGATTTGTTGTCTGCATAATCTGTGATATTTATTTGCAGACAAAATTGTATGGTTGGAATAACTAATAATGCAATTCTACTCAATTGCGTATAGTTTAATACCTGATATTAAACAGCTTAGATAATTCTTTGTAGATACTTTCCTCAAAATCACTGGGTTTCACAGTTACTGCCCTTGAAAATGTTCCTTTGTCAAAATTGGTATTATATTCATTTACCATAGCCTCGATTATTGTAGTATCTTGAAAATCTGGATTGATTATGTGATTGTCTTTTAAAAAACGGTGAATTCTTATAAATGAAGATTTCTGATCTACTAGCAGGTTATGATTTTCATCGATAAATTTTTTGTCTTTTAAAAAAGCGAGGAAAATTTTTGAACTGTTATCACCAATCATAATATCAGATAAACTAATTTCTCTATTTGTTTTATGTTTTAAGGCGAAATATAGAAAAAGTGTAGTTTCGGCACCATTTAAAAAATTGCCCTGCAATTTCATCAGATTACTTGGACTTAACAGGGTGTTTGATTCTTTTTTATATTGATCCAAACAGTATTGAATCTTTTCTTCAAAATTGTGATTTCTTGATGCATCAATATCTCTGAAATGAAAACTGAAGAAATTGTCTAACTTTTCATATCTAATCAAAAATTCATTTCTCAACTTTTCATCGAGAGCGATTTTAGAGGATTTTTGTTGCGCTTTTTCAACTCTCCTTCGTAAACGTTCGTGAATTTTTTGCCTTCTAATCCAGAAATATATCATCATTGGATAGCCTGCAAATTCTTCCCAAAAATTCCAACGTCCATAGATTTTTTTGTTATACATTTTTAAATCAAATTTGTTCCTTGTCTTTATAGAATTACTAAAAAATTCAATTATTTTATTTTTGTTGGCTCGAATTGTCTCACATCTTTGATGCTATTGGTTTGCAAATATTTAAGTTGGTCAATAAAAAACTTATCTTGACTAAAATTCCGTGCTTTAATAAGAAAAAAATTAAGAAAATCATTTTTTCACTGATCGATATCATCGAAGATACTCCTTGAGCTAATTAGTTGTTCATTTTCATCCCGTAAATCTAATTTTCTTTGTGGCATTTCTCGTTTTTCATAATCAGTCTCCTCAGCCCAGTCCTTCGCTTTTTTTCTTTCTTTCTCTAAAATTTGACATATAGAATCTTCCTCGTCAAACTCCTCAAGCAGAATATTTATCTTTTCATAGAATTCTTCCATATGCTCTTCTGGCGTGTAATCATCGTAATCGTTAAAAATATTCTCATATTTTTGTCTGACGTCAGATATTTGAGGTAATAAGTCATTTCTAATCTTTTGTTTTAGCTCCTGTAATTCTTCAAAAGAAAAAACAGATTGCATATTTTCATCTCTAAGTACATAGAGATCATCACCCGCGACAGTATGATGAGAAATGTATTCTACAAACTTTTTCCTGTACTTTTCAGGTAGCAATCCAAACCTATTTAATTTAACAACTGTATCTATTTCCTTAGAATAATAAAAGTACATTGTTGGCTTAACAATAATATCAAAAATTTCAGGTTTTTCATTCACAAATAATTTCAGGAATTCTTTAGATGATCTTCTTGAGAGAAAGGATAGCAACTTTTTTAAAGCGTCCCATTCAGATAAATATGATAGTTTGTACGACTTTGATTCTTTAAATGAAAGCATTCGCTCAAGTACTATATTAAACATCTTCTTAGGAACGACAATTGTCTTTTCCAGACCAATATCTCCACACGTTATTTGCTCTAATAATTTTTCAACATTAGTGCCCCTCAAATAGATTTCTAGTAACTCTGGGCTTTGGGTGATTATCCTCGCATAAGCGTCGCCGATTGTAGGATGTTTATATCGCCACACCATATTGTCATCGATAAATGTGTGCTGTACTAAGCTTCCGTTCATAGAATCAAATGCCTGAACACAATTACCCAAACTACTACCCATCCTAGCAAGAAGGTTAATTTCATTTTCCTCTAACTCTAATGGACTAATTAGAAGACCACTACTCATATATACAAGCCCTAAGGCAGCCTTACAGTCATTATCAAGACTCCTGATCACATCTTCTAAAAAGCTCTCCTGCTTCTCTACAAAATTTTGTAGCGAATATTCATTTATTGAAAGATTATTAGTGAATACGGAATCACCTAATCTCCTTGCAGTTTCAGGAATAAAACGATTATTTTGACAAACACCGTTTAAATAGGGTTTGATTATTGTCCGAAATGATTTTGGTTGATTACCAAGTTTAATATGATTGTAAAGTATCTTTTGTTTCTCATCAAGGGTTAATTTATGTAAATCAATAACAACTTGGCTTTCATTAAATAGCGGAAATGCACTTTCTTTTAAATCATTTCTTGCACGCTTGTAAATGTAATCACGAGATGTCATCACGATTTTAACGCCCTGCTTTAGCATTGCTTTTATTTCTATCAAAATATGATTCCATCTATTAACAAGACCAGACTCATACTGTGTTACGCCAAATGCATCATCAATCCAAAAAAATTGATTAGGATCAGTAGGATTCCAATGTTTAGTTACTAAATCGGGAGTGTCTAGCTTGAATGTAGTTTGTTGCCATTGATCAACTGCCGCCATTGCTAAGAGAGAAGCAATCGTTGTTTTTCCTGCTGCCGCCTCTCCAATAATAAGAACAAATCCGTGTTCATTCATTGCTTCTGCAGCCTTATAATATGATGATGTAATAACTATTTTTGAAAGATCATCTCTCATTGATGAAAGTAGCTCTCTAGCTTGTGAGTAAGCTCTTTCATCAAGAATCTGACTTAAATCTCCTAATCCATAAATTCTAGGCACTAATGCCCTTAGCCTATTACTCTCTGTTATTTGATTAGAAATCCAATCGTTTCCAAAGATTCTCCATTTTTTCACACCTAATTTTTCTAGCTTCTTTGAATAAACCAATTCAAATTGACCAGAAACTCCAGCGTTGGTCATAAGAATATAACAATCACATCGTCCTTCAGCAACGAGCCTTTCAATTTTTACGAACTCATCAGTGAGGTCACTTAATTTTAAATTACTCTGTACTTTATGAGTAAACTTACATTGAATGATAAAATGTCCGTTCAGATCTTCATCATTTTTTTGTTTCCAAGTTCCTGAAAAAGCACCATCGATACCAGCATCATTTGTATCTAAAAAGTTAGTTACAGTTTGTCCTAAGATTTCTCGTACAATTGTTAGACAGAGTTGTTGGAAGTCGTGCCATCCTAACCGATGTAATTCATATTTTATCATATAAATCTAATTATAACAGAGTAAGTTTATTACTTAACTTTACTATCTACTAATATAATAATATTTAAGCTTGTAAACTCATTGATCAGTCTTTCATTGAGGATAATTTTACTGGATTTATGCTTGGTGTTTTATCTGCTCTTTCACAAAAGCCTCTCAATCTTTCTCATTTTTATTGAATAGTAAATCATCATAGCATAATCTGTAAATTATTCGAAAGAATCCAACGTCCATAAAGGTTTTTTGTGTACTCTAACTTAATGACTACTTAAAAACCTCATTCATATAGTTGATCTTATCATCTTCACTTGGTCTGTAGTAAGCATTGAAGACTTCTAAACTGGTGTGACCAGTGTAACTCATAATTACTTTATCCGGAACTCGTTTGTTTTTCATTATCGTGATGAAACTTCTTCTAGCAGTATGTGAGGAAATTCTTGTCCAAAACTCAGCTTTTTGGTCTACCAACTCATCACCATACTTCATAGTCTTCTTTATTTCATCAGTAAATTCCAGCTTTTTAAAAACCTCCTTAATATACTCATTCATCTTCTGATTTGTAATACTAGGCAGGTTATAATCATACTTTTCGAGTATTGCTTTAGAAATACTGTTTAAAGGAATAGCTAGATTCTTAGATTTACTTTTTAAATCGATAACCCGGATAAAATTACCATCAATATCACTTCTTGAAATTGTGCTGTAATTGCCAAACCTCATTCCTGTCGTACATCCAAAAACAAAAAGGTCACGTACCCTTTCCAATCTTTTATTATCACTGAAGTCATAATTGTAAATAAATTCAACTTGCTCGTAATTTAAAGCTATTTCATCTGTACGAAATTTCGGAGGTTTTTTGAAGCTAATGAAATCATTATTATAGCTGTACTTTTTGTTTAATGCCCAATAAAGGAATGTCTTCAACAATCCAACATCACGATGAATGGTATTGGCAGAATGGTCTTTTATCTCAATGCAATATTTAAGAAATTTATTATAAGTTTTTTCGTTAAAGCTCCCTAAAGTGATTTTTATTTTAGAGTAGTTTTGGAATTCGAGAAGTAGATTTTTATTATGTTCATATCTGGTCTTCGTTGATTTTGATATTCCTTTTCCAGTATAATCATTAGCTTTCTCATCAATAAATTGCTCATAAAGTCTAAAAAAATCTTCTTTCACCTTAATTTTTTTAAATTCTTCATCAAACCTTTGCCTTATGATATCAGTAGTTAGATGTTCACCGATATTTTTGTAACGATTTACGATTTCAGTGAAATACCCAATGTATCTATCTAATTGTTTTTTTATACCCCTGTGGTTTTCTGCACGTTTTGTCCTTCCATTTAGGTCATTTGGTTGTCTGTGTTCAAAATCCCATTCGGAAGGTTTTATTCTTTCACCAGTAGAGTAGATGAAATTCTTATTTTCATTGCTGAAAAATGAACGGAAATAAATCAAAGTTTCCTTTTCACTATTAGGATCTTTAAGTTTAAAAGTAGAATTCATTAGGTGCCAGTTTAGGTGCTAGTTCTTCTATATTTAGACATAAAAACTAAGCATATTAATTTATACAAATATATGTAAAATATTGATAAATAGCAGTTTTATATAAAATTAGATATGTTGAATATAATAAGGTTCATTTCCCTTCCTCTCTGCTTATAAAACCGCTACAATAGCGGTTTTTCTTGTTTTTATACTTTTTGTAATTTTATTTTCTATTTTTGAAAATATGACAAATAAATGACAGAAATGCTCTAAGTTTTCGCACTATTTATTTTATTCTAAACTTTTTGTTGCCAGTGTTGGATAGCTTTTTTAATTTCTGAAACTTCGTAATCATTAAGGTTTTGCTCAAGTTTATAATTTAAAAAATCGATAATCGCTTTCATTTGGAGACTATTTAAAAGTCGAAATTGAATTTCTTTATATTCACTTTGTAGATCATTAGTCAATATAAACACAACATCAGGAGCATCAAATAATTCTTCTTTGCAAATGTCCTTTTCCAACACATCAAAAATTAAAAATTGAGCTAGTAAAAATCGCATTCCTTTTGCATCTACAAAGGACAAAGAAGTGCTCGCTAATGCAATGTCTTGATATGGAATCTGATGCAAATTTTCGCGTTCATCTTTATTACGAAGATCCAAAATTTGTTTTTCGTCTGCATAATTGTCGATGCCTTGCGCTTCCCATAATCCAATGCCATCTTCGAGTTTTACATCGGCAAAAGCTAGTTTAATTTTTTCAACAAGTTCGTTATTCATAGAAAACCTTTAAAAATAAAGTTATTGTCGTTGATAAATGGATTTGTAGTCATCACATATTTGAAAAGAAAATAGCAAAAAATATTATCGTTGCTAATGTAAGAACAGCAATGCCAGAAAGAACAAAGCTAAGAAAATAATAAAGTCCACTTTTTGTTTTCTTTTGAACTTTGTTGATAATAAAAACTATGATAAGGGCGATAAATCCCGCGCAAAAGAAGATTAGTAAGGCTAATAGTATTAACGCACCTTCGATGTCTATGTTTGCAGATGATAGCATAATGATGTTTTATTTTAGCTAAGATAAGATTGATTTGTCGTAAAGCTAGTAATGTATACAAAACAAAACGCACCAAAAGAAAAGTTAGTGCGTTTTGTTATTCTATATCTATTTAAAAAAAAGATTATTTAAGAATAAAATTATATCCTATGTTAATAGATCCCGCTGTAAAATTTTGATCATACATTTCATAATATTCTTGATCGATTATTTGGATTTGGTTCAATCTTTTAAAGTTTTTTAATCGAGTTCAAATTTTGATGGTAGGTCAAATGATAGAGTATTGTTTTCTCTAATAAAATGGAAGTTTTGCTTGAGAATTTCTTTCATATAAATTCCATTAAGACCAAGGAATTCCTGTTTGTCTTCCCTGTATATGTCTTTAATTTTTCAATAGGTTTTGGACTCTTGCGCACAAGATTGTAACGAAAAGATTAATGCAAAGATTAGCGAAAATAAATTAAGTTTTTTCATTTAGTTTTTAAGTGTTTTTTTTAAAATTACCAACTAGACACGAGAAGATTTTTAGCCGACTTTAAAGAGATTTTTTGATATTTAGAGTAAGCTGCTGCAGCTCGATTTTGAATTGCAGAATTCTCTTCTTTATTCATTAAGCTTTTTTCTCTTGTTGTAATGATAATTGCGCTTTTTTTAATAAATTTTCTGCTTTTGCTTGAATGCTTTTTGGTAACTTTTTATAGTTCTCATCTTTCTCAACTTTGTATTTGTCTTCTGGTTGATATGGAATCCAAGCTGTGATTTTTGATTTTACAAAATTTTTCTCATTTTTTGAATAAACGATAATTTTTAAAGGTTTGGCGTCCAATCCATCCGAAGCTTCGAAATAGGTCAAATAAAACTCGGGACTTTTGTTTTTGTCTACATCTTCAGCAACGCAATAATCCAGTAAATAAGAAGGTTCTGAAAGTGGACTTGCAAAATCTTTAAAAGTGATAAGCTCCAAAATTCCGCCATGATCTTCAATGTAAAGTCCTGCATACAGATCTTTTGGATTTTCTGTTAGATAAGATTCGCTTTTAGATTTAGCTTCATTAAAATAAAATAAATAGCTTCCTTCTTTTTCCGCAAAATAATTGAGAACTAAGACTGGAACGCCCTTCAATGGATTTCCTAAATCATCCAAAAGATCGATATAAATGGGTTGCTTGGGTAAGATTCTTTGGATTTTGTCTTGTGCAAAACTGAAACTTGAGATAAATGTCAAAACTATAAAAAAATGATTTTTCATTGCGTTTGTGTAAAATTATTTATTAAAAATAACATTATTTTTTGTTATTTGCTATTAAGCATCCGAAAGCAAAACTGATGCAAAGTTCTTATTTAATCAAAGGGTTTTATATCTATTCATAATAAAATAATATTGTTGTGAAAGCGTTTTCGTCGGTATTTGAAGTTTAATTTTAGTGAAAAGTATTAAATGAAACAGAAAATGATGTTTTAATAATTTTAAGTAATACAAAAATTTTTCTTCTATTCTTTTTTGCTCGAATGCAAATATTTTCCAATGCAAAAACCAAACAACGGAAATAGGAATGAGCAAAAAATAACGAATATTATTGGCAATATATCATTGATGTTTTCAAGAAGTTCAAGAAAAGGGTAGAGGTATAAGTTGACTGAGTAATGTACCAAAATAATAAGATACGAATCGGAACTTCCTCCTAAAAAGTTGAAGTGAGCGCCAAGCACTTCTATCGCAAATATACTAGCTAAACCTGTTAATAAATTAAATAGTCCTATCCAACAAATTGATTGTATTTTTTTATCATTTTTCGCATTAAGATAGCCAGCAAAAGCAAAAAAAACAATTTGAACAATTGAAAATATATATCCAAAAATCGGATGAGCTTCGTAATGTAATAGAATACCCAATACACCAACTAGAATATTAATGATGTAGAAAATGATGACATAGTTTGCTTTTATTAGCATTTGATTTTCTTTTGAGATTAGGTTAATAAATTTAGTAATAATACATTGTTTAAAGATTTATTTTTACATATTAATTCGTATTTTAGCATCGTTTTATTAATATTATAAAATATGTTAAATTATTTACTTAAAATACAGGCTACTGCTGATACCAGATTTTCATTTTTAATATATTGTTATTTCTTTAAAAGTAAATTATTATTTATGAATTTTCAGGATAGAAAATTATTATAATTTGACGATAGTTGTGGCAGTTGACTTATAGCTTTGAAATTTTAAATTTCAATATTTTCATTTTGACTTTCTGTTAAAATGATACATCTCAGTTTTAGCTTATTTGTTTTTATTTTCACATTAAATATGTTTAATTTTGATTTATAGTTTGTAATAAATGTTTATGATTGTATAATTTATAATAATGAATACTTATTTACTTCAATTATTGAATTTTAAATATTTTGCTAAATGTCTTTTTGTTTGATCAAACATCTTTATGGTAAAAGTCTTAGAACTCGGAGGCGGGATTTTTAATAAACAAAGTTTTTCCAATATTTACCTGCTTTCCGTTTTGACTTGAATTAGCGAAAGCCTCAATTTTTTTATTAAGAGTTATGAAAACGAAATTTACTAATTATAAACAAGTATCCTTAACATTCTACATAGTCGCAATTATCACAAGTGTATTATTCTTGATTACATGTTTTGCTTACTTTTTTCAGAAGAGCATTTTTGTAGTTTGTATCGCTTTCGGATTATTTTTTATAAACTTGTTGAAACTTATCAAACTGAAATATCTCATCGTTGAAGTCAGTACTTTTGTGTTGACTGTTAAATATCGACATCCGCTTAAAAAAGGACCGAATTTTCCTGTTTTGGATGTTCCTTTTGCTAATGTTTTATCATACGATTTGAGCTCTTTTTTATTATCCAATTATTTGTCGATAACGCTATCGACTTCTCATGGCAAGAAGAAGCTTCAGTACAAAATCGGTCAGCTATCTAAGGCGCAGAAGTTGTCTTTGGAAAAAACCTTAAGTGGTATTGAGCTACATGAAGAAAAATGCTAATTGCAAAAAAAAGCCTCAACAAAGTTGAGGCTTAGATATTAAAATCGTTAAAATTATTTACCCAAATATGATTTTAGGATTTTGCTTCGCGAATTATGTTTCAGACGTTTGATTGCTTTTTCTTTAATCTGACGAACACGCTCTCTTGTAAGATCGAATGTTTCCCCGATTTCTTCCAAAGTCATAGGATGCTTACCACCCAGTCCAAAATACAATCTCACCAAGTCAGCTTCTCTAGGCGTCAAAGTATTAAGAGCTCTTTCGATCTCGATCTGCAAAGACTCTAGCATTAGGTCTTTATCAGGACTAGGAGATTCTCCAGAACGCAAAACGTCGTATAGGTTAGAGTCTTCACCCTCAACAAGTGGAGCATCCATCGATAGGTGACGACCAGAGTTCTTCATAGACTCTTTGATGTCGTCCTCGCTCATGTCAAGCACTTCAGCCAATTCTTCAGGAGAAGGCGGTCTTTCGTTCTCTTGCTCTAGGTGTGCATAGGCTTTGTTAATTTTGTTGATAGAACCGATTTTGTTCAACGGAAGTCTTACAATTCTCGATTGCTCAGCCAAAGCTTGCAAGATAGATTGTCTAATCCACCATACCGCATAAGAGATAAATTTGAAACCTCTAGTTTCATCATAACGTTTAGCAGCTTTCATTAAGCCCAAGTTGCCCTCATTGATAAGATCCGGAAGAGAAAGACCTTGGTTTTGGTATTGCTTAGATACGGATACTACGAAACGAAGGTTGGCTTTAATAAGTTTTTCCAATGCAGCTCTATCGCCGGCGCGGATACGTTGTGCCAAATCTACTTCTTCGTCAGCCGTGATCAATTCTACTTTACCAATTTCCTGTAGATATTTGTCTAGCGAAGCGGTTTCCCTGTTGGTAACCTGTTTTGTAATTTTTAACTGTCTCATTATAAAATCACTCAATGTAGAGTTCTATTATATTATACGAAGAAGTTTGCCAAAAGGTTACAAATAATTTACTTTAACTATTAATTATTATTTTTTAAGAGCCTGTTTAAATATTATTAAAGAAGGTGTGGATATTTAAAAAAAATCTTTCGGTAAAATTTTTAAACAAGCTCTAAGGGCGTCTTAACCAGCTGTCACTAGTCGCTGCGCCACGCCAACACTATTGCCCGCACCTGCGGCGCGAGCTCCAACATGCCGTTCCATCTGGGACGCGGACAACGGATAATTTTTAAAATTTCTGGGAATTATGGATTATCAATTATGAATTAAGAATTATGAATTATGAATTATGAATTATGAATTATGAATTATGAATTATGAATTATGAATTATGAATTATGAATTATGAATTATCAATTTATAATTAATAAAATATTTAGACAAGAAAGCCTTTCAGGGTTTCAAACCCTGAAAGGCTTAATGAAATTCGTGTTATTTATTTTAGCTAAGTTCTTCCGTTAGCTAATCTTAAACGAAATCCTTCCTTGTATTAAACATAGTTGATAAGACTGTTTTAAAAAGACATTCAAAATCTGGGAAGTTTGAAGGGCTTAAGGAGTAAATTTAGTTAAATTGAAATCTATCCACAATAAGGTAAGAGCTACATAAGAACAAATCCTAATTCTCAAATTATAAATCCAAAATCCAAAATAAAACCCGCAAATCCCTAGCCCTGATTGAGCGGCATGTATGAGCTCGTTACAAAAAATATGGCCAAAAACTTGGCTTTGTAACAGCGAGTAGCGAAAGCAGGTTCTCGGCTCCTAAAAATTTTACGACTGAAAATCAATGAGTTAAATGTGCTACTGAAAATATTTTACTACTTTGTATTGCATGATACCAAACTTAATACATATCTTTGCTATGTAATATTACTTAAACTGCGTAGAAAAGCTAAGTCGCTTTTCGAGAATAACGATCATTAATAATCATAAAACACTATGAATACAGAAAATACAAAAGCGCAAATGCGTAAAGGCATTCTGGAGTTCTGTATTTTGAGCCTTATTCAGAGTCGAGAAATGTATGTCTCGGATCTGATTGACGAACTCAAAAAAGGAAAACTGGATGTGGTAGAAGGCACGCTCTACCCGTTACTAACCAGATTGAAAAATGGAGAATTCCTTAACTACCGTTGGGAAGAATCTACAAGCGGACCACCAAGAAAGTATTATCAAATTACCGAAAAAGGTAGTCTTTTCTTGAAAGAATTACAAAATACTTGGAACGAACTGACAGAGTCGGTTAACCAAATTACAAAACCACAATAACACTAAAACTATGAACAAGACATTATCAATAGCACTCGCAGGATTTTCCTTCATCATTGATGAGCATGCTTATATAAAACTTAGCGACTATCTTAATGCGTTGCGTAGTTCTCTAGATGCAACCGAAGCGGACGAAGTGATGCACGACATTGAGATCCGTATGGTTGAAATCTTCAAAGAAAGCCTTGGCAAAAGAGAAGTTATTAACGATATCGATGTTGAAAAAGTGATTGCCCAAATCGGCACACCAGAACAAATCGACGAACAAGAAGAAGCTTACTTTTCTGAAAGTAAACAAAATAATCAAAAATCTAGATCTAACTTTAGCAGAAATGTTAACGGACAAAGACAGCTTTTCCGCGATCCAGGTCAACAAAAAATAGCTGGTGTTTGTGCTGGTCTAGCAGAATATTTTGGACTAGATGTTACATGGATGCGACTAATCTGGGTTGGTACTTTTATCCTACTTTTGGTAGCGCCAGGATCTTCTCTATTGGTTTTATTATTATACGGAATCCTTTGGATGGTACTTCCAAAAGCAGAATCGGCTTCAGATTATCTAAAGCTAAAAGGAAAACCGCTTAATTTTGATAATTTAAAAGAAGAGTCAGGTAAGATTGTACAATTCGCGAACGAGTCAACACAACGCGTTGGCGAAATCTACGACAACAACAAACAAAGCATCAACAATGCTGGAAGCAGCATCTGGAATGTTCTAAAATATGTTGTAGGCGTTTTCGCAATACTTTGTACAGCTGGATCTTTCATTGGATTATTTGCGATTTTCGCAGCTTTTAATACTGGAAGTTTTAATGTTGGTGATAATTTGTCATTCTATCTACAAGAAAACAATATGTCTTACCTAATGTTGGCTTTGGCTGGGATCCCAGTTTTAATGTGTGGTATTTGCTTTTTGTTATTGGCGATTAAAATCTTCTCTCCAAAATCAAAATTCAATTATGTAGGGACTTTCATGGCGATTTTAGGGCTTATTTGGTTAGGTGTAGTTGGGGTTTTTGCATACAGTGCAATTTCGGTTGAAAGTCAGTTCGAAGGTCATAATGAAGAGACAGAGAATGTATCGATTAATTCAAAATCTGACAGTCTAATTGTAGGAAGTAAAAATGTGACAATTCCACAACAATTCAAAGGTTATTGGGGAAGAATCTACTCTGACAAAAAAGTTATCTACAAGCAAGATTATCCAAGTGTTGAAGTTATTAGAAAAGACAACGTAACAACGCCATATCTTATCATTAAAAAAGATGGTGAAGGTTATAACACGCCGCTTAGGATGTCAGTTCCTGTAGAAGTTGTTGGCAATAGAGTTTTGTTACCTAACTATTTCTCTTATCCTTATGACTATAGATTCAGAAGTTATAGAGTGGATTATGAATTGGTTGTTCCTAAAAGTATGAAAATCATCAAAGAAAATGGTAACGACGTTAGTTTCCGTGGTGATATTGATGACGACAACAATCCAGACAGCAGCGACAGCCAAGATTTTGACTATGACAACTACTCTAACGGAAATAGCAACAATACAGGAATCAGTATTGAAAAGAATAAAATCAAAATTAATGGTAGCACGATAGAGTATCGATCTAATGATGACGACCATGTAAGAATCAACGGAAAAAGATACCATGTTGACAGCGCTGACGCTGTTCTAGACAAACTTAATATTGATAAAACAGAACTTAACGATCTTGACATTAATATTAAAGATGGTAAAAAAGAAGTGACAATAAAAGCTACTAAATAATGAAATCTACTTTTTAGTTATAACTTTAAAATATTTTAACTAAAAAGAAATATTAATATGAAAAATAAACACTAATTTTGTTAACTATAAAAACCAAATCTCATGATCCAAATCGTCATAGAATTCGCTATCAAAGTTGTAGATTTCGTATCTAACTTATTCTAAAATTCTTAGAAGCAGAAGGTCATTCCGTAAATATTCTCATCAAGAATATACGGAAATAAAATAAATATTTTATCAAAATATAACGCTATTTTTTATGTAGCTTTGTAAAGTATAGCCATATTGGTTATACTTTTTTTTGTCATAAATAATTACTTATGAAAAAACTGATAGGAAGCTTGATGCTAAAATTAATGGGTTGGAAGATTGTACTAGACGGCGACGTTGACAATCTCGACCGTTGCGTTTTGGTTGTGGCGCCTCACACACATAACATCGAGTTTATCTTGGGTAACTTCGCATATTGGAAGTTGCAAAAACCTCTTAAAATCATCATTAAAGATGCACATACCAAAGCTTGGTACGGTTTCGTAGTAAAGTGGCTTGGCGGTATTGGTATCGACAGATCACAAAAAAATAATTTGGTGCAGTTTGTAGCGGATCAATTCAAAAAAGAGAGTTTCAGTTTGGTGATTACGCCAGAAGGCACAAGATCTCGTGTTGAAAAATGGCGCAAAGGTTTTTATCACATGGCATTAGAAGCTAAAGTGCCTTTAGTAATGGCAACAGGAGATTTTGCTACCAAAACTCTATATTTAGGTTACAAAATTAGCTACGAAGATTTGGTGTCACGTTCTTATGAAGATGTGATGGAGGAAATCCAAAACTACCTTAAAAAAGTAACACCTAGAGTTCCAGAAAATTGGAATCCCCAAATCTATTAATTTAAGTTTTTATTAAAATGGATCAAGCGACGAAAGAAGCAAAACTGAAGCATCTTAACGAATGGTGCAAACATACAATATTAGAAGTTCTAGACATTAAATTTATTGATATTACCGAAGACAGTCTTACTGCAACAATGCCTGTAACTTGGAAGGTGCATCAACCGATGGGACTTATGCACGGCGGCGCAAGTTGTGTATTGGCAGAAAGTCTAGGTTCGACGCTTTCTGTTACAGCTTTGGATTTGGACAAATATTATGCTGTTGGAACTAGCATCAACTCTAACCACCTAAAAAGTGCTACAAAAGGCATCGTAACGGGTACTGCAAGATTTATCAGAAAAGGCGCGACTTTGCACTATTCTGAAATCGAAATCCGTAACGAAAAAGGTGAACTTCTTAACCATACCACGATGACTAACATCGTAATCCGCAAATAATTATGTTGTACTTTCGATTTCCTGAGGGAGAAAAGTTTTATACAACCGATGATGATGCATCGGAAGTCAATGTCAATTTTGTAAGTTTTGACCGAAAAAAAGAAATTGATTTTAAAGGAAATCTTATCGAAATTTCTGCTGAAGAAATAGCCGAAGAAGATTATGTCCCGAAGTCATAAAAAGAG
>JAEXRP010000040.1:0-35923 GCA_023440705.1 Bacteroidota bacterium
GTTCTAACATTGGCTTTGGTCGCGATTTTCATACCGATAAAACCAGCTAATGCACTGAAAACTGCGCCAATAACGAAAGCTAAACCGATTGACCAATGCGAATTAGAATTTGAAAAACCCATAAAGCCTAATAACAAGGCAACGATTATAACAAAATAAGTGAGAACTTTGTATTCTGCGGTTAAAAAAGCCATCGCACCGTCGGCGATGTAACCACTAATTTCTTTCATTCGGTCATTGCCTGCAGGCTGCCTGCTAACCCAATTACTCTGAAAAAAAGTATACAATAAGGCGACTACTCCAAATAGAGGAACTAAATAAAATAAATCCATAGTTTATCGTTTTAATATTAAAAATGTGATTGGTTTGATAAATATATAAAAAATATCAAATACTAAAGCAAAAATAATAATTTAGAAGTTTATTTAAAATCTTATTGAAATTTAAAAATGAATCTGTATTAAAATTTAAACGAAAGTCATTTAAAACAAAAAGAGCAGACAAAATGCCTACTCTTTTATAAATCTTGAAATTTTATTTTAAAAATTATCCACCGTAATTTTTAGCATAATCTTTTTGAGAAGCAACAATAACTTCTTTCGCATGTTCTGCACCGTAGATTTCATCAATTCTACAATTTGCAGGTTCGAAAGGTAAATTTTTGTAAGTCAAAAAGTAGTGTTGTAATCTAGAAACCTCAGCTTTTGGAAGTTCAGAAATATCACGAATATGACCGTAAACTTGGTCGTCAACTAACACAGAAATAATCTTGTCATCAGCTTCTCCTTTGTCAATCATTTTGAAACCTCCAATTGGAATAGCATCCATCAAAAGTCCACCTGAATGAATGTTGTGAGAACTCAACACCAAAATATCCAATGGATCGTGGTCACCTTCTGTAACATCTGTAGAACCTCTTTCGATAGCTAATTTTTTAACTTCTTCATCACAATAAGTTCTTGGTACAAAACCGTAAACCGCAGGGATAATGTTAGAAAATTTTTGAGGACGGTCCACTTTAAGGAAACCAGTTTCTTTATCTACTTCGTATTTGATCGTGTCAGAAGGTACGATTTCTACAAAAACCGTTACTACGTTTGGCGCATCTGGTCCAACAGCAATTCCGTGCCAAGGATGCGATTTAAAATTTGGAATCATAATTTATAAAACTATTTATCTTTAAATTAATTTATTAACATCATTTCTTAAGCCGTCGATGCTTTCGCTGATATAGTCTTCGTCATTAACATAATTCATTAAGAATACGGTTTTAAAATCTTCAAGTTTTGAGTCCTCACTAAGATTTTCGTATGTTTTATGAAGTAGCTGGATGACATTATTTTTAGAAGTCAAAATATTATCCCACGAAGTTTGACTAACATACAATTGTTGTGATGCATTGTACTCAAACTCTTCGTTAATACTTTTTTCAACTAAAAATAAAAACTCATGAACGGCTAGGTTTTTATCAAATTTCATGACAAGATTCGAAGGCTTTAGACGTTCAAGAAAAAGCGTCATTCTTTCGTAAGCTTGTAATTTAATATCGTTATTCGATTTCCCCGAGATTAGTTGTAGTTCCTTTTTCTTAAGGTCAAGAAAGCCATAGACAAACTGTTTTGCGAACACCAAAAAAGGTATGGCAATCAAGATTGTAACGGCATAAGGAAAATAATCTGAGTCGAACATTTTTTATTTTAAATGAGGTTGCAAAATTAATAATAATTATGCTTGTTTTTACTAAAATATTTAATAAAAGTTATTTGCTTTACAAAAGCTTAATATAAATTAAAAAATTCTAGGAAAACAATTTGAAAAAAGCCTTTTGAATAACTTTAGATTTAGGATTCGAAAAACTATGGTAAGGCTTTAGTTCTGGGCGAAATCCACGGAAAAACTCTTCAACATTTGGAAGCTCACTCCCTTCAAAATCAAATATTCTATGTTCGACATTTAATCTTATAGCGTCGTCTATCAAAACGCAAGCACCACTAAGTTTAACAAATTCTTTATCATTAAACGTCCCCAAAAGTATCGCCGAAAAGTCATCTTCGTACATGGCGATCATATTAATCCATTTGTTATGGTATTTAAAACCATAAAACTTAACGAAATTTAGTTTATGAAATTTCTCAAAACGTAAAATAAACTCATCCAAATCTTGGCCTTCCACACCAGTACTATTATTTTGAATGAAATTTCTAATTTCGGAAAAATCGGTAACCAAAGTACGTTCAGAATTTTCCAAAACTTCTTGATCTAATCGTAATTTACGTTTTCTTTTTGGTGAATATTTTTGTCGAATTTCTTCATAATTACCCCCAGGAATTATGAAGTTCTTCCTTGAAGCTAAATCGGTTTTTAAAACATTGACATCATTAAAAGCATAATACCAAACCGCATAATGTTGACACAAAGCATCATAAAACTCTTGATTAACTTCAACATCATCAATCTTTGAAAACACCCCAAGTTGCTGACACAGCATCGGTACAATGGCGAATTTCATTCCCAGCTTTTTTTGTAACGGCACTGGCATAACTGCGTCGTAATTACCTTTCACAAGGATTTCCCAGTTGCCTTTACCAGCTACGACATCAAGATAATGTGGATAAGCATAACTTTTCCGTTGTACTGAAGTGTCTAAACATTTTTTATACTTTTCAAAATCAATATCTTGATACTTTACTTTTCTAATCATAATCTACAGCATGTTTTCGTCCGCAAAACTGAAATAAGATTTTTGCGAAAGAATCAAATGATCTAACAGTTCAATTTTTAATAATTTTCCTGCTTCTTTTATTTCTTTGGTTATTTTAATATCCTCAGCACTAGGTTTCAGACTTCCCGATGGATGATTGTGGGCCACGATAATACTAGTTGCAACGTGTTCTAATGCTGAACGAAACAATAATCGAATATCGACAACCGCTTGCGCGATGCCACCTTGCGACAAACAAGATTTATGTATAATTTTATTACTTTGATTTAAAAATAAAACCCAAAACTCCTCATGTCTTAATTCCGAAAGAAAAACCTTAAAAACCTTGTAAGCATCATTGCTAGAGCCAATTTGGATTTTATCAGGAACTTCTTGTAAAGCTTTCCTGTTTCCGATTTCTAAAGCTGTTGCAATAGAAATTGCTTTTGCTTCGCCAACACCCTTAAATTTCATCAAATCTTGAACAGACAAAAGACTCAATTGATGCCAATTGTTATCAACCGTTTCCAAAATACGTCGCGCCAATTCTACAGCAGATTCGTCACGGTTGCCACTTCCCATAATGATGGCAAGCAACTCCGAGTCCGACAACGCATTTTTACCTTTTAGTAAAAATTTTTCGCGCGGACGATCATCTTCAGCTAAGAATTTGATATTCATTTTTTGAATTAATTATAAGCTAACAGAATAATTTTCTTTGACGAATTGTCAATATACTTTTCCACTAATTTAAAAAAATTATCAGACAACATCGGACATCCCAAACTAAGACAAATTGGATCATTTTGTTCTTTATCTGGCACACATTTTAATTTGTGCAAAACAATAGCTCGATCGAATGCATTGCTGTTAGAATCGTCCAAACCATACAATCTGTAAGACTTTCCAAAATCGCCGACATAACTTTCATCAACAAAATATTTGCCAAGTGACGAACAATAAGAACCTTCTACGTTACTGAATTTTAGAGACTTTTTTGTTTTTCCTTTTTCTGAACCAGAACCATGAGCTACCAATCCTTTTTCAAGAATTTTATCATTTTTAAGATCGTAAACAAAAAAACGAAATTCTCCCGAAGCTTTAGTAAAATCAATTAAAAAAGCTAAATCTTGGTTGTAATTTGATGATTTTAGAAAGTTTTTTAATTCAATTACATTTTTGCTAGATGCTAAATCTGCATTCGTTTGTCCCTTACTCGCATCCGAACAAGAAAGCAAAAATATGAATACAAAAAATGTAAAAAAAGAACGCATGTTTTAATCTTAAACAATTAATCCATCCTTCATCACCAACTTTCTGTCGGTACTTTCGGCCAAAATCGTGTTATGGGTTACAATCACAAAAGTCTGATTGTATTTATCTCTTAAATCAAAAAACAATTGATGTAAATCGTCAGCATTTTTCGAGACCAAATTACCTGTCGGCTCATCCGCATAGATAATCTTTGGCGAATTAATTAAAGCTCTAGCAACCGCAACTCTTTGCGCTTCACCACCCGATAATTGCCCTGGTTTGTGATGCATTCTACTTTCGATGTTAAGATCTTCAAAAATAGAAATCGCTTTATCTGTCGCTTCTTTCAAGTTTTTGTTTGCAATTCTCGCAGGAATCAAAACATTTTCTAAAGCCGTAAATTCTGGAAGCAATTGGTGAAACTGAAATACAAATCCAATATTTTGATTTCGGAATTTTGACAATTCCTTATCTTTCATATTTAAAAAAGATTGTCCATCCAAGTTGATTTCTGTATCAAATTTATTGGGTGTAGACGGTGTATCCAAAGTACCCAAAATCTGTAACAATGTCGATTTACCAGCACCAGATTCTCCAACAATGGACACCACTTCACCATGTTTGATATGGATATCAACACCTCGAAGCACCTCTAAACTTCCATAAAATTTATGAATATTTTTAGCTTTAATCATATTGCAATATAGGAATTAAATCTTCGTAAGTTTTGCGAATTTTAAAATTAAATTTTTCTCGCCTTCGTTCGCGAAATGAACTTTAGCTTTTATATTATTAAGATCGGTTCCGTCTAAGAAAATGACTTCTCCAACACCAAATCTGTCGTGTCTCACATGATCTCCAACTTCGATATCTTGCGACGATTGCCCTGATGGATTAATGATTCTGGCAGTTGCAACAGGTTTTAGATTCTTAGGAACCGCCTCCTCTTTTGGTGCAGAACCAATCGTACGTTTCGCTTCTTTCTTTTTAAAGAACGGCGTTTCGGCAGAAGGCGCTTCATCAAAAATTGAAGAACTAAGTCCCGAACGATTAATCGTGCGGCGCTCCATCGCAGGATTTATAAATTCTAAATAATCCGAATCGATTTCGCTTAAGAAACGAGATGGCTCAGCATCCGTAATTTTTCCCCACTGAAAACGCGAAACAGCATAAGTAAAAAAAGCTTGCTTTTCTGCTCTTGTCAACGCCACATAAAAAAGACGTCGCTCTTCTTCCAATTCTTCACGAGAAGAACTGCTCATAAAGCTCGGGAAAAGATTTTCTTCCAAACCAACCAAATGCACAACTGGGAATTCTAAACCTTTGGAAAGATGAATCGTCATTAACGACACCATATCTTCCTCGTCATCGTTACGTTGTGTATCTGCGGAAAGCGCAATGTTTTCAAGGAAATTGGATAAACTTGCGTCGCCATCTTCCAATTGTTGTTGCTCTTCCAAGAAACCTTGCATCGAGTTTAACAATTCCTGAACGTTTTCAACTCTTGAAATTCCTTCTGGTGTTTGGTCGTCTTTTAAAAGTTTAATTAAACCACTTCGTTTCGACACTTCCATCGCAACGTTATAAACATTGTCTTGTTTTAACATCACTTGGAAAGCTTTAATCATCGACCAAAACTCTCCCAATTTATTTAGAACACCATTATTAAGTCCTAATCTTGGCGCATAAAAACCTAAATTACTCAATAATTCCGCGATCGAAATATTATTTTGATCAGCAAAAACAATCAGTTTATTTTGTGTTGTTTCACCAATCCCTCTAGCTGGATAATTGATAACGCGCAACAAAGCTTCGCTATCATTTTCGTTAACTAAAAGTCGTAAATATCCGATTAAATCTTTAACCTCTTTACGTTGATAGAACGACAATCCGCCGTACACACGATACGGAATATTTCGTTTTCTCAAAGCATCTTCAAAAGCACGAGTTTGCGAATTGGTACGATACAAAATCGCAAATTCTTCAAATTTTCGTTGCTCGCGATTTCGGATTTCCCAAATATTAGACGCCACGAAATTTGCCTCATCGGCATCAGAAAGACTTCGATAGATTTTAATCTTTTCGCCTTCTTCATTTTCGCTGAAAACATTTTTCTTAAACTGTTGTAAGTTTTTAGAAATCACAACATTGGCAGCGTTGACGATATTTTGCGTCGAACGGTAATTTTGTTCCAAAGACACGGTATGTGCGTCGGGATAATCTTTTTTGAAATTTAAAATATTGTAAATATTCGCACCACGGAAAGAGTAAATCGATTGCGCATCGTCTCCCACAACACAAATATTCTCAAATTTCGAAGCTAAAGCTTTGACAATCAAATACTGGGAATGGTTGGTATCTTGGTACTCATCCACCAAAATATAGCGAAAACGATCTTGATATTTTGCTAAAACTTCTGGAAATCTCGTCAACAACTCGTTGGTTCTCAACAATAAATCATCAAAATCCATCGCACCCGATCGAAAACAAGTTTCGACATATTTACGATAAATTTCGCCCATCAATTTCATGTTAGCGCGCTCGTCAGCCTCGATTATTTCAGGATTATTGAAGTATGCATTAACCGTAATGAGGTTATTTTTGTATTGTGAAATTCGTCCCAAAACTTTTTTAGGTTTATAAACATCAGAGTCGATATTCATCTCTTTTAAAACCTTTTTTAGAACATTAAGACTGTCTTGTGTGTCGTAAATTGTAAAGTTAGACGGAAAGCCAAGATAATGCGCTTCACTACGCAATAATCTTGCAAAAACCGAGTGAAAAGTTCCCATCCAAAGCGACCTTGCATCACTTTCGCCAACAACTTTTGCGATACGCTCCTTCATCTCTCGCGCCGCTTTGTTGGTAAAAGTTAAAGCCAAAATATTGAAAGGATCGACACCATTGGTAATAAGGTGCGCAATCCGCATTGTAAGCACACGAGTCTTGCCAGAACCTGCGCCTGCCAAAACCATCAATGGCCCTTCTAATGTTGTAACTGCCTCATATTGAAACTCATTCAATCCTTTCAAATAATCCATGTCGTATCCAAAATTTCAGAGTACAAAATTAGGGAATTTTTACGGGATTAGTAAGTGACTGATTGGCTAAATCTTAAACTTAAAAACATTGATTTTAGGTTTAAGATTTTGAAAATTTAGAAATCGAAAAATAAAGAATTATTTTATCATTTTTAATAAAACTTGCTCGGCTTCTGCTCGAACATTTTCTTTTGAAAAATCAGAAAATTGATTAGGTTTTTGCTGTTTTAATTCATCAAATTGCGACCAAACATCCTCTTTTTCTTTAAAAATAAAATCTAAATTGGTTTGATAATTTGTAGGAAAAACTGCTTGTTTTCCATATTTAATAGCGTCACCAATATTTCCTGTCATTTTGGAAATTCCATAGAATTCTTGAATGCTTAAAAACTCAGTTTCTTTTTGAATAGGACACCAAAGTACATCTGCTTTTTGCATCCAAGTGTCAAAATCTGTTTGTGATACTTTTTCATTAAAACTAATAATCTCAATTTTTGAATTTAGTTCTGGTTTTAAACTATTAATAGCTTGTTGAATTTCGTAACTCGCTTTTCCTAGAAAAACAATTTCTATTTTTGAAGTTGGATTTTTAATTTTTTTTAAACTCTCCAAAATATGAAAATAATCTCGACGACTTTGTGAAGCTGCTCCCGGAACCACAATTCTTAAAACCTCATCGTTATTTACTTCATTTAAAAATTGATTAAAAAATAGACCTAAATATTGAAATCTTTCGTTAGAAAATGTTTTGTCCAAAACCAAAAGATTTTGATTTTTTCGAAACAAAGCTGGTGCGGACAACAGACTTTCCTTTAATAAAAGTTTGAGGCGATAACGGAAATCTTTAGCAAAAACTGACTTTAATAATTGAGTTTTTGAAGCTTTTGTAAAATTAAGATTATGACAAATAATTGCAGAATTATATTTGGCTCGAATCGCTAAAAATGTATTAAAATAGCGGTGCGTCGTCCCGATAATCACCAAATCATAATTTTGTTTTGATAACTGCTCTAGGGTAATACTCGGTTCGGAAAGTTTAACATGATTTGACTTAACATCAAACAATTTAAAAACTTTTTTGGACAAATAATAATCAACTTCAAAAGTCTTGGAATCTTTAAAAAGTTCAAAAAAATTCTTCGCAATTTCGGCATGCGTATCCAACTCAATGTAAGCGATTTTCTTCATCTTACTTTGATTTTAAATACTTTTTAAACATCGATTGCCAACGAAGTTGACGAATATACAAAACCTCATCACTAGTCAAAACCCGTTCTGACTTTTGTCTAAGATAAGATTTCATACTTGTAAAAAACTCGGAAGGAGATTTCGATTTAATGGCAGATTTTGCTGAAGAAATAATAGCAAGAGGCATATCTAAGCCAATATTGTAAAAATATTCGCCAAGTTTTTCAGCTTTTTGCTTTTTGTATTTATAAGCCGTTGGACGAAGATGCTTGACCCACAAATCTTTGATTGTTGCTACTTCCCAACCTGCTTTTTGCGCCAACATGACATCGATATTGTCCCAACCCAAAACTGTGCGAAGTCCCTTCATTGCATCGAAACATTCTTTTCGATAAGCTTTAACAGGACCGCGAACATGGTCTTTTGACGACAAATTTTCGAAAACCCAATCTCCTTTTTCATTTTGAATATAAACTAAACCGCTCAACATTCCCAATTTGGGATTTTGTTCGAAACCATGATTAATTCTGAAAAGATAATCTTGTGGAAAAACAATATCCGCATCGTATTTACAAATAATATCTACATCGGATAAATCTTCGTATTGAAGACCTTTTTCGAAAGTTTGGACCACTTTTGCACCGGGTTGATGCTCGGATTTTTGAAGATTTTTAATCCAAAAATTAGGATGTTTTAATAAAAACTTTTCAACCAATTCTTGAGTTAAATCTGTTGAGCCATCATTAACCACAACACAACGAAAATCCTGAAAACTCTGCTGAGCCAATGACTCCAAACATTGCAAAATACAAGCTTCCTCGTTGTGCGCGGGAATAATGATAAGAAATTTCAAAATTTATTTTATTAAAATGAATTCTGTTTAATCGTAATTTTAAACAATGATTCTGGCGTTTTTGGACTTTCAAAAGTTTTGGTTTTAAAATTTCCTTTTACAAAAACTGCACACATTGTATTTTCGACATGGTAAAGATGTTGATGAAGTTCTGCAGGCAAGGCATCTAAAATCGCTTTGAAAACTTCATATCTAACTTTCTCCGGATTGTAAGCGTAATCGTGCCAAACAACAATCGTATTCTCGTGTATTAGATTCTCAAAAACCTTTTCTGTATCGTGTTTTACCATTTCGTAAGAATGATCGCCATCGATAAAAATAAGGTCAAATTTTTGATTCAAAGACTTAAAATCAAAAGTCTTGGTATTTGATTCAAGATGTTTAATATTTGGATTCTTTTTCGACAAAACGCCATGCAATTCTGCATATTTAGGATTCCAACCTAAATCCATCATTTCCTTTTTCGAAAGGTTAAGCGTATAGCAATTGTCTATGTTTTTGGCAACATTCCAAACACTTTCGCCACGCCAAGTTCCGATCTCAAAATAGTTTTTCTTATTTTGAGACAAAGACTTAAGAAGTGCAATATCTGTTGGTAAAGAGCCTCCATCTAGCACAAACAAATCAACATCCGCATCCAAAGGAACGCCCAACAATTCGTCAAAAGACAATAGTGGCAATGTCTTTAGGTTAGGATATTTTTGAAAATGTTCTTGTTCGCGAACAGAGTTCTCATCTAGTACAAGATTGAGCAAACTCGGTTCACTAATAATATTTTGAGTAGCTTTTACTAACTTTTTAAGTTTAGACATTATAATAAATTATGAGGCGTCAACATATTGGCAGGATCAAGAATAGCATCTAGTTTTTCTTGTGTTAAAATCTGATGCTCTAGCACCAAATCGTAAACGCTTTTACCTGTTTCTAAAGCTTCTTGAGCAATTTTAGTTGAATTTTTGTAGCCAATATACGGATTTAAAGCTGTAACAATACCAATACTGTTTTTAACCATATTAAGACAAACCTCTTTATTAGCAGTAATGCCAACAATACATTTCTCACGAAGCGTATCTAAAGCGTTACTCATAAAGTTGTTGCTTTCCATAATCGCATGGCAAAGCACAGGCTCCATCACGTTAAGTTGCAACTGTCCAGCTTCTGCTGCAAATGTTACTGTTAAATCGTTACCGATAACTTTATAACAAACCTGGTTAACAACCTCTGGAATTACTGGATTAACCTTACCTGGCATAATTGAAGATCCGGGTTGCATTGGTGGCAAATTAATCTCAAAAAATCCTGCTCTAGGCCCCGATGCTAACAAACGAAGATCGTTACAGATTTTCGACATCTTAACTGCTAGACGCTTCATCGCCGAAGAATAAATAACGTAAGATCCTGTATCAGGCGTAGCTTCCACCAAGTTAGGCGCCGTTACCATCGGCATTCCTGTAATTTCGGCTAAGTTAAGAGCACAACGTTTTGCATACATTGGTGGCGCATTAAGTCCTGTACCAATCGCGGTTGCACCCATATTAATCTCAACAAAAAGAAGTGCGTTATTATTTAGTTTAGAAATATCTTCTTCAAGATTGGCTGCATAAGCTTCAAACTCCTGTCCCAAAGTCATCGGAACAGCATCTTGAAGTTGCGTTCTTCCCATTTTGATAACATCATTAAACTCTACACCTTTTGCGCGGAATGCATCAATCGTTTTAATTAATTTTTGAACTAAAATCGCATTCATGTTATATAAAGCGATCTTAATAGCTGTAGGATATGCGTCGTTAGTAGATTGTGATAAATTGATATGATCATTTGGCGAACAGAATTGATAATCACCACGTGCTTTTCCCATCATTTCTAAAACACGGTTAGCGATAACTTCGTTAGCATTCATGTTAACAGATGTACCTGCGCCACCTTGGATCATATCGATTGGGAATTGATCATCAAATTTACCTTCAACAACCTCATCACATGCTTTAACAATATATTGATAAAGTTCTTCATCAAGCAAACCTAGCTCATAATTGGTTCTAGCAGCACCTTTTTTAACATAACCTAAAGCTTTAATAAACTCAGGAAATTGCGACAAGGTCTGTCCAGAAATTTTAAAATTATTAATAGCTCTTTGGGTTTGCACACCATAATAAGCCTGGGCTGTGACTTGTAATTCTCCTAATAAATCACTTTCTATTCTATAGTCTGTCATACGATCAAATTAAAGTGGAAAGTTAAAATATTTTTGAAGAAGGGGAAAATTTTAAACTTTCTTTTTGTAGTTTTTTTTTGAACGAAATTTTAAAGAGAAATGAACAAAAATTAAAAGCATGCCTGTGGATAAATATCGGAAACAAAAAAAACGAACTTCGGTTCGTTTTTTTTAATATATCATTAGGATTCTGTTATGCCAATTTCATCAACAAAACATCATCTATTTTTTCCACTTTTACTAAATTATTTTTGGTTAAAGTTTTAGACGCTTTGTCCCATTTTTTTCTTGAGAATTTGGTTTGCTCTTTTACGTCATTCAAAGGCATTTGCTCGCCAGATTTTAGAATTTCTAAAATCAATTTTTCAGCCTCCTAATTCAATTGTTGGCGCTACTTTTTCTCTAGCTTCATCTGTGGACAGAAAATCATCTTTCACTTTTTGATGAACACGCTGCCGAAAAAACAATTACCGCTTTAGGTTTAGCGCTGTTGATTGATTGTGTTTTTATTCTTCCGTTTTTGTTTTATTTGATGTATTCTTTTAGTTTTAAAAGGGAAAATGAGGAATAAAAAAACCTGCAAAATTGCAGGTTTTGTATTTGAATTATTTTAATTTATTTGGAAAGATTCTTTAAATTAAAAGTTTTCTTAAGCATATAATTCACATTATATCCATTCTTATTTTTAAAATAGGTTCTTACTTCCATTTTTTCAGGATAAATAAGAAATTCCATTTTTTTTAGACTAGTTTTTTCAACAGGAATTTCACCTGTTACTTTTTTACCTTTTAACACATCATTATACTCACTTACAAAACTAAAATTGTTAGATAAAGTTTGATTATATGGAGTTACATTTACTATTAAAATATATGTCTTTTTCTCAAAATCATATGTGAGTTGATGCTCAATTTCATTAATGAAAAAAGAAATTTCTGAATTTTTATCCTCGCTTTTAAAATCAGATTTTGGAAGAGTCAATTTCAGTTCTTTCTGTTCGAAAGTAATAATTCCTTTAGGCAAAAGAAAATTATCTGTAATATTTTCAAGAGTTGAATTATTTAGATTTCTATAAAAATTATTGATGTTATTACGAGTTTTCACTTCATCTTTATCCAAAAGATAAGTTTTATAAGCAGCATAACCACAATCCGATTTCGGCATTTGTTGATTAATTTCTTTACATATTTCTTTTAGAGTTGTGGCATCACTCAAGTTTTGTCCAATATTAATTTTATTAACTTTATTGATATCTTTTACAAAGCGTTGCAAACCTGTTTCATCAGAATTTTTTGTATCCCAAGAATTATTATTAATAAAATTTGCCAAAAGTTGCTCAGCCGTGAGATTGAGGTAATATTTGTAATAAAAAAAATTGGTAGTATTATCAAGCGGATTATATTTACTAAAATCTACAATATCTTTTGCTTTCCAAGTATCAGTTGAAATAATGGGAATTATAGAAAGTGATGCACCCATCATTTTATCTGTATTGGTTCCTTCAATGATAAATCCTGTATTTAAAAAATCAAAATTTCTTTTAAATATGATATCTAATGATTTAAAATCTCCTCCTTTTCCACTTGAAAATTGCAAACTTTGAAAAAAAATATCATCTGCATATTTTCTCATTTCTTTTACGAAAGGATTATACTGTGACGGCAATGCCTTATAACTTGCTTCGTCCATAAAAAAAGCATTAATCCTTTGTCTAAATTGTCCAAAACAATTTAGCATAAGAAGAATAAAAAAGAACGAGATGTTTTTTTTCATACCAAAATGTTTACACCAATTTCATCAACAAAACATCATCTATTTTCTCCACTTTTACCAAGTTGTTTTTAGTTAAAGTTTTAGAAGCTTTGTCCCATTTTTTTCCTGAGAATTTTGTTTGTTCTTTAACATCATTCAAAGGCATTTGCTCACCTGATTTTAGGATTTCGAGAATTAACTTTTCATCTTCTCCTAATTCGATTGTTGGCGCTACTTTTTCTGGCTTCATTTGAGGGAAGAACAATACTTCTTGGATTGATGGATTGTTCGTTAAGAACATAATCAATCGATCCATCCCAATTCCCAAACCTGAAGTTGGTGGCATACCATACTCTAAAGCTCTTAGAAAATCTTGGTCGATAAACATCGCTTCATCATCTCCTCTTTCAGATAACGCCATTTGCGCTTCAAAACGCTCTCTCTGATCGATTGGATCGTTCAACTCAGAATAAGCATTCGCTATTTCTTTTCCACAAACCATCAATTCAAAACGCTCTGTAAGACCTTCCTTGCTTCTATGCTTTTTTGTCAACGGCGACATTTCCACAGGATAATCTGTAATGAAAGTCGGCTGAATGAAGTTTCCTTCGCATTTTTCACCGAAAATTTCATCGATTAATTTTCCTTTACCCATCGTTTCGTTTACTTCAATTCCGATAGATTTAGCAAATTCGAAAAGTTCTTGTTCAGATTTTCCAGTGATGTCGAAACCAGTATATTTTTCAATTGCTTCTTGCATAGAAACTCTTGGATAAGGCGCTTTCCAGCTAATTTGATGTTCACCAAAAGTAGATTCTGCAGTTCCGTTAACTTGCGTTGCACAGAATTCTAGTAATTTCTCTGTGAAATCCATCATCCAGTTGTAATCTTTGTACGCAACATAGATTTCCATTGCGGTGAATTCTGGATTGTGAGTTCTGTCCATTCCTTCGTTACGGAAGTTTTTCGAGAATTCATAAACACCATCAAAACCGCCAACGATCAATCTTTTCAGATACAATTCGTTTGCGATTCTTAAATACAAAGGAATATCTAATGCATTGTGATGCGTGATAAACGGCTTTGCAGCTGCACCACCTGGAATCGATTGTAAAATTGGCGTTTCAACCTCAAAATATCCTGCATCATTGAAAAAATTACGCATCGCCGTGAACAATTTTGTTCTCTTCACGAAAATTTCTTTCACATGAGGATTCACTACTAAATCTGCGTAACGTTGTCGGTAGCGCATTTCTGGATCGGTAAAACCGTCATGAACATTACCATCAGCATCCACTTTTGGCAATGGTAAAGGACGAAGCGACTTTGTTAAAAGAATAAAACTCTTAACATTAACGGTCATTTCGCCAACTTGAGTTTTAAACAAATCGCCTTCGATACCGATGATATCACCGATGTCTAAAAGTTTTTTGTAAACTTCGTTGTATAAATCTTTATCTTCTCCCGGACAGATTTCGTCACGGTTAAAATACACTTGGATACGCCCTTTAGAATCTTGAAGTTCCGCAAAAGATGCCTTCCCTTGGATTCTTCTGGACATTAATCTACCTGCAATCTTCACCTGTTTACCTTCTGCAAAATCCTGTTTTATAGATTCTGTAGTATCAGTAATTGTGTATTCTTCCGCTGGGAATGCATTGATCCCCATTTTGCCGAGCTCTTCTAACTTTTGTCGGCGGATAATTTCCTGTTCAGATAATTGCATTGTCTTATTTTAAATAACGTGCAAAATTAGTGAATTTAGAATTGATGGTCAATTGCTTTGCTGAGATTTTTTTTAAACTGAATTAAATTAATTCGTCCAAAATTTCCTTTCGTTTTTCGAAATAAAAGTCCAAGCCAAAATCCGACTTACTTTTTGACCTTGCGCCATATCGATAACTTTAACATCGATGGCGTTTATCTTTTTCAAATTTTCTAAAAGTTTCGGAAGATGTTCCTTTTTAGAAATCAAACATGTGAACCATAAAACTTGCTGCGAAAAAGTTTTACTTTCCGTGATCATTTTTGTGACAAAAGCCAGCTCGCCACCATCGCACCACAACTCGGATTGTTGTCCTCCAAAGTTGAAATTAACTTTTGGAGTTTTGTTTTTATTAAGATTTTTAGTTTTTCGAGAATTACCTTTTATCGCTTCTTCTTCAGATTTATGAAACGGTGGATTACACATCGTCAGCGTAAATTTTTCTTCTACCTGAATTATATTTTTAAAAATGAAATTAGGATTCGTTTGCTTTTTTATTTGAACTAAATTGGAAAGTTCAGGATTAGCATTTAATATTTTTTGAGCATTTTCCAGCGAAGCTTCATTGATGTCAGTTCCCAAAACCTGCCATTGGTATGACTGACTTGCGATAATTGGATAGACCATATTAGCGCCAACGCCGATATCTATTAGTTTCACGCTTTTATCTTTTGGAATTTCACCAAAATATTCCGCTAACAAATCTGCTAAATAATGTACATAATCTGCTCGACCAGGAATCGGTGGACAAAGATTAGCGTCGGGAATATCCCAATCTTTAATATGATAAAACTTCTGAAGCAAAGCTTTGTTCAGAAGTTTCACCGCTTTCGAAATACTAAAATTAATGGTTTTTGCACCAAATTTATTTTCGAAAACATAATGTTTCAGCTCAGGAACTTCAATAATTAAATCATCAAAATCGTAAGCTTGTCGATGAAGATTTCTAGGATGAAGATTTGATTTTTCGTCAGACATCAAACTATTTCTTCAAGCTTAAAACATAAGACGCCATCAACTTTGCATTCTCTTTGCTAAGTCCAGGATGCGCAGCCATTGGGACATTTCCCCAAACACCAGAACTTCCTTGGATGATTTTTTCGGCAAGCGCGTCAATATTTTCGGGTGTATTTTCGTATTTCGCAGCCACTTCTTCATAAGCTGGGCCAATCATTTTTTCGTTAACTTTATGACACGCCAAACAATCTGCACCTTCAACTAAGGATTTCCCTTCTTCCAAAGGTGTCAGTTTTGCTTCTTCTTGTTTAGGTTCTTCGATAAGTGTTGTTGACTCTTTAGGATCTGTTGCTTCAGCTTTCTTTGAACAAGAAAAAGTTAGCAAACCAACTGCTACTAAAAGGATTTTTCTCATAATCTTACTTTTCAACAAATTTAATCAAAGTATATTGAACAAAAAAAAAGAATGTCAATGACATTCTCTTTTGTAATTTGCTAAACTTTCATCGATTTTAATCAATGATTATTTTGCGTCCCAATTTTATGAGTGATTGCGTTTTTGTGTTTGCAAATCTGCAAAAAGAATATTAGTGAAAAAATACCTATTTCGGGGTATATTCTAACTTTTTCAATAGTAAAATTCTCTCTTCAAAATGTGTGAAAATAAAATTTTAAAAATGCTTATTTTTGCAGCATGGTAAAAATTGGCAACATAGAACTTCCTGACTTTCCGCTTTTGCTAGCGCCGATGGAAGACGTTTCGGATCCACCTTTTAGAAGACTTTGCAAAATGCATGGTGCAGATTTGATGTATTCAGAATTTATATCTTCGGAAGGTCTAATTCGTGACGCTATAAAAAGCCGCAAAAAACTTGACATTTTCGATTACGAAAGACCTGTCGGCATCCAAATTTTTGGTGGTGACGAAGAAGCTATGGCCATGTCAGCGAGAATTGTAGAAACGGTAAATCCAGATATTGTTGATATTAACTTTGGCTGCCCTGTTAAAAAAGTAGTTTGTAAAGGTGCTGGTGCAGGCGTCCTAAAAGATATTGATTTGATGGTACGATTGACGAAGGCTGTTGTTGACTCAACACATCTTCCTGTTACCGTTAAAACTCGTTTGGGTTGGGACACAGACAGCATCAACATCGACGAAGTTGCAGAAAGATTACAAGCAACTGGCATCAAAGCTTTGACGATCCACGCAAGAACGCGTGCCCAAATGTACAAAGGCGAAGCTGACTGGAATCATATTTCGAGAATTAAAAACAATCCGAATATTGAAATTCCGATTTTTGGAAATGGTGACATCGACTCACCTCAAAAGGCTTTGGAATATAAAAATAAATTCGATTGTGATGGTATTATGATTGGTCGTGGCGCTATTGGTTATCCTTGGATTTTTAATGAGATAAAACATTATTTTGAAACTGGCGAAATCTTACCAGAACCAACGATTGCAGATCGACTAGAGGCCGTTAAAAACCACGCCGAATGGTCTGTAGAATGGAAAGGCGAACGTCCTGGTCTTATGGAAATGCGCCAACATTACAGCAATTACTTCCGTGGTATTCCGCATTTTAAAGAGTTTAAAACTAAATTCTTGCAAGCTGTTACTTTGAAGGAAGTTGAAAACTTAATCGAAGAAACAAAAGTTTTCTATTCCGAAAAAAGCTTTT
Organism: Bacteroidota bacterium; assembly: GCA_023440705.1. Lineage (GTDB taxonomy): Bacteria > Bacteroidota > Bacteroidia > Flavobacteriales > Weeksellaceae > Soonwooa. The sequence goes on from JAEXRP010000040.1 coordinate 17,409, forward strand.
CATAAAGTAATGCGCTTTTTTGTCCTACTAATTTCAGCGTTATTGGTTTTATCTTGTTCAGAAAACAAAGAAAACGATACTTATGAAATTTATAATACAGTTTTGAAAAATCAAGTTTCTACTTACGGAATTCTTTTATCATATTATGAATTTTCACAAAAATTTAGCAAAAAAAAAGAAATAGAAAGGTCAAAAAGAATTGAAGATAGTCTTATCAAATCTAAAAGTCTTACTTATTATTTATCTCCAAAACTAAGCATTCTGGACACGCTTAATCCGTCTGATGAGTTTCGTGTTTCAAAAGAAGAACAATTAGTAGTAGAGTTTCGCCCAACCTATTCTACTAAAAATATTGATTTTTCTAAACTAAAGCAGTTAGAAATAGGTAAAAGAATTGATAAAGCCTTACCAATTGACGAAAATCAACCGCATAGAACTTTTTTGGGCGATTATGATTTGTCTGAACCTATTTTTTACAACCAAAATAAAGCTGTTATAAGGCTACAACATAATTGCGGATCAAAATGTGGTGTGGGAATCCTGATTTATCTTATTAAAGATAAGTCTAGTTGGAAAATAACTAAGATTAAAGATATTTGGATTTCCTAAATTTCTGTAATATTTCAGGAAGGTTTAGACTAATTTTATAGATTCAAAAAAAATCAATATAAAAGGACAATCTTTCTACGGATTACTAATCCCTAGCCACGATGGAAGCGGCATCCTTTGGGTTGGAGTGAGGCGGCGGAGCGCAGCGGAGCCGTCCGAGCGACAAGCCCAAAGATACAGCGGACAGCGTGATAAAGCTCCTAAAAAAACTACTGCATCGTATCCCACAAACTCATCACTTCGATTTTGTCCAAAGCTTTTGAAAGTCTGATTGTTCTTTTCTCGTTGGGAAGTAAATCAAAGAAATTATCAGAGAAATGCGTGTCGCCAATTAAGTAAACATCTTTTGCTAAAACATCTGTGGAAACTTCGATTTCGGTTGGAGAAATTTTCTTGATTTTGATATTGGGTTTTGGAAGTTTTAAGTCCTTTGGGTTTGCAAAAAAGAAATTACTTTCAGCTAGTACATTAAATTTTTCATCTTTAATAACTAAATGTAAAAAAATATCATTTCTAGAATCATTATCGAGAATGTCATCAATTAAAGCTGGATAAAATTTTAAAATCCCATTTTTAAATTCTTCGCTCTCAGCAGGCCCTCCACTTCCTAAACTTTCACCATCAAATTTTAAAATTTTATATTCTAAACTAATTTTACCTAAATTCTCATTGGTATCATTCACAGCATAAAAATTAAGTAAATTATCTTTTTCAAAACCAAAAACAGCAATATTTTCAAAACTTCGTTTTGTTTGATAATGTAAAGCTTTCCAATTTCCCAAATAGTCAATCGCCGACCACGAAACCACTGGCCAACAATCGTTAAGTTGCCAAATTAAAGTTCCCATATTGTAAGGCTTGTTTCGGCGGTGCGCTTCGATGGCGATTTGCATTCCGCGCGCTTGCAACAACTGCGAAACGTAATTGTACTGAACAAAATAGGTCGGGACTTTATAATCCCTTTCCATGTATTTATTGATGATTTCCCAACCTCGAGGATGCTTTTGATGCGCCTGAATAATTGGATTTTTCAAACTTAAATCTGGCGTTCCTGAAAACATTGCTTTGGTTGCTTCCAGACTTGGCATTCCTTGAAAACCGTATTCTGAAGCGAAACGCGGCACTTTTTCATTGTAAATTTCAAACGGTTGTTCGCCCCACCAAACGCCCCAATAATGAGAGTCGCCTTCGGTCAGACTTTCTTTATGTCCCCAACCAATTGACGGTGAACTCGGCCAATAAATTGCGTTGGGAGAAATTTCTTTTAAAGTTTCGGGAATTACTTCATGAAAAATCGTTTTGTAATCTTTCCAAACTTGCAAAGAATCGGCTTTTGAATATTTGAACTGCTTTTGATAACCCCAATTAACAATCGCTTCGTCCACTTCATTATTTCCGCACCACAACGCCAACGACGGATGATTTTGCAAACGTTTTACTTGACTTTTAACTTCCTGTTTTACATTTTCTTGAAAAGATTCGTCGCTTGGATAAAAACTTCCCGCAAATGCAAAATCTTGCCAAACGAGAATTCCGTTTTCGTCGCAAGCCTTGTAAAATTCGTCATCTTCGTAAATTCCGCCGCCCCAAACTCGAATCATATTCATGTTGGCTTCTTTGGCATCAGCAATTAATTTACGGTATTTTTCTTTCGTAATTCTGGGTAAAAAACTGTCCGCAGGAATCCAGTTGCTTCCTTTGATGTACAAAGGTTTTCCGTTGACTTTGAAATAAAAAGAAATTCCTTTTTCATCTTTTTCTTGAACCAATTCAATCGTTCGAAGTCCAATTCTTTCCGTTTGAGAATCGATGACTTTTCCTTTATTAATAACCGAAACTTTAAAATCATACATTTCTGGTTTCCCTACGCCGTTGGGTTGCCATAGTTTTGGATTTTTAATTTCAAAAGGAAACGAAATTTTATTAAGTTCTCTTTTTAGTTTTAAATTTTTATAGATTTTTCCATTAATCGAAACCTGCAGTTTTTCTAAATCGTCATCGCCAATTTCAGATGCATCTATTTCGGTATGAAAAACCAAATCTGCTTTTTTATCAGTTATTGATTTTTGTTCAACTCGAATATTTTCAATTTTGGCTTCGTCCCAAGTAATGAGTTTCACGTCTTTCCAAATTCCAGCGGTCATCAAGCGTGGTCCCCAATCCCAACCGAACTGATATTGTGCTTTTCTGACCAAACTTCTCGGACTTTCGGGCAATTGAAACGGAATTTCTTTGGCTAATTCTTTTCCTTCTTTAACGCTTGAAGTAAATTTTATTGTCAAAACATTTTCGCCTTCTCGCAGATAATCGCTCACATAAACAACTTCTGGCGCAAACATATTGAAGGTTTTCGTGAGCGGACGACCATTAATATGAATTTCTGTAAACGTATCTAAACCTTCATAAATCAAGAGTTTATTGAGGTTGCTCCACTCTTTATTTGTAATCGTAAAATGACAGCGGTACTCCCAATCTTCATTTTCTATCCATTGCACTTTTTTCTCATTTTCGTCTAAAAAAGGATCAGAAATAAGCTTGTGCGCCATCAAATCGGTATGAATAGTTCCAGGAACGGAGGCTTTCAGCCATTTTTCATCCTTTACATTTTTGAATTCCCAGTTTGAGGAAGAAAGACTTCGCGTGGTGGATTGAGACGACATAAAATTTAATCCTATTAAAAAAATGATGAATGAAAAAAACTTCATGGCAAATTATCTAAGTTGTTGTAGTAATTTCTTCAATTCTTCAACATCGATATTTTCTGAATCTGCAGAAATACAAGCCGAATGCAAATAATCAAAATCTTGCTTTAACTCAGCGATATTGGTCGATCTAACGCCACCACCAACTAAAATTGTAATGCGATCGCCAGCCAAGTTTTTAAGTTCTTTCAATTTATCCAAACCTTGCATTGCCGAACTTGCGCCGCCTGATGTCAAAATTGTTTTAAAACCACATTTGATAATGTCTTCCAAAGCTTCTTCTTGATTTTCGATGCGGTCAAAAGCGCGATGAAATGTACAAGGAATACCAGCTGCGTGGCTCATCATTTCTAGATTTTTGTCAAAATCAAAACGATTATTTTCATCCAAAATTCCGAACACGAAACCATCCGCACCAACTTCTTTTAACATCATAAGGTCGGATTTCATTTGTTCTAATTCTTTTTCGTTGTAAAGAAAATCGCCACCACGAGGACGAATCATGGCATAAATAGGTACGTCTGATTTTTGTTTTAATTTAAGCAAAGTTTCGATATTTGGCGTAATGCCGCCCAAAGAATAATCTTCGCAAAGTTCGATTCTATCCACATTTTCTTGAATGGCTAAAAGTGCGGAAGCTTCGTTAAAACAAGCGATTTCAATTTTTGACATAATTTGACTTTTCACAAATATAAAAAGAAAAAGCTCTCAAAAATTGAAAGCTTTATGGGTTTATTCTTCTTCTAAAACATCGGCAATTAAAAACTTGCCATCTTGCGCTTTGACTTTGATAATACGCGGATAATTCTCATTAAATCCGACATCGCGAATATTAACGTCAAAAATTAGAGTATCATTTTTCTGGCTAATTACATCAGATTTTGTGACTTTAATATCTTGCCAATCTTGACCAGAAATTAAAAATCCGGTGCCAATTCCTGCTTTTTTAGTATCAAATTTTGATTTCCATTTTTTATCAAACTCTGCTTGTGTTAATGCATCATCGACATCCAAATCAACATTGGTTGCATCCGTTTTGTAATCGAAATAATCTTTAGTGGTCATCGTTTGCATCGCTTTGTCATAATCGTTATCTGATTTGAAAAAAGCTTCAATGTTTTTCTTAAGCCAATCTTTTGCTAAAGTTTCGTTTATTTTAGGAGGATCCATTGTTTCAACTTTTACAGAATCTTTTTTAACAATAGGTCCCGTAGCAATAGTCTCTTTTTTATTTTGACAAGCTAAACAAAAAATTAAAATAACAGGAAGTAAATATTTCATTGTATGTGTTTTTAAAAATTACTTCAAATTTAATTTAAAAAATAAAAAAAATGTTTATTGTTTATGAAGATTAAAAGTTACATCGGTCTCGACGCGATACATTTTTTTAATTTCTTCAAGAGATTGACCTGTATAAAAAACCAACATTTGATAATAGTCATTTTTCAGATTGGTTAATTTCATATTTTTTCCATCGTTAAATAATTCGACAGTCATCACGCCGGGATACCAAGTTACCGTCACTTTATTATCGTTAACATTATATTCTCCCATATCGTTCAATTCTATGTCACCATCATACAAATACAATCGGTTATCTTTGGTAAAATAAAAAGTTTTGCCTTTCCAATAAGTATTCAGAGAGACTTCGACCTCGGGCGTACCTAGAACAGTCATATAAAGTTTGCCGTCGACATTGTCAACAATCCATTTGCCACGAAGACTTTCTCGCGTTATAGTCGGTGGTAAATCGTCATCCGCTTTGTCTCCACATCCCACAAGAACAGCAATGCTAAGACATAACATCGAAATAAAAATTAGTTTTAAATAATTGTTTTTCATAACCTTATATTTTAATTAAAAAATGAACTAATGTTATTGATGATGAAATTTTTGTAGTCCGAAGCATTGGTGCAATGTCCTTCTCCAGGCGCAATTAAAAACTTACTTTTAGCCTTAACATTAGCGTTTGTGTTCGACTCGATCCCAGATCTGAAATCTGTCCCGTTACCGTTAGTTGCAGCGTCAGTCGCATTTGCCATGTACAATACGGGCAATTTTAGTGCGCTGCCTTTCCATTGGTCGCCGCCACCACACTCAATAATTAATCCTTTGATGCCCTCAATTGGTTGTCCGCTGTTGCCCATCTGTCCCGGAAGACTGATGCCAAGACTAAGGTTACCACCTTTAGAAACGCCTCCTACAACAACATTGGATCTTGAAATGTTATACGCAGAAGCTTCTTTATTAATAATTTCCTCAATATTTTGTTTGAATTTTATATTGCCGTCTGCGTAAGAACTTCCTTTCTCATAAGTCGTTACAATGGCAACAAATCCCATTTTAGCAACGGCTTCGCATTGACTGTTTAACAGAGCATCATTAACATTTCCGCCATCACCAACACCAAGAATGATAATACCTCTACGTGCATTTTTATCGTTAGACTCTGGGTAATATGCTCGATAATTAAAATTACTTGCTTGGATATCTTTTGTCAAAACCTTGTATACTTTAGGCAACGGAAGCGGTCTTTTCGTAGCTCCCTTTTTTAAAAGTTCGTAATATCTATCTGTTATTTCTTTCGAAATAGTTTTTTGACTTTTAAAACTTCCAATTCCTAGAAGTGAAGCCATAATGACGAATAATTGTGTCTTTGTTTTCATGGTAATTATTTTTTTAATTAGAGTTTTTAAATTGTAAATCATAAATGACATTTAATAAAGTTTTGGCATTCTTATCCGTTTTAATTAGTCTTACATAGCCTAAATTATTATCCATAAAAAACCAATACGAATTGTCTATTTTTAAAAAATGAGCATTTAAGATTCTTTGTTTTGAAATTTTGTTTGAATCCAAATTAACAGCGTATCTATCAAGAGCTGATATTTTAAAAGTTTGAATTAAATCACCTTTCTTATTGTATTTTTGCAATCCATTTTTAGAAGAAACTTTAACAATATTTTGTTTTGAAATACCAAGCGGATTAATCTTTTTGGGCGCATCAATAACTTGATAAAAATCTCTATCCGACAACAAATTAAAATCTCGAATCCACAAAGTATCGGTTACAACTCCTTTTTTTGAACCTTTCATTAATCCGCCATAGCCGTAGCTAAGGTGTGCTTTGGTTTCACAGTTTATGTCTTTGTAAGCTTGAGATGATCGATCTGGCGTTGCAAATTTTTGTTTGTGCTCCAGCATAAAAAGCTTCTCGCCCTCAACATCTACTTTGTACAAAGCGTTTGCAGTTGGATCTGTATCCATAATCTCTTGAAAGCATTTTGGAATTGTTTCCTTATTTTGTCCAAAACCAAAACATGAGAAAAGTGCAAAAAGAAGCGTAATTGTTTTAAAATTTAACATCGTAATCATTTTTTACTTTAATTCAAGTTCGTATTGTAACATGATTTTCTCTTCGCCTTTGTTAAAACTTAAATTTCGATAATGCGTTACTTTTCCTTTATTGAGAAGTGATTTGACAATATAATCGTCTGCTGGATGCTGATCTAGCACAAAAGAACGGCCGTCTGCAATTGTAACTTTGGCGCTAGAAGTCGCAAAAATGATATTGGTGTAATCATCAATATCTGTTATTAAAAGAGGAAGCGACATCCCAAGATTAGCAATATTTGCAGAACTTGTGACTTCTACTGGAGGAATATTGTCAGTTGGACAATTTTTTTCTGCGGCTTGTGGCGCAAGTTGATAACCAAAATTAAAAGTCGGACAAAACTCCGCATAGCTCCATGTAGAACTGTGGAACGGATATAACAAAGTATGACTGCGCATCACCGCAATGGCTTCGTAAAGACTTAGGCTAACTTTGGAAGACGAATTGGTCTTATGCCAAACCTTTACCAATTTGACACTTAGTTTTTTTCTTAGCTTAATGACCTGTCCTGTAATAACTGGCTTTATCTCTATTTTTTTTACATTCTCTATTTTTCGAGGTTCGCTTTTTTCTTGTGCAGAAAATGTTTGGCTCATTCCGACAAGGAATAATACTAGGATAACATGTGATTTTTTCATGATATATGTGTTTTTTAAGATTTCAAATAATTTAATTTTTTAACTAAATGAAATACAATATTATTCGGTACTCGATAGATGCTTTTCACTTTGTCTAAAGGTATTTTGGTTTGTGAAGCCAGAATTGCGTAGAAAGATTCTGGGCTTTGTGTCATCGTCATATTTTGTCCCGAATTTATTATCGAAAACGGCATCGAAAATTGGCCACTATATTTAGGAATACTAAAAGCTTTGCCATTATCAACAATCGTATAATCACTACTAATCATCACCGAATTGCCATTAACAACATCTACTTTACCATTGTTTTGAAACTTAAATATTTTTCCAATCCAAAAGCTAAGTGGCGCTTCGATTTCCATATTGCTTTTCTCAGGTTTTACATAGATATGACCATCAACATTGGTTATTTCCCAAGAACCAATAACCTGCACTGGTAAAAGATTAGTATTAGCTTTAATATTTGATGTTTTCGGGAGCTCTTTTGCCTTCTTAACAATAACTTTTTGTGCTTTAACAAAATTGGTTGACAAAATCCCGAGCAACAACATAAAAATTTTAATATGAGTTTTCATGATACTTGTTTTTATAGTTTAAATGTCAGAAGATTTGTTGCTAAGTTTTGATACCAATTGTCAAATGGTTGGTTTGACTTGTCGAATGGCGAAGATTTGCCCACAAAACACAAAAATGCCTCAGAATAACTTCCAAGGCATTTTTTATTTTTTATGAATTAAAATTTATTTTAAACTAAATTCTGGTTTTTCTAATCTATTTCCTTTTTGATCATGAACTGCAAAGCTAAATCCATCTTGGATGCAATATGCGCCATACTCGCCTTTTTTGTTCAAGGCAATAAAACCAACTTGGATGTCTTTCAAGTTTTTTCCACGACGTTTTGCGATGTTTACAATACGTTCCACAGCTTCTTTACAAGCTTTTTGTGGTGTTCGGCCTTGTCGCATTAATTCCACAACGAGATGCGTCCCGACAGTTCTTATAACTTCTTCGCCGTGGCCAGTTGCCGTTGCTGCACCAACTTCGTTATCGACAAATAATCCTGCACCAATAATCGGCGAATCGCCCACTCTACCATGCATTTTGAAAGCCATTCCGCTGGTTGTACAAGCACCTGACAAATTGCCATTCGCGTCCAAAGCAATCATCCCAATTGTATCGTGATTTTCGATATTGACAATCGGTTTATACTTACTTTCTTTTAACCACTCTTTCCATTCTTTCTCGGATTCTGGCGTTAGAAGATTTTCTTTTTTAAAACCTTGCGAAATCGCAAATTCTAAAGCACCATCGCCAACCAACATCACATGTGGCGTTTTTTCCATAACCGCACGCGCCACCGAAATCGGATTTTTGATATGTTCCAAAGCTGCAACCGAACCAATATTATAGTTTTCGTCCATGATACAAGCATCCAAAGTTACTTTTCCGTCACGGTCAGGTCGTCCACCATAGCCTACACTTCTCTCGGTTGGATCATCTTCTACCAGACGAACACCTTTTTCGACAGCATCTAAAGCTCTTCCATTTTTTGATAAAATCTTCCAAGCTTCAACATTGGCTAATAATCCAAAATCCCAAGTTGACAGAACAATCGGTTTGTTGCTTGTTTTAGGTTCAGAGATATTTGAAGTGCTGGCTAAAACATCAAGAGGATTTAGCAATAAAGCGGATGAAACAATGGCTGAATTTTTTATAAATTTTCGTCTGGAAGAACTCATATTAAGATTTTTAAATTGTGCTAAACAAATATCTGCATATTGTTGGATTGCGCAAAATCTATTTTAAAAATGATAACAAATTTAAAATGAGAGGACGTTTTCACTTCTATTTTAAAACAAATAAAAAGGATAAACTTTATCTTTTAATCTTCTTAAATTCGATTAATATAATTTTTTGAAAGTAAGATAAAAGCCTTAGATTTAATAGTAAATCACATCAAGTTGCGAAACTTTACTTTTTAAATATAAATTGTTTTAACAAATAAAATTATTCACTTAAAATCTTTTGCATTAAACGAGAATTATTAACTTCATAATTGCTAAATAATTATACTGTCGTTATGAAAATACAACTAACGCGACCAACTATTCTAAAACTGCTAGGTATTGTTTTTATCATATTTTTCGTACACAGATGCACCGTAATCAATTTTAATTTTTTCATGCCATCAGGTAAGAGTGTTCCAGACTTATCCAAAACATTGAAAAATAAAACTTTTGAGCTTTTTAAAGTTACAGGTTCGATTTGGAATGAAATCCGTTACCATCCGCAAAAAGACTACTTTCTCATTGCACAAGACAAGAGAATAACCAAACTCGATAGTCGAGGTTCTCGGGTTTATTATTTGGACATGAAAGAGCGTGACCCAAGTGGAATGCCCGATAATATGGACTATAATGCTCCTTCTTCTTTTGTAATTAGTTGGTACGGCATTTATGATTTATCAAAAGATAAACCCACTTTAGAGGAGTTTAGTAAAATCATAAATACCGACGGAAATATGGATGAAGATACATGGAAGCGGGAATTTCAAAAGCTTTATCAATCTTCGGATATTGCATTTTGGGGCTATCGAAAAGGATTACAAGATGGGGAATTATATCCTTTATATTTTCGACAAAATAGTCAATGGATCGTGCTCTATACCAACGAATATAGTTCGGTATATCGTATGAATAATTATCCTGAAATCCGCCTTGGTGACAGTATTATTCCAGAAAAATGTGATAGACTTTACTTATTAAAAGACATCCAGCACAATGATAGTTATAGCGATTATCTTACGTCTGGCAATCAGTACGATTTTAGCAACGAGCCAGAAAGCAAATTGAAATATGGTAAACGCGCCAGCGTCAAAACTTTATATTTTAAAAAAGAAGAAGTAGAAGATGGTCCATATACTATTATTCCTGTACAATTTTCGGGAACGGCTGTTAATAAACTTCAATTCGAAAATAGCAGCATCACTTTTAAATCGATAGCACAGAAAGACGCTGGACTGAATTTCTCCCCTATAGAAACCGACTTTTTTATTTTTGAAGTTGCTGACGAATTCAAAAAAGCAAATACGCCATCGTTTCTATATTACAAATATCCAACCTCATGGAATTCGGACGATAACGAAGGCGTTTATGTGATAAGAAAAATCAATAATAAATAGATGTAATAAAATTTTCTATTTTAAAACAAATTAATAATCCAAACTAAAAAATGATGAAATTCCTTTTTTTAAATAAAAACAAAAGCATAGTAAAACAATCTATGTTTCTCTCGATTACTTTATTATCAGTTGCTTGCGATTCAGGTTCCAAAGAATTAAAACAAACCGAAGTTGAAAATGCAGCACAATTGAAAAGTGAAATCATTCAAGAAATTGCTAAAACAATTTCACCAAAAGACACGCTATTTTTAGTAACTCAAAGGATACTGGCCGTTTGCGGAAATGACGATCGTTATGATGGTAAAACGACTATAAAAGAAAAATTAGAGGAACAAAAATACATTAAAGAAAATCCTTATTTCATCGACTTTTCAACTGGCTTTGACGAGCAATACAATATTAATGGAAAAGTACTTTTTACCGGAACTGCTTTCGATGAAGAATTTACTTCTACAACACAACATTTTAATAATGATTCCTTAAAAATCAAGAAAACAGTTCGTGACATTCAAGCATTAAAAGTGAAAAAAGACAGCGTCGAAATCATTCTTCGAAATCAATCTGACAATGAAGATTCTAGAACATTCCTTTTCGTTAAAAATAATTCGAAGTGGGAAAAGCGATAAAATTTTTGAGTTTTAATTCACCGACAATTCATCCACAAAAAGCCAAGCTTTGTTGCCTGCGCCAGCTTGTCCGTCGGGAATTAAGCCATAATTTTGAATAGCAATTTTAATGTAAGTTTTTCTTTTGTTTTGGGAAAGAAATATCCATTATCCCTTTGTTTTTAATAATGTCTTCTTGTGATACTTTTTTGATTTCAGTAAAATCTTTTCCATCATTAGAAACAGAAATTGTTACCGATTTTGGGAGATAAATCCAGCTTCCTTGTCTATCCAAAGTATTGAATTTTAAATTGCTAAACTCTGCTTCATCATCAAAATCGATTGTGGCTACCACGTCGGTTCCATTAAAGCCTAACCAATTTTTACCATAATTTTTGGTATTTCCTAAAACGGCATCTACCAAAGTGTTTTTGCCTCCTGTGCTGTAAGCTTCGGCTGGTGGATTTTCTAATTCAATAAATTTTCCTGTAGATTTTGAGAAATTAAAATCTTGAGTAGTAATAGGACTTAGACGTTGTCCGTTTTCAAAATAGGCAGATTTTACGGTTGATGATTTTTCAATTTCTAAAATATCATTATAAACATTGGAAGAACTTGTTGGTTCCGTTCCGTCCGTTGTTAAACGAATATTTTTAGGGTCTTTTGCAGAACTTAAATCATAAAAAACTTTCCCGTGACTGCTCACAGAAACGTTTCCATTGACTTCAAAAATCGCTTTTGAATAATTGATTCCTTTTTTATCTAAAAAATTAAAATGCTGAATGACGCGGTTTTCAAATTCTTTATATTCTGAAGGATTCGAAGTTCCCCAAGCAACCTCAGAAAGTGCCATCATTCTTGGAAAAATCATGTACTCAACATGTTTAAAATCCAAAATATATTCTGTCCAAAGGTTACCCTGCGTTCCCCAAATGAATTCACCTTCCTCCTCCGACAATTCACTTGGAATTGGATTGTAATTGTAAACTTTTTGCAACCTCACATCGCCGCCAATCGCGATTGGTTCGGTATCTGGACTTCCTTGATAATAATCGAAATAATTGGTAGAAGTTGGCGTCATAATCGCTTTGTGGCCTGTTTTTGCAGCATGAATTCCACCTTGAATTCCTGTCCAGCTCATCACCGTTGCGTTGGGCGCTAAACCGCCTTCCAAAATTTCGTCCCAACCGATGATTTTTTTGCCTTTGGAATTGATATATTTCTCCATTCTCGTTATGAAATAGCTTTGCAAACCGAGTTCATCTTTTAAGTTCAATTTCTTGATTAAATTCTGGCTGAATTCGCTTTGTTTCCATCGAATTTTAGGAGCTTCATCACCTCCAATGTGAATGTATTGATACGGAAAAAGTGGCATCACTTCATCCAAAACATTTTCTAAAAACTTAAAAGTTTCTTCTTTCGGACAAAAAATTTCCTCGGAAACACCCCACTGCTTCCAAACTTCATGAGGACCTTTTGTGCATCCCAATTCTGGATATGCTGCCAAAGCTGCTTGCGCATGACCTGGCATTTCGATTTCGGGAATAACGTCTATGTGAAGCTTTTTTGCATAAGCAACAACGTCTTTAATTTGTTCTTGTGTGTAAAATCCTCCATATTTTTTGTCATCAAATTTCATATCAGAATAAGCTCCGACTTGCGAACCATTGCGCCAAGCGCCAACAGAAGTAAGTTTAGGATATTTTTTGATTTCAATTCTCCAACCTTGATCGTCCGTTAAATGCCAATGAAATTTGTTGTATTTGTACATCGCGAGATAGTCGAGATACTTTTTGACTTCCTCAACCGTGAAAAAATGTCGGCAAACGTCGAGATGCATTCCGCGGTAAGCGAATTTTGGCGAGTCAGAAATTTCTAAAAAAGGAAGTTTTAAATCAGATTGATGCTCTTCAATTAATTGCAAAAGAGTCTGCACGCCGCGGAAAATTCCTACATTAGTGTAAGCCGTGATTGAAATTCCATTTTTATCGATTTTAAGACGATATGATTCTGTCATCTTATCGGAAGGCTCTTTTATTCTAAGAACCGCTAATCTAATTTGTCCTGATTTTCCAATTTTAAAATCTTTCCCAGTATTTTTTTTAAGTTGATTTTTTAGATAATCTGCTTCTGAATTTGAATCAAGACTTTGAATTCCAAAATCATTGGATAATTGCAAAAAACCTTCATTAATTTTGACAGTTTCAGGTTTTGGAATCAATTGATTTTGCGCCATAATTTGACTTGACAAAAATAAGATAGCAACCGAAAGCAGGACTTTTTTCATTTTTAAAACTTAGATAAAATAAATATACTCATTTAGCACAAAAAATCCCCACCAAAACTGATGAGGATTTATTTATGTTTAAAACAAAAATTAAGCTTGTTTTCTACGTTTCAATTCTTTTTCGATAAGACCAAGCTCACGCCCAGTTTGTCCAGCAACAGACGTATTTTCTTGCGCTCTTCTTGTCAAATATGGCACCACATCTTTCACAGGTCCATAAGGAAGATACTTCGCAACATTGTAGCCTTTGTCCGCAAGATAATAACTGATGTTATCACTCATCCCGTACAATTGTCCAAAATACACATGCGGATTGTCGTGTTCCAATCCTTTAGCTTGCATTTTGTCCATAATTAGTTCGGTTGACTTTTCGTTATGCGTACCAAAAAACGCAGAAACTCTATCAAGGTTATTCATCATAAAGTCGATACCAGCATTATAATTAATGTCCGATGCTTCTTTATTTGGTTGGATCGGATCTGGATAGCCTTTTTCCGCCGCACGCGCTCTTTCTTTCTCCATATATGCACCACGAACGATTTTGTAACCAATGAAGTAGCCTTTTTCCTTCGCTCTTTCAAGATGTTCTGCCATATATTCTAAACGGCCAGTTCGGTACATTTGGATGGTATTCCAAACGATTGGTTTTTCCTTATTGTACTTCTCCATCATCTCTTCGCAAAGTTGATCTGCAGCACCTTGCATCCAAGTTTCCTCAGCATCAACCATTACTTTTTTGTCGCTTTCGTAGCATAATTTGCAAACATCATCAAAACGTTTAACAACACGCTCCCACTCTGCTTTTTGACTTGTCGTCAACTCTGCGCCTTTTCCTACTTCTTCATATAAGTCGATTCTACCAAAAGCGGTCGGCTTGAAAACCACAAACGGAATCGCCGGATTACCAACCGAAAAACGAACAATATCTTTAATTTCTTTACAAAAAGCATCAAAAGTCTCTTCATCAACTTTTCCTTCGATAGAGTAATCGAAAATACTTCCTATCCTATGTTTGAATAAAGTTTTTACAACTTTCATACTTTCTTCACGCGTTTCGCCACCGCAAAATTGCTCGAACAAAGTTTGCTTTACAATACCATCAACAAAAGGAAAATTATTTCTAACCACAAAGTTAAGCATCGAAACGCCCACACTCGTCAAACTTGGATTTTCGATCGCTTTGAACATCCAAAAAGCCTTTTTAAGTTGTGCATCTGTTTTATCTGCAAAGGCCAATTTAGTATCATTAAAAATACTCATATCTTGAATAAAATTTGAATCTTCAAAATTAAGCATTCCTAAGCATTAAAACTTGGATTAAGCCAAAAAATAATACATTTTAAAAACCTGTTCTTGATGAAAATTCTCATATTTTTGCAAAAAGGCATTTTATGATTACTTTATTAGACGATGATTTCTCGGGATTAAATCAATTTTTAAACGACAATTCGACGAGCAAAATATTCATTTTGGTTGATGAAAACACCCACGAATATTGTCTTCCTACTTTGCTTGCCAATATGGAAACCAATGTTCCGTTTGAGATTATCGAAATAGAAGCTGGTGAAGAACATAAAAATATCGGAACGGCGGTTCAACTTTGGGAAATCCTTTCCGAGTTTGAAGCTGACAGAAAAGCTTTGGTCATCAATCTTGGAGGTGGCGTTATCACTGACATGGGCGGTTTTGTGGCGTCGACTTATAAAAGAGGAATTAAATTCATCAATATTCCGACAAGTTTATTAGCGATGTGCGATGCTTCCATCGGTGGAAAAACAGGAATCGATCATCAATTTTTAAAAAATATAATTGGCACTTTTGCAGAAAGCGAGCAGGTTTTCATTTATCCTAAATTTATAAAAACATTAGATTTTATCCAACTTAGAAGTGGTTTTGCAGAAATGCTAAAACATGGCCTTATCTCAGATGCCAAACATTGGGAAGATCTAATTAATATAACAGAACTGTCCGAAAACAGTCTTGAACCCTACATTCTTAGGAGTACAGAAATAAAACAAGACGTTGTCGAAAAAGATTTTAAAGAACAAAATATTCGTAAAAATCTAAACTTCGGACATACCGTTGGTCACGCCATCGAAAGCCTTTATCTAGCCAATAATCAATTACTTCCTCATGGCGAAGCTGTGGCTTTGGGCATGATTATCGAGACGCATTTATCCTTCCTAAATCAATTAATAACTGAAGAAACGAGTTTAGAAATCATCAATAATATCAAAAAGTTCTTCCCTTATGTTGATATTTCTCAATATAAAGAAGAGGATATTTTGGCGATGATGTTTAATGATAAGAAAAATACTGATGGCAACATCAATTTTTCATTAATCGAAGGTATAGGCATTGGTGTTTTTGATCAAAAAGTAAGCGAATCTAAGCTAATTTCTGCCTTAGATTTTTACAAAAATTTAAAAAATTAGTCAAAATTCAGGGTCGTTTTTGAGTAAAATCAAGCTGTTTTTCAGATTATTTTAAACAAATTACAATCCATTAAATATCAATATTTTAAACTCAAAATTTTAACAAATAATGAATAATAATTGAATTAAATTTCGAAATAAATAAAGATTTTGGCAAAGTATTTGAAAGTACTCTTGGCGTAAAACAAAATTTAAAATTGAAATTTAAAATTTAATATTATGAAAAAGTTATTTGTAGGATTAGCAGTTGTAGTAGGATCAATGTCATTCGCACAACAATTCGGTATCAAGGCTGGTATGAATTTATCTTCGATTTCTAATAGTGATAAATTTGCGGAAGGAGTAAATTCTAAATCAAAAATAGGTTTCAATGCTGGTGTTTTTATGAATGCACCAATATCAGAGCAATTTAGTATCCAACCCGAAGTATTATACAATCAGGGAGGAAGTAAATTAACAGGCAAAGACGAAGTTGGTAATGACCATAGTATTACATTAAATATGGACTATATCTCTGTTCCTGTTATGTTACAGTTTAATGCGACGCCACAATTCTATTTGGAAGCAGGTCCACAGTTTGGTTTCCTTGTGAGTTCAAAATTAAAAGATAACAAAAATGATAATAGTGTTGATCTTAACAAAGATAATTTCAACTCTTTCGATATGGGAATTGGCCTAGGTGCAGGTTATTATTTTAATAAAAACATTGGTGTAACGGCTCGATATACAGCAGGTCTTAGTGATATCGCGAAAGATAATCCTGGAGACGCATTGAAGAATAATGTTTTCCAAGTTGGATTAGCATATAAATTCTAATTTTGATATTATAAAACGAAAAAGGCTGTCAATTGACAGCCTTTTTTATTTAGTGTTAATTCTTCACGAACTTTGAAGTCGTTTGTTTAGAATTTTCGTCGGTTACTGTGATCACGTAGCTTCCCGCTTTAAGAGAAGAAACATCGATTTTATTATCTTTCAAACTTTCTGTTTTTATCAATCTACCAGAGAAATCGGAAATTTTCGCCTCTGTCAATTTTGAAGAAGAATTAATGATTAACATATTCTTGACTGGATTGGGATATATTTTAACATCATTTTTAGCAACATCAGAAACAGCTAAAGTACCTTGGGAGATTCTAAAATCATCAAGTATCAAATAGAAATCCCCTGTCCCAGCTTGCTCTCCAGAAACACGAAGTTTGAAACCCGCATTTTTAGGCACCTCACCTTGCGGAATCTGATAAGAAAAAGTTGTGCAGGTCATCACTTTATCCAAAGTAAAATTTCCTATTTCTGTATAGTTTGTACCACCATCGGCAGAATATTCTACTTTCATACTTCCTTCTACTTTCCCAGAAGTACCCAATAGGTAAGTTCTGTATTTGAAATCGACAGTAATTGAAGCTCCATTAGACGAAAATGATGAAAAAGTCGTAGAACCACCTTTTCCACCGCTCCAAAAACTACGGATAAGAGCATAAGAGCCTTCACAAACTGGTGTCGTTTTACTTCTAAAAAAACTAACATTGCTATAGTTTCCATTATCAACTTCAAAACCTTGGTTATCGTTAATTTGACCAAAAGATAAAGCAGCAATCCCCACTGCTAAAGAACATAAAACTTTTTTCATAAAATTATTTTAAATTTAGGACTGCAAGGATAATCAAAATTTTAGAAACAAAAAAATTCGCAAGTAAAAACGAGCGAATTTCATAATATTTAAAGCAAAAGCTTATTAATTTAGTTTTTTCTGCGGTAGATTCATTAAGACTATCGCAAATAGTATCATTGCAATTCCGCACCATTGGATGGCTTCTACTTTTTCATCTAAAAGAATGAACGCCATGGCAACAGAAACTGGTAATTCCATAGAACTGATAATACTTCCCAAGCCTAAACCTGCTTTTGGAAAACCTGAATTAAATAAAATCGGTGGTAAAATTGTTCCAAACAGTGATAAAATCAAACCATATTTAATAAAAATACTAAAGTCAAATGCTCGGATATTAGCAGGATTATCCGAAAAATTAGAATAAAAAGCTTTTAATCCATCAAAATAATAAGGTCCAATCTGTCCAAAGAATAAAAACAAACTTACAATAATCCCTCCACCGCAAAGCATGAATAAGGTCTTACGAAGTGGCGACGCATAAGTTGCAATTGTATTGGCAGCAAACATTGTTGTAGCAAACGACGATGCAGCTAACAATCCCCACATAATTCCTCGCCAATCCATTGCAATATCCTGATTGATAATGTTGGTTGCCAAAAGTGTCCCCGCAAGTACAATTGCGACAGAAATCATTTTTCTAAGACTTGGTAATTCTTTTTTAATAAAAGCTTCGATTACAACGCTGATCCAAACCGATTGCATCAATATTACAATCGCCACCGAAACATTAATATATTGTACCGCTAGATAATAAAACAAACTGGTACATCCCATGGAAGTCCCTGCAAGCAGTAACTTCTTTTTATCAACTGCAGTGATGTTTGGATAAGCTTTTTTTGAAAATTTAGCCTGATAAAGATTTAACAATAACATCCCTAAAATCCCTAAAACAAATTGAGAGGTTGTTACTTCGGCTGTTGTATATCCTTCTTTGTATGCCAACTTAACAAAAGTGGCTAACATCCCATAAAAGCTGGCTCCTAGTCCTACTA
>JAEXRP010000021.1:0-34899 GCA_023440705.1 Bacteroidota bacterium
CAGGTAAGCAAAACGAAATTGGGAACCAGTTATATCCTGCCTGTGGCTTCAAAAAATATGATGAAGTTAATTTTTACGAATGGGTTAACGAATAATTGTTATCTTTAAATAATATTCAAAAACTATAACTATGACAAATTTCGAAAAATACATCCAACGCTATTTGGATTTGGTTCCAGATGAGGAATGGATTGATGCTCTGGACACTTCGGGCGGAAAAACTTTTGGTATTTTCAGTGATTTGACTGAGGAGCAAGGTTTTTTTGCTTATGATGATGGCAAGTGGACACTCAAAGAATTATTACAACATTTAATAGACACCGAGAAAGTTTTTGCGTATCGTGCCATGACTTTTGCAAGGCAAGATCAAACAGAATTGCCAGGTTTTGACGAAGAACTTTGGGCAAAAAATTCTTATGCAAATGATAGAAGTCTCGAAAACCTCATCGACGAATTTTCTTTTGTCAGAAAAGGAAGCATCTTATTTTTTGATGATTTGTCAGAAGAAGTTTTGCAGTTAAAAGGTGCTGCCAACGGCAATGCTTTAAGTGTTGAAACCATCGGAAAACTGATTGTCGGTCACAATATTCATCATCTTAATATTATCGAAGAGCGATATTTGTCGAAGCTTTAAATTTTTAAATGTAAAGTGTCGAGATAATGCTTTACTAGCTCCCTAAAAATATGGCAATACTGACGTCAGACGATATTTACACAAATGCTACAAACAGAAACAAAAAAAGCAATTCGGATAATTTCTGAAAAATATTTTCATCATGTTTATTTTGAACACGATGTTTTAAAAATATTTGATGATAAAAATACTATTTCAATAAATCATCTCAAAAAATCTGAATTTGAAATTAAATATAATTGCGAGAATTTTGAAGATACAATATTAACTGAAGAAACAGAGATATATGATGTTTTAATTAATATTTTTAGAAGAAATGGAATAGAGCAAGTGTCAAAAAGTAGATTAGATTTAATAACAATAGAGACTCTTTTAGATGTGGGAGAAATTCATTCTAATGAAGAAGTAAAAATGTTTTTTGATTGTTATAAATGTATTGACGATGAATATCGTAATATAGGCGGAAACAGAATTTTGCGGGAATACTATAGAGGATATTTAATTCTAATTGATGACTTTAAATTTAACTATAAATCAAATGTTATAAAAATAAAATAACATAACATCGTCTAGCATATTATTTTCAAAATGCGAGTTTTGTTATAATTAAAAGATTTGTAATATTTATACGCCGCTGCTTTTGCTTCTTTCTTGCTTATTTTTTTATGGAATCAGCGAACTCTCAGTTTCATATTTTTTTCCTTTACTTTGAAAAAAAGTCATAAATCCAAAGTATCAACATAAGATTTAATATCGGGAAAGAAAATCTCAAATTCTTTTCCGATTTCTTTTTTATGACTTAAAAATGCTTCAAAAACGGGAATGTCTTTTTCTAAATATTTGGCTTTATTCAGCACGTTTTTCATGCTAAATTTTATGCCCCAATCCTCGCGATAATTGTACAACCAATTGTCTTCTTCCATTTTTTTAAGCATCATTTTAAAATTCTCTGGAAGCCATTCTTCGTAGTGCCAAAGTGTTTTGTAGACTTTTTGTGAATGTTCAAAAAGAGTTTGATCCGACATAGAATGCGCCACAAAATAATCGAACGCAACATCAACAAATGCGCCAGCATAAAGCCTTACCAAAGGACTAAATATTTTTTTCGCTTGCGATACTGCTGGATGTGTATCGGTGAAACTGTCGATTGCACGATGTAATTTGATGCCTTCTTGGATTTCTAAAGGGAAATTTTCGCGCTCATTATTTTTGATGAAATCTGCAATCATATTACCGACAAGTTGTCCATCAGTAAAGGATAAATAAGAGTGTGCAAGATAATTCATTGTAATGTTTGTGCGATTTTTAAAGTTGTAAAACTAAATACAATTTAAACAATTTATTTCTTTTAAATGCTTTTTTGTACAAAGCGAATGTTATTATTATAGATAAAATTTTCTAAAATATTTTAAAAATAAGGAAAATAATTTTCGATTTTAGACTTAAACGAAAAAGACTTTCTCGTTTAATAAAAATTTAATATTTTTGCAAAACTGGTGAGCTATAAAAAGCTTTAAAAGGGAACTGGGTGAAAATCCCAGACAGACCCGCTGCTGTAAGCTTCACACAAGGTTTTCGGAAGTTAGATCCACTGTTCTTAGAATGGGAAGGATTCCGAAAATGAAGTAAGTCAGAAGACCTGCCAGTACGTTTAACGTTTGACGCTTTCGTGGAATAAAGCCTAGAACAACGGAGTTTCTGTGCAGTTTTTGCGCTGTTACTTTGTATTCTTATTTTCCATTAGCGTCATCATTAATCTAAATGAGCTAATGGTGACACGACTTTTTTTATCGGTTTTTCGAGCGGCATTTTTTGTGGCTTTTTTTGCGATGTCTTTAGTTTTTGGACAAAGTAAAGACAGTATTTCTAAAAAAGAAATCACGGAAGTTATTCTTTTTAAACGCGATTTGAAGGATGTAATTCCTGCGCAAACATTAACTGGTGAAGACTTACAAAGATTGAGCAGCGTTTCGGTTGCAGATGCATTACGTTATTTTTCGGGGGTACAGATCAAAGATTATGGCGGCGTTGGTGGTCTCAAAACCATTAATGTACGAAGTTTGGGAAGCCAACATGTTGGTGTTTTTTACGATGGTATCCAGCTCGGAAATGCGCAAAATGGTTTGGTGGATTTGGGACGTTATTCTTTAGACGATCTCGAAGGTATTTCCTTATATAATGGTCAAAAAAGTGAAATCTTCCAACCAGCAAAAGATTTTGCCTCGGCAAGTGCCATTTATCTTCAACCCAAAACACCTTCTTTTACTGGTGACAAAAAAACGAATCTTTCCATTCGTCTCAAAAATAGTACGATACAATTATTTAATCCCTCTTTTAGACTAGAGCAAAAATTGTCAGACAAAATTGCGATGAGCTTTAGCTCTGAATATTTGGAAAGTGATGGCGTGTATAAGTTTCGCTATTTCAAAAGATATCCAGATGGAGCGATTGCGTATGACACGATTGCAAAAAGACAAGATTCGGATATTAAAGCCAAACGTTTTGAAACCACACTCAATGGCACAATTCGTAACGGAACTTGGAATATTCGTGGTTACGCCTATAACTCTAACCGTGGTATTCCTGCGGCCATTGTTAACGGCCGATTTGGTGCTCGTGGCTCTAGGATGACGGATGACAATTACTTTGTGCAAGGCACTTTTAGAAAGAAACTTTTTCCAAAATTCGAAACCCAACTTAAAGCCAAGTTCGCTTACGATTATACGTATTATGCGGACACGGTGCGTACAGAATATGTGATAAGATCGGAGAATTCTTATATCCAACGCGAAGTCTACGTCAGTTCTTCTAATATCTACACGATTACACAGAACTGGGATGTCAGCTTAAATGGTGATTTCCAATTTAATAATTTGGATGCCAATTTAATCAACTTTTCATATCCCACACGTTATACCAATTTGGTGGCTTTAGCGTCGACTTATCAATGGAATCGACTGCGTTTTATGGGAAGTCTTCTAGGAACTTTCGTGCACGAAAACGTTGAAAAAAATGCGAAATCGCCAGATCGACGCGAATGGACGCCAGCTTTCTATGCTGCTTATCAGCCCTTCAATACTAAAGATTTAACGCTAAGAGCTTTCTATAAACGGATTTTTAGAATGCCAACATTTAATGATTTGTATTACACCAACATTGGAAATACCTATCTGAAGCCTGAATATACCACGCAATACGACTTTGGTTTTACCTATCATAAAGGTTTTAAAAATGATGTTTTTCAAGAATTTTATGTAAAAGTTGATGGCTATTATAATGAAGTTCAGGACAAAATTGTGGCCGCGCCCAATGGCAGTATGTTCCGTTGGTTGATGATGAATCTTGGTCGTGTAGAGATCCGAGGTATGGACGTTAATGTACAATCCACTTTTAAAATTGGAAATGTAAAACTAAGACCATTGCTTTCCTATACTTATCAAAAAGCGCAGGATGTCAGCGATCCTGATGATACATTTTATAAAAACCAAATTCCGTATACGCCTTGGCACAGTGGGATTTTTACGATGATGGCGGATTATAAAGATTGGAGTTTTAACTACAGTGCAATGTATGTTGGTGAGCGTTACGATGTTAACCAAGATAATATTCAGTACAACTATGTGCAACCATGGTACACGCACGATTTGTCGTTACAAAAGATTTTCCGATGGAAGCAGCATCAGTTTAAAGCAAGTTTGGAGATGAACAATATTTTCAATCAGTATTACGACGTGGTAATCAATTTTCCGATGCCTGGCAGAAGTTTCCGTCTCATCCTAAATTATACTTTATGAAACATCTAAAACTATATTTTTCATTTTCACTTTTATTGTTGATTTTCTCGTGTCGAACGGATGATATTATTGTTCGTCCCGAAGTAGAATCTGGTTTAGAACCACCTCAAAATACCGCTATCAAAGGTTTTTATCTTTTGAATGAAGGTAATATGGGAAGTAACAAATCGACTTTGGATTACTTCGACTATGCAACGGGAACTTACCACAGAAATATTTATGCTGATATTAATCCCGAAGTTGTTAAGGAATTGGGTGATGTTGGTAACGATATTAAAATCTATGGAAGCAAAATGTACGTCGTGGTCAATGTTTCCAATAAAATTGAAGTTCTAGATGCTAAAACTGCCAAACGTATCAAAACGATTAAACTTCAGAACTGTCGTTATATGGCTTTCAAAGATGGGAAAGCCTATGCAAGCAGTTATGCAGGTCCAGTGGTTTTGGATCCTAACGCGCCAATCGGTAAAGTTGCTGAGATTGACACGCTTTCTTTGGCGATTACAAGAGAGGTGACTGTTGGTTACCAACCTGAAGAAATGCAAATTATCGGTAATAAACTTTATGTCGCCAATTCGGGTGGTTATCGTTTTCCGAATTATGACAAAACCGTATCGGAAGTGGATTTAACGACATTTAAAGAATTAAGAAAAATAGACGTTGCGATTAATCTTCACCATATCGAAAAGGATAATTACGGCGATTTGTACGTGAGTTCTCGTGGCGATTATTACACGGTTCCATCGAGTTTATATTTGCTTGATCCCGTTTCTGGACAGGTTAAAAAAGATTTTGGCGTGGCTGTCAGCGAGATGACGATTGTTAATGACAAACTCTATTATTATGGTAATGAGTTTAATTACAACACGCATACCTACACCAAATCCTTCGGAATTATCGATGTTAAAACCGAACAAATTATCTCTAAAAACATCATCGAACCCACTTATGCCGACGCTATAAAAACGCCTTATGGCATTGCTGTAAATCCTATTACGGAAGATATCTATATGACGGACGCCCGTAATTATGTATCGATGGGATTTGTGTATTGTTTTGATAAAAATGGAAAATTCAAATGGAAAACAGAAGCTGGAAATATCCCAGCGCATTTTGTTTTTCTGTACAAATAAAATCTAATGTATTATGAGAAAAAATTCTATAAAAATTTTGACTTTAGGTTTTGCAAGCAGCTTGCTTGTTGGGCTTGTTGCTTGTAAGTCGGATCGTGAAGAAGTTGATAGTGGAGGAAGTCTTCCAGGAAAAACTTTGGAAGATCAATATTCGGTTACTCGTTATCGTGTTTTGGATATCGATTCAAAATTAGGATTGAGTTCAAAGCTTACTTGGAGCATTAGTGCCAAGAAAATAGTTGATAACAAGGAAGTCGTTTACGATTCCATCATTGCTAAAGATGTACCCAAGCTCGAATTTATTTCTCGATATGCAAAAAATTATGCGTTGACTTTAACTGCCGAAACGAATGGTGTTTCTAAAAAATATACTTCACAAATTATGGTCAACAAAGAAGTAAAAACCTACAGTAAATATATTTCTGATGTTTTTGATTATCGTCCTGCGGTTGGTCAATTTATAAATGAAATTCCAGAGTACGCCACTGGAGATACTCAAGATAAAATGATTAAAAAAGCGAAAGAATCTTTGGTTGGTGGTAATTCGACCATGGTGACTTTGGGAGGCTTTGGAGGATATGTGGTTTTTGGTTTTGATCATACGATTCCCAATTATGATGGACGAGATTTCAAAATTCTAGGAAATGCTTTTTGGGGAAATGAAGCGATTGAAGAAAGAGCTGGCTCTTGCGAACCAGGCATTATCATGGTGGCCTACGACCGAAACAAAAATGGAAAACCTGATGAAGACGAGTGGTACGAGA
Source organism: Bacteroidota bacterium (assembly GCA_023440705.1). GTDB lineage: Bacteria > Bacteroidota > Bacteroidia > Flavobacteriales > Weeksellaceae > Soonwooa. The sequence goes on from JAEXRP010000021.1 coordinate 6,326, forward strand.
TAGCAGGTAGTGAGTATTTTAAAGAATCAACTATAAGAAACTACGAGATAACTTTTCATAAACCAAATGAAAATAAAGAGCCCGTTCCTGGCGCTGAGTTCTGGCAGACCGACACCCAATACATCAAATGGCAAGATAACCAAGGTGTTTCTGGTTTTAAAACTCGAAATACCTTCCATGCGCAAAGCTATTATCCTTTGTGGTTTTCAGAAATGTCTTATTCATTAAAAGGAACCCGTCTCAAGGATAACTTCTATGATCAAAGTGGCAAAGGTACCTATTGGGTAGGCAAATCTTATGCATATGGTTATGCTGACAACGCGCCAAACAATGATGATGCGTCCAATATCGATATATCTTGGGCGGTTGATAAGTACGGAAACTATGTTAAACTTCCGGGTATCGATTTCGTGAAAGTTTATACTGGTATCAATCAAGAAGCTGGTTGGCTAGGCGAGGTTTCTACAGAAGTTGCAGGAGCTTATAATTTACACTTTAAATAAAATTAAAAACAAACAATAAAAATCAGTACTTATGAGAAAGATGTATCTTTTCTTTTTGCTGTTTCTTTTTGCATTCTCTACTAATGCTCAAGTTACAGTGCAAGGCGTTCCTCGATCGGAGGTCAAAAACACAACGTCGAAAAAACAAGCTAAAAACAGCAATTTTACAATGGATGATGTTGTCTATTGGGTTGGGACTGGATCTAACAAAGCGGTGTTAGCTATCCAATGGAATGATCAAAAAAATCCTGATGCTCTCGTTTGGGGATTCCGTTGGGATGGTAACGCAACTGGCGAAGATATGATAAAAGCCATTGCAAAAGTTGACAAACGTTTTTATACTTTGCTTTATCAGGGGACTCAATACGGTTCAGCAATTGGTGGTATTGGCTTTGACCTAGATGGTAAAGCAACAGTAGGTTTGTACAAAAACAACAATACAACTTATCCGCTTTATCCTTTAGATGGTATTATTAATACGACAGCTTATGATTTTGACGACTACAAGGCTGTTGATGCTAATGACCATTGGCAGTCTGGTTGGTATCAAGGCTATTGGTCTTATTGGGTTAAAGATTCGGCGACGGATGATTTTGGATATTCTGGTCTTGGGGCGACGAGTCGTCAACTGACTAATGGATCTTGGGACTTATGGAATTACAATGTCGATATGAATCCTCAAGACATTTCAAGTACCTTCACTCCAGTTTCTGTATATTCTTCACAAGCAGATTTTACAAAAGGTTTCTTTATGGTGAACGAGGATTGGTTCGGACATACCAATGGTTCAGTTAATTTTGTTGGAGATAATGACCAGATTTATTATCGTGTCTACAGCGAAAAAAATAATAATCAATCTTTTGGAGCTACGACGCAATATGGTACAATATATGGCGATAAGTTTTACTTTATTTCAAAACAAGAAGGTGATGGCGGCGATATGCAATATACTGCTGGCGGAAGATTAGTTGTTGCTAATGCTAAAACAATGGAAAAAATTGCAAGTTTCGATAACATCGGCGGTGGCGATGGAAGATCCTTTGTCGGCGTTGATCAAAATACTGGTTATATTGGTGCGGCTAATGGCGTTTTCTTGTTCGATATTGCAAATATGAAAGTTGGTGATTTGATTGCTGGTACTGGTGGTGGTGCCACTTATTCTGGGCAAATAGGAAATATGATAAGAACTTCTCAGTATGTTTTTGTGGTTAAACAAAATGGTGGTGTATTAATTATCGATCCTAAAACACATACGTTAAAAACGACCATTCCAGGATCTTTCCATTCGGTTGCACAAGCTAAAGATGGAAGTGTTTGGGCGATTCAGAATCAAAAGTTGGTTAATATTAATCCAACAACTTTTGCAACGACAGAATATGCTATTCCGACAACAAAATACATTGCGTCATGGGGTGCTTGGAATGCAGGAAGCTTTTCAGCAAGTACACAACAAAATGCTTTATATTGGATTAATTCTAAAAGTGAATGGGCGTCTGGAACACAGATTGTAAAATTCGACGTTACAACTAAAACTTTTAATGAAAACTTTGCAGCAATCCCAGGACAGACGGGGACTTACAAACAAATTCCTTATGGTGCTGCATTACGAGTTGACCCAGTTTCTGATAAATTAATTCTGAATACTACAGAAAGTGGTTACGGTGCGCATTATCAAAAAAACTGGATTCATACTTATGATACAACGGGCGCATTAATCAAAACGCAAACGCTTAACGATTACTATTGGTTCCCTGCAATGACGGTATTCCCAGACGTTTTTGAACCAATTTTAGATAGCAATTTACCAAATAGTTTGACGGTGAATTCTGTTACGACAGTTGATCTTAAAAATAAAGTAACAGATCAGGATAATATCGGCGCAAACGTTGTTGTAAGTATTAAATCTATTAGTAAGAACGCAATTATTTCGGCGGAAATTAATGAAAATGATGAGTTGGTTATTACGCCGATTACATCAGGAACAGCGACGTTGACACTTAGCTTTAACTCGAACGGAAAAGTTCTAGATTATACCATGACGATTTCTTCTTCGACCTTAGCGACTGATCACGTTTCTAAAGTTGATCTTCAAATTTATCCAAATCCAGCGACGGATTTTGTTAGTTTAAAATCTACGGATAAAGTAACAAATGTTGAAGTATATGACTTATCAGGAAAACGTGTAGAATTGCCATTGTTGAATAATCAATTGGATGTAAGAAGTCTTGCAAAAGGTGTTTATGTTCTTAAAATTACAACGGACAAAGCATCTTATCAGAAAAAATTAGTTAAAAACTAATTTGATATTTTTCTTTTAAATAATGAAAGCTGCTCAGTATTTGGGCAGCTTTTTTAGTTTAATTAACCTGAGTTCGGAAAAGAAGATTAACGTCAGTTTGAGTGGCTTTCGCAGAAAACTGTATCGAAAACAAGTTAACTTTCTTATCATTAAAACTTCTCGATACAAAATCTTTCATATTTTTACTCGAAGTGACGCCTCGTATAAATAAAAATGCTTTATCCCGAACTGACGTTAATTAAATATATTCAAAACTTTGCGAACAAGCTTTTTTATTAAATGTTTTGTAGTTTAAATTTAAAATAAAACCTAAAACAATCGTTCGCGGAAATCTTCTATTTTTCCGACTTCTTCGATTTTAATCCCAAATTTACGCTTCGGAATTTTGTTAAGGTTGGAAACAAAAATCTTTTCGTAACCTAATTTTTCCGCTTCCGAAATGCGTTGTTCCGCTTGTGGAATCGGACGAATTTCACCGCTCAATCCAATTTCTCCCGCAAAACAATACTTCTCCGAAATCGCAAAATCTTCATTAGACGAAAGGATAGAAGCTATGACCGCCAAATCTAAAGCTGGATCGTCGGTTTTTATTCCGCCAGTAATGTTGAGGAAAACGTCTTTTGCACCCAATTGGAAGCCTGCTCTTTTTTCTAAAACTGCTAAAAGCATATTCAATCGTTTGGCATCAAAACCTGTCGAACTACGTTGTGGCGTACCATAGACTGCGGTGCTCACCAAAGCCTGAATTTCTAATAACATAGGACGATTGCCTTCCAAAGTCACCGCTACGGCGTTGCCAGAAAGTTCTTCGAATTTTTTGGTGATTAATATTTCGGATGGGTTTTTAATTTCTTTGAGACCTTGGGAAATCATTTCGTAGATTCCGATTTCGGCGGTGGATCCAAAACGGTTTTTGTTGGCGCGTAATAATCGGAAAAGGTGATTCCTATCGCCATCAAAATTAAGGACAACATCAACCATGTGTTCTAGCACTTTTGGTCCTGCAATTTGTCCATCTTTCGTAATGTGACCAACCAAAAATACTGGTGTACTGGTCTCTTTCGCAAATTTTATAATTTCTCCAGAACATTCTCGGATTTGGGAAACTGTCCCCGGCGAACTCTCTATCAAACTAGAATGCAAAGTCTGAATAGAATCGATAATGATGAAATCTGGTTTTAATTTTTTGGCTTCGTGCAGGATTTTGTCCACCGACGTTTCTGTAAAAAGATAACATTCTGGGTTTTGTAAGTCGGTTAATCTGTCAGCGCGCATTTTGATTTGCGATGCGCTTTCTTCCCCCGAAACATAGAAAACTTTTTTGCGCATCTTCAAGGCTAATTGTAACAGCAAAGTTGACTTCCCAATCCCTGGTTCGCCACCGATAAGTGTTACTGATCCTAAGACAATTCCACCACCCAAAACTCTGTTGAGCTCTTCGCTAGGTGTTGCAATGCGTGGTTCTTCTTGCGCATTAACTTCGATAATGTTGATAATGTGTTGCTTCTTGTCGCCAGAATAGTTTTTGGAAGTCGATGATTTTTCGACAACTTCTTCTACGAGTGTATTCCATTCGCCACAGTTGGTGCATTGTCCTAACCATTTTGGGAATTGCGTGCCACAGTTTTGACAGAAGTAGACGGTTTTGAGTTTTGCCATTCTGCTAATTTCTTGATTTTTTTTGAAAAAGCCATAGCTTTTGAAAACTGATAAATGTTGGCGATTGATGTTTTAAAATTTTTGTACTAATTGTGAAAATGAAATTATTATTTCTTACTTCTAGCCCCGATGGTAGCGGCATCCTTTGGGGCGAGGTGAGGGGGCGGAGCGTAGCGGAGCCATCCGAGCCTCGCACTAAAGATATAGCGGACAGCGGGATTAGCTCCAAATAAAAAAACCGCTGCAAAAAGCAACGGTTTATTATTTGGGTTATGGAAAGTCTCTACTTTTTGATGAATTTTTGAGTAGAAGTTTCTTCGCCATTTGTCATCTGGATGATGTAGTTACCAACTGGTAAAGACTGTACTTGGATGTTTTGTCCTTTGGTCTTGCCAGATAATACTGCTTGTCCAGCTGTGTTAATTACTTGATAGCTGATCTCTCCTGATCTTGTCGTTTGGATGTTAAGCACATCTTTAACAGGGTTAGGGAAGATGCTGAAAGCACTATTTTTGTTGATATCCGACACTGCTAAGTTTTGTACAACTTTTACTGTGTAATCTTCTACTTGTCCATAAGAGAATGTTTCGCAAGCGGTAGGTATCCCATTCCATTTTAGAGATACTCTCATTCTTGTAGGCTTGTCAAGGACAGCGGTGTTAGGAACTGTTATGTTGCCAACAATAGGAGTTGTGCTAGAAGGTGCACTTGTGAAAGCTTTTTCGTTGGCGTCATTAAAGTCTCCATCATTGTTCCAGTCAATAAATACAGCGTAACCTTCGTTATATGGTGTTGATCCCCATTTTGGTGTGATTGTTATTTCGTAAGTTTTTCCAACTTCTAAAGTGGTAGAAAGATCGGTGAAATCTTCGTAACCTGCAGTTCCTGTACTTGTATTGTCAATCGTATTAAATTGTACACGGTTGATTTTTTCGTCACTTGTTGTGTTCCCTTGTGATGCACAATAATCTGGTGAGTCAGTTGTTGTTACCTTAGCAATATTACTAGCAGCAGAAATATTTCCGAATCCGTCTAGTGCTTTAACTGTAAAGTCATAAGTCGTAAGTCTTGTCAAGTTTTTAGCATCGTAGGTTAGGGCGATAGTTGTTCTGCCAATCTCTGCACCGTCTTTATATATGATGTAGCCTTCCATAGCGTTATCGTCCGTAGATGCTCCCCAAGTTAACTTAGCCGATGTGCCTTTGATATTACTTGCTGTTAAGTTAGTAGGAATCGTTGGTGGCGTCGTATCTGGTGCCGAAAGATATTTCATACCTACACCTACAGCAAAAAATGCATTTTGAACCGCAATCATCTCGGGAGAATTGTCACCATAAAGTACTTTTGCTACTTCAATGGCGTAGTCACGAGTATTTTTATAGTTTGAGTTTGCTGTTACATATTCACTTTCTAATTTATATACAAGTTTTTCAGCTTTTTCCCAACCGATACCAGTAACATCGTAAGAGTTCCCTAAATCGTTAGTGCCAACTTTACCCATCACAAGGATGTAGAACCAATGGTTAAGAACGCCACTGTTATAATGCACACCACAGTTATCATTAGTTTGTGGGTTAGGAGAAGCACAGCCTTCTTCAACTGTTGCAGGATACCAATGCGTACCTCTGTAAGTATCAGGTTGTTTATTAAGTCCTGTTTTTGGGGTAATCATCGATCTTAAATAGTTTGGCGCCACTTTAACAATGTCTTCACCAATTAGGAAAGCTTGTTTTTCTGGCGCATATTTATGTTCGATAATTGCTCCCCAAATATCGGAAAAACCTTCATTAAGTGCGCCCGATTCTCTTTGATATGCTAAATTTGCGGTCTCTTGACAAACACCGTGGCCAAGCTCATGGGCAGTTACATCAAATGCCGTAAGAGGTTTGAAGGTAGATGCACCATCACCATACACCATTTCAGCACCAGTCCAGCCCGCATTTTCGTAGTTGCTTCCATAATGAATATAACTACGTAAAGCTGTACCTTTATCATCATAACTGTTACGATTAAATGTATCTTTAAAGTAATCGTAAGTTTTTGCAACACCCCAATGTGCATCTAAAGCTGCGTTATCGAATGTAGAATTATCAAATTCTGCAGCCGTCCAGTTATTGTCATTATCAATAAAATCCAATGTTGCAGATACAGTTTGTGATTTTTTAGCATTCTTTGTAATAACACCTCCACCACGTGAAGAATCTATTAATGCGTATTTGCCACTATTGGTACCAGATGTTAACAAAGATGTGTCAATACTGCGCTCTCCACTGTATCGTGTTGCTGCAGTTCCTGTTACGAATAAAGCATCAGGTTTAAAACTTTCTTTAAGACTGATTGGTTCTGGAGTTGTAACATCTTTTGTTGGGAAATTGTTCATCTTAGCATGCTTCATAATAGCATCATAAGCCAAAACTTTCCCGTCATTAGCATCAATATATACCCAACCTCTACTAATAGGTGCTGCTGCATAAATGTCAAATTTGTAAGCAGAGATAAGTTTGTAATTTCCTTCACTTACTAAGATCGGAAGTAGCACTTTCTCTCCAACAGGTTTTTTGTAGCCTGAGATCTCTGTATAAGAAGCGTCTTCCCACATATAAGAAGAAGCGTTTACATATTTTTTAGCTTTTATAAACGCTTGTTCTGCTGAGATTGTTGTCTGAGATTGCACTGCATCAGTTTTGAAAACCTCACCATTCATAGCAGTTAAAGCACCGTTTTTGTAATGAAGATTGTATATGGCATATTCTACTGGTATACCATCAAAATACATTTGATATTTTTCGGTTTTGAATTTTCCTACATTGTCAACTTTTGTTGAAGCAAGCTTCATTGTCGTATTAGAGGAGATGTTAAGATACTGTTCAAAGATATTTTGAGCAGTTAAAGACGATAGATTGTTGCCAGATGCAAAGCTTATTAAGCTAGGTGTTCCATTGTCATGTAATATTCTTTTACTTACCTGCGCTTGTGCTGTCAAATTATTTGACAAAAACAAGATTCCTATAAAGCCTAAGCTAAGTAGATTTTTTCTCATTACTAAATTTTAATTATATGTGATTTAATGTTGCGCCAAATTAATAAAAAATTATGATTAATGTCATTGTTTAACCTTTTTTTTCTAAAATATTTTTTAAATTTTTGAATTATTTAAAGAAAATATTTAATAATTGGTTACTTTAATCTTTGTTTGATTAATATTTTTAATTTGTTTTATTTTATGTTGAAAAATAATTTCTTTCACAGTAAATTATTAATTATTTAATATTTATTAAGGAATTTTATTTTGATTTATTCGTTAAATATGTATAGATAATCTAAATAAAAACCAAATGAAAAAATTAAAATTTGTATTAATGTTAGTTTTAGGCTTTACTTTTAGCAATGTTTATAGTCAAAGTCTTGGCGGTATCCTAAATGATGCAGTCGATATGGCGAGTAAAGCTGGAGGAAAAGCAGGAGCAGCGGGCGATATTACAGAAGAAAACGGAAATGTACACGTAGAAGGTGTGGGACACAAAAAGACTTTTTCTCTTACAGGTGGGACACTTTTGGTTGAAGGCACAAGTAATGTGATTACCGTTAATGGCTTTGCATCCAAAATTGTTGTGGAAGGCGCTGGTAACACTGTTTATGTTGACAAAGTGAATAACGTATCCATTAGTGGTTCGAGTTCTAAAGTCTATTATAAAACGACTGATAATAAGTCAAAACGTCCTAATGTAAAGGTTTCTGGACCTGGTGCAGGTGTTATCAAACGATAAAGAAAATGTTTAAAAAAAAAATGCCTTTCAACTTTTTGAAAGGCGTTTTTTTATGATTAAATGAGATTATTTCTTTTCAGGGATATTTTGTAAAATTTCTTGTAGATATTTCCAGAATTTCTGAACTGAAGAAATGCTCGCTCTTTCGTCTGGAGAGTGCGCACCTTTGATGGTTGGCCCAAAACTTACCATTTCCATCTTTGGATAATTGGTGCCGATAATCCCACATTCTAATCCTGCGTGACAAGCGACAACCATTGGTTTTGCACCAAAATCCTTTTCATAAAGATCGGTCATTATTTGGATAATTTCTGCACCTGGATTTGGCTTCCAACCAGGGTAACTTCCTGTCAATTCGGTTTTGATGCCATTGCTTTCAAACGAAGAAATCAGCTGTTGCGCAACTTCAGTTTTAGTAGAATCAACAGAAGATCTTGTTAAGTTTAAAATCTTAACAGCACCATCTTTAACCTCAACACGCGCCACATTATTAGATGCTTCTACTAGACCTTCAACATCAGGACTCATTCGGAAAACACCATTATGAGCAGCATTTATCGAATAAATCACTTTTTTTGAATCTTCAAAACTTAGAGCTTTGTCGCTCGTAGATGATTTTTCAATCGTGATAACTATATCTTTTTCAATCGTAGTAAATTCTTCAAGGATGCTTGCTTTAAGATCGGAAGTTGCTTTTTCAAAATCCGCTGCATTTGCAACAGAAACCAAAGCTTTAGCTTCTCTAGGAATCGCATTTCTCAAACCGCCACCATCGATATTGATAATTTGAATGTCATTATTTAAACCTTGAAATAAAAATCTACCCAAGATTTTGTTCGCGTTTCCAAAACCTTTGTGGATGTCCATCCCAGAATGTCCACCTTGCAATCCTTTAATCTGGATTGTATACACATCAGCTTTTGCATCAACAGTCCCGAAGGTCGCCGTCGCCGTTACATCGACACCACCAGCACAACCGATGTCGATCTCGTCATCTTCTTCGGTGTCAAGATTTAATAAAATATCGCCGTGTAAAAGTCCACCTTTAAGACCTAAAGCTCCCGTCATACCAGTTTCTTCATCTATCGTGAAAAGCGCTTCCAATGCAGGATGTGGGATGTCATTGCTTTCCAAAATCGTCATAATAGTCGCCACACCTAGTCCATTGTCAGCTCCTAAAGTTGTACCTTTTGCTTTTACCCAATCGCCATCAACATACATTTGGATACCTTGCGTGTCAAAGTCAAAATCGACATCGCTGTTTTTTTGACAAACCATGTCAAGGTGCGATTGCATAACGATTGGCTGACGATTTTCCATACCAGAAGTTGCAGGTTTACGAATGATAACGTTACCAACTTCGTCAACCAACGTGTCTAAGCCTAAGTCTTTACCAAATTTTTTGATGAAAGCAATAACACGTTCTTCTTTTTTAGAAGGACGCGGCACCGCATTTAGCAATGCAAAATTCTTCCAAATATTTTTAGGTTCTAATTGTGAATATTCCATACTGTATTAAGTCTTAATTAATTACTGCAAGTTACTAATAATTGGCGCTTTTTGGAAATTTTTAAGGATTATTTGCTTAAGGAATTCGTAATTTTATGGGTTCAATATTTAATAACATGATTCGATTATTTCGACAAATAATCTCCTTTATTCGGTTTGATGCAACGCGAGCCGAAAAAATCTATTTGATTAAATGTGTTCTTGGTGCATTAATCTGTTATTCGTTTTATTTCTTGTTACCGCAGTATCCTTTGTATTGGGCGGTTGTGTCGACAGTTTTGGTTTTTAGTCCAGAAAATAATAACCAGTTGGCTTTTGATAGGATTAAATGTAATCTTCTCGGTGGCGCAATCGGATTGCTATTATATTTTGTGCCTTTCCCGAACATGATTTTATTAGGAATTGGCATAGCGTTAACCATCGTTATAGGTTTAGCTTTACGATTTGATAAAACCATACGTACCGCTTTGGCTGCGGTCGTTATTGTACTGGTGGAAGAGAGTAGTAGTCGCGATTGGCTGGTGGCTATCGAAAGAATTGTCTGCGTGATAATCGGTTGTACGGTCGCATTAGTTATTACTTTTTTGTTTTCGAATGCTAAAAAAATGATGGACTAAATTTTAAGTTTAAAAATAAATCAATAAAAAAAGCCTTTTCCAGAGAGAAGGCTTTTGCTATGTTATTCTTTTTCGGTTAATCGTTTGTCAGGGATAATCCACATGAGCGCTACAATATAGTAGAAGACTAAAGCAATGTAAGGCTCGAAAAACGAAACCGCAATGCCTAAAAGATAAATTGCAATTGATAGTTTTTCTTTGGTTCCGCCACCAATTGCTTTCACAAACTCCGAATTTTTACCTTCATTTTTGGCAATAAAGTATGATAATATCCCGTAGGTTACAGCGTTCGACATTAGTACAATACCGTAGAGAATGGTTGTATTCATCTTGAATTGATGTTCTCCCATCCAAGCGGTAGAAAATGGCATTAATGAAAGGGTAAACAAAAATGCGAGATTACTCCACATGATATTTCCGTTTACTTTGTTGGTGTTAAAAATAAGATGGTGATGGTTGTTCCAATATATTCCAACGTATATAAAACTCAAGATATAACTTACAAATTTTGGAGCCAATGCTCTAATGCCAGACCAATCTGGAGTGGTCGGAATTTGCAATGATAAAACCATGATTGTAATAATAATGGCTATAACACCATCGCTGAAGGCTTCTAATCGTCCCGTTGTCATCAGTTGTATTTTTTGCAAATATAAAAATAAGTGACTTTCGTTTTTAAATATTTTTCTTAAAGTATGGTATTTTATATTAAACAAGAATCCCGTTCCAAATTTTGAAACGGGATTTTGATATTTTAAAAACTAAGAAGTCTTAGTATCTGTAATATTCTGGTTTGAAAGGTCCTTCAACTGGAACACCGATATAATCAGCTTGTGCAGGAGAAAGAGTTTCTAGTTCCACGCTTAATTTTTTAAGGTGTAAAGCTGCTACTTTTTCATCCAAATGCTTAGGTAACATATACACTTCGTTTCCGTAAGCAGCAGAGTTTGTCCACAATTCGATCTGAGCCAAAGTTTGATTTGAGAACGAGTTTGACATTACGAAAGATGGGTGACCAGTTGCACAACCAAGGTTTACTAAACGACCTTCAGCCAAGATGATGATTTCTTTTCCATCAATCGTGTAGATGTCAACTTGAGGTTTAACTTCAGTTTTTGTTGAACCGTAATTTTCGTTTAACCAAGCCATATCGATTTCGTTATCAAAATGTCCGATGTTACAAACGATCGTTTTATCCTTCATTTTCTTGAAATGCTCAGGTCTTACGATGTTGAAGTTACCAGTCGTCGTAATTACGATATCAGCATTATCAACAACTGTATCTAATCTTTTCACTTCGTAACCGTCCATTGCTGCTTGAAGTGCACAAATTGGGTCGATTTCCGTAACAGTAACGATAGAACCAGCTCCTCTGAAAGATGCTGCAGTTCCTTTACCAACGTCTCCGTAACCACAAACAACCACTCTTTTACCAGCTAACATCACGTCAGTTGCTCTTCTAACCGCATCAACAGCAGATTCTTTACAACCGTATTTGTTATCGAATTTAGACTTAGTAACTGAATCGTTTACGTTGATTGCAGGCATTACTAAAGTTCCGTTTTTCATTCTTTCGTACAATCTGTGAACACCCGTTGTTGTTTCTTCAGAAAGTCCTTTGATGTCTTTTGTGAATTCTGGATATTTATCAAAAACCATGTTTGTTAAATCTCCACCATCATCCAAAATCATGTTTAATGGTTTTCTATCTTCACCAAAGAATAAAGTTTGCTCAATACACCAATCGAATTCCTCTTCGTTAAGACCTTTCCAAGCATATACTGGAATTCCAGCAGCAGCAATCGCAGCAGCAGCGTGATCTTGAGTTGAGAAGATATTACAAGAAGACCAAGTAACTTCCGCACCAAGTGCTACCAAAGTTTCGATTAAAACTGCAGTTTGAATGGTCATGTGAAGACATCCCGCAATTCTTGCACCTTTCAATGGTTGAGATGGTCCGTATTCTTCACGAATAGCCATCAAACCTGGCATTTCTGCTTCTGCTAACGTAATTTCTTTTCTTCCCCATTCTGCTAGAGAAATATCCTTAACCTTGTAAGGAACATATTGTGTTGTAGTACTCATATTCTTAATGAAATTTGGTGCAAAAATACGATTAAAAATTTAGATATTAAAACATGTATTATTAGAGTTTTGTAGTTGCAGGAAAAAAGTTTTGAAATTTTTGTTATTATATTTATTATATTAGTTAACAGTTACTTAATTGCTATAGTTATGAAAAAAAACTTTACTTTTTTATTAGTTTTAATAGCTTTAAAAATATATTCTCAAAGTTTGAATATTGATTTTAGTTTCGGTAATTCAGGTTTTGTTTTAATCCCAGAAACAAGTGAAATTGCTCATTTTGATTATGATCAAGGAGGTAACATTATTTGTGTCGGTTATACGATGCTACCACTTGGAGTTAGTCGTTTGACATTAGCAAGAACTAACGTTAATGGACAACTCGATCAAAGCTTTGGAAATAACGGTGTTGTAAAAACTCAACTCGACGAAAAAGAATTTCCGTATGGACTTCTAATCCAAAACGATTCTAAAATAATAGTTTGCGGCTCAATTTCGGGATCGACTGGACGTTATGGTTTTGTTATTAGATATAATACTGATGGTACAATAGATCAGTCTTTTGCTACAAATGGTGTTTTTAAAACTTCGACTATTGGAAGTGTAATTTTTTCAGTTACTAAACTTTCTGATGATAAGATATTATTAGATGTTGAAAAAGACTCTGGCACAACTTTAATGAAATTGACAAAAAATGGTGTTATAGATCAAACGTTTGGAAATAATGGAGAGTTAGTTTTATCGGATACTAATTTTAATTTCTTTAGCCAAGATTCGCCAATTGTACTGAGTGATTCTAAAATATTATTTGTAGGAACTGAAAATAGTGATTTAGAGAATGCGAAAATTGCATATTGTAAAATTGATGAACATGGAAATTTCGATACAACATTTGGTCAGAATGGAAAAATGACGTTAGATATTTATAATAATCAACCGTATGTCACTGAATATTTGTTTAATGCAAAAGAAAATACTGATAAAAAAATTACAGTTAATGGAAATATCGGAGGGGAAGGCATTGTTGTACGAATCAACCAAGATGGTACTTTGGACACAACTTTTGGTAATAATGGTATTGTAGACAGTTTTTATCCAGCCAATAGAAAAATTGAAGTTCAGCCAGATGGGAAAGTTATTTTAGGGAAAAATAAAGATATGTCAAATTATAATGTTGGATATTCTTTGGAAAGGTTACAAAATAATGGTATACAAGATTTAAGTTTCAATAATAATGTTGGGCATTTTGATATTGATTATTCTTCTGGTCAAGATTATCTACAAGATATGAAACTACAAAGCCAAACTAAATTACTAGTAGCTGGTTCAGCAAAAAATACTAACGGAGTTTCTAATTTTGCATTGGTACGAGTAGATCTAAATAATGACTTGTCTGTTCAGGATTCTCGAGAAGTCTCCGCAATATCTGTTTATCCAAATCCAGTCAAAAATTTAATAAATATTAATACTAAAGAACAGATCGTTTCTTATGAAATTTATGATATTAACGCTAACAAAATTTTGTTCAAACAACAGAATGACATCAAACAAATAGATGTGTCAGCGCTTCCTATCGGTAATTATATTTTGAAACTAAAAACATTATCGGAAGAAAAGAATTTCAAAATTATCAAATCCAATTAAAATAGACTATAAATAAAAAAAAGCGGAAACGTTTTCTAGTTCAGAAGTTTTTCTTTGCTAGTCGACGTTTCGCGCTAATTCATCCCGAAGGATGAGGTGAGAGAAATGTGTATCGTCTACTTCCAGCCGCCACCCAGACTTTTGTAGATGTCGATGACAGTGTTCAGTTGTTTTTCTTTGGCTTCTATTAATTCCATTTTGGCATCGAGTGCATCTCTTTGATTCATTAAAACCTCCAAATAATCCGCTCTCATATTTTTGAAAAGTTGATTCGCAATATCATTAGATTGATCTAAGGCTTGCGCTTGTTGCTTTTTCAAAATATAATATTGGTCGATGTTTTTAATTTTTGACATTTGGTTAGCAACATCGAGATAAGCGCTCAAAATGGTTTTATCATATTCGTACAAAGCCTGAATTTGTTTAGCATCCGCCGTTTTAAAGTTGGCTTGTATTGCCGATTTGTTGATGAGTGGTCCAGCCAATTCGCCAGCAAGACTGTAAGCAATAGATTCTGGGAGTTTCACCAAATACGAAGGTTTAAAAGCTTCTAAACCCAAAGTCGCCGAAATGCTTAAACTTGGATAAAACTCTTTACGAGCCGCTTCAACATCAAGTTTTGCCGCTTCTAGCTCTAGTTCTGCTTGTTTGATGTCGGGACGATTCGCCAACAATTGCGACGGAACGCCAGTGTAAATACTCTGCGGAACGATGTTCATAAAGCTTTCCTTATTTCTAAGAATCGGTTGTGGATAACGTCCCAAAAGCGCATTGATTTGGTTTTCCTTTTCGGTTATTTGTTGTTTTAAATCATATTCTGTCGCGCTAGATTTTGCCAATTCAGCTTCGAATTTCTTCACAGCTAATTCAGTTGCTGCCATCGCTTGCTTTTGGATTTTCGAAATTTCTAAAGCTTTTTTCTGAATTTCCATGTATTGATGAATCATGTCCAATTGGTTATCCAAAGACAATAATTCGTAATAGCTTTCTGCAACTTCCGAAATCAAACTCGATAGCACAAAGTTTTTTCCTTCAACTGTTGACAAATAATGCGCAACAGCTGCTTTTTTTTCGGTTCTGAGTTTATGCCAAATATCGATTTCCCAATCAGCTCTTAGTCCAGCTTCAAAATTCATTAAGTTTTCTGGAACTTCTTTTCCTTCAGTAATGTCGGTAGAAGCGTCGCCAGCACCCGTTGAGGTGTAACGACCGACTTTCTCAACACCTGCGCCAACACCCGCAGAAACTGTAGGTTTCAGTTTTCCATTTTTGTAGAGAACATCAGATTTTGCAATTTCAATTTGTTGAAGCGTAATCATTAATTCTTGATTATTTTTTAAAGCTTCTTCTATTAAACTCACCAAATTTGGATCTGTGAAAAACTGCTTCCAAGGCGTTATCCCCGAATTATTTTCGGCACTCGCATTATTTTGATCACCTCCAAAAGTCGTCGGCAAAGTGTCTTTAACACGATCTTGAACTTTGGTCGCCATTGGCGCTTTACAACTTGCAAGAAGTAGCGCTGTGCCAAGGCTTAGGACTATTTTATTTTTTATTATGTTCTTCATATTTTTCATCATGTTTGTAAGGTTCGGTCTGCTCTGTCAACGGATTTTCTTCTTCGTAGTAAGACAATTTCGTTTTCTCAGATATTAAACCAAAAATGTAATATAATCCAGGAATTATTATTAAACCGAAAACTGTCCCAATCAACATACCACCTGCTGCTGCAGTACCAATAGTTCGGTTACCAACAGCACCTGGACCAGTCGCCATTACCAACGGGATAAGACCTGCGATAAAGGCGAAAGACGTCATCAAAATTGGTCTAAAACGTATTGTTGCACCTTCAATAGCGGCTTTGGCTACAGGAATATTTTCTTCGGCTTTCTTCTGGACTGCAAATTCTACAATCAAAACGGCATTTTTACCGAGAAGACCAATGAGCATAACCATTGCAACTTGTGCGTAAATATTATTTTCTAAACCTAAAAGTTTTAAACATAAAAAGGCTCCAAAAATCCCTGTTGGTAAGGATAAAATAACAGGCAATGGCAAAATGAAACTTTCGTATTGCGCGGATAAGATAAGATAAACGAATCCTAGACAAATTAAGAAAATGTATATCGCTTCGTTCCCTCTCGATACTTCATCTTTAGAAATCCCCGCCCAGTCGATACCGAAACCTCTTGGCAACGTTTTATCCGCCACTTCTTGGATCGCTGCAATCGCTTGTCCAGAACTGTATCCTGGTGCAGGCGTTCCACTTACTTCCGCAGCGTTGTACATATTGTGACGCGTAATCTCGGACAAACCATATACTTTTTCTAAATGCATGAAGTCAGAATAAGGAACCATTTGGTCTTTATCATTTTTAACATAAAGTTTCAAAATGTCAGATGGTAAGGCACGGTATTGCGGTCCCGCTTGTACAATAACTTTGTAAGGTCTGTCAAATCGGATAAAACTCGTTTCGTAATTCGAACCGATTAAGGTTGAAAGATTGTCCATTGCTTTCTCAATAGAAACGCCTTTTTGCTCCGCCAAATCATTGTCAATTTTAAGCATATATTGTGGGAAACTCGCCGAATAGAAGGTGAAAGCAGAACCTAGCTCTGGACGTTTTTGTAATTCTTTCACAAAATCCTTACTCACTTGTTCCATTTTTTGATAATCGCCACTTCCAGCTTTGTCCAAAAGTCTTAACTCAAAACCACCAGCTGCACCATAACCCGGAATTGAAGGCGGTTGGAAGAACTCAATATTTGCGCCAGGAATTTCTTTCGCTTTTTGTTCGAGTTGTTCGATAATTTCGGCAGCAGATTCTTTACGCTCGTCCCAAGGTTTTAAGTTAATCAAACAAGTTCCCGAGTTAGCACCAGTACCTTCCGTTAAGATTTCGTAACCCGCCAAAGATGAAACCGACTGTACGCCGTCGATGTCTTCCGATGCTTTTTGAAGTTGTAATGCAATTTGGTTGGTGCGTTCTAGAGTTGATCCTGGAGGCGTTTGTACGATCGCATAAATCATCCCTTGATCTTCGGTTGGTACAAATCCTGACGGCAAACTATTACTTAAAAAATAAGTTCCTAAACAGAATAATAATAAAACTGGTAGCGTAAAGAATTTTCTTGTAACCGTTTTGTTTAATAAACCTTCGTATTTATTTTGCCCTTTGTTGAATAGACTGTTAAACTTATCTAAGAATCTATTAATAGGTGTTTTCTTTCTTGCGTGTCCGTGATTATTTTTAAGAATTAAAGCACATAAAGCTGGTGTTAAAGTCAAGGCTACCGTACCAGAAAGGATAATTGCAGATACCATTGTAATCGAAAACTGACGATAAAAAATTCCAACAGGTCCACTCATAAATGCAACTGGAATAAACACCGATGCCATAACTAAAGTAATTGCTATAATAGCGCCGCTAATCTCGTGCATCGCTTCTTCGGTGGCTTTAAGAGGTGAAAGTCCTTTTTCTTCCATCTTGGCGTGGACGGCTTCTATGACGACAATCGCATCATCGACGACAACACCAATCGCCATAACGAGGGCAAAGAGCGAAATCATATTTAATGTAATGCCGAAAGCTGACATCACTGCGAATGTCCCAACCAATGAAACAGGAACTGCAATGGTTGGAATTAAAGTTGAACGCCAATCGCCCAAGAATAAAAACACAACAATCGCCACCAAAATAAAGGCTTCAAAAAGTGTATGTACCACTTTTTCGATCGAGGCATCTAAGAATCTCGATACATCGTAACTTAACTCATAATGCATGCCTTTTGGGAAGTTGTGCTTTTGTAAATCTTCCATTAAGGTTTTTACATTTTTGATAACTTCTGAAGCGTTGGATCCATAAGATTGTTTTACGGTAATCGCTGCTGATGGCTTTCCGTTCAAAGTAGAGTAGATGTCATACATCGAACTTCCAAACTCGATGTCTGCGATATCTTTTAATCTTACAAATTCGCCATCTGATGATGATTTCAGAATGATGTTGCCGTATTCTTTTTCGTTGCTATAACGACCTGGATATTTTAGAATATATTCAAAAGATTGAGATCGTTTACCCGAACTTTCCCCAGTTTTACCAGGAGATGCTTCTATACTTTGCTCGTCCAAAGCTTGCATTACTTCATCCGCCGAGATGTTGTAAGCCGTCATTCGGTCAGGTTTTAACCAAACACGCATCGCATATTCTCTCGTCCCAAGGATGTCAACGTCGCCGACACCTTTTATCCTTTTTAATTCTGATAAAATATTAATATCAGCATAATTAAAGAGGAATTTTTGATTGGACTTCGGATCGTCACTGTACAAGTTGATGTACATTAACATATTGGGTTCTTCACGCGTAATTTTTACACCTTCTCTTACAACTAGAGGTGGTAATTTGTTAATTGCGGAAGAAATATGGTTTTGTACGTTAACTGCTGCAACGTTAGGATCTGTCCCAAGGTCGAAAACCACTTGGATAGAGGCTTCACCATCGTTACCTGCATCTGACGCCATGTACTTCATCCCAGGAACACCATTAATGGAACGCTCCAAAGGAATAATTACAGATTTAATCAACAATTCGTTATTAGCTCCAGGATACTCGGCCGTGATGTTAACTTTGGGTGGCGAAATCGCTGGGAACTGCGTTACGGGTAATTTCATCAAGGATAAAATCCCCATAAAAACGATAATCAAGGAGATGACTATCGACAGAACTGGTCTGCGTATGAATTTCTTAAACATTTTTAAATAGAAATTTAGATTTGAAATTCGATTGAACTTTTAACTTTAATAGGACTTCATCCTATTTTTTGTTAAATCGTTCCTTCGGAACTCTTTTTTAGTTAGCTTGAAGTTTTAATGAACTCAATACTTTTTTAGGATCTTCGAATTTCACTTTTACTTTTTGGTCATCTTTCACTTTTTGTACACCTTCTAGAAGGATTTTGTCGCGAGTCGTCAATCCTGAAGCCACAACGTAGATATCAGGGAGCTCGTAGGCAACTTTTATATTTCTAGATTTTACCGTTCCGTTTTTGTCCACCACGAAAACGTAGATTTGATCTTGGATTTCGTAAGTGGCTTTTTGCGGAATAATTAAGGCATCGTGTAAAGGAAGCGTCATTTGTACTTTTCCTGTTTGTCCGTTTCTCAAAATACTTTTTGTGTTAGGGAATTTTGCACGGAAAGCGATATTTCCGGTTTCGCTATCAAATTCTCCCACAATAGTTTGGATAATTCCTTTGTCAGGATAGGTTTCACCATTCGCCATCGTTAGCGATACGATGTCGTTACCACGCTCGCCAGAATGCATTTGATAGTTAAGATATTCCGGTTCTGATACATTAAAATAGGCGTAGATTCCACCATTATCAGACAGACTTGTCAGCAAATCGCCTTCGTCTACCAAGCTTCCCAATTTTAGAGGAAGTCTATTAATAATTCCAGAAAAAGGTGCTTTAATTGTTGTAAATGATAGGTGTGTTTGGGCTAATCTAAGTTCCGCATTTGCAGCGTCTAGCTTAGCCTTTGCCATTCTTTTTTCGCTTGGAGAAACGACGTTGTTATTAGCAAGTGTGCTGGAGTTTTGTAACTCGATTTGGGCTTGTGCAACTTCGGCTTTTGCTTTCATAACGTCTGCTTCATAGATTTGAGGCATGATACGGAACAAGGTCTGTCCTGCATGTACATATTGACCTTCGTCGACGTAGATATTTTGTAAAAAACCTTTCTCTTGCGCTCGTATTTCGATGTTTTTTTCGGAGCGGATTTGAGAAACAAATTCTTTAGTAATTACTGTATCCATCTTAACAGCCGTAGTTGTTGGGTAGATTGCAGTTTCTTCTTTCTCTTCTTTTTTGTTGTTGCAACTTGCTAACAACAAGATAGCGCTTAGAGCAACGCATGATGCGACTCTTTTCATAACTTGATATTAAAATTGTGGGTAAAAAAGTTTGGTCTAGTCGAAGGATTAAATTATTATTTGTCAAGTAATAATTTAATAATGATATTGAAGATTTATTTAAAAATCAACAATAATAAAATGAAATTCTATATTCTTAAAGACTGAATAAGAATAAATGTTTTAACATGATGAAAATGGAAATCTTGTGAAAAGATTTCTTTCTTACGAATCGATTTGAAAAATAAAGCAAGGAGACTGGAAATCCCAAGAATATTAGCGAAAACAAACAGATTGTCAACATCTAATTCTAGATTGAAATCAGTTTCAGTATCAACAATAGAGAAGTTATCTGTAGATTGATTATGTTTCGAGGACTTGTCTAAGCTTTTGTTGAGATGCTGAGTTTTTGACGTATGTGTATGCGATGTCTGCGCAAAATTGGCAGCATCAACTTTGTAAGATTTGCTTTCTACACAGAAAAGTAGCAGCAAAGCTGTTAATATGTACACAAAAAAAGTTTTCATTTCTCTCATTGCAAAATTACTTCACAAAGTGTTAAAAAAATGCTAATAATAAAATTTTAATGATATTTTAAGATTGAGAGTTTTTGATAAAATTTTTTAAATGAATTAAAAGATACAATTATTAATATTTTTAAATATTGATATCTTATTTTGAAGTATTTATAAATAATTTTGTAGTCATCTTTTTATATTTCTAAACTTAATTTTCTTACTTTTAATTTCAAATCTCGGTTATGAAAGAATTTCTAGAACAGCATCATATTTTAATATTAATTCTCGAAACTCTTTATTTCGCGGGTATTATCTTACTTTCTGCAAAGATTATTACTGATACCAAAACCACGAGTAAAACCTTAGCTTATCTTTTATTAATCATTTTTTTGCCCATTATCGGGATTTTAATTTACTTTTTCTTTGGTGTTAATTATCGCAAGAATAAGTTTTATGATTTCAAAGTGGAACGAAATGAGAAGATTTATGACGATATTAAAAAGTTTATTAAAAGCTCTCATCATAAAGTTTTGGAATCGCATCAGAAGGAATTGCAAAAATATTTTTCGACTTTTTCATTTTTGTTCAATGCCACGCAATCTCCGCTTACAGACAGCAATACTGTAGAATTATTAATAAATGGTGAAGAAAAATTTCCTAAAGTTTTTGAAGTTTTAAGATCTGCAAAACATCATATTCATTTAGAATATTACATTTTCGAAGACGATTATATTGGACGAGAACTTAGTAATATTTTAATCGAAAAAGCTAAAAATAATGTCGTTGTAAGGATGCTTTACGATGATCTTGGTAGTGGTAAATTATCAAAATCTCTTAAAAGTGAATTAAAAGCTGCAGGTGTTGAGCTTTATCCTGTTAACAAAATTACGTTCCGATTGTTCGCTAATCGTGTTAATTATCGGGATCACCGTAAGATAATTATTGTTGACGGACGCGAGGTTTTCTCAGGCGGCATCAATGTTTCGCAAAAATATATTAATGATAAACCTGATAAGTTGTTTTGGCGCGATACGCATCTTTATATTAAAGGAACAGGTGCTTTTTATTATCAGTTTTTATTCTTGAGTAACTGGCTGTTTTCGAATAAAAAAATTCCAGAAATTGATGCCTCTTATTTTAATTATTCAGATTTTGACGGAGATCAAATTATCCAAGTTGCAGCGAGTGGACCAGACACCAAACCAGCGATTATGATGTCTACGGTTTCTGCAATTTATTCTGCAACCAAAAGGGTTTTTATTACCACGCCATATTTTATTCCTGTAGAGTCGGTGTTGCAGGCTATCAAACAAGTTTCTCTTTCTGGGGTTGATGTTAGATTGTTGGTGCCTGCGAAGGGCGATTCGATGATTGTTAATGCGGCTGCCTATTCTTATTATGAAGAATTATTGGAGTCTGGCGTCAAAATATATTTTTACGAAAAAGGTTTTGTACATGCAAAAACGATTGTCGTTGACGATGATTTGTCAATTGTTGGGACTGCAAACATGGATGTGAGAAGTCAAGAACTCAATTTCGAAGTTAACACCATGGTTTATGATAAGATTATTACAGAAAAATTGGCTGCTAGTTATTTTGAAGATCTAAAACAGTCTAAAGAGATATTTTTAAAAGACTGGAAAGCGCGACCAAAACTAAAATCTTTCTTCGAACATTTGGCGCGATTGTTCTCACCATTATTATGATTTTTTAACAATAATTTTCAATTCTAAAACTTAATCTTTATTTTTGTAAAGAGTGTCAAAATTTTTTAGAAATTAAGACTAAAAGTGGCGCGAGAGCTTATAATATGGTAGAAAATAACACAGTTAATTATTCCGAAGACAATATCAGAACCCTCGATTGGCAAGAGCACATTCGACTGCGTCCTGGGATGTACATCGGGAAGTTGGGAGATGGCTCATCGGCGGATGATGGTATTTATATTTTGTTGAAGGAGATTATCGATAACTCTATCGATGAATTCCGTATGAAATCTGGGAAAAGAATCGAAATCAAAGTTGATGAAGGCAAGGTTTCGATCCGAGATTTTGGACGTGGAATTCCGTTGGGGAAGGTGGTTGACGCTGTTTCTAAAATGAATACCGGAGGTAAGTACGATAGCAAAGCTTTTAAAAAATCGGTTGGTCTTAACGGTGTTGGTACAAAGGCGGTTAATGCACTTTCAGGATATTTTAAAGTAAGATCTTTCCGTGATGGGAAGGTGAAAGTTGCCGAGTTTTCGCGTGGAATTATTACTGAAAACCATGAAGAAAAAGAAACTTCGGACAGAAACGGTACCGAAATTTCCTTCGTTCCTGATGCGGATATTTTCTTAAATTTTAAATTTAGAAAAGAGTATATCGAAAGAATGCTTCGCAATTATGCGTACCTTAATCCAGGTTTGAAAATTCTTTTCAATGGTGAAACTTTTTATTCCGAAAATGGATTGAAAGACCTTTTGGATGAGGAGTTAGAAGGCGAAATTCTTTATCCAATTATCCATTTGCAAGATAATGATATAGAAGTTGCCATCACGCATTCTGACAAGTCGCAGACGGAGACTTATTTTTCGTTTGTTAACGGACAAAATACAACGCAAGGAGGGACACACCTTAATGCTTTTCGAGAAGCTTATGTCAAGACTATTCGAGAGTTTTTTAATAAAAACTTTGATGCATCAGATATTAGAAAATCGATTATCGCAGCTATCTCCATTAATGTTGAAGAACCTGTATTTGAATCTCAAACTAAAACTAAACTTGGCTCTAACGACGTTGGACCAAATGGACCGACGGTTCGTACTTTTATAATTGATTTCTTAAAAAGTAAATTAGATAATTTTTTACATAAGAATCCAGAATTTGCGGAAGCCATTCAGAGAAAAATTTTAATTTCTGAACGTGAAAGAAAAGAGCTTTCTGGTATTCAGAAATTAGCGAGAGAGCGTGCTAAAAAAGTGTCGCTACATAATAAAAAACTGAGAGATTGTCGTCATCATTACAATGATCAAAAGGCGGCTCGTAAAGCCGAAACAATGATCTTTATTACCGAAGGAGATTCGGCTTCTGGATCGATTACAAAGTCTCGTGATGTAGAAACCCAAGCGGTATTTTCATTAAAAGGTAAGCCACTTAATACTTATGGTTTAACAAAGAAAATTGTATACGAAAACGAAGAATTCAACTTGTTACAAGCGGCTCTTAATATCGAAGAAAGCATGGAAGATTTGCGTTATAATCACGTGATTATCGCAACCGATGCCGATGTCGATGGTATGCACATTAGATTGTTGATGATTACATTTTTCTTGCAATTCTTCCCAGATGTTATTAAAAATGGACACCTTTTTATTTTACAAACGCCATTGTTTAGAGTAAGAAATAAAAAAGAAACGAGATATTGTTATACAGAAGAAGAGCGTGTTAGAGCGCTTAACGAACTTGGTAAAAATCCTGAGATCACACGATTCAAAGGTTTGGGAGAGATTTCGCCTGACGAGTTCAAGCATTTTATAGGAAAAGACATTCGATTGGAGCCAGTTGTTTTGGGTAAAGACCAAACAATTGAGCAACTTTTAGAATTTTATATGGGAAAAAATACGCCCGAAAGACAGTTATTCATTTTGGATAATCTTGTTGTAGAAAATGATGATATTGATCAAAAATAGGTTTAATAAAGTCTTTGTTTTTCATGAGATTAAGTAATAAAAAGAAAACTCCGATATATAGTTTTATCCAAACTATACTTTTTGTGGGGATTATTTTGGGGGTAGCCGCATTTTTTGTTGAGCGTTATAAGATAGATTTTTTAGACTGGGAAAGTTATCTTCTTATTGTAATTCCCGTGGTAATGGGATTTTTGTATTGGATACGAGGAAAACAAATTTTTGAATATGATAGCGATGGCGAAACTTTGACGATCAACAATTACAGTATTATTCCTTTTTTTAAAGATCAAAAAAAAGACGAATTTCCTAAGTACAAACTGCAGAATTTTGAAGTTGTGAATTTGATTTTTATTAAAAGACTTCTTATAACAATCCATAGTAAAAAGAACCATCATTTACATTTAAAATACGATATTTCTTATTTAAATAATAAAGAAGTTAAAGACTTAAAACTATCATTGCGAAAAGTTTTAAAGACTAATAAAGAAGAAAACCAGTTGGTTACCGAAACAGTATAATGGAAGAGAATAATTATCAAGAAGAAAGCCTGAAAAAAGTTTCGGGATTATATAAAGATTGGTTTTTAGATTATGCATCTTATGTAATTTTGGATCGTGCGATTCCATCGGTTTTCGATGGTTTCAAACCAGTGCAAAGACGTATTCTGCATTCTATGCGAGAGCTAGAAGATGGTCGTTACAATAAAGTCGCAAACATTGTTGGTAATACGATGAAGTACCACCCGCACGGTGATGCCTCGATTACAGATGCAATGGTGCAGATAGGTCAAAAAGAGTTATTGATCGATACGCAAGGTAACTGGGGAAATATCTTTACAGGAGATTCTGCGGCGGCGGCGCGTTATATCGAAGCTCGTTTGACACCATTTGCGCTGGAAGTTGTCTTTAATCCAAAAACAACGGATTGGGTAAAGTCGTATGACGGTCGTAACAACGAACCTGTTGATCTCCCTGTTAAATTTCCGATGTTGTTGGCGCAAGGTGCAGAAGGTATTGGTGTTGGTCTTTCAACAAAGATTATGCCTCATAATTTTAATGAACTAATCAATGCTTCCATAGCACATCTTAAAGGCAAAAAGTTCGATATTTTTCCAGACTTTTTAACGGGTGGGATGCTCGATGTTAGCAATTATAATGATGGACATCGTGGCGGAAAACTTCGTGCTAGAGCAAGAATTATTCAGAAAGATAAAAATACACTTTGCATAACAGAACTTCCTTTTTCTAAAAATACGGGCGACCTTATTGATAGCATCATCAAAGCCAACGAAAGAGGTAAGATCAAAATTAAAAAAATTGAAGACAATACATCTGACAAGGTTGAGATTATCATTCATTTGACGAATGATGTTTCGCCGGATAAGATGATTGATGCGTTGTATGCTTTCACGGATTGTGAAGTGGCGATTTCGCCGAATGCCTGCGTTATTGTTGGCGATAAACCGATGTTTTTGTCGGTTTCAGAAATTCTTAGACGAAATACCGATCATACAGTTTCTCTTTTAAAACTCGAACTTGAGATTGAATTGGGCGAGTTAGAAGAAAAATGGCATTTTGCGTCTTTGGAAAAAATCTTCATCGAAAACGAAATTTACCAAGAAATTAAAAACCGAACTTCCAAAGAAGAAGTTTACGCTGCAATTGATAAGGCTTTGAAACCTTTTACTAAAAACCTTATGCGAGAGGTAACAACCGAGGATATTATCCGTTTGACGGAGTTACCATTCATGAGAATTTCGCGTTATGACCAAGATAAAGCTTTAGAAAATATTGCTTCTTTAGAAGGAAAAATCGAGCAAGTAAAACATCATCTTGCGAATTTGGTGACTTATGCGATCGACTATTATCTTAATATTCAGAAAAAATTCGGGAAAGATAAAGAACGTCGCACAGAACTAAGAGTTTTTGATACAATTGATGCGACCAAAGTTGCTGTAGCCAACGAGAAATTCTATGTCAATTGGGAAGAAGGCTTTATCGGAACTTCACTTAAAAAAGACGAATATGTTTTCGATTGTTCGGATATTGACGATATTATCACTTTCCGAAAAGATGGCGGTATGCAAGTCACCAAAGTTGAAAGTAAAACTTTCGTTGGTAAGAACATTTTGCATGTTGGCATTTGGAAGAAGAATGATAAGCGCACCGTTTACAACATGATTTATCGTGAAGGTAAAGAAGGTCCGTATTATATGAAGCGTTTTGCGGTGACAGGCGTTATTAGAGCGAATGATTATAAATTAGCTTCGGATAAAAGAGGTTCGGAAGTGCTTTATTTTTCAGCAAATCCTAATGGTGAAGCAGAAGTTGTTTCGGTATTATTAAAACCGAACGCACGTATCCGTAAGAATAGAATTGAAGTCGATTTTTCTGAGTTAGCGATTAAAGGTCGTGATTCTCGTGGAAATTTAGTGACAAAATATGCTGTTAAAAAAGTTGATTTAAAAGAGGAAGGCGTTTCTACTTTAGCACCGAGAAAAATTTGGTTTGATGAAAGTGTGCGCCGATTAAATGCAGATGGACGCGGAACTTTATTAGGAAGTTTTAAAGGTGAAGACAAAATATTGACGATTAACACGCAAGGTGAAGCCAAATTGGTGTCATTTGATTTGAGTAATCGTTTTGACGATGAGTATTTAATTTTAGAAAAATGGAAACCTGAGCAAGCTGTGACGTGTATTTATTTTGATGGAGAAAAAGCAATTTATTTCATCAAGCGTTTCTTGTTCGAAAATACGCCAAGTGTACAAACCTTTATGCCGTCAGAGCATCCTAAATCTTTTATAGAATTTGTTGGGACTAATGATGGTTGTATCGCAGAAATTAATTTTGCTAAAGATAAATCTGGAAAAGAAAAAGAATCCGAAAGCATTAACCTTGACGAATTTATCACTGTTAAAGGCATCAAAGCGATGGGCAACCAGTTTATAAAAGACAAGGTTAAGAACATCAATATCATTATTCCTGAGCCGGTTGAAGAACCAGAAGTGGAAGAAGTGTTTGATGATAATGCTGTCAATTCGGCAGAGTTTGACGAAGGTGGAACAATTGGAGACCTTTTTGATGAACCAGAAGTAGATCAAGACTCAGAACCAGAAAATAACGAAGAATAATGCCACCATTACTATTAGCTTTAATTGTCATCACTTGCGGAATCAGTATTTACGGATTCCAAAATCAAGATTTTTTTGAAAAGTATAAATTCAATGTAGGTGCGATCCAATCACGAAAAGAGTACATTCGATTATTGTCAGCGGGCTTTTTGCATGGCGACTTTATGCACTTGTTTTTTAATATGTTGGCTTTGTATTTCTTTGCGCCAATTGTTTTGGGTGCTTATGGGGAAATCGGATTTTTGGTGGTGTATTTTGGATCAATTTTACTAGGAAATTTATTCAGTTTGTATATTTATAAACATCAAAGTTATTATTCTGCAATTGGTGCTAGTGGCGGTGTTTCGGGAGTTTTATTTGCTGCAATTGCAATTGCGCCAACATTGATTGAAGTAAATTTTCTTCCTGGATGGTTGTTTGGAACTCTTTATTTTGCCTATTCGGTTTATATGATGTTAAATCCAAAACAGTGGGATAATCTTGGTCATGCGGCGCATTTAGGTGGTGCAGGTTTCGGCTTGTTGTACGCAATTGTTTTCCATTTAGATTTAGTCCTTGAAAATGCGATGTATTTAGGAATAATGTCTTTACCGCTGGTTTATTTAGCTTATCAAATTTTTGCAAAGAAAAAAATTGGTTAACTTAATAATTCAAGTTAGCTAGTTTTCGAATTATAATTAACAAAAAAAGGCTATTTCAAATCTGAAGTAGCCTTTTATATTTTAAATTATTTCTTTTTCGAGGTGATTACAATGACGCCATCTTTAGCTTTTTCACCATATTTATTTTTCGCTTTTTCACCTTTTAGAACTTCCACTTTTTCGATATTACTAGGTTTTAGATCTTTAACTTTTTTCTCATCAACGATAATTCCGTCCAAAACATAAATTGGGTTGGCTTTGTTTTTATCAGGATAAGCCGCAATTTTCCCAAGGCGGAAAGGCTTTCTAATCGTATCTTTTTTAGGAGGAATATAAGCCATTTTGCCCCATTACACGAACATTGTTAGTGTCTTTGTTAGAGCTAATATGTGTCGCTTCTCCTTTCGTCGTTTGTTGATTTTCTTTTTGTTGAGCATTAATACTTACAATTCCAGCGGAGGTCAAAATAACCCCAAGCGCAAATTTTGAAAATAAAGAATTAATAAAAGAATATTCTAGATTTCTATTCATTTGAGAGTGGTTCGCAATAACGCAGATGTCGGTGTTAGATTGTAATTCGGTTATAATTTGATCATCAGTCATTGTGGTTAAATCCGTGAC
>JAEXRP010000056.1:0-3227 GCA_023440705.1 Bacteroidota bacterium
AAATTAGCGCAGTATATTTTATTAGGAAAAGGCGGTGCAAAACTTTTAGACGAAATGAATTTCGAGCGCGATGTTTACCATCTTAACGAGGCGCACGGACTTCCTGCGGCATTTTATCTTTTAAGAAAATATGGTGGTGATCTTTCTAAAGTGAAAGAAAAATTAGTGTTCACAACACATACACCAGAAGAAGCTGGCAACGAAAAACACGACCTTGGACTTTGCCACAATATGTCGTATTTCTGTGGATTGAGCAAAGAAGAGGTTAAACAAATTGAAGGTAGCGAGGACGAAAGATTCAATCATTCGCTTTGTGCGCTAAAAATGGCGCGAGTTGCCAACGGCGTTTCTCAACTTCATGGCGTGGTTTCTCGTGCTATGTGGAACAAATATCCGAACATCTGCGAAATAAAATCGATTACCAATGCTCAGGAATTCAAATATTGGGCGGACAAATTATTATACATTTCTAAAGATGATGGCGACACGGCAGCTTTCGATTTTAGAAAACATTATTTAAAGAAAAGAATGTTCCGCAACGTTGCTGATCAATGTGGTAAATTGTTTGATCCAAATGTCTTTACAATTGTTTGGGCAAGACGTTTTGCAGGTTACAAAAGAGCAGATTTGTTACTAGAAGACAAAGAGCGTTTCCGTCGTTTATTAGAGAATAAAGAATTCCCGGTTCAGATTATTTGGGCAGGAAAACCTTATCCAATGGACTATTCAGCGATTTCGACTTTTAATAATTTGGTGGAAGAAAGCAAGAATTACAAAAACATGGCAGTTCTTACAGGCTACGAATTATCATTAAGTAAATCTCTGAAACAAGGTTCTGATCTTTGGTTAAATAATCCTCGCGTTCCTCGTGAAGCGTCCGGAACTTCTGGTATGACTGCCGCAATGAATGGTTCTGTTAATCTTTCTACAGATGATGGTTGGATTCCGGAGTTTGCAAAACATGCCGAAAATTCGTTTGTCGTTCCAAAAGCCGATTATGACAACATGACAACTTTAGAACAAGATCAGTACGACCTGCATAAACTTTATGATATTTTGGAAAACGAGATCATTCCGACTTATTACAATGACAAAAACAAATGGCGCAAAATTGTAGCTAACGCCATGGATGATGTTCGATTCCAATTCAATAGTGATCGTATGGCAGACGAATATTACAAATTACTTTACAATAATTAAGATTAGAACCTAAATTACTTGAGTTCGGGATAAGAAAATTAACGTCAATTTGAGTAGTTTTCGAAGAAAACTGTATCGAAAATAAGTTAATTTTCTTATCATTAAAACTTCTCGATACAAAATTCTTGCAGAATTTCACTCGAAGTGACGCCTTGTATAAAGAGAAGTACATTATCCCGAACTGAGATTAAATAAAAAGCTAGCAGAATTTGACAACTGCTAGCTTTTTTATTTTAACACTAAAAACCTTTCAGAGTTTTGAACTCTGAAAGGGTTCTATCCTAAGACCTAAAAACTTTTACCTAAGCTTAAAACTGCGCTGCTTCTGTAGAATCTTTCATCGCAACTGTTGCAGCCATGCCGTTAGTAACAACATTTTGTACTTCGTCAAAATAACCAGTTCCTACAAAACTTTGATGTTTCACGGCGCGGAAACCTTTCGCCTGCAAAGCAAACTCTCTTTCTTGTAACTCAGAATAACCCGCCATGCCACGTTCTCTGTAAGCTAAAGCCAACTCAAACATCGCTGTATTTAACGCATGGAATCCTGCCAAGGTGATAAACTGGAATTTATATCCCATTTTCGCCAACTCTTCACGGAAACATTCCATTTCTTCAACACTTAATCGTGCTGCCCAATTAAACGATGGCGAGCAATTATAAGCCAACATTTTATTTGGAAACTTTGCATGGATGCCTTCTGCAAATTGTCTTGCTTGTTCCAAATCTGGATTTGAAGTTTCCATCCAAATCAAATCTGCATATGGCGCATAAGATAATCCACGATCAATACCTTGCTCTACGCCATTTTTAACAACATAAAAACCTTCCGACGTTCTTTCTCCTGTTACAAATTTTTTATCTCTATCATCAATATCCGAAGTTAAAAGATCCGCAGCATCAGCATCTGTTCTTGCAATTATCAAACTCGGAACACCTAAAACATCTGCCGCCAAACGTGCTGCAATTAACTTATTAATCGCTTCTTGCGTCGGAACCAAAACCTTTCCACCAAGATGTCCACACTTTTTAGCTGACGACAATTGATCTTCGAAATGAACGCCCGCAGCACCAGCTTCTATCATTTGTTTCATCAATTCGAAAGCGTTAAGATTTCCTCCAAAACCAGCTTCGGCATCGGCAACAATCGGCACCAAATAATCTTTGTCACCGCCACCATTAACCGACTGAATTTGATCTGCGCGCAACAACGCATTATTAATTTTCTTTACAACCGCAGGAACCGAATTCGCTGGATACAAAGACTGATCAGGATACATTTCTCCCGAAAGATTCGCATCAGCCGCCACTTGCCATCCAGAAAGATAAATCGCTTCTAGACCAGCGTCAACTTCCTGCACGGCTTGGTTTCCCGTTAAAGCGCCCAATCCAGCAACGAAATCCTGAGTATTCAACTTCTCCCAAAGCAACTCCGACATTTGCGTTGCAATCGTGTAATCTAGTTTGTACTTCCCTCTCAGTTTTAAAACTTCCTCCGCAGAATAAGGTCTCGTAATACCTTTCCAACGTGGATTGTTTAACCATTCTTGTTCTAAAATTTGAATTTGTTCTTGTTTTGTTTTCATAATATTTTGTGATTTAATGTGATTAAAATGTTTAGTGTTTTACTTTAAATTTTGAATAAAAGTTCCCTTGTCACACATTTTTACAATGGGTGATATTTATAAAATTGACTTAAAAAAATTGTTTTTAATTCCTTGTTTAGGAAAAAGTTTAAGTGTATTAAAAAGTTAACTTGTTTTCGATACGATTTTCTACAAAATCACTCAAACTGACGTTACTTTTTTATAGCATCAAAAAACTTACGTTAAATATGGATAAGCTTTTAAGGTTAAAAATTCGTCGAAGCCATCGGAGAAAATCATGTCATTAAAAAGTTCCACAGCTAAATCAAATTTTCCATTTTCAAATCGAGATTCGCCTACATAAGTTTTAATATTATTTAATTCTTCTTTTTGAAGTTTTAAAATCAAATCCTTATTTACAACTTCTCCACTCTCCAACTT
>JAEXRP010000058.1:0-49782 GCA_023440705.1 Bacteroidota bacterium
AGTTCGGGATAAGAAGATTAACGTCAGTTTGAGTGGTTTTCGCAGAAAACTGTATCGAAAACAAGTTAATTTTCTTATCATTAAAAACTTCTCGATACAAAATCTTTCAGATTTTTACTCGAAGTGACGCCTCGTATAAATAAAAATGCTTTATCCCGAATTGACGTTATTTCAGTTTTTTCAAACCAAAAGCAAGCATGATTTGGAAAACACCAATCATAACAAATGATATAGCGGTGTAGTACACAATTGTTAAACCTCCAAAAACAGGATTTGCAATCATTAGTATCGCGAATAATAATCCCAAAATACTAAAAATCATCACAGTTCCCCATGATTTAATCCCAACTTTTTTTAGTGCTAATGACGATCCAATACCCATAATCGAACGAAACAAAATCGTAATACCAACATATAACGGCAATATTGTCGCACTCAAAGCAGGTGAGGAGATTAGCATAATCCCTAAAACCAAATCAACAATACCTCCAGCTAGCGACCATCCCCAGTTAGGATATTGTCTGTTGCTAAAAGCGTTAATAACTTCCATGATACCTGTAACAAAAAAGATAGCTGCAAATATCATCGATAATGTTAAATAAGAAGCAAGCGGTGTACGGAAAATATATATTCCACTAATGATAAAGATAATCCCTGTAATTAACGGAAGATACCAGTACTTGTACGGATTTGTGTAGTTTTGACTCATTGTAATAATTTTTTGAATACCAATAGACTTGCAAAATATATACCTTACCCGACTTTCATGATATTTATTATGCGATACGTTATATTTAAAATTTTGTCGTTTTTTTAAACATTTATTAAACGAAATCGAGAAGCTTTAGTCTTATCTTTTATTTAATAAAGCATTAACATATTTTTGAAATTAAAGACAGTAATTTTATAATTCACAAATCACAAAAAAATGGATACATTATCACAACTTAAAGAAGAATTAAAAAACGAGTACGAAACAACTAAAGCATTTTTTGACCGTTTTCCTGAGGATAAAAATGATTATGCACCGCATGAGAAAAGCATGAAGTTAATGCCATTAGCATCTCATATTGCGGAGGTTTTTGCTTGGCCTAAATTTATTCTAAACACATCAGAATTAGACTTTGGGAAAGGCGATTATCAACCAGTTAAGATTTCAACAAAAGCCGAACTTCAGCAAAAGTTAGAAGACGATTATAATGCTGGAATTGCGAGTCTAGAAGCGGCGACCGAAGATCAACTAGAACCAAATTGGGCTATAAAAAATAATGGCGAAACGATGATGGAATGGACAAAGTACGGTGCCATCCGACATGCGCTGAATCAAGCAACGCATCACAGAGCGCAGCTAGGCGTCTATTATCGATTAAATGATATTCCATTGCCTCCAAGCTACGGACCATCTGCGGATACAGAATATTAATTTGTCCAAGTTTTAGGATGAAATATTAGCATCATTTCAAATAGATGTTGAAGTAACTCAATTGAGAGTAGTAATTATTAAATATTAAAAACTCGTAACAGTTTTGATTGAAAGATTGAAATTTTGGTGCGAGTTTTTTTTGTTTTTAAAATCATATTTAGTTTTCCTTTTTTTATTGATGATAGAAATGTTAAATTCTTATCAGGTTAATATTATTGAAATTCAATTATTAAAAAGTGTATAAATTTAATTAAAATGACGATTGTCATTAATGATTGTTTGTATTACAGAGGAAGGAATTTTAATTTTGAGTAAAATTTAAAAGTATGAAAAAATTATTATTTCTTTTATGTGCTTCGCAGTTGAGTTTTGCGCAACAGTCTGTTTTCTCTCAGCCGCAAAAAGACCAACTTAACTCCTTTAATTCGCCATCTCTTAATGATACGACACAAAAAGGTATTTTTATTGCAGACGATTTCGAACTAACAAATGCAGTTAAGATTGAAAAAGTAAAGGTTTTCGCAAAAACTGATGCAGGCTTTTTAGATGCTGGAAATCTTATTTCTTGGAACATTTTAATTTTTCAAGATCAATCTGGTAAGCCATCTGCCATTCCAGGAAAAAATGAAACTGGCGTAGTCTACAAATTTAGCAAATTAGCTTCTCAAGGAGGTGTGACCGTAACGCAGGCTGGAAATGATGCTACTAATATTTCGGTTGAGTTTGATACAACTGATAATAGTTTTGTTTTTCAACCAAATACAAAATATTGGATAAGTGTGTTCCCAACTGTAAAAAGCGAAGAGAATTTTTTTAGCGAAAAGTTTTTCTATTGGGCGGCATCAACAACGACGACACCTAAGCTAGAACAAGCAAAAATGGTGGATCCTGATGATATTATGATGAATAGTTATACGACTTGGACCGACCTTAAAGGGCCTTCTATGGGGATTACAGGTATGGCTTTCGAATTGTACGGTAAAGATGCTTTGTCAGCTAACGACATTACTAAATCTGCAATAAAAATCTATCCAAATCCAACTTCTAAAACACTTAGTATTAATGCTAAAAATGTTAAATCGACAGAAGTTTATTCTTTGGATGGTAAGTTGGTTTTGACATCAACAAAATCAGAAGTTAATGTTGAAACTTTAGCAAAAGGAACTTACACGCTTGTTGTGACTTTTGATAACGGACAAAAATCGACAGAAAAGTTTATCAAGAACTAAAATATTCATTCCCTTTAAATAAAAAAAGCCAGTTGTCATTAACTGGCTTTTCTTTTATCTATCATAAAGTTTGTTGTAAAGATCCATAAAATGTTCTTTAATCACTTTACGTTTTAACTTCAAAGTTGGTGTCAACATTCCGTTTTCCTCAGACCAAATCTCGGGCGTTAATTCTATTTTTTTGATTTGTTCCCAATGACCAAGATTCTTGTTAATGTTGTCCATTTCTTTTTCGATGGCTGCCTTTAGTTCTGGACTTTTCGCAATCTCTTCAGGCGTTGTCCCAATGTTGACATTGTTGTCTTTCGACCATTTTTTAGCATAGTCAAAGTCGGGTTGTATAAGTGCCGTTGGCATTTTTTCACCTTCGCCAACAACCATAATTTGTTCAATAAATAAAGAAGCTTTAGCAAGATTTTCGATGACTTGTGGTGCAACATATTTGCCGCCCGACGTTTTGAACATTTCTTTTTTTCTATCGGTGATAAAAAGGAATCCATCTTTATCTAAATGTCCAATATCACCTGTTTTGAAGAAGCCTTCGTTATCAAAAGCTTCTTTAGTTAATTCTGGATTTTTGTAATAACCTTGGGTTACAGTTGGTCCTTTAACCGTTATTTCACCATCTTCGGCTATTTTAACATTAACATTAAAAAGAGGTTTTCCGATGGAACCCATTTTCATAAATTCGAAACTGTTAACCGAAATAACAGGCGAAGTTTCTGTCAAACCATAACCTTCCTGAATCGGTATGCCAGCTGCCTGGAACATAATATTAAGTCGTGTAGAAAGTGGCGCAGAACCAGAAACTAAAGTTAAAATATTACCTCCAATACCAGCTCTCCATTTAGAGAAAACCAATTTGTCTGCAATCTTGTGGAAGAAGCTTTTCGGAGTACCAAGTTTATAATTTTCGGCAATTTTTAGAGACCACAAGAAAATACTTTTTTTGATGCCGCCAGCTTCGGTTCCTTTTTTATAAATTGAATCATAAACTTTCTCGATAACACGTGGAACAACCGTCATATAATGCGGTTTTACCTCTTGAAGATTTTCGCTAAGCTTGTCTGTGTTTTCAGCGAAATAAATAGCAAAACCGTTATAAGTGAAAAGATAGAAAATCATCCTTTCGAAGACGTGACACATCGGTAAAAAACTCAATGCACGACTGTCGTTGCCCTGTCTGCGCGGGATTCGGTCTTCGCAACCAATGATGTCTTGGACGATATTGTTGTGTGTTAGCATCACGCCTTTTGGTTTTCCAGTTGTCCCAGAAGTATAGATAATCGACACTAAGTCGTCTGGATAAATTTCCTTTTTAATATCGTCAACTTCAGCTTGAAGGCTGTCATCTTTCCCAAGTTCTAAAACATCTTCCAAATGTTTAGCAGCATTAACTTTATCAAAAGTATAGATATCCTTCATTAAGGGAAGTTGATCACGGATTTCATTAATTTTATTAAATAATTTTTCATCCGATACAAAGCAAAATAACGAATCCGAATCGCCAAGATTATAGATGCAATCGGCTTGCGAAATCGATGGATAGATAGGAACCGTGATAATGCCGAGTTGCAAAGCTGCTTGGTCGATAATGCACCATTCGGTTCTGTTGGTTGTGGTGATAAGTCCTATTTTGTCACCTTTTTTTAAACCTAATTTTATTAAACCTCTAGAAAATTGATTGCTTTTTGCAATGAAGTCTTCAGTTGAAAGATTTCTCCAACTTCCACCAATTTTGTCGTTGATGTAGTCTTTTTTTGGATATTTTTCTAGTGTAATATAAGGAATATCGAAAATTCGAGTTAATGTCATGTTGCTTGTAACAAAGATTGAATGCAAATATAACAATTATGAGTTTTTTCAAAAAAATAAAGCTATCCAATGGATAGCTTTTTATGTTAATTATTTTCTGTCGTACAACTTTTCATACAAATCGATAAAGGCTTCTTTGATAGCTTTACGTTTGAGTTTAAGAGTCGGTGTCAGTAGTCCGTCATCTATTGACCATACTTTTGGTGTGAGTTCAATCTTTTTAATCTGCTCCCACTTGCCTAATTTTTTATTAAGCGTTTCCATTTCTTGCATGATCCTTTCCTTTAGTTCTGGACTCTTTGCCATTTCTTCTGGTGTAGTACCAATGTTGAGGTTTTTAATTTTAGCCCAGTTTTGTGCGAAATTAAAATCTGGCTGTACCAAAGCGGTTGGCATTTTTTCACCTTCGCCAACAACCATAATTTGCTCAATGAATTTTGAAGCTTTAGCGTGGTTTTCGATAACTTGAGGCGCAATGAATTTTCCTCCTGAAGTTTTGAACATTTCTTTTTTTCTATCGGTGATAAATAAGAATCCATCGTCGTCAATGTGTCCAATATCGCCCGTTTTGAAATAACCATCCTCTGTGAAAGCTTCTTGCGTTTTTTCGTCGTCCTTGTAATAACCACCAAAAATAGAAGGTCCTTTAACAGTGATCTCGCCATCAGCAGCTATTTTAACATCGACATTACTTAGTGGAACGCCTACAGAGCCTAATCTCATTTTTTCGAAACTGTTAACCGAAATTACTGGTGATGTTTCTGTTAAGCCATAACCTTCCAAAACTGGGATTCCCGCTGCTTGGAACATTCTGTTTAACCTTGAAGATAACGCCGCCGAGCCAGAAACTAATGTTATTAAATTTCCGCCCAAGCCTTCTCTCCATTTTTTGAAAACCAATTTGTCAGCAATAATATGTGCAAAAGATTTTGGCGCTTGTAGGTTGTATTTTTCGGCAATCGAAATTGACCATAGGAAGATTTTAGATTTAATACCACCAGCTGCAGTTCCTTTATTATAAATAGAATCGTAAACTTTTTCTACCAAACGCGGAACAACTGTCATGTAATGAGGCTTGGCTTCTTTGACGTTTTCACCAATTTTTTCAATACTTTCGGCGTAGTAAATTGATATACCATTATTAACGAAAATATAATATACCATTCTTTCGAAAATATGACAAATCGGTAAAAAACTTAATGCACGAAGGTCTTTATAGTTAATGCTTTTGTCTCTAGGGATCCGAGAGTCGCTTCCCAAAACATTTGACACAATGTTTTTGTGTGTTAACATCACGCCTTTGGGGCGTCCAGTTGTACCAGAAGTATAGATTAATGTCACCACGTCATCTTCTTGTATGCCTTTTGATAAATCTTCTACCTCTTGCTGTGTCGCATCATCTTCACCAAGATCTAATATTTCTTTCCAATTAGGAGCGCCGTCGACATCATCAAAACAAAAAACACCAGCCAAAGATGACACCTCAGGCTTTACAACCTGCATTTTTTGGTATAAGTCAACGTCTGATACGAAGCAATATTTTATTTCGGCATTATTAAAAATATATACATAATCTTCCTCCGAAATGGTTGGATATACAGGCACCGAAATAGCGCCGATTTGAGAAATACCCAAATCCATAATGCTCCATTCTGTACGGTTGTTGCTTGTTATTAATCCGATTTTGTCACCAGGTTTTATCCCTAGTTTTAACAGTCCTCGAGAAATTTTGTTTGCTTGGTTAATAAACTCTAAGGTGGACGTTTTTTTCCATTCCCCATTCTTTTTCGTGACCAAAGCATCATTTTTAGGATATTGATTTAGAGCCTTATGAGCAAAATCAAACGTTCTTTTAACAGACATATCGTTAAATATTTGATAATTTTTAAATTAAATTTAATAAAAAGTAGGTTTTCGTAAATATAGTTT
The DNA here is from genome assembly GCA_023440705.1 of Bacteroidota bacterium. Lineage (GTDB taxonomy): Bacteria > Bacteroidota > Bacteroidia > Flavobacteriales > Weeksellaceae > Soonwooa. Next base: position 6,397 of record JAEXRP010000058.1, read on the forward strand.
TTTTTAGTCAAATGACAAAAATGTATTTTATTCGATACATATCGTTATAATTTTCGTAAAAATCGTAAATTTACAAGCAATTAATACTAGTAATTGATATGGATTTTAATTTATCAGAAGAACAACTGATGATTCAGCAGGCAGCTAGAGATTTCGCTCAGACTGAATTACTTCCTGGTGTTATCGAAAGAGATACACATCAAAAATTCCCGACAGAACAAGTTAAGAAAATGGGAGAACTTGGTTTCCTAGGTATGATGGTTGACCCAAAATACGGAGGAGCTGGTCTTGACAGTGTATCTTACGTTCTTGCAATGGAAGAAATTGCAAAAATTGATGCTTCTGCTGCGGTAGTAATGTCAGTTAACAACTCTTTAGTATGTGCTGGTCTAGAAAAATTTGCTAGCGAAGAGCAAAAAATGAAGTATCTAAAACCTCTTGCAAGTGGAGAAGTTATCGGTGCTTTCGCATTGTCTGAGCCAGAAGCTGGATCTGACGCAACATCTCAGCGTACAACTGCTGAGGATAAAGGTGATTATTATTTATTAAACGGTACTAAAAACTGGATTACTAACGGTGGTAACGCATCTTATTATATCGTTATTGCGCAGACAGATCCAGAAAAGAAGCATAAAGGTATCAACGCCTTCATCGTAGAAAGAGGTTGGGAAGGTTTCGAAATTGGTCCTAAAGAAGACAAATTAGGAATTAGAGGAAGTGACACGCATTCTTTACTTTTCACAGATGTTAAAGTACCAAAAGAAAACAGAATTGGTGAAGATGGTTTCGGATTCAACTTTGCAATGGCGGTTCTTAACGGCGGTAGAATTGGTATCGCTTCACAAGCTTTAGGTATCGCATCTGGTGCTTACGAATTGGCGCTTAAATATGCTAAAGAAAGAAAAGCTTTCGGTACAGAGATTATCAACCACCAAGCGATTGCTTTCAAATTAGCTGATATGCACGTTAACATTACAGCGGCTAGAATGCTTTGTTTCAAAGCGGCAGTTGAGAAAGATGCTGGTAAAGACATTTCAGAAAGTGGCGCTATGGCAAAACTTTACTCATCTCAAGTTGCGATGGATACAACGATCGAAGCGGTACAAGTACACGGAGGTTACGGTTATGTTAAAGAATATCACGTAGAACGATTGATGCGTGATGCGAAGATTACACAAATCTACGAAGGTACTTCAGAAATCCAAAAGATTGTTATTTCTAGAAGTATTGCTAAGAAATAATTTGTTGTTATCTTTATCAATTAAACATCAACTATCATTGAATTTTTTTGGATTTTTTGGCAGCAGCAGTGCTTTTATTAGGTGGCTTTGTTTGGTATAAATTCTATTTTGTATTCGGTGAAGGCGTTAAATCTGGTTATCTAAACTATGCTGTTAAAAAAGGAAATATTTTCAAAACCTATGAAGGGAAGTTGATCCAAGAAGGATTTGGCACGACCAAAGTTGGTGGTGCACTTGGAAGCAATCAGTTTGAATTTTCTATCGAAGATGAAGCTGTTTTCAAACAATTTAGAACTTAATAGCGGAAAGCATTTCGATTTACATTACAAAGAATATCATGGTAGCTTGCCGTGGCGAGGAAATACAGTGTATGTCGTTGATAAAGTTATCAGCATGAAATAATAAAAGAGTCCCTTTCAGTAATGAAGGGGATTTTTGTATTTTTAAACTTCGTATTAAATCATTATTAAATGAAATATCTAAGCCTTTTAGCTTTTGCATCGATAAGTCTATCTGCACAAGAAACTCAATTAACAGATGCGTTAGTAACTAAGTTATCCGAGATGCCTTTGAAATGCATTGAGCAAGAATATCCAAACAAGACTGCTCATATTATCAACTCTTTACAAGAAGTTAGTTTGTCACCAAAAGATCTGCATCCTTCTTTTTATGGTTGTTTTGACTGGCATAGCTCTGTTCATGGACATTGGATGTTGTTGAAAATTTTAAAAGAGAAACCAAATCTTGCGCAATCTTGGCGAATAATAAAGATTTTAGACAAAAGTTTCAATGCCGAATCTCTTAAAAAGGAAGCTCAATATTTTACTAAATATGATCTTGCAAAAAATTTCGAAAGAACCTACGGTTGGGCTTGGATCCTGAAACTTGATGAGGAATTAGCCACTTGGGATACGCCACAAGCTAAGACTTGGCATCAAAATATGAAACCTCTTACGGATGAGATTTTGCGGATGTGGAAAGATTATCTTCCTAAACAGACTTATCCTAACAGAACGGGCGTTCATCCCAATTCTGCTTTTGCAATTGGCTTTGCCATCGATTGGGCGAGAAAAATTGGCGATAAAGATTTTGAAAATCAGTTGATACAAAAAGCTAAAAGTTTTTATTTAAAAGATGAAAAAACGCCTGCTTATCTAGAGCCAGATGGTTCGGATTTTTTCTCCCCAAGTTTGGAGATAGCCGATCTTATGCGCCGTGTACTTTCACAAAAAGATTTTGAAAATTGGTTGGATCAATTTTATGATAAAAGAAGTCTCGAAAATATTTCTCAAATACCAGTTGTAAGCGATTTGTCAGATTATCAAACGGTACATTTAGTTGGTTTATCTTTTAGTAAAGCTTGGTGTATGAAGGGGATTTCCAGAGCTTTATCTAATAGTCATCCACTGAAAAAGCAATTTGAAAATACAGCGGAACATTTCTTAAAAAACGGAATGCCATTAATGTTTAGTAGTAATTATGGCGGAGATCATTGGTTAGCTAGTTTTGCAGTTTTTGCTATCTCAAATGTAGATTAATTTTATTTTTTGCCATATTATTTCTATATTTACCGAAAAAGATGAAAATATTTACAACAATAGCAATTGGATTGTCTTTAATGTCATGTAATGGCACTTCTAGCATGCATGCGCAAAAAGGTAAAACAATGCAAAAAGTAGAATACACGGAAGAGCGCAGGTTGAACAAAGATTTTGATTCAAAAGAAATTTTTGCATTATCAACAATGGATGAAGTGACAAATCTCTATGGTAAACTGCAAGATCCACAATTCAAACGTTCTGCACCTATTCCTATTATAGAAGCTGGTGAAAGTCTATTAGTTGTAAAGCCCAAAGCAAGTTCTGCAACAGATTACTCAGATATTGAAATCGAAAGTATTCAAAAAGATGAAAAAAATATTATTGTAAAATATAAAAAAATTGAAAACTGGGAATATAAGGAGGCAAAACAAACGCATCCTGTTTTAATTTTAAAAATTGAAAGTAGTCCTAAAAATTTAATTTTAGAAGAAATAAAATAATATAATCGCAAAATAAATTTTAATGAAATCAAAATTATTATTGGGGTTAGGGGTAACTCTAATGTCTACTGGAGCTTTCTACGCTCAACAAAATTCTTGGATGAACATTGCTACAAAGAATGTGTCTAATGCAAGAGAAAGATCAATTACTGTAACAGACTACTAATTGTTAAGCCTTAACAATTCTCTGTTTGAAGCGCAGTTATCAGCTGTCGGAAAAAACTCTGGGAAAACATTAATGAAGTTCCCTAATGAGCAAGGTACTACAGATACTTTTGAAGTGGTAGAATCTTCTACAATGCACCCAGATCTACAAGCAAAGTATGCTGATGTTAGATCTTTCACAGGGGTTAAAGTTGGAGATCCTTTAACGAGAATTACCTTTACTTATGATCCTTATTTTGGACTTAATGCAAGTGTAAGAAGTGGAAAAGGTATCTATTATGTAGATTCTTACTCTAAGGATAACAAAATCTACATGATGTATAATCGTAAGAATGCATCTTCAGAACGTAATTTTAACTGTCTTTTTGATGAGCACGGCGAAAAGGAAATCCATCAAACAATGGAAAATGCTAGCCAAAGCAAAACAGTTAAAGACGGTCAAATGCGTAAGTATAGACTAGCTTTGGCTACTGCTGTAGAATATACAGCATATACAGCAAATGCAGCTGGAGTTGGTAATGGGACTGATGCTCAGAAGAAAGCAGCAGTTATGGCAGCGCTTAACTTAACAGTTAATAGACTTAACGAAGTATATGGTAACGATCTATCTGTTAAGCTAGAATTAGTGCCTAATAACGATTTGTTAATCTTTATCGATTCGGATAATTATAATCCATTAAGTGCATCTTCTATGCTAGGGACTAACCAAACAGCTGTTGATAACTTAATTGGAAAACCAAATTACGATATAGGTCATGTATATTTCCAAGCACAACAAGGAAATGACAATGGTGTAGCTTACCTTCGATCTGTTTGTAATAACAATTTGAAAGCAGGTGGTGTAACGGGTTCTGCAAATCCTGTGGGTGATCCATTTGTTATTGACTTCGTAGCACACGAGATGGGGCATCAGTTTGGAGCTAACCATACACAAAATAATGGTTGTAACAGAAACGATGGTACATCAATAGAGCCAGGTAGTGCTAGTACTATTATGGGCTACGCTGGTATTTGTTCGCCAAATGTTCAAAATAATAGTGATGCTTACTTCCACTCTGTGAGTATAAGAGAGATGTACGCTCATGTTACTGGTGCAGCAAATTGTAGTGTTAATACAGCAACAGGTAACAATGCACCAACAGCAGATGCAGGTCCAGATAGAATAATCCCTAAAGAAACGCCTTTTGTACTTAAAGGGATAGGCTCTGACCAAGATGGTGATACCATTACTTATAACTGGGAACAAATAGACACTGGTGCAGCAACAATGCCTCCAAGACCTATTAATACTGTTGGTCCAATGTTTAGATCAATGACTGCGACAGTTTCTCCAGAGCGTTACTTCCCAAGATTATCAACGATTATCGAAGGTTACAATCCTAACGTTAATGCACAAACTAACTATAGAGCATGGGAAAAACTTTCTAACGTAGCAAGAGCGCTTAATTTCTCACTTTTAGTAAGAGATAACAATCCAGTTGGTGGACAGTCTGGTAGAGATGATGTTAAGTTGACGGTATCTGTTGAAGCAGGACCTTTCCTTGTAACTTCTCAAAATGCCGCAGATATCGTTTGGGATTTAGGTTCATCACAAACAATTACTTGGGATGTTGCAAATACAAATGTTGCCCCAGTTAATACTGCCAATGTACAGATTTTATTATCGACAGATGGTGGTTTAACATTCCCTCATGAGTTGGTAGCTAGTACACCAAATAATGGTTCATATACATTTACAGTTCCTGGAGGATTAGGTGTAAGCGATAATGCAAGAATCATGATTAAAGCGATTGATAATGTATTCTTAAACGTTAATAAGGTTAAATTTAAAATTAACTCAGACTTAGCAACAAGTAATGTAGATGCTGCTAAAGAGGTCGTTATCCATCCGAACCCTTCTAAAAATGGTATCTTTACCATGGAAGTTGATGCTAAAAATGTATCGTACAGCGTCTTCTCAGCAGAAGGTCGTCTAGTAGCGATGAAAAAAGATCTTAAAGCTTCTGGTAAGCAAACTAACAAGATTGATTTATCTCAGTTAGGTTCTGGGGTTTACTTCTTGAAAGTTGATGCTGATGGTAAAGTTTCTTCTAAGAAATTAGTTATTGCTAAATAATCAGGCAAAAACAGATAATAAGAAAGCTACTCAATTTTGAGTAGCTTTTTTTTGTTTCATTAATTTAATGAAAAGTTATTTTTTAATAATCTTTCTAGAGATTACATCTTTACCAGAGTAAATATTAACGATGTAGTTACCAGGAGTCAAGTTCTGGATATTAGCTTCAGAAGCTTTTGTTTCCAAAACGATATTTCCAGACATATCAAAAACACGGATTTTTTCGATATTACTAATTCCTTCAATTTTTATTAAATCATAAGTTGGATTTGGGTAAATTTTTACTGCCGTTTTGTTAGCTTCAGAAGTTGCAAGTCCAGGAACGCCTTTTATTTTAATATCATCTATTCCGATAAAGGCAATATCTGTACAATTGTAATGTCTAAACACTAATTTAATATCTTGTCCTTGATATTCTGTAATCATAAGACTTATATTTTTTGCCGTTTGCGTATATCCTGCATCAAGCGTTTCTTCGAAAACTGGAGTTTCTGTTCCTGTAAAGCTTGCATCTGCAGGAATGATATAGACTGCATAATGTTCTTGAAAAAGTTCGTCATCAAAAGCCCCAACCTTAAAAGTTAAGTTGTAAGCATCTAATGTAGGAGGTAATGTAATTTTAGGACTTACCAAAATGTTATCCGGCGTAAAGGCTTCTAAAAACCAAGACCACGAGGTTGCAAAATTCCCACTAAAAGCTGGCATATCCTCTTCCTCCGCATTATAAAATTCCCACTTTTCGCCATCACCATCTCGGTCGATATTAGTCCATTTGTCGATGTCAGCTTGAGTGTCAAATCCTTCTTGAAAGATTGTCGCGTATTGTCCATACGCGCATGCAGCAATAGAAAATGTTGCAGTAAAAAATAGTTTTTTAATCATAAATAATATTTTAAGTTGACCAAATGTACTAAAAAACAAAACACTCGCCTAAAAGCGAGTGTTTTGATAATTTATTTAAACTAAAAATTTAATTAAACATTAAATCTAAAGTGCATAATATCACCATCTTGTACGATGTATTCTTTACCTTCTACAGAAAGTTTTCCAGCTTCTTTTACTTTAGCTTCAGAACCGTAAGTCATGTAGTCGTCGTACTTAATAACTTCGGCACGGATAAAGCCTTTCTCAAAATCTGTGTGGATAACACCAGCAGCTTGTGGCGCCGTCCAACCTTTTCCGATTGTCCAAGCTCTAACTTCCTTAACACCTGCCGTAAAGTAAGTTTGAAGTTTCAATAATGCATAGGCTTGACGAATCAATCTATTAACTCCTGGCTCTTCTAGACCTAGCTCTTCTAAGAACATTTGACGCTCTTCGTAAGATTCTAACTCGTTGATGTCAGCTTCGATTTGTGCTGCAAGAACAACAACTTCAGCGCCTTCATTTTTAGCCATTTCTTCGATTTTAGCAATCCAGTCGTTACCGTTTTTAATTGAGTTTTCGTCAACATTACAAACGTAAAGAACAGGCTTGTTAGTCAACAATTGTACTTCGTCAATAATCGATTTTGTTAAATCATCAACTGGGAATTCTCTTGCGTTTTTTCCGTCCTCTACAAATTGTTGAAGCTTTTGTAAAGTTTCGTAAGTCAAAATATCTTCCTTCTTACCAGATTTGATGAATTTTTTTGCTTTGTCAACCGCTTTTCCGATTGTTTCAAGATCTTTAAGTTGAAGCTCGATATCGATAATCTCTTTGTCACGAAGTGGATCTACAGAACCTTCTACGTGGATAATATTACCATTATCAAAACATCTCAAAACATGGATAATAGCTTCACATTCGCGGATGTTAGCAAGAAATTGGTTACCAAGACCTTCACCTTTGCTCGCACCTTTTACAAGTCCTGCGATGTCGACAATCTCAACAACTGCTGGCAAAACACGTTCAGGATTTACGATTTTTTCAAGTTCGAAAAGTCGTGGATCTGGTACCGAAACCGTCCCTAAGTTAGGCTCGATAGTACAGAAAGGGTAGTTCGCAGATTGCGCTTTGGCATTACTAAGACAGTTAAAAAGTGTTGATTTTCCAACGTTAGGAAGTCCTACAATTCCACATTTCATTATATGTCGATGTTTATTTAGTTAATATTTAATAATTTGAATATTGAATTTGCTTCAAATAATCGCGTGCAAAGATAGTGATTTTGTTTTTTAAATTTTAATTTTACATCGTCGCAGAAAAGCGATTGTAGCTTGGCTAAAAATAATTAAACCACAAAAGTTATACTTTTTAAATTTAGATTAAAGAAGCTGCTTTACATTATATCTTTGATGTTTTTGTAGTTTTATTTAATTAATCTTAGTTCGGAATAAAGTAACGTCAGTTCGAGTAGATTTTGCAAAAATCGTATCGAGAACTTCTTTCAAAAAAGTATCGATGTAAAATCTTTTTGATTTTTATTTGATGAAGTTACGACTCGCATATAGAAAAGTGTTTTATCCTGAACCGATGTTGGTTATTTCCTCTGTATTTTTTTGTGGTTAGTGTTTAAGTAAAAAAAATGTTGAAAAGCTTTAATAATGGGAAAGAAAAAGAAAAGAGAGTTTTTGTCTTCGGAGTTGGTGAAAAGTTTTGCAAGAATCCACGGATTTGAGTCAAAACTTCGGGCTTTTGAGGTTAAAGATTTCTTGCAGGATTATCTTTCTACCGACCTTTTTAATGAGATAGAATCGGTTAATATCGATGCAGATCAACTTTTAATAAAGATAAAATCACCTTTGTTAAAAAATGATTTTAGACTTCGAAAAAGTTTTTATTTAAATAAAATTAAAACCAGTCTTGGCGACGATTTCGATTTTAAAGATCTTTTGGTTTTGTAGACGATTTCGATTTTTCCATTAATTCTTGCGCTTTTCCGTCTAGTCTTGAGCGTATTGGAATAAAGAATCTCAAAGGATTTTTGATGAAGTAATTAAAGATTTCTTTAAAGATGGCGCCAACTTCGGCAGTATTCATTTTTCTTGAACGGAACGCCAAAATCATTGATAGCCCAAAACTCACTATAAAGTTGAAGAATCCAATTAAAAATACAGTGATAAAGCTTATCCAAAACGTGTAAGAATCTACAGAAAAGTCCTTGCCATAAAGTCCTAGCGCAAAGTTACCAGCCGCAAAGGTAATGTGTCGAATATCAAGATCTAATCCGAAAAATAAACCGATAGGCGCCGTCGCACCTAAGAAAACCCCGAACCAAAAGTTAGAAACAATCCCAGCCCAGTTTTTAGAATAATATTTAGAAAGGCTTTCTGCAAACTTGTTTCCGAAGAAATAATTGATAAATGGATTTTTCGCAATACGTTCTGGTATTTTGTAAAATATCGAGTTGTTGCCAATATTACCAGAAATAATTCCAGAAATAAATAAGAAAAAACCTGCAATACAAGCATGGAAAATAGCTTTTGATTCAAAAGGGTTGAGGTCGGTCAGCAACTTGGTCGACTTATCAATTGCAAAATTTTGTTTAAATAAAACTTCGAGTCCATATACAATCGCCAGCGCAATCGGGAATGCCAACAAGACGTTACCAACAAATGCAATAAACTGCGTTCGAAATAATTTTGAAACCAAATGTGCAAAATCTGTAAAGTTTGATTTTCTACTTTCTCCGTCTGCAAGCACTTTTGCCATGGTCGCCGCTGTCATTGCAGGTTGCTTGGTCGCAAGTGTAAAATGCATGAGGTAGATCATCACAAATCCCATTGCATAGTTAAGCGAGTACAAAAATGCGTGACTAAAATCGCTACCTTCGAGACTACCGTACAACATTTTGAGAACACAAAGTGCCCCAACCACAACGCCACCGCCACTAGCTTTCCAAAACATTTTCATGTAATCTTTGGCATTAGAGGTGATGTAATGCGTTCCTGTTTCCGCCGTGTGGTTGGTAATCAGGTGTGACATCAATCGCGTACTGTCAGAGATCAAATCCTGTACATTATTCTTATGAGATTTGTAGCGAAGAATATTGAGAAACAACTGTTTTGATCGTACGACGTAATCTTCAGGCGTATCGATAACAAAGATCTGCAGAATATCGGACATCCTCGTCAACTGCTGACGAATCTTTAAAAGATAAAGATTAATCTTACTAGAAATTCCATATTTTCCGCTGTTTTTAAAAGCGATATTTACGAAATCTTGACATTGTTGTAGATAGACTTTTATCTGTTTGTAAACTTCATCCTTTGAGTTGAGTTGGAAATTAGGATCTTCTTTGAATTGTGTTATTAAAATATCCAATTCGTTTTGTAAAGCCAAAAATGGATTATCGAGGTTACGATACTTAGGCACCATCTTCATAACTTCCACATCCATCGCATTCCCGATAACGCGCCATGCTAAAACATTGAACGCAAAAAGCAATTCTCGCTTCACATGAGCATTAGCAACAAAGCGGTCAACCTTCAAAAGTCTAAAAAGCTCACTCAGCTTATCTTCTTGCGAATTAATAAAAAAATCTAAATCTTTTTTTGGTGTAACCGAAACAACATCCACGAGATACCAAATAGTATCTTCGTTTTCGATGCTTGGCAGAACTTTATTTAGAAGTCGTTTTTTCAATTCAGGGAAGAAAGCATTTTCTGATAAAATATCCGCCTCTGTTAAAGATAGATTGAAAGGTTTATCTTTAAAAACGTTATGTATGTAATAACTGAGATTTTCTGTAATATCTTGGTTATCTTTAAGATAAGCTACAAAAACGCCGATATCTTCTTTCTTTACCGCAGCTATTAGTTCAGCAAGCGGATCTAGAGAAAAAGTTTCGTTTTTGGCACTAAAATATTTTTTTAGGACCGTACTAAAATTGTCTTTGTTTTTTAATCTTAAAGCCATAAGTCTTGCAAAGATAATTATTTCAGAACAATGTTATTCATTTGGCGCATTACCCAATTGTGCTTTTTGCGCAAATACGGTGTCGGATTTTTTGGATCGTATTTTTTCGGATTAGGTAGTACAACAGCAATCCAAGCGGCTTCGCTTTTTGTTAAATCTTTAGCGCTTTTACCAAAGTAATAATTAGATGCTGCTTCCACACCAAAAACGCCTTGTCCCATTTCGATAGAGTTAAGATAACGCGCAAGGATAACGTCTTTGCCCCAAACTTTTTCGATAATAAATGTATAAACAACTTCCAACCCTTTTCGGAACCAGCTTCTACCTTGCCACAAAAAAACATTTTTTGCAGTCTGTTGAGAAATCGTACTTCCGCCACGACGGATTTCGCCTTTTTTTTCGTTGTGTTTTAATGCCTTTTCTATGGCTTTTGTATCGAAACCGTTATGCGTAAAAAATAATTGATCTTCGGACGCTATCACGGCTTTTTTTACATTATTTCCCATGTCGTCATAAGAAATATAATCGCGCTCTAGCTTTCCGTATTTAATAATACCACCCAACTGCGTCCACGTTATTGGCGGATTAAAAAATATGCCAAGTGCTATGAATAGGATGTTAGCAATGATTATTACTAATATTAATTTCTTTAAAAATTTAAACATTCGATACTGTTTTCATGGGCAAAAATACTTAGATTTTAATAATTTTCAAATGATAAAGTATCAAGAAAAATTCATATCAATTCTAATTTTAGTTTTTGAATAAAAATCACGATTTTTGCAATCTGAAATTTTATTATGTCTTTAGAAAAAGAAATTAGCAAAAGAAAAACATTTGGTATTATCGCGCACCCCGATGCTGGTAAAACGACTTTGACGGAGAAGTTACTACTTTTCGGTGGAGCGATCCAAGAAGCTGGTGCGGTTAAATCCAACAAGATAAAAAAAGGTGCAACGTCTGACTTTATGGAAATCGAACGTCAAAGAGGGATTTCTGTAGCGACGTCGGTGTTGGCTTTCGAATATAAAAATCATAAAATCAACATTCTCGATACGCCTGGTCACAAGGACTTTGCTGAAGATACCTACAGAACTTTAACAGCGGTTGATTCGGTGATTGTGGTTGTTGACGTTGCAAAAGGTGTTGAGGAACAAACTGAGAAGTTGGTTCAGGTTTGTCAAATGAGAAATATTCCGATGTTGGTTTTCATCAACAAATTGGATAGAGAAGGGAAGGATGCCTTCGATCTTTTGGATGAAGTTGAACAAAAATTAGGTCTTAGCGTTGTGCCACTTTCTTTGCCAATCGGTATGGGAAGCGACTTCCAAGGGATTTATAATATTTGGGAAAAGAACATTCAATTATTTTTAGAAGAGAAAAAACAAAAAGTCGGCGATTCGATAAAATTTGATGATATCAACGATCCAAAAATCGACGAAATGATTGGCGAAAAAGCAGCAGCTCAACTTCGTGAAGAATTGGAATTGATCGAATCTGTCTATCCAGAATTTGATAGAGAAGCTTATGTTAATGGCAATCAACAACCAGTTTTCTTTGGTTCGGCATTAAATAATTTTGGTGTTCGTGAGCTTTTGGATGCGTTTATCGAAATCGCGCCAATGCCACAACCAAAAGAGTCAGACCTTAGAATTGTAAAACCAGAGGAGAAAAATTTTACTGGTTTTGTGTTCAAAATCCATGCGAATATGGACCCAAAACACCGTGACCGTTTGGCTTTCGTGAAAATCGTGTCAGGAACTTTCAAAAGAAATGAAAATTATCTTTTGGTGAGAGATGGCAAAAAAATGAAATTTTCGTCACCCAATGCATTCTTCGCTGATAAAAAGGAAATTGTTGAAGAGAGTTTCCCAGGTGATATTGTTGGTCTCCATGATACGGGGAATTTTAGAATTGGTGATACTTTGACCGCTGGTGAAAAGCTAAACTTTAAAGGTATTCCGAGTTTCTCGCCAGAACATTTCCGTTTCATTAATAACGACGATCCATTGAAGGCTAAACAATTGTCAAAAGGTGTTGATCAATTAATGGACGAAGGCGTTGCGCAGTTATTCATCATGGAAATGAATGGTCGTAAGATTATCGGGACAGTTGGAGCGCTTCAGTTTGAAGTTATCCAGTATCGTCTAGAGCACGAATATGGTGCGAAATGTTCTTATGAGCCGTTGTCGATCCACAAAGCTTGTTGGGTTGAGGCGGATGAAAAGTCTGAGGAATTCCGTGAGTTTGCAAGACTTAAACAACGTTTTTTAGCAAGAGATAAGTACGATCAATTGGTGTTCTTGGCAGATTCTTCATTCACCATTCACATGACGCAGGAGAAATTTCCGAACATTAAATTACACTTCATAAGTGAATTTAGAAATCAAGATTAAATTTTATTTCAGATAATTATCAAAAGCCAATTTGGAAACAAGTTGGCTTTTTTGTTTTTATTTATTTTGAATTTTAGGCTAAAAAAAATAGAAATGTAGCTTTGTTAAAATATTATAAAAGCTTTTAAAATATTATAAATTGTAAATAACTAAATAATAATTAACTATTAATATTGTTTTAATACAAGCTAAAAAAAATTATAAGTAATGAAAAAAAGTAGTAAAATTATTTACCTATTGTTGTTTGTATTAGGATTTACAATTTTGTCATGTCGAGATGACGATGATGATAATCCCTATAACCCAAATGACGCAGGGGTACCAAAAATTAGTTTTGTAACTAATCTTGCCGTTGATAATGATGTTAAATTCTACATTACAACAAAAGATGATATCGAAGTAGATTTTGGCGATGGTAAGAAGATTAAACAAACTAAAAGTACAACGACTGACGAAATTATTGTAAAATCTAAATTACTAGGTAAAGAGGTAAAAATTTATGCGCCTAATGCCAATAGTATTTCAGAATTTTCGATTTACAATCAGAAGCTTGCAAGCGTAGATGTTAGAAACGCTGTAGAGTTAGAAGAATTGGATCTTGCAGGTAATGAGCTAACAAGTCTTGATGTTTCGAAAAATACTAAACTAGATTATCTTGACTTTAGTGAAAATAAGATTAAACAAAGTGCTTCCAATGCAATTCTTAATGCATTGCCTAAAAGAACAACTGATGATAAGGGTGATGTTTGGGTATTTTATAACAAAGATGGAAGAGAACAAAACGAAATGCCTAGTCAACAAGCCATTGATGCGGCTATGGCAAAGTTTTGGTCAGTTAATCATCAAGGTGGCGATGAAAAATCAACATCAACCAGTCCTAAAAAATCTCTAGGAAAAAACTAGAAGAGTTTGTGTTTTTTTAATAAAGAAGAAAGCCAGTCTAATTGCGGACTGGCTTTCTTTGTTTTTGTGATTAAATAGGATTAACCTAAATAAGGATATTTATAATCTTTTGGAGATACAAAAGTCTCTTTAATAGAACGTACAGATACCCAACGTAGAAGATTCATTTTAGAACCCGCTTTGTCATTAGTTCCTGATGCTCTACCACCACCGAAAGGTTGTTGACCAACAACTGCACCAGTTGGCTTGTCGTTGATGTAGAAGTTACCAGATGCATTTTCTAAAGCTTTGTAGGCTTCGTCAATGGCGTAACGACATTGTGAGAATACAGATCCAGTTAAAGAATATGGCGATGAAGAATCTACCAACTTCAATGTGTCAGCCCAATCTGCATCTTGGTAAACATAAACAGATAGGATAGGACCGAAGATTTCTTCAACCATACTTTCGTATTGAGGGTTTGTTGTTTCGATAACTGTCGGATGTACGAACCAACCTTTAGCATCGTCATATTTACCACCGATTGCAACTGTTGCTTCAGAAGAAGCATTAGCTCTATCGATGTAACCTTTACATTTTTCGAAAGAATTTTTGTCGATAACGGCGTTAACAAAGTTAGAAGGATCTTCTGGAGAACCAACTTTGATTGTAGCCATTTGACTTTCCATTACTTTTTTAACATCGTTCCAAAGCGATTGAGGAATATAAGCTCTAGATGCCGCAGAACATTTTTGACCTTGGTATTCGAAAGCACCTCTTACCAAAGCAGTTGCAACAGCTTCTACATTAGCCGATGGATGTGCGATTACAAAATCTTTACCACCTGTCTCACCAACGATTCTTGGATAAGTTCTGTAGTTGTGGATATTATCACCAATCATTTTCCACATCCCTTGGAAAACTCTAGTAGAACCTGTAAAGTGTAGACCAGCAAAATCTCTGTGAGCCATTACTTTCTCAGCAGTTTCTTTACCATCAGTAAAGATCATATTGATAACTCCGTCAGGAAGACCAGCTTCTTTTAGGACGTCCATAATAACTTTAGCAGAGTAGATTTGTTTGTCAGATGGTTTCCAAACTACAACGTTACCCATCATCGCCATACAAGCTGGTAAGTTACCAGAAATTGCAGTAAAATTAAAAGGCGTCACCGCAAAACAGAATCCTTCTAATGGTCTGTATTCAACTCTGTTCCAAATGCCGTTATCAGAAATTGGTTGCTCAGCATACATTTCTGTCATAAACTCCGCATTGAATCTTAAAAAGTCAATAAACTCACAAGCAGCATCAATCTCAGCTTGGTGGACGTTTTTAGATTGACCGATCATCGTTGCTGCGTTGATGATATCTCTGTAAGGACCAGCAATAAGGTCCGCCGCTTTTAAGAAAATAGAAACACGTTGTTCCCAACCTAGCGCATTCCATTTTGCTTTCGCTGCTAGCGCTGTGTCAATTGCTTGGTCAACGTGCGACATATCACCTTGGTGATAGAATCCAAAATCATGTTGGTGATCTTGTGGCGATTGCAATCTAACGTGGTTGTTGGTTTTAACATCTTTACCATTGATAACCATTGGGATTTCGATCTTTTCTGCCCACATTTTTTTGTAAGTGGCGATTAAGCTTTTTACTTCTGAAGATCCTGGCTCGTAAGAATTTACAGGTTCGTTAATCGCAATCGGAACTTGCGAAATTGCTTTTGACATATTGTAGTATTTTTATTTTTGAATTTAAGTCTTACAAATTTACCCAATATTTAATGAAAGAAAAAATTAAAATACCTAATGTTTGGTACAGTTATCTTAAAGCGATGATTTTTTTTGTTAAATTTTTAAAATTTGGACAAAACTGTTTTTAAATCGTAAATAAATTATTTATTTTAGCACCGAATTAATTAGCAAAATTAAAAATTATGATTAAAAAATTACTTTTTGCTGGTGCTTTAGCATTAGCTTTTAACACAATGAACGCTCAAGTTCAAGTATGGAAAGATGATTTCAACGATGAAAACATCGACGATTGGGTTACTTATGATGATGATGGTGATGGATTTAATTGGGGAGATATTTTTAAAATTCAAAACAATCAAGGTGTTGCTGTAACACCAATTTCATTAATTTCTAGATCATGGTCTGGAGCTGCTTTAACACCAGATAACTGGGTTATTTCACCAGCAATTAACATAACAGGAGCAGGTGGAGCATTAACTTTAACATGGATTACTCAGGTAGCAGCAGCAGCGTGGGATGAAGAAAAATATACAGTATATGTTGCGACGTCTCCAGATCAAGCGGCATTACTAGCTTCTCCAGTGCAAAAAACTCAAGTGTTAGGTCAAGGTACTAACGCTGGAACACCTGTTAACCAAACATTAGACATTTCAGCTTTTATTGGTCAACCTCAAATTTATGTTGCTTTCAGACATCATGATGTTACTGATATGGATTTTATTTCTATTGATGACGTTACAGTAAAGGCTACAACACTTGCAGTTAGTGATGTTTCTAAAACAAAAGTTAGCATCTATCCTAACCCAACAACTGAAGTACTTAATGTAACTGCTGGATCAAAAGTATCAGCTGTTGAAGTATTCGACATGATGGGAAGAAAAGTATCTGACGCTACATTGGTTGATGGTAAAGTAGATGTTAAGAATCTTGCAAAAGGTGCTTACGTTCTTAAAGTTACTGCTGAAGCAGGATCAACTTCTCACAAGTTTATTAAAAACTAATTTAGTTTAAAATATTTCTTAAGCGCTCCAATTATTTGGGGCGTTTTTTTTTATTATTAGATTTATTCTAAAACTAAAACTCTGTTGGTAAGCCTTACTTTATCTCGCATTTCTTATATTTGAAATGCATAAAGTTTTTATTAAATGAAAAGGATATTCTTGAGTTTGGTCTTGGTAATGCAAACTGCTATGGCACAAAATGTTGCAGATCAATTGGATAAATCGACGCAGAAACTTCTTAATTCTTCAGGAGCATATTCTGCAAATCTATCTTTCTATGTTGCTGATGATAGTGGGAATTTGGTGTACGAATATCAGCCAAATAAAGGTCTTTCGACGGCAAGTACACAAAAGATTTTTACGGCAGCAGCAGCTTTAGAAACTTTAGGAAAAGATTATCGATATACGACAACAGCTAGTTACTCTGGACAGATCAAGAATGGTAATTTGGAAGGCGATCTTTGGGTGAGTTCTAACGGTGATCCAACTTTGGGAAGTTGGCGCTATGATGATTACAAACCCGAGAAATTTAAAGAAAAACTATATCAAGCCTTACAACAAAAAGGCATAAAATCCATTTCTGGAAATATCATTATTGACGATTCTTATTTCGATTTTCAGTCAGTGCCAGGTGGTTGGCCTTGGGACGATATCGGGAATTATTACGGTGCTGGAACATGGGGAATCAACTGGCGCGAAAATCAGTTTGACATCAATACCAACGGTACGCAGTTTAAGAATTTTTCTTACGATTTAGAAAATGTAAAATGGATTAATGAACTAAAAGCTGCGGGTTCTTCAGATCAAAGTTTGATTTTTACGGCGCCACATTCTGATGTTGCTTTAATTAATGGAAGTCTGCCAGCAGGGAAGGCGATGACGGTTTCTGGTTCGGTTCCCAATCCGCCTTTGCAGTTAGGAGCAGAATTAAAATCATTTTTAAATTCTAAAAACATTAGTGTCTCTGGAAATGTGGAAACTTATTACGGCAACCAACTTTCTGGTAAAAAATTGGATTCTTATCCTGTCAAAAATAATTTCTTCGAATATCAATCGCCGACTTTGGACAAAATGGTGCTTTGGTTTTTGAGAAAAAGTATCAACTTTTATGGCGAAACTTTTTTGAAAACGATGGCAAAAGAGAAGAAAGGAAATCCATCTTATAAAGTCGGAGTTCAGTTTTTGAAAGATTTTTGGAAGTCAAAAGGTATTAACGCATCTATGATAAATTTTGCTGATGGAAGCGGCTTATCACCACAAAATTATGTATCAGCAAAAGCGGAAGTTCAAGCTTTGTTATATGCGCAAAAACAGCCTTGGTTTTCGGCTTATTTTGAAGGTTTTCCAACACAGAACGCCATGAAAATGAAAAGTGGAACCATCCGCGATACCAAATCTTTTGCGGGTTATCACACTTCGAAGGCGGGCAAAAAATATGTCTACGCAATTATTCTCAACAACTATCAATCGGGCGATATCAGCCAAGCTTTGTTCAATGTTTTGGATAATTTGAAGTAAATGTCTAATCGTATTTCCTCGTTTCCACCAGTTGTTTATCAAGATTCCGAAATTTTGATTTTAGGATCAATTCCTGGTGCTAAATCTTTGGAGATGCAAGAATATTACGCACATCCTCAGAATAAATTTTGGTCGATTGTTTTTGAATTATTTAATGAAGATTTCACTAAGGATTATCAACAAAAACTTCAAATTTTAAGAAAGAATAAAATTGCGCTTTGGGATGTTATCGACTCTTGTGAGCGCAAAGGAAGTCTCGATTCCGAAATTAAAAACGAAACGGGAAATGATATTTTAAAACTTTTAGAAGATTATCCTAATCTCAAAATTATCTTTTGTAATGGCCAGAAATCTTACAAAAATTTAATAAAAACTTTCGAAAAAAATATTAAAATCCCAATTGTTGCTTTGCCTTCAACAAGTCCGTTACATACCATTTCGTTTGATAAAAAATTGGAAGTTTGGCAGCAGATTAAAGATCGTGTTTCATCATGCCTTTTAGAAGATTGATTTGATTTTTTGCACGAACAAGATTTTGTCCTTCGTAACTCGAGCCGTAATAGATATCGCCTCTGAGATAATCAACTAAAAAACGCATGGCTTGGATGTGGACAATAATTTTCGCTGCAAAATTGAAGTGCTCAATTTCTAGTGGCGATAACAAACTTTCGGAATGATGCAAAAAACCTTCTTTGATGGCTTTGTAAATTTCAAAATCGAAATTGTCAGTTGTGCTAATATCGTCTTCTTCTAGTCGATTGGTAAACGAGCGCGCCATATCGCCAAAGTCATATAAAATTGGTCCCGAAAGCACCGTGTCTAGGTCGATAATCGCAATTGGTTTTTGCTCAGAATTAAATAAAATATTACTAATTTTAGGATCAGCATGTATAATTCGATTTGGCATATTTTTACTTCTCAACTCTATCCAAAGATTACAAAGATGTTTGTATTTTGAGATGAAAAGTAGCTCGTTAACGCATTTTTCAGCACGTTTATCGATTAGATGTTGATTAGCTTTTTCGAAATCGCCATACCTTTTTTCAAAATTTATAAACTCTGGAATACTTTCTTCTAAACTGATATTTTGGTCAGAATTGATACAATAATGGAAATAGCTCAAAGCTTTGGATGCCTCAAAAGCCATTTCTGGAGAAGCTACTTTTTGATAAGTTACACTGTTGTCAATGTATTCTGTAAGACGCCAATGTTGGTCGTCCGTAACAAAAATAAGTTGATTGTCACGGGTTTTTATCGGATTAGAAAGTTCAAATTTATAATTGACTTTGCTTAATCCTTCATTAATTTTTAAATGATTACGGACAAGGATTTCTGGATTTTGAAAAACCAAATCGTTAATATGTTGAAGAACATAAGATTTTTGACTGGTCTCAACAAGAAAAGTCTGATGGATTAAGCCATTACCGATTGGACTAACTTTATTAATTTTAGTTTCGGGTAAAAAATTATTTATAATTAAATTTAGTTCCATAAATCTTTTGGATAATCGCCCGCTTTAATTTTTTCTTCGATAAAAGCTTTCAAAACTACTTTGTCTTCGGGATAAGTTACGCCCATCCATTCCGATGGCGATTCTTTGATCAAGACTTTAGCCTTTTGTCCTTCTATTAATTTCTGAATCACATTTGGAATTAAATACTCTGCTTTTTCGTGCGGATTTTCATGTAAAAATTCTTCAAAATAATATTGCAAATGATCAAAAACACTTGGATGAAAAATCGAATAATTCATCGATACCAAAGTATCTAAGCCAACTTCTTCAATTTGGTTTTCTTCTCTGAAATAAGCTTTTCCATTTTCCTTGAAAATTTGTGTTCGTTCAGTTACTTTTTCTAAATAATCAGCATCGTTATACTCGCAAATACCACGCGAGACAGAACCGTTATCACTCAACGTCGCATGAAGTGGATAAGCAATAATGCCGTATTGATCGGTGTTTATCTGTCCATCATTAATGATTTTTGCCGCGTTTTTATAAATTTCTTTTCCATAGAAATCATCGGCGTTAATCACCACAAAAGCGTCATTAACTAAGTCTTTTACGCACAATAATGCATGTCCAGTTCCCCAAGGTTTTTCGCGGTTTCCACGATTGTAATTTTCTGGTAGGTGATCATCAATATTTTGAAAAATCCAATGGAAATCTATGTTTTTATCTGTTGCAATCTTTTCTAAACGATTAATAAAAGTTGTAGGGATTTTTTTATTTAAAATCACAACAACTTTATCAAAACCAGCTTCCAGAGCATCATACATCGAGTATTCCAAAATTGGAGAATTGTTGTCTGTAATGCCATCAATCTGTTTCAGACCTTTGTAGCGGCTGCCAAGTCCACCCGCCATGATGACTAATGTTTTATTATAACTCATCACTTAGTCCAAATATAGGTTTTCTATTCTTCCATGCACCATTTGTAAAATCAGGAATTTCCATAACTTTCCCTTGGTGTTTAATCGATTTTTCACTCAAAGGCGTTATCGAATACCAAGTGGCAAGGTCATACACATCCAATGGGAATTCAACATTACGTTTGATACATTCAATAAAAGTATTCATCACGAAAAAGTCCATTCCACCATGTCCAGCGCCTTTGGTATCGTTTTCATATTTTTTCCAAAGAGGATGATCATTTTCTTTTAACCATTTTTCAGAATTGTCCCATTTGTGGGTATGATTCATTATTTTTTCGAAATAAATGTGACCTTGATCGAGCCCGCCCCAACCGAAATCTTGCCAAAGTCCTTCAGTGCCTTGTACACGGAATCCCAAATCATAAGGGCGCTGCAAACTTGTGTCGTGCGTCAACAGGATTGTTTCGCCGTTAGCACAAGCAATTTGAGTTGTTACAACATCTCCTTGATTGAATTTTACTTTCGCATTTGGATGATTTTCGCCACCTTTTGGATGGTCAACAATATATTTATGTAAGCCTAAAGCTTTTGTCGAAAATGAAGAAAGATGTGTCAAACGATTTCCGCGGTTAATGTCCATCATAGCAGCAATCGGGCCTAGACCGTGCGTTGGATAAAGCTCTCCATTACGATCTACATAATGTTGCGTACGCCATTTGGCTTCACTAAAACCTTTTGCGCCAAACTCAACACCAGAGTTGTAAGGTGTAACGCCATCGTTAAATAATACCCCTCTCAAATCATGTTGATAACCACCACG
Organism: Bacteroidota bacterium; assembly: GCA_023440705.1. Classification (GTDB taxonomy): domain Bacteria; phylum Bacteroidota; class Bacteroidia; order Flavobacteriales; family Weeksellaceae; genus Soonwooa. The sequence continues at coordinate 27,540 of JAEXRP010000058.1, forward strand.
ACCATGCACCAATTCTCCAAACATGCCTTTTCTCACCATGTTAAGAACAGCCATGACATCGCGACGGTAGTTAACATTTTCCATTGCAAATAAAGGAACTTTGGTACGTTCGTAGGTTTTGATGTAATCCCAGCATTCGCCCAGAGTTATAGCGCCGCCAACTTCCATACCGACGATTTTCTTCGATTGCATGGCTTCGATTCCTTGTTTGTGATGCCACTCCCAAGGCGAAGCGATAACAACGGCATCAATATTATTTAACTGAAGAAGATTTCTGTAATCATAATCGCCATTTGAAAATTCTTTAGCAGCTGGTCTATTATATTTTTTAAGAATATCCTGAGCGCTTTTTAGCATAATTGCACTAGGATCAGCAAAAGCAACAACTTCCACGTCATCTCTTTTTGCAAGAAGTTCTAAGTGATTTTGGCCACGTAGACCAACGCCGATAAGACCAACTCTTACTTTTTGAAGTTTAGAATCTTTAGGATAAATAATATTCCCGAACATTGTATTTGGTAAGACTAGCGCGCCAAAGCCTGCAAGACTGGCTGTTTTTATGAAATCTCTTCTGTTAGTTGCCATATTAATTTTTGTAAAAGTGGATTAAATTTAGAAATATTATTCTTAAAAAAGATGTTTTTCAGAAAAAATATTTAGAATGTTTTAATAATTAGATCCAGTATAAGTTTGTCATTTGTATGCCAGTGTATTACGAAATTCTTAATAACACTTATCCGTTTACAAACGACTACAAACGATTTTAAATACTTTATAACCGACTAATATTTTCTTATTCTCGCAACTTTGTCACAGAGATTCAGGAAAAGAAATAACGACCAGAATCTAGTTGTTTAATTAAAATTTTAAAATCATGTCTTTAAGAAATCGCGTGACACTTATCGGTCGCACAGGAAAAGAAGTAGAAATCCACACTTTCGAAAGTGGTACAAAAAGAGCAAATGTTAGCCTTGCAACATCTGATTTTTATATTAACCAAAATGGTGAAAAAGTGGAAGAAACCCAATGGCATAACTTAGTTGGTTATGGAAAAATAATTGACATTTTAGAAAAATATGTTCCGAAAGGAAAAGAGATTGCAATCGAAGGCAAAATCATGTATCGTAATTACGAAGATAAAGATGGGGTAAAACGACAAATAACCGAAATCCGAATTGAAGAGATTCTATTATTAAGTAATTGATCTTAAAAAAATAACACAGAACTAATCTTCTGTGTTATTTTGATTTTTTAATCGATCATCAACATATTCGATTTGTGTTTTGCCATGTGCGACTGGTTTTCCGTTTTCGCCCAAGGCAACCATCACAATTTTATCAATGGTGATAATGGTTTGATGTGTCATTTTGTTTCTAACTTCACACTTTAAAGTTAAAGAGGTGTGTCCAAATCCGATTGGCATAAGTCCAATTTCGATAATGTCGCCTTGTGTTGCGGAGTTTACAAAATTAATTTCGGACATATATTTGGTTACAGTTTTTTGATTTTCTAGCTGGATAATAGCATAAAGAGCAGCTTCTTCATCAATCCATTCCAAAAGTCTTCCTCCAAAAAGTGTATGATTTGGGTTGAGGTCTTCAGGTTTTACCCATTTTCTTGTGTGGTATTTCATAGCGAGATTATTTTGATGACAAAGCTAAGTATTTAGGCTGGTTTTATCGAAGAATATCGATGAAGTTAATCTATTCTAATAAGTTCTAAAAGTGATAATATCTGTGTTAAAAATCAAAATCGAAAATTCTTAGAATATTAGTAACTTTGCTTTTATCAAAAAGAAGAATTTTTCAAAGCATGAAACCGAGTTTAGCAAAAGGAACAAGAGATTTTACATCACAAGAAGTATTTCGTAGAAAATATATCATTAATAAACTTCAAAAGAATTTTGAATTATTTGGTTTTCAACCTTTAGAGACACCAAGTTTTGAAAATCTTGCCACTTTAACAGGGAAATATGGTGAAGAGGGCGACCGTTTGATTTTTAAAATCCTGAATTCGGGAGATTATGCTTCTAAAACGAAAGAGGAAGATTGGTCAGCGAAAAATTCTCAAAAACTAATTTCTCAGATTTCCGAAAAAGCGCTTCGTTATGATTTGACAGTGCCTTTCGCCAGATTTGTAGCAATGAATAATGGACAGTTGACTTTCCCGTTCAAGCGTTATCAAATTCAACCCGTTTGGCGTGCTGATCGTCCACAGAAAGGTCGTTACAGAGAGTTTTATCAATGTGATGCGGATGTTGTGGGAAGTACAAGTCTTTGGCAAGAAGTGGAATTGTTGAAGTTGTATTTTAAATCATTTTCGGATCTTAATTTGCCAGTTTCAATCCATATGAATAACCGTAAAATTCTTTCAGGATTGGCAGAATATGCGGGCATTTCAGATCAATTGATTGACTTTACGGTGGCTCTAGATAAGTTGGACAAGATCGGTAAAGATGGCGTGGTTAAAGAAATGATGGAGAAGAATATTTCTCAAGAAGCCATCGTAAAGCTGGATTTCCTTTTTGAACAAGGAAGCGATGCATTAGAAAATTTGCTTCAACTAAAAGAACGTTTTGCTAACATCGAAATCGGACTTCAAGGTGTTGACGAGTTAGAATTTGTTATTTTAAAAGCCAGAGATTTAGGAATTGATGCAGAAAGTTTGGTGTTTAACATCACTTTGGCTCGTGGTTTAGATTATTATACAGGCGCAATTTTTGAGGTTAAAGCAGATGGCGTCGAGATGGGATCTATTGGCGGCGGCGGTCGTTACGATAATTTGACAGAAGTTTTTGGTGTTAAAGATATGCCTGGGATAGGAATTTCTTTTGGTTTGGATAGAATCTATTTGGTTTTAGAAGAATTGAATTTATTCCCAAATTTTAATGATAATCAAGTTCAGTATTTGTTTGCAAATTACGGCGATGCAGAAGCGATTGAAGCTTATAAAATCATTTCTAAACTTAGAGATAAAAATATCGCAGCAGAGCTTTATCCAGAAGCTGCAAAACTAAAAAAACAATTTACTTATGCTGAGAAAAAAGGAATTCAGAGTCTTGTTTTTCTTGGTCAAGAAGAAATTGAAAATGAAACCTTGACAATTAAAAATCTTACAACTGGCGAGCAAAGAACTATTCGCCAAGAGGATTTTTTGAATATTGAATTATAATATAAATGACAAATTCAAAGGTTTTTCATGTTCTTAACGGCGATTGTCTCGCTGCGACGCTTAACAATGTTGTTGATAATTCTCAAATGATTATTTGGCGAGAATGTCTTATCGAAGGACCTGTTAAAGAAGAGAATTTTTGGATAAACCGTCAAAATTTTATTACTCAAACTTATGCTGAATCCGAAGTTGGCTATCAGCAAAAAATACTTTCCGAATTTCAAAAGTTTGAAAATATCGAAGAAGGTTCAGCAATTTATTTTTGGTTTGAAGATGATGTTTTTTGTCAACTCAATTTTTGGTTTTTACTCAGCGAAGTCAAAAAAGATTTAAAGCTTTTCCGTGTTTTTCCAAAAGAAGAATCTTGGGACGGTTTTGCAAATCTTGAAGCAACAGATTTTGAAAATCAAATTAAAACTGCGATCGAAATTTCAGAACGAGATATTGCATTGGCGAAAAAACTTTGGAAAGCATTTTCAGAAAATGATTTAGAAGAATTAAAAAATCTTTCTTCCGAAAACTCAAAAGTCTTTCGAAAGCTGGATTTAATAATAAATTCAATTATAGATTTAAAATTCGGCAAAATAAAATCTGAATTAAAACAACTTTCAGAAAACTATAAAAATTTTGAACACCTTTTCAAAGAAGTAAAACTAAAATACGGCGTTTTTGGATTTGGAGATTTACAAGTCAAAAACCTTATTGAATAACAAAAAAAAGACGGCAAAAGCCGTCTTTTTTACTTCTCTCGAAAGAAAAATTATTGAGCCGCGTTTTCAACGTCTTGCTTTAATTCTCCCGCTTTATTTTTTGCTTGGTCAACTACGTCGTTCGCTTTCGACTTCAAATCGTTCCCGAATTTTGTCATTTATTTAATCATCAATAGAATTTAAAAGTAAATTCTAAAAAACATTAGAGTTGAAGCCTTATGTATCTAGTTTTTAATAAATTTTTCTATCTTTTCGCCATTGTTTATTTTTAAATAATAAACGCCTTTTTCAAGATTCGAAATATCTATTTTCGCTGAGTTTTCAGTTTTAAGAAGTCTTCCTAGATTATCAAAAATTTGCGCAGTTTCGATTTTAGAATTGGTTTTAATTTCGATAAAATCTTTAGCAGGATTTGGATAAATACTAAAGTTACTTTGCTTCACATTATCCACCATTAAATATTGATTATAGGCTTTTCCAAAATTAACAATACCATAACCTTGTTGGTCTGTTGGTGCAGTTGCGAGAGAAGCAGTCGAACGAAGTTTATTTTTAACATCATCAAGATTGACACTTTTTGGTAGCGCCTGTAGCAATGAAGTAACACCTCCAGCTGACAAAGGATTTGCCAACGAAGTTCCGCTTGCTTGGGTCACACTATTATTGAAAACAGTTGCTGTCGCCACACCTCGAGCACAAACATCAGGCTTAATAACGCCGACAGAATTGGGACCGTAGGATGAAAAGCTTGCACTATCACCATAATAATCGACAGCACCAATAGAAAATACTTTTGCATTGTCGGCAGGTGTTATGATGTAAAACCAAGAATTATCGGCTTCGTTACCAGCCGCAAAATTGATAAAAATTCCCTTTTCGTAAGCGATTTGCGCACCTCGAGCAATAAAACTAGTTGTGCCATTCATATCTGCGTAGGTGTAATCGTAGCGACTATCATCAAACTCGTAATAGCCCAACGAAGTCGAAATAAGATCAACACCTTTTCTATCTGCTTCTTCGGCTGCTTCGATCCAATAGAGTTGCTCTTCTGGGATTTCAATATCTGCATCTTCAGAAACATATAAATAAAAATTAGCATCTGGCGCAGAACCGACAAATTGATTTTGAATAAAACCGCCCATTGTTCCTAAGCAAATAGCACCGTGTGAGTTAAGATTTTGATTATAAATATCGTTGTTTTTTGAAACGAAATTATAACCACCTTTTATTTGTCCATTATCTCTCAATCTTTTGAAAGCACTTCCTGTATTTACACTAGGAAAGCCAGTGTCGATTACCGCAACCGTCATCCCAGTACCAGTGTAACCAGCGACATGTAAAGGTCTTAGGTTCATTTGGTCAATTTGTGAAGCAGCTTCGCCATAGTTAAAGTTGGCTTTATTTGCGTCTAAATTTTGCCATTTGTTAGGACGTTCGGTTTCCGATTTTTTTCCGCCATTGGGATTTCTCACAAAAGATTCCACATGCGAGACGTACGACTGCGATTTTAAAGTTTGGATTTGTGCTGTGGTTGCATTAACAGCAACTCCATTTAACCATTTGGAATAGTCTTTAACGGTGAATCCTAAATTTTTTACATTTTGAATGTAAGACGCTTCGATTGGCACATCTTGATCATTTAATGGAATAGATTTTTGCGTTCTTCTATCCAAAGATTTTTGCGATAATTCGGATAAAGGATTTGCATAAAATGTTGCTTTGTTAGGTTTATCTTTAAAAAAGACAAAAACCAATTCCGTTTGTTGGGCTTGGGCGAAAAAGAGTCCGCCGAGCATCAAGCTGGTAAAGATTTTTTTCATAGATTTATGACAGGTTATTTTTTGTAAGAACTAAATTAAGCTTAAATTTACAAAATCAAAGTTTCGTTATGAAAAAAATTCAAATGGTTGACCTTCAAAGTCAATATTATAAAATAAAAAATGAAGTGGATAACGCTGTAATCAATGTGATGAATTCGGCAGCGTTTATTAATGGACCAGAAGTTAAATTTTTCCAATCAGATTTAGAAAATTATTTAGATGTTAAGCATGTTATCCCGTGTGCAAATGGGACAGATGCTTTGCAAATTGCGCTTATGGCGCTGGATCTGAAAGAAGGCGATGAAGTTATCACTGCAGATTTTACATTTGCAGCAACAGTTGAAGTTATTCATTTATTAAAATTAAAATCTGTTCTAGTAGATGTTAATTACGATACATTTACCATCGATCCAGAACAAATTAGAAAGGCAATCACCCCAAAAACTAAAGCGATTATTCCTGTGCATTTGTTTGGACAATGCGCGAATATGGAAGAAATTCTAAAAATCGCTAAAGAACATAATCTTTACGTTATCGAAGATAATGCCCAAGCTATTGGTGCAGATTACACATTCTCAGACGGGACAGTTAAAAAATCTGGAACTATGGGAACTATTGGTACGACGTCATTTTTCCCTTCTAAAAATTTAGGTTGTTATGGTGACGGTGGAGCGATTTTTACTAATGATGATGATTTAGCGCACAGACTTCGTGGTATTGTTAACCACGGCATGTACGAAAGATATTACCATGACGAAGTTGGTGTTAACTCTCGATTGGACAGCATCCAGGCGGTTGTGTTAAGACAAAAACTTCCATTATTAAATACTTATAATGAGTCGCGTCAATGGGCGGCTAATTATTATAACGAAGCATTTGCGGATCATGCTGATATTTTAACACCAGTTACAGCCGATGATACTAACCATGTTTTCCACCAATATACTTTAAGAATTACCAACGGAAAACGCAACGAACTTCAAAAATTCTTGTCTGAAAAGGACATTCCTGCGATGATCTATTATCCAGTTGCGCTTAGAAAACAAAAAGCTTATTACCAAGAAAGTAACGATGCAGATTTTGTAAATACAGATAAACTTTTGAATGAAGTTATTTCTCTACCAATGCATACGGAGCTGGACGAAGAGCAATTGAAATATATTACAGACGCAGTTTTGGAATTTATGTCTGCAGAATAATTTCGAATTAAATAAAACACAAAAAAATTAATGGCAATACTAGTAACCGGAGGATTAGGTTATATTGGTTCGCACACGGTTGTAGAACTTCTTAACAATGATTTTGAAGTGATAATCGTTGACGACTTATCTAATTCTGAAAAATTTATTTTAAATAATATTGAAGAAGTTTCGGGTAAGAAACCAATTTTTTATCCATTTGATTTAAGACGAAAAGAATTATTATCTCAAGTTTTCGAAGCGCATAATATTGAAGGTTGTATCAATTTTGCAGCTTTTAAGGCGGTGGGCGAAAGCCAAGAAAAACCTTTGGAGTATTATGAAAACAATTTGTTTTCGTTGATTAATATTTTACAAGAGTTTAAAACTAGAAATGTTTCTAATTTCATTTTTAGTTCTTCTTGTACGGTTTACGGTCAAGCGGATCAAATGCCAATCGACGAAAATACGCCTCTCAAAATGCCAGAAAGCGTTTACGGAAAGACCAAACAAATGGGCGAGGAGATTCTGAAAGATTTTGCTTTAGCGAATCAAAAGAAAATCACTTTGCTAAGATATTTTAATCCAATTGGTGCGCATCCATCAGCTAAGTTGGGCGAATTACCAATCGGAGTTCCAAATAACTTGGTGCCTTATGTAATGCAAACTGCAGCAAAAATTCGTGAAAAATTAAGTGTTTGGGGTGATGATTATCCAACTGAAGATGGAACAGCCGTTCGCGATTATATCTATGTTGTAGATTTGGCGAAAGCTCACGTGGCTGCGCTTAAGAAATTAATGAATTCTAAAGAAGAAACTATTATTGATATTTACAATTTAGGAACAGGAAAGGGATCTTCGGTTTTAGAAGTTGTTAAAGCTTTTGAATCGGCGAATAATGTTGATGTTCCGTATCAGATTTGTGATCGTCGTGCTGGCGATATTACAATTGCTTACGCTAACGCAGACAAAGCTGAAAATGAGCTAAATTGGAAAGCTGACACTTCACTTGAAGAAGCGCTAAGAACAACTTGGCAATGGCAAAAATACTTAGAAACAAGATAAAATAAAAAGCGATTCCTACGAATCGCTTTTTTTATTGAGTTTTAATTTGATGGAGCTAAAATTAATTTTTAATAATCTTTTGGTTGGATGTTTCACCATTTTCAAAAAGGATATTCAAGTTATAGACACCTTTATTCAATTTAGAAATATCAATTTTGTTCGATTGGTAATTATTTAATTTTTTACCATCAATACTGTATAATTCGATGTTTTTAATTTTATCGTTTGATTGGATATTAACTTCATTTTGACTAGGATTTGGATATATGCTTACGTCTTTTTTAGAAGTTTCGCTAGTTCCTAATACAATAGTTTGTGATAAAACTGGACCAATCCACAGACTTTCTTTGTTAATATCTGTACATTTTGATTTGATGTAATTTTCATAAGTCCAATATACCGTTAAATTATTCACGCTTAGATTACTTTGGTCTGTGTCAACATAAGTTTCCAAACTTGTAGAGTAGCCACCTCTTCGTCCATATAAAACTTGCGACTGCGCAGCAGTTGGATTTGGCGTCCAGCTTAGATCATAGCTTTGATTAACCTGATTACTTAGCTTAAAATTAGTCGGACCATTACAAATAACCTCACCGTTACTAGCGTTTTGAAGATACATCGAAATAGGGAAGTAACCTTCATTATTGGCGAAAACAGCATCAGGAACTTTTAGTTTTATCGTATGTTGTCCCGCAGCTAGATTTCCAAGTTTTATCTCTCGATTTGGGATGGCATCTCCTGGACACCAGTTGCTGAAAGATAACCAGTTGCGTAATGTTTTTTCGGTTGAACCGTAGATGCCGTTGCCTTGTGTATTTACAACACGGAAAGGCTCACAAGACTTGCCACCTGGTTTGTATTGATGCACAAGATTATCATCAAGATAGACATAATGCTCACGTCTTACATATTCTTCACCATTGGTATTGGCACCGTGATTGGAAGAAATTAAATGTAAAACTGCATTGTCAACAGGAGTATTTAATGTAAAATTTACTGTTCTTGTTGTAGTGCCAACTTCGTCTGTTGAATTGTATTTGTTAAGATTTGAGCGATAAAGTAAAGGCATGAAAAAATTAGAGTTGGTCGGCGCAGAACCTGTAGATACGAATCTTAAATTCCCTCTAAAAACATCTGTTCGGTCTGCACAACCAGCAACTTGTGTGTTAGCTGCTGCCGAATAACCATCCGCACGGAATTCAATCCAAATGTCATAATTCTGAGTTATCGAGGTGTCGTGTAAAAGATTCGCAAGATTATCTGTTTTAAATTGATAAGGTACCGTGGTTGGCGTTTTATTTTTGTTCATAAATGGCGTGATAAAACGACCAAGTTCGATACGTTTAACATCCGTTTGCTCCCAAGTATAAGTCGTCAAACCTTTCGGAACTAAAGCTATATTAATACCAGCTAGACGATCATAATTATCACATGCGGCGATAAGATCAACCTCGACAGAAACGCTGCTGCCAATACTTGCGATTTCTTCGGGCGTTAATTTTCTAGAAATAATATCACGTTCATAGCCGTGAAGTCGAATGGCGCCTGTCGGAATTTGCGAATAAGCTTCAGGCGGAAGACTTTGTCCTTCACCCAAATAATGGTACATGCTGTAGAACGGAACATCATTAAAAACTGTCACATTTTGCGCGTTTAATGATAGTCCAAGACTTAGCACAGCGATGCCAGTTAGTAGTTTTTTCTTCATATTAGATTTAGTTGTAAAATTGAATCTAAATATAAAAAAAATACCAACGTATTTAATTTTAATTACGAAAAATAAAAAGAATTAAGAAATTTCTAGATGATTTCGGTATTCATCCCAAATGATTTTGAACCACTCCGTATAACGCTCTGGGAATTCTTCAATTTCGCGTTTTAGCTCGTCGATGGAGATGTATTTTATGTCCGCCACTTCTTCAGGATTTAGTGCAAAATCACCGTTGTATTCCCCTGTGAAAACATAGTCCAACTCATGCTCCCAAAGACCTTGTCCAACATCAGCTTTATACAAAAAATTAAAACGCTCTGTCAACTCCGTCGAAATCCCTAATTCCTCTTGTAGACGGCGTTTTGCGGCATCTAGGTAAGATTCATTTTCACGTGGATGACTACAACATGCGTTGGTCCATTGTAACGGCGAATGGTATTTTCCGGCGGCACGTTGTTGCAATAGCATTTCGCCTTTGTCATTAAACAAAAACACCGAAAAAGCCCGATGTAGCAAAGCATTTTCATGCGCTTGCATCTTCTCCATCAATCCCAAAACCTCGTCCTGCGGATTTACTAAAACTACGCGTTCTTCCATATCACAAAGCTAATCAAAATTTTCAGAACATTTTTAGGAGCTATTCCTGCTGTCCGCCGCCTCACTCGCCGCAAGGATGCCGCTTCCATCAGGGCTAGAATATTCTGCGCATTAGAAAAGTTGGTGTTTTAGATTAAAGATTTATGATTTTAGAATTATGAATCACTATTTACTAGTTACCAATCACCAATTCCAAAGCTTGATTGATGTCAATTGACTTCAGATCAGAATAGCAGATCGATACATTACACAATTTAACATTTTTAAAAAGCTAATGATTAGTGGAAATACGATGATAATTAAAGTAACAAAAAAATGCTTTCCAATCGATATATAAAAACCATTGCGAAGCTTCTCCAGGTTTTGATTCAATGTAAAAACTGCCCATTATAAAAGTAGCAAACTGTAATAAAATAAAATTAGGTTTGATAACAAGTATTTATTGAGGGATGTTTTGCTTAAAGCAGTGTTCAAAATTTTTTGTGTTTATAAGTTTTTTATTGTGACGTCATTTTTTTCAAGATTTTTTTTCAAGATTTTTTAAAAAAAGATTATAGCCTAAATAATTGAGGAGTGTTTAAACCCAAATCAGGGACGACTTCGTCGTCCCTGATTCGGGCTTATTTTATTTAAAAATAACAAAATTTCGAAACTTTCGAAACGAAACGTCATCTTTTAAAAACTTATTTAGAAGGATATTTTTGCATTAAAGCTTGTAAAATAGCCCAAGTCTCCATATCCAAGATTCCGTCTGATTTTTCAGGTCGAAAATGGTACTGAAAAGCTTCTATCGTTTGCTTTGTTTGCTTGTCCCAAGCAGTTGTATTGTCAAGTTTGTATCCGAATTTATTTAACGCTGTTTGGATTTTATAAATAAATTGCGGTGTATTATATTGTGCTAAAAAATCTTCTTGTGTCGTTGTTGCTAAAAATGTAGCTTTTGTAGCATCATCGTACCACATACCAACTTGGTATTCATCATACAACTTTTTCCAAGGGAACATTGGACCTGGATCTTGTTTTCTAGTTGGGGCAATGTCAGAGTGCGCAAGGATGTTAGTAGGAGGGATGTTGTAACGTGTTGCAATATCTTTAACAAGGCTAGCAACTTTTTTTACTTGCTCTTCCGGAAAACCAGGGAAACTTTTTGTTCCTGTTGCATCTGCTGCCCAACCGCCATTTACGATTTCAATACCAATTGAGATGTCGTTAAGATTTTGATCATTTCTCCAATTGCTTACGCCAGCGTGATAAGCACGTTTATTTTCATCAACCAAAAGATAGATCTCGTTATCATCGTAAGAGTTTACAAGATAATGTGCACTTACAGATTGTTGCGTCAGTACAGATACAGACTTATCATTGTCCAAAGCAGTATAGTGTAAAATGACATAGCGTTGACGAAAGTTTTGTGCAACTGCAGGAAAGTATGTTTTCACAACTTTATAATTATTAGGCTTTGCAGCAACAATTGATCCGTAACTAATCGTATTATCATTCTTTGTAATGTCCGCAATGTTCACTTTGAAGAAGTCGGCTTCTTCTTGTTTAACAGGTGGCTTTACAACTGGAGTAGTTGGACTTGTTGGTTGAATTTTGGCAACAGGCTTTGGCGTCGCTGCAACTTTTTTAGAATTATTTTGAGAACCACAAGAAACTAAAGTGATTCCTAATCCTATGACATATAATGAATTACGCATACATGGGGCTTTTATTGTGTTTTACTGTGTCAAAAATATGAAAAAAAATTACAAAAATAATTTGGTACATATTAAAAAGTGTTCTATATTTGCACTCGCAATTCAGCAGTTAAACGATCATTAAAATTAAATAAAAGTAGGAGGGTTGCCGGAGTGGTTAACGGAGCAGTTTGCTAAACTGTCGACCCGAAAGGGTCGCGTGGGTTCGAATCCCACACCCTCCGCACTTATATTATATTTCGGGGCGTAGCGTAGTCCGGTCATCGCGCCTGGTTTGGGACCAGGAGGTCGCAGGTTCGAATCCTGCCGCCCCGACTTTTTAAAAATAATGAGAGTAATCTCTGGAATGGTGCGTAGCTCAGCTGGATAGAGCATCTGCCTTCTAAGCAGACGGTCACAGGTTCGAATCCTGTCGCGCTCACAAAAAACTCACAACTTGTTTGTGAGTTTTTTTATTAAAGTTTCGTTGACCTCGGGGCGTAGCGTAGTCCGGTCATCGCGCCTGGTTTGGGACCAGGAGGTCGCAGGTTCGAATCCTGCCGCCCCGACGGAAAAGCCACTTCAATGTTGAAGTGGCTTTTTTTATTTCCTTCTCATCGCGTAGATTAAATAAAACAAAAAGGGTAGGATAAAGATGGAACCAATTAAAAGCGCCCAAGCCAATGCATTAATGGTTGCTTCTGGTGCTGCGTGTTCTATCAAAGAATAGTGGTTACCGTTTCCTAATAAAACAATATCTGGATAATGTTGATACGTGGCTGCAACCAAAATTAAAACCACTTGCAACCCCGCAAATAATCGGATCGGAAGGAGTTTTCGGATTTTCATGCAATAGAAAATTAAACCCAACAAAATCGTTGCTACAACGACGGCTGCAATTCCTAAAGGCTTCGAAAATATCCACTGAAATAATGGAATTCCAGAATAATATGCAGCTCCAAAAACCATTGCGCCTGTCAAGACCACAAGAAGCATTGCTTTTTTAGATTTCCCAATCATCATCGTTACTTCATCATCACTTCGGCTTTCTCGGATGGAAAGAATACACGCCAAATACGAACAAATCGCAATCGTGAAAAGTCCTACAGCAACTCCAAAAAGATTAAACCAACTAAAAATATAGAGATCCAAAAAGTTGGTTGCGTCAGGATTTATTGATGATGAAACAGTCGCTGCTGCAATGATTCCTAAAAAGAAAGGTGTCAACAAACTTGCTGCATAAAATATTCTCGAGTACAAAACCTGCCATTGATCTTCTACAGCATCGTAATTCCGGAATGTAAAAGCCGTTCCACGTGCGATAATCCCTACTAACATCAACACCAAGGGAATATGAAGATAAGTCGAAATTCCCGCGTAAATCTGTGGAAAACCTACAAATAAAACCACAATTGCAATAATCAACCACATATGATTGGCTTCCCAAACGGGCGCAATCGCGTCGTGCATAATGTCGTGAACTTTCTTTTTCGTGTTTTTTCCAGCGAAAAGTTCAACAATTCCACCACCGAAATCCGCACCTCCAAAAACGACGTACAAACAAACGGAAAGCCATAAAAAGGCGATAACGACGTAGATCATGACTTCTTAGTTTTAGGTGAATAATTTGGATCGGTTGGGTCATATAATTTCGGAACCATTTTAATTTGTCTTGACAATAAAAACGCTAAAATCATCGCTAAAGTCACGAATATAAACGTGAAAAAGTAAAACGAATATTGAATTCCTGGCATCGGTGTTACAGCATCAATCGTTTTCATCACGCCATAAATAATCCAAGGTTGCCTACCGACTTCAGTTACCGTCCAGCCCGCTTCTAGCGCGATATATCCAAATGGAGTTGCAATAAAAAACATTTTAAGAAACCATGTTTTGGTCATCCATTCTTTCTTTTTATACAGAGCAAAAAGATAAATTCCACCCATTAACATCATGATAACACCAAAGAAAATCATAATCTGAAAAGCATAATGAACGACAGCAACCGGCGGCCACAAGTCTCTTGGAAAATCATTCAAGCCTTTCACTTCGCCATTAAAATCGCCTGTCGCAAGAAAGCTTAAAACCTTTGGAACTTTAACGGAATATTTTACTTCACCCGTTTTTTCATCAGGAATTCCACCCAAAACAAAAGCGGCACCTTTTTCAGTTTCAAAATGAGCTTCCATCGCGGCTAGTTTAATTGGTTGTCGCTTGGTGACCGATTTCGCAGCAATATCACCACTTAACGGCGCTCCAAAGGCTCCAATCAAAGCAAATCCCATCGCAATTCGGAATGCTTTTGTATGGAACTCGACATTTTTCTTCTTTAAAATTAAATAAGCATGAACACCAGCAACAGCAAATCCCGTCGCGCAAAATGCAGCAACAGTCATGTGAAAGGCTTGCGGGAACCAAGCTTCATTAAACATTGCTTTTATGGGATCTATGTTGATGTATTCACCATTCACAAAATCAAAACCAGCGGGACTATTCATCCAAGCATTGGCGGCTACAACAAGAATTCCCGATGCCAAACCACTAAGCCCAACAATTAATCCGCAAATCCAGTGAAACCATTTGTTTAATCGATCCCAACCATACAGGAAAAAACCTAAAGCAATGGCTTCAATAAAAAATGCCGTTCCCTCAAGTGAGAAAGGCATTCCGAAAATGGGACCTGCATGTTCCATGAATTTAGGCCATAATAATCCCAATTCGAAAGAAAGCATCGTGCCAGAAACTGCTCCCGTTGCAAATAATATGGCAACACCTTTGCTCCATGCTTTGGTGAGTCCTTTGTAGATTTCGCTTCCCGTTTTTAGATATTTCCAATGAGAATAGGCCATAAGAAAAGGCATTACCATCCCAACACAAGCGAATATGATGTGGAAACCTAATGATAGAGCCATTTGCGACCGAGCCGCGATAAAATCATCCATCCTATAAAAAATTAATGAGAGTAAAGTTAGGGATTAGAAGTTGCTTATACTTACATAATTGTGGATTATTTTAAACAAAATTTTAAAATAATTGAATACTATTTTTAGGTATTTTTTTATCAAATCTTTAACTAATTTTTGAATGCTAAAAACTTTCAAAAACCGAAAATTTTCACGATATTTGTAGGTCTTTGCACAGCGCAAAAATTAAAAATTTTATATGAGTCAAAAACAATATACAGCAAGTAGTATTCAGGCATTAGAAGGAATGGAGCACGTACGTATGCGTCCTTCAATGTACATTGGTGATGTGGGCACAAGAGGTCTTCACCATTTGGTTTATGAAGTAGTGGACAACTCTATTGATGAGGCTTTGGCAGGTTATTGTGATACAATTACCGTAACCATCAAAGAAGGCAACGGAATTGAGGTGACCGATAACGGTCGTGGTATTCCGGTTGACTTTCACGAAAAGGAGCAAAAATCAGCTTTGGAGGTTGTAATGACCAAAATTGGAGCAGGAGGAAAGTTCGATAAAGATTCGTATAAAGTTTCGGGAGGTTTACATGGTGTTGGGGTATCGTGTGTTAACGCGCTTTCTAACGACATGATTACAACGGTTTTCCGTGACGGAAACGTGTATCAACAACATTATCAAAGAGGAAAAGCTCTAGAAGATGTTAAGCAAGTAGGAAATACAGACAAGCGTGGAACAATGCAGTTTTTCCAGCCAGATGATACTATTTTCACTGAGTTGGTGTACAACTACGATACATTAGCAAATCGTTTGAGAGAACTTTCTTATCTAAATAAAGGAATTACAATCACCTTAACAGACGAAAGACAAGTTTTGGAAGATGGAAGTTTCAAGCATGAAGTTTTCCATTCTGAAGGTGGTCTTAAAGAATTCGTTGAATATATCGATGGAAACCGTGAATCGATCATGGAGCATGTTATTTACATGGAAGGTGATCGAGAAGGTATTCCTGTAGAAGTGGCGATGCGTTATAATACGTCGTTTAACGAAAACCTTCATTCGTATGTTAACAATATTAATACACACGAAGGAGGAACGCATTTAGCTGGTTTCCGTCGAGCATTAACAAGAACTTTGAAAAAATATGCTGATGAACTTGGTTTACCAGCAAAAGAAAAAGTAGAAGTAACAGGAGATGACTTCCGTGAAGGGCTTACAGCCGTGATTTCTGTTAAAGTTATGGAACCTCAATTTGAAGGTCAAACGAAAACAAAATTAGGTAACTCTGAAGTTTCGGGTGCGGTTGATAAAATCGTTGGTGAAATGCTAACGAACTTCCTAGAAGAGAATCCATCTGAGGCTAAAACAATCGTTCAGAAAGTTGTTTTGGCAGCGAAAGCGCGTCAAGCAGCTAAGAAAGCGAGAGAAATGGTTCAACGTAAATCGCCAATGGGTGGTTCTGGACTTCCAGGGAAATTGTCAGATTGTTCTTCAAAAGATCCAGCAGAATCAGAATTATTTCTAGTAGAGGGAGATTCCGCGGGTGGTACGGCAAAACAAGGCCGTGATCGTCATTTCCAAGCAATTCTTCCTTTGAGAGGTAAGATTTTGAATGTTGAAAAATCGATGCTTCACAAAGTATATGACAACGACGAAATCAAAAATATCTACACAGCTTTAGGTGTTTCTGTTGGAACGGAAGAAGATTCAAAAGCCTTGAATTTAACCAAACTTCGTTATCACAAAATCGTGATTATGACCGATGCTGATATCGATGGGTCCCACATTTCGACTTTGATTTTGACGTTCTTCTTTAGATATATGAAGGAATTGATTGAGAATGGATATATCTATATCGCTCAACCACCTTTGTATTTATTGAAAAAAGGTAACAAAAAGATCTACGCGTACAACGAAAAAGAGCGTGAAGAAATTACGCTAGAAATGTCACCAGACGGAAAAGGAGTAGAAGTACAGCGTTATAAAGGTCTTGGGGAAATGAATCCTGAACAGCTTTGGGATACAACGCTTAACCCAGAACACAGAACTTTGAAGCAAATCACGATTGAAAATGCGGTTGAAGCTGACAGTACATTCTCCATGTTGATGGGAGACGAAGTTCCACCAAGAAGAGAATTTATTGAGAAGAATGCAATCTATGCAAGAATTGATGCTTAATTTTTCTTTTTAAATTTAAAATAAAACAATAAAACCTTCCACTTTTGGAAGGTTTTTTGCTATCAAAAAGCAAAATTTTAAATTATGAAGTCATTTGTTGGAAGTTTAGTTTTAGGTTCGTTGGTGTTATTTAGTTGTTCAAAGAAGCAAACAACAGAGGTTAATATTCCTACGTTTGATAAAGATACCATTGCCGCAGAAGCAGCATTTAAGATGGATTCTATCAAGATTTCGGACTCGATAAAAGCTGGTACTAACCTAACTTTGGCTTATGATAATAGCGTTTTGTTATTTCCGACAATTACTAATAAAACGGTTTTGGATAGCATCTATGCGCCAACATTATTAAAAACAAATGATTATTCTAAAACTGGATTTGCAACAGCTTTCGAAGAAGATAAATCTAATTTTTATAAAGAAAGTAAACCAAAAGATTTTCAGCCAGCCTCACATCAGACTTGGGATACTCAATCGCACATGTCAGTGTTTTCTAACCAAGATGACATGTTAACAATTCGATATACAAACGGCGGTTTTTCAGGTGGCGCGCATGGTTATTATAATGAACTTTATAAAATTTTTGATCTTAAAAACAATAAAAGTATCCTACTTTCTGATGTTGTCAAAAACCCAAAAGATAAAATCTGGAACCAGCTCTTGATGGACAGTTTTACGAAAAATGATAAAGATGGTCAAAAAGATATGTTGTTAGAAAAAGTAATTCCACTTAATACCAATTTCTATTTTGGAAACAAGTCGATAACTTTTGTCTATAACCAATACGAGATTACCGCTTATGCAGCGGGCGTAGTCTACATTACTTTAGATTATAAAGATGTTAAAGACCAACTAAAACCAGAATTTTTACAACGTGTACGATTTAATTAACAATTAATTAATAAAACGTATTTTTGCAATATCAAAACTCCGAATTATCGGAGTTTTTTATTAGAATTTATCCATGAAGACAGCTTACATTATCAATCCATTTTCAGCTAAAAAAAATTATAAAAGCTTTCTGACAGCTTTAGAATCGAGAGTTGAAAATCCTTTGGTTTTAGTTTCAAAATCGATTGAAGACAGTTTTGATTTTATTAAACAAAATTGGAACGATGTTGATGTTTTTGTGGCAATCGGAGGCGATGGTACCATCTCTACGGTTGCAAGTAAATTGGTTAATTCTGATAAAATTTTGGCGGTTTTTCCAGCTGGTTCGGGCAATGGTTTTTCTAATGAAACTAATTTTTCTAAAAACATCGATTCTCTTTTAACAAAGCTAAAAAAGAAAGATTTCAAATTGGTGGATTCTTTCTCGGTGAATGGTAATTTGTCGATTAACGTATCTGGTGTTGGTCTAGACGGTAACATTATAGAAGGATTCGAACATTCTGAACGTGGTTTTAGCAGTTACATCAAAATTACGGTAGAAAAATATTTTAAATTTAAACCTATTAAAGTTAAGTTTGAAGAAAAATACAAGCAATTCGACGGCGAATATATGATGGTGAATGTCGCTAACAGTCGTCAATTTGGGAATAATGCCTACATTGCACCACAAGCAGATATGTCGGACGGAAAAGTAGAAATCGCTTTGGTTAAGAAATTTCCGTTGCCTGCAGGACTTTCTTTTGCTTATCAAATGTTTACAAAAAGTCTAAAGCCAAGCAAATATTTACAATACATTTCAACCTCCGAAATTTCCTTTAGCGTAGATTCGGAAGCGTGGCATCTTGATGGTGAATATCACAAAATAAAATCGCCAGTTGAGGTTAAAGTGCTTCCGAAAAGTTTGAGAATTTTGGTTTAATTTTGAGTTAAAATTATGTCGAAATAGTATTTTAACTAGAGTTCGGAATAAACTAAGTAACGTCAGTTCGAGTAGATTTTGAAAAAATCGTATCGAGAACTTCTCTTAAAAACTTCTCGATACACTTCGCAATGCTACGTTACTCGAAGTGACGACGCATTTAAAGAAAGGCGCTTTATCCCGAACTAATGTTAAAAAATAAACCAACAAGCCTTCTTTTGAACTTTATCAAACTTGCAAAATGTTTTAGCTTTTGTGGTTTAATTCAATGTATGACTATTTTGAAGATAAAGTTTCATTGATAACCACAAGGGCTTTTTCCAAAACTTCGTCGCGCTTTTCCAAAATTCCTTTAACAGTAGGTTTTACTTCGATGTCGGGAACAAGTCCGATTCTTTGCGTTTCGCGACCGTCAGGGTAGAAGGCGCCCAAACCAGAATATTGCGTCTCCGCATTTAGCATTTTTAATCTTACAACATTTCCATTAGCGCCAGCTGTGTTACTTCCAATAACAGTACAATTTGGGTGTTGTTTTAGCATCATTGTTAGCGTTTCTGCTTGACTTTGGGTGATCTCGTTGACCAACGCGATTACTTTTCCTTTGTAGTTATCCGGGTTTTTAGTTCCAACAAAAGCTTTGTCTTCGTAGAATTTTCCGGGATATTGAAGATCAGGCTTCATCCAAGAATAATAGTTTGTGATTTTAGGAATTAACTGAAAAGAAAATGCTTGTGTCGTTCCTTTTGGGTAATTGCGAACATCAAAAATAATAGCTTCTGTATTTTTTAAATTTTTAAAAATTCCCACAACATCATTGATTTCAACTGCGCCGACGTTTATGTAACCAATTTTTTGCTCTTCGTCTAGGAATTTCCATTTTTCGACATCATTTTTTTTAGGTTTAATAATGTCTTTGATGAAGTAAGTTTTGGCATCGATATTTTGAACGATTCCTTTTCTTTCAATTTTTAAATTAATACTAGGATTATTACTCCACAAAACTAAATTTTTAATATTGCGTAGCTTTCCCCATGCGTTGGATGCAGAAACATATTTCGAATGTTTTTTAACCACATCAGGAATTGTTTCACCATTAATTTCTAGGATTACATCTTCGGCTTGTAACGCGAAATCTTCACCTGATTTTCTATCAAGAACTTTAGAAACAACAAGTTTGTTTTCCGCGCTTATAACCTCGATTGGAAGCATACGCGTTCCAAAAAGATACTTTGTTAAATCAGAACTTTTGAGAACCACATGCGAGTCATCCGTTTTGGCAAGAAGTACAAAAGTTGCTAAAGCATAGTCTTTTTGATTATTGGCATTAAGAAATTTTGGAATCATTTCTGGTAAAACCGAACTCCATTTTTGATCTGTTTGATATTTGTAAGGGAAAAAGTATTCAATCAAATTATAATACCTGAAAAGTTCCACCAATCTCAATTCTTTAGTTGGATAAAGATCAGCGGTATATTTTTCATTTTGAATACCAATCTTTTCAAGTTTTTTGTCAAAAAAGTAATAGTGATTTTCCGCTTGATTTCGGTTTTCTTCAATGTAATTTAATTTGTTGATAACATCGTCTGAAAATATATTTTTATCATCCGTCCAACTAAAATCAAAGTTTTTTAAAAAATATTTTTTGTCAGAATTCTTTTTGCAAGTTTTACATTTTTTGACTTCGCCGAGTTGATCGATCCAATTAGCAAGCAAGGCATTGAATTCTTTTTTGGTATTTGTATTTTCAGATTCTTGGATTTTTGAAATCAGTTGTGCGTCCCAGTCAAAAGTTCCTGCTGCAACTTTAGGATGATAATATTTTAGAAAACCCCAAACTTTGCAGAGTTGTTCTAGTTTTTGATTTTCAGATAATTGTTCTTGCGAAAAAAGAAATTGGCTATTAATTAATAAAAATGCGACTCCGAGAAAATAGTTTTTTAACATGTTTAGTTTTTGAGAGTTTCAAAAATAGAAATTGCTCTTCTTAACTTTATCTTAAAGCAGTCCTAAATAAAAGTTAAACGGAATTTCGTTAGCTTTGTAATCATTATCAACAATAGTTTACGATGCTTAACAAACTCAAAATTATCAACGATCCAGTTCACGGTTTTATCAAGATTCCACATGAGATTCTTTATGATGTGATCGAACATCCTTATTTCCAGAGACTTCGCAGAATTTCTCAGACAGGATTGTTGTCGTTGGTTTTTCCAGGTGCCAAACATACCAGGTTTCATCATGCTTTGGGTGCAATGCATTTGATGTTTACAGCACTCGAAACTTTGAAATTAAAAGGCGTTTCTATTTCCAAAGAAGAAGAAAAAGCGGCTTTGTTGGCGATTTTGTTGCACGATGTTGGTCATGGGCCATTTTCTCACGCGTTAGAAAATCGATTAATGGACAATTGGCACCACGAAAAGTTGTCCTTATTGTTAATGACAAAGCTAAACGAAGAATTTTCGGGGGAGTTGACTTTAGCGATTGAGATGTTCAAAGGGCAATATTCTCGCAAGTTTTTCAACCAGTTAATTTCGTCGCAGTTGGATGTCGATCGTTTGGATTATCTTAAGCGCGATAGCTTCTACACGGGCGTTTCCGAAGGTAATGTCAATACGCAACGTATTATTTCGATGCTTAATGTGTCAAACGACGAGTTGGTGGTTGACTCCAAAGGCATTTACTCTATCGAAAATTATTTAACTGCGAGAATGTTCATGTATTGGCAGGTTTATTACCACAAAACGGCAGCTTTGTCAGAACATCTTTTGGTGAAAATTTTGGGAAGAGCAAAAAAACTGGTTTCTGAAGGAATGTCGTTGGACGCGCCAAAATATTTAAAATATTTCTTAGAAAATCAGCATTTCGAAGAAGAGAACGAACTCAACTTGAAAAACTTCACCATGTTGGATGATATGGACGTTTTCCAAGCGATAAAATTGTGGACAGAATCGGATGATTTTGTGTTGTCTTATCTTTGTAAAGCTGTTATTTATCGTCATTTTCCTAAAACGATGTCGTCATCGCAATATTTTTCTGAGGACTTTATTCAAACCAAAATTCATAAGACTAATCAACTTTTCGGTATCGATAACGGTAATGAGTTGGTTGATCAGATTTCACGAAGTCTTTTGCCTTATGACACCGAAAAGCAACCAATATTTTTGTTAGATAAATCGGGCAAAAAAATCAAATTAGAAGATTCTGAAAATCAGATTTTGTCGTCGTTTATCAATCAAGTCAATACAAAATATATTCTGTCTTTTCCTCGCGAAGTAATATAATATTTGGGCAATCCCTTGCGGATTTTCCCTAGCTTTTCCGATGCCCAATCCGCAAGGTCGGGCTATCCGCTCTATCTTTAACTTGGCTGCTCGGACGGCTCCGCTGCGCTCCGCCGCCTCGCGCCAA
>JAEXRP010000028.1:0-15007 GCA_023440705.1 Bacteroidota bacterium
CATTAATACTGGACGAAGTCGGGTTTTAGTACCTTCAAATACTCGTTTTATAATATCGGTTTCACCTTCTTTTTCTAATTGGTTAAAAGTGCCTATCAATACAATTCCGTTAAGAACTGCAACACCAAACAAGGCGATAAAACCAATTCCGGCACTAATACTAAACGGCATATCGCGGACAAGCAAAGCGAAAACGCCACCAATCGCACTCATTGGGATTGCAGTAAAAATTAAGGCGGCTTGTTTAAAGGATTTAAAAGTGAAATACAACAACATAAAAATTAATAGCAAGGACACAGGAACGGCTATCATCAATCGTTTGCTTGCAGCTTGCAGATTTTCAAACTGTCCGCCATAGGTGAAATAGTATCCTGATGGCAGTTTCACGTCTTTATCCAATTGAGTTTGAATGTCTTCTACCACGCTTTCTACATCTCGATCTTTCACATTGAAACCAACCACAATTCTGCGTTTTCCTTCTTCGCGGCTTATTTGCGAAGGTCCTAATTTGTAATTCACATTGGCTACCTGCGACAACGGAATCTGACTTCCTGTTGGGGTTGAAATCATCAAATTATTCACATCGTCAATACTGCTTCGGTGAAGACTATCCAAGCGAACCACCAAATCGAAACGTCTTTCGTTTTCAAAAACTTGTCCTGCAGATTGTCCCGCAAAAGCGGTACTTACAGCGTTATTGACATCTTCAATTGTTAATCCGTAGTTCGCCATTCTTGTACGGTCGTACTCAACATTAATTTGTGGAAGTCCACTCACACGTTCTACTTGCGGTGCAGTTGCACCTTCCACTTTTTGTATGGCTTTAGCGGTTTTATCGGCATAAATGGCTAATGAATCCAAATTTTCACCAAATATTTTTACAGCAACATCTTGCCGAACGCCCGTCATCAATTCATTAAAACGCATTTGTATAGGCTGATTTTTTTCAAAAAAAACACCAGGGATTACTTCTAATTTTTCCAATATTTCATCCCCCAATTCATCATACGATTTATTGGTTTTCCATTCACTTTTGGGTTTCAAAACAATAATCATATCCGTAGCTTCTGGCGGCATAGGATCGGTAGGTACTTCGGCAGCTCCAGTTTTACCAACTACCATTTTTACTTCATCAAATTGTTTGATAATTCGAGAAGCTTGCATCGAGGTTTCGATACTTTGGGTTAAAGAACTTCCTTGTGGTAAAATACAATGGAAAGCAAAATCACCTTCTTGCAATTGCGGTATAAATTCACCACCCATATTTTTAAAAAGTAAAAGTGAAAAGGCAAATAAAGCAACCGTTCCGCCTACCAACCAATATTTAATTTTTAAAGCTTTTTGTAATAAAGGTAGATAAATGGCTTGTAATTTATTCATCATCTTATCCGAAAAATTCTCTTTGTGCGTCGGGTTTTTAGATAAAAACAAAGCACTCATCATAGGAATATAGGTTAAGGAAAGAATTAGCGCTCCTAATATTGCAAAGCCTACTGTTTTCGCCATGGGTGTAAACATTTTTCCTTCAACACCAACTAAAGTTAAAATAGGGATGTAAACGATTAGGATGATGATTTCACCAAAAGCGGCGCTATTTCTAATTTTAGATGCAGAAAGGAAAACTTCTTCATCCATTTCCGATTGGGTAAGTCTTTGCGTCGATTTTCGTAATCCTAAATGATGCAAAGTAGCTTCCACAATAATCACGGCTCCATCTACAATCAATCCAAAATCTATCGCTCCCAAACTCATTAAATTGGCACTTACACCAAAAACATTCATCATTCCTAAAGCAAATAATAACGAAAGTGGAATAGCAGATGCTACAATAAGCCCTGCGCGAAGATTCCCGAGAAATAATACCAATACGAAAATAACGATTAAAGCGCCTTCAATTAGGTTTTTTTCAACGGTAGCTATCGCTCTGTCAACCAAATTGGTTCTGTCCAAAAACGGTTCTATCACAACATCTGCAGGTAAAGATTTTTGAATGGTTGGTAGTTTGGCTTTTACCAAGTTTACCACTTCGTTAGAATTGGCGCCTTTCAACATCATGACAACGCCTCCCACAGCATCAACTTCGCCGTTATAGGTCATAGCTCCATATCGAACGGCATGTCCAAAACGAACATCGGCAACATCTTTAATAAAAATAGGAACACTCCCCGAAACATTTTTTACAGGAATATTTTTCACATCCTCCAAAGACGTTACAATACCAATACCACGAATAAAATAAGCATTTGGCTTCTTATCAATATAAGCGCCACCTGTATTCTGATTATTTTTTTCTAAAGAATTGAAAATCTCTGTAATACTTACACCCATCGCACGTAATCGGTTAGGATCGATGGCAACTTCATATTGTTTTAACTCACCACCAAAACTATTTACTTCGGCAATGCCAGGCGTTCCGTTTAATTGTCTACGAACAATCCAATCTTGCATCGTTCGTAATTCTTGCGTTGAATACTTTTTCTCACTTCCTTTTTTGGGATGCAAAATGTATTGATACACTTCGCCCAAACCTGTACTTACAGGGGCTAATTCTGGTGTGCCAACACCTTTAGGTATTTGTTCTGCAGCTTGTTTTAACTGCTCATTAATTAATTGACGAGCAAAATAAACATCTACTTCTTCCTTGAAAACAACGGTAATTACCGATAACCCGAAACGCGAAATACTTCTGGTTTCCTCAATATCGGGGATATTAGCAATACTTTGTTCTATGGGAAAAGTAACAAGTTGCTCTACTTCTTGCCCCGCCAAAGTAGGACAAACGGTGATAATCTGAACCTGATTATTCGTAATATCGGGTACAGCATCGATGGGTAATTTGGTGGCGCTCCATACACCCCAAATAATAAGCACCAAGGTCATAATACCAATGATAATCTTGTTCTTGATGCTAAATTTGATAATACTATCTAACATAGACTATTTAATTTTTACTGAAAATATTTCTTTACATACGACGTACACAGCGATTAGAACATAAGACAATGCAGATGTTCTCGCTTACGCGTATAAAAACTCAATAAAAATTAAATCTTGGGCGGTTGCCAAATACCATAGATGATACCAAACTCCTTTTGTGGTTGGTAACTTACTATTTCTGAATAGGTTGGGAAAATCTCTTGTTCGAAATGATAAAAGCTATAACTCGCTTCGGAAATTTGCATTCCGCAGCATGAACAACTACAAAATGGCGAGCATAAATCAGAATGTTTTTCTGGGGAGTCTTTGTGGTCTTTATGAAGTTCAGTTTTATTAACAACAGTCTGCGCCAAACCATCGTTACAAGGCATTGTAACAAGTATGGCAAAGAAAACTGCAAAGAAAATTCCGAAATACTTCACAATGCAAAGATAGAGATTAATTCTTTGTACTGCATTATTTTTTAGTCATTTTCGCAACTAACCTATCGTAAAGCAGTTTTTTCCTCCAATTACTTTTCTTTTCGCTTTTTCTTTAGCGTAAGATGCGTAAGTACTTTTTTGCAAAACATTTTTTTTATTTCTCTACCATTCAAAAAACATCTGCAATTAATATAAACCAACGCAAAAGAAAATCTACCTTTCACTATTTTGCATTACTTAGTCCATCTAAAATAGTTTTTTTCAAACCCAAAAATATTATTAAAAGTTTTCATCATTTTATCTTACGCACTTACGTCAATACGGTTTTCCTCTTTTTTCTTTCAATTACGCTTCGTATCTTTAGAGAATAATGTTATCCATCTATTTTAGATAGCGATAAAAAAATAATAATCATTGAATAATTTGAATCAAATACACGGGAATGACGCTTATAATGGTACATGCGATTATTATCCCAAAAGCATTTCAAGTATAAACTTTTCTGATAATTCTGATGCAGAATGGCAAGACTATAGAAGTCAGATTTTGAATGATCGAGGTAAAAGTCAAGATGATTTTGAAAAATATCTTAATATATTTAGTAGTGGAGGTCTTTTTATTGGATTAACATTACTTAGTAAATTACTTGATAATATTATAAAAGTAGAATATGTTTTTTTTGTTGCTTAAAGTGCTTCTTGTTTTATGATTAGCCTTTTATCCAATCTAATTTCTCATAAAGTTGCAATCCATAATAGTGAAAAAATTATAGAGGATATTGATATTAAAAATCCCAATATTTTTCAGAATATTGATAAACGAAATAGAAACACTAATATTCTCAATTGGATTTCATTATCATCTATAATTTTTGGTACTATTTTTTTATCTTTTTTTTTAATTTTTAATATATATAATATGAACGAGAACAAATCAAATTCACAGGGTAAACCTACTACTACAAAAGGTGAACCTAAACCACTAAATGAAGAAAAAGGTAAGACATCTACAAAACCTTCTTTTCAAATTAATCCTAAAAAGAAGTAATGAGTAAAAATAAACCAATTAATACAAATAGTTCGGCACCTAAATCTATTACACCTAAACAAAAAATTGATTTAGGAAGAGGTTCATTAAAACCAACTAATTTAAAACCTCCTAAAAAGAGTTAGTTGCTAAAGCATACTTTAAATATTTATAAATGTCATAATTTTCCATCATTTCATATAAAATGAATTTAATAATTAAAGTTAATTGATATAGTTACACGTGCATTCTTGTTTAAAAAAAGTGTTAACTTTGAACACAGAAAAGTACATTCATGAATAGTAATAATCTAAGATATTTATCACAAATATTTTCAACAGCAGTTTTTAAAAAAATTGTTGCAAATGATTATTCGGCATTTAATAATATCATAAGCAAGCACTATCAACGAAATCCAAGTAACACATCTAATAATTATTTATTAAGTGAAATTTATTCATTTTTAAGCGAACAATATAGGTGCGAATATGTCTATAAAAATTTAATTTTCAAGGAAATTTTAAAAAAGTATTCTCTAAATACAACAGTTACTTTCAATGAATTTAAAATTGCAGATTCAAAGGCTGATTTGATGTTGATAAATGGGATTGCAAAAGTTTACGAAGTTAAAACAGAGTTAGATGATTTTTCCAAGCTTGAAAAGCAACTTAATGACTATCAAAAGGTGGCAAATGAAGTTTATATAGTTTCTGATGAAGAGCAGTCTAAAAAACTTTTGAAGATATATTCGTCATCCTCAAATGGTTTAATAAAACTAACAAAGAAAAATAAATTAGTAACACTAAAACAAGCAGATAGTAATACAAATAATTTTGACTTTGACAGTATTTTTAAATTATTACGTAAAGCAGAGTTTTTAAGTTTGGTAAAACTAAATTATGGTTTTGTACCTGATGTACCAAATACCAAAATTTTTAGAGTTTGTTATGAATTATTAAGTGAGATTAGTTTAGACATTTTCCATATACAAGTGTTAAAAATGCTAAAAAAGAGAAATCATAATAATTCAAATTTGCTCCTTTCAGATAGAACTCCAATGGAACTTCGCTTTCTTTGTAACGCTTTAAACATGAAAGAGCAGGAATATGAAAATTTGTATAATTTCTTAGATAATAATCACTTATGTATCAACCCTATATTAGAGGAAAACAATTTGAACTTATTGGTTTAAGGGAACTTACCACAACATTGTTTGCTCAAAAAAAAGATAAAATTTCTCCAATAATAGAACCTGTAAAGGATACTTCAACATTAAAATCCACACTACGTGAATTAGCTGCTTATGATATTAACTTTACTGTTATTATTAACCCTCAGCATGGTACTTTCCAAGATAGCGAAAGAATATTGCTTGCAATTAGAGAATCATTAGGAGATTATACAAATTTTCAAGTTGGAGTTATTTTCTCTTCTCAGATAAATCATCCTTCTATTATTGAAGTTTTAAGAAAGTTTCCTGATATTGTGAAAAAACTAACTTTAATACATCAGTTTATGTTTGATAATATTTCTGAAATATTGGTTAGTTATGAGGAGATTGCTTCTATAAAGTACAACGTAATTGATTTTAGTAGCACAAGTCGAAGATATTATCGGAATTTTGATAAGGCTACATTAGTAGAACTTGACGACTACTTTGCATCACAAGATAAAAATTCTGACTACCTTCAAACTCCAGAGAGTTTTTTCACAGAAGAACATTTACATTATATGGAAGAAGGATTTATTGGATTTTCCGATTATTTAACAATAGGAAATGAATATTCTGAAAGTGGTTTTCTACCTTATGCAGTTGCAATTCATTTATCGCATTCAGATGCTAATAATAGAATCTTAGTAAGACATTTTGTTTCCGATTCAAACACAGATCAATCTGACGTTCCAGGTAAATTTGCTGAAGCCTTACGAAAATTAATTTCTTGGTGTGATGCCACTGGATATAATTCAATCGTTATTCCTGATTATAGAGAGTATTATAACTCAGGGCATTTTCCAGGATTAGGGACATTAAAAAAATTATCTTTAAAAAATCACATTGACTTGGTATTAAGATTAATATAAAATGAAGTGTTGTATTAATTGTTTTGAGAGTAATTATCTGAAGCAAATTATTCTAACAAATGGTGTAATAGGTAATTGCGATTTTTGTGATTCTGTTAATATTTCTACATATAACTCAGACGAGTTAAGTCCTTTTTTTAAAGGTCTTTTGGATGTATATGTAGTAAATCAAACAATAGGAGACTCCATAGAAAAGCAGTTAGTTCAAGATTTTCCTGCTAAAATTTTCACGGAACTTGTCATTACTAAAGTTAAATCTAAGGCTTTACTTTGCTCTATTTTTGAGTCCGAGATTGAGGAATATAAAGTGCTTTTAGATAACCCAGTTGTTTTAAAGTTTAAAAGCTCATCGTATGAGGAAGAAGTAGTCAAGCCTCTTGTTTTCTCATGGAAAAAATTCTCGTTAGAAATTAAGAATGTAAATAGATTTCACTTTAAAAATAATTTAGATTTAAATAAACTCAAGGAAATTTTTGAAGCATACAAAAAAGAAATTATTAAAGGAAGAAATTTCTATCGCGCTCGGATTTGCTCTCATAAAGAAGGCTATAAAACATCTGAAATGTGGAATCCCCCAAATGACAAAGCATCAGATGGTAGAGCAAATCCAAAAGGTATTTCTTACTTGTATCTTTCTAATGATCAGAAAACATCGTTGTTTGAAGTAAGATCCAGTTTATATGATTTTGTAACAATTGGTAAATTTAAGTTACGGGAGAATCTAAATGTTATTAAGCTAAGTATGCAAACTATTGACATTTTCACTTTTCTTGATAACGATTTGTTAGAAGACTTAATCATACATGCACCTTTTATAAGTAGGTTAGAACAGGAACTGGCAAAGCCACATAGACGTTCCGATTCTGATCTTGATTATTTGCCGACTCAATATATTTCGGAATTTATTAAATCTATGGGATATGATGGTATTGAATTCCAAAGCGCTCAAAATACTGAAGGACATAATTTAGCAGTTTTCTATCCAGAAAAATTTGAATGTCAAAATGTCGAGGTTGTCGAAGTTGTTAAGTTAGATTTAGAGTATATTTTAGTTAATGACCAAAAGCCTATGGTGGGTAATAATTAGTTTGTAATCTTTTAGTCCCAAACTACCACTTTCCCCCAGCAAATAACATAATCGAAATTATACGCACGTGCCAACCGCTACAACGTTGCCCTCCAGTCCGCAGGCTCCCTTACGTGCAAACCAGCATCATATGTGCCTATAATTTGAGATTATGTAAAATGCTTTCCTTGCAACGGGCATAGCCCTTTTGCTCCACCGCTTTCCAGCCGCCAGTGCAGTTATAATTTACACGGTCAGTTTCCAAATTCAAAACCTACAAATCCCCACCAACCCTGCTAAGGATGCAGAAAAATGGTGCAGACTATTTCGGGATTTATCCAGTTCCTACAGCCACTGTATTGTTTTTTTTCAGCGGAAAAGTTTAATGGCAATACAGTCGCTTTCGTCACCGCACACAGTCGTATTCCATACTGAAGAAAATTGCTTTCGCAGCCGCCATATTTTCTTCACACACCAAAAACACTTCGGTTTCATAGGCAAATGTTTGTAGTGTGTTTGTGGCGCGTGCTGAAAATTCCCAAGCAAAGCATTTTCTTTCAGCATTCCATACCACTGTCTTTGCAGCCGCTTGTTACCATTCCGTCTTGAATCTCGATTCTCGTATCTTGAATCTTATGTAAAGCACCATTTTTCTGCGAAGTGTTTACCCCGTTTTGCCAACGCTTTCCCAAGTTCCTCCAGTCTATAGCCGGCATTCACTTTTCGGATTCTGAAGAACCGTTTTTCTCTGCCGTCTATACACTTCCGTCACCGCGCACAGCAGTATGTCGCCAGTCCAAGTATTCCTGTCGCCATACCGCTGTCTTTGCCCTTTCTTTCCACCGCCTTGATTGCGCCTCAATCGAGGATCAGGCACCAAGAAAAAATAAAAAAAAAGAAAGTAAAGGTCTGTTGTCAGGAAAATGCGCCGACAATATCAAGCCGTAAACGGTTTTTCAGAAAAAGTTTTGTGGCGCTAAAAGTTAGCCCCAAAATTTTTCTGAAAAAATATTGCATCGCATTTTCCTTCCACACGGTCGGAGCACTTTCTTTTTTTCTTTTTTTTCTTTTGAAAAATCTTCAGCGGAGCAAAATTTTTTAAACCCAAATTATGCTTATACACAAAGTACGCACCTACTCGGTGCAAAAATCCGCGCCTGAAATGGCATTGTACATCCTTTCAAGAGGAAGAAACGCAGGAAAACCAATGTTTGAACCCTGCCCGAACTGCCACATCATTTACGTTACCAATCCGGAAGAACTCGAAACCTATTATTGGACTTTTTACGCCTTTTGGAAGCATGGCTTTTTTCACCCTCACCTTTGCGGCTCAGTCATCGAAATGCTTCGCCTTTGCGACCTGAAAACCCTGATGCGGAACTTCATTCAGCCTGCCTTTCAAAAGTCTTGCATTCAGCCGGAAATGATGCGGAAAATCAAAGCCACCTACGAACTGGAGCAGAAAATTGAACAACAGGCAGCAGCACTCAAAGAACTGCGGCACACGTTAGTCCGTCGGTATTATTTAACAATGTAAATTTCAAAAACTTCCTTCGGGAAGTTTTTTTTATGAAAGAATGACCGGAAAAAAACGCGTCGACCAGCCGCCGGATGCCGACGCTAATTTTTCCACACCCTGACTTTGACTTGATTCACCCTAATTTAACCGGTAAGCGCAACATAAAGCATACATATTTCGCCCCTTTATAAGAAACGGTGCAAACGGACGAAAGCAAATAATAAAGCCGGTCTTATGAACCGGCCTGAATAATTTTCGTTGAAGATAAGCGCCTGATAAACGCTATTTGTCTAATTCTGCAGGTGAATTTTCGGACGAATTTCCGCCCGATTTTTGGGATTTTTCGCCATACTCTTCAGAACTGATTGCAGTCTGACTGACCGCCCCGATGATGGAACCGCCCAAAAGCAAATACCCACCGACCGCAACCACTGCTGCAGGTAAAGCCACTGGAGCAGCCACAAGTACACCGCCAACCGCTGACAACGCCAGTCCAATATTACGTACAATTCTGAACCATTTTGGCGTTGGTTCCAACACGCGATCCACTAAATTTAGGTTTCTATTTTTCATTGTCTTGATTTTTAATTTGATTCAACTCGATTTTATTGATTCTTTGTTCCAAATATTCAACCTTCTGATTGAGAAGATCCTGAGAATTTTTAAACTCGGTTTTGATGATTAAAGCCATTGTTTTGACCTCTGTCATATCCCTTTCCATACTTTTAAAGTCGGTGTGCAGTTGCCGTATAAAGTAGGCGACTACCGCCAAAAGAACACTGCTGATAAAACCAAAGAATACGCTCACTGTGATTTCATTTTCCATAATGTTCATTTTTTAGAATTGAAAATTGTTACTGATTTCAATCTGATTATCCTTTCCGCTTGCCATTTCATACAGTTTTCTGTAAACCTGTTTGTAAGCATCCACGCTCTGCAGAACCTGATAATCGCCGTCCTTTTTGATGTAGGAAAGTCCGACAAGCGGACAGCCTGCCGTGTGTTCAATCGTATTTCCGATATGGATGTACACCGAACTAAATGTTGGAAGATCGGCAATCTCAATCATGCCTTTGTGGATCGGTCCATATTTCGGGAAATACGTTTTGTTCATTCCGCCCCAAGTGTTGAGTCTTAACCTAAAGACACCTTCCGGAATGGCGGTCTGCTTCATGATTTTCTTTTCCCGGATTTTATCTTCCAGGAGAAAACACTGGAAAATACCATCAATGTATAAATGCGAGAGTGTAGAATTTTTGCCTTCTGCAACTCTGATGATTTTTGTTTTCATAACGCAATAAGTATTTGTGAAATAGTAAAGTGAAACAAAAAAGGCTTCCCGTATTGGGAAGCCCTTTGAAGAATTTTTCCTAAAAAACTTCCTCGATTTTGAGACAGTTTCCACTCGCGAACGGATAGTGGTTTCCGTTGACTTCTTGGAAAAACTCAATTCCGATACACTGAACCACCGAAACTTTATTGTCCAAAACAGGAGCACCCGGAAGTGTTGCTGTAATGGTATCACCTGCATAAGTAACATTCAACGGAATGTACGGCGAATAAGCGATGTTGGTCAGCTCATTGTTCACCATGTCATCAGGTTCGTATGTTCCTGTGGTTGGATTGTAAGAAAAATCAGAAAGAACCGAGATCGCGTTAATCAGTCTGAAATGAGTTGCACCTGAAGGAGCAGTAATCAGATCAGCAGGATTAAAAGCTGCAACGATAAAATCTGAAGAAGTTCTTCCTGCATCCGGCTCGATGTCGTAAGGAGCATTAAAAATACCGGAGATAGAAAGGTTTTTGTTGAATTCAAATCCAAGCAGATAATTCCTCTGAGTGGACACTTCAACTTTTCGGTAACCTCTGGCTTCGGTTCCGTCCTCCAGATTGATTTTCTTCATGATTGAAGTTAACCGACCCGTTACCTGTGGATCCGTAAATTTTCCCATAAGAGCGGAAAGCGCTGTTCTTAACGATTTACCGACCTTGGCGCAACCGCCAAATTCGTTCATATTTTCGCGTGTTCTTTCGAACTCTGGTGCAGAATGCACCTGCTGTGCAGTTGGTCCGCCGACCATACCGGCGAAAAATCCTTCCTGTCCTTTGATTTTGAAGTGTCTCACGTCGCCGATTGTTCCGACGTATTTCATAAGACCTTTTTGTCTTGCCATTGTTTTAAGTTTTAGAAATTAGAAAAGAGAGAAAAACACTGTTGTCTAGACAGATACAAATATCATTCATTACCTTTATAAAAACAATAGTTAAAATACTGAAAATCAATGAAATACAGTGCAATAAGTGCAAACGCTAACGAAATGGAAAGCAGCACAACAGGAAATGAAAGTCTAAAATATTTCCAAATCAAAAACATTCACGAGCAGCCGTTTTGGATTGTTGAAGAAGTCCTGGACGGAGACAGTCTTAAAGTGAAACAGGAATTCACACAGGAAAGGCGCGAAATAAGACTTTACGGCTTGGATGCACCGGAAGTTCATTTATCAAGAAAAATGCGCGAGGATGAAGCGAAAACAGGCATACTTGCCAGTTTACTGCTTCAATATGGTTTGATGTCGTTGGATTATGTTCTCCAGGTGTGTCCACCAGGAACACGGATCACACTTCTAACCGAATTGGATAACCGCACAGATTTTTGGCTGAGAGATTTGGCTTATGTCATTCTGCCGAACGGTGAATGTTTGAATGAATTACTAATAAGAAATGGCTTTGCTAAAGCAAGCCATTCGTATTATTGTTCTATGCTTCCTGAATATCAGCAGTTAAATTTCCTTTCAAAACAGAATAACGCGGGAATATATCTGTTTATCGATGTCTTTTAATTTGTTATACTTATGTTGTATCTAATTAATGGAAAAGATAAGTAAATATAGTGTTTATGGGACTTTGTATAAAGACTTGTAATAATACTATGTTAGCTGCAGTTTCTTTATGAATTTGCTTTGACTAATTTATCAAAACTTATTTTGGCAATCTTATACTCAGATTCAAATTCTTCTTTAATTCTTAAAAATAATGTTTGAATTATTTCACAATACTCTATGCATCTATCAAAATCAAAGACTAATCTATGTAATACAATTAAGTTTTTTATTGCAAATTGGTTATTTTCTTTTTTATTTCTTAAATTATGTGCAAGAATTGTATTTCTAATAGCTTTCAATTCATCCCAATCGATTCTATTTTTTATTTTTTTATTTTCAGCTTTTAACTTTGTTATTCTATTTTTTAATGAGGAATTTTCAGTTAGGTTTTCATTGAAGAATTTTTCATATTCCTCATTAAATGAAAACATATCAATTATGTTTAGTTTAAAATTGTTATGAATTGTAATTCTTATATCTGAGCATTGATTCGCAATTAAAGATAGAAAAGGTTCTTCTCCTAATACTTTTGGATTATCAGCGAAGCCATTTAGTAAAAAATGGTTCATTGTCCTATTTATACAGTCTTGAACATTGAAACTTGAAAATCTTTTACAATATTCATTTCTTGAACTAATAATATTATGAAAATGTTCTAAAATTATCAGTGATTCGTGAAATTTATCCATAAAATTTGTCGTGAAATTGCAGCTAACGGAAAAAGTATTGGCGAAGTGCGGGCTTTCGAAGAACTAAAAGTTCAAGAACGACCAAACGGAGCCGATGCTTTTTCAGATTGTCTAAATTATGAAAAAAAGCAATATGAAAAGCAGCGGCGTGTAAATATTACAAATCTTTCAAATATACCTTAACCCCGCATTTTGCCAATACAATGTTAGCTGCAGTTATATTATTCTTTTAGGTTTTGTGTAAAATGTTCTATAATTTCATCAATCTTTATTCCGTAAATCTTCTTGGCGTTTTCGTAAGTTTGATTTATGATAAGTTGCGAAAAATTTTCTTTATCAGTCTTAATTAGAAATTCAACAAATGCACCAGAAATGGGATAAAGAATATCATCGTTTAGTTTAATTCCATTTTTCCAAACTTCTTTAATGTCAATTGGATTTATCTTGTAGACTTCTTGTGCGTTTTTTAATTTGTTGTTTTTTTGTTGGTCAAAACATACACCAATTCCCTCATTAATAAATTTTGTTCTGATGTTATTATTGTTTTTCCAAAATGAAATATTATGCGCAATTTCATGACCTTGAGTTTGGTTAATACGACTATGTGAAATGTTAAGCTGAGGAATAGAAAAACCAAGATTCACATTTAAAGTAGGATTGGGGTTTTCTGTTAAATTCCATACAAAAAAATCGATTTTCTTTGGAAGTTTAGAACTAAAAAATTTGTTGATTTCATTAAACGCTTTTTGTCTAGTTTCTACAATTCTTTCAATCTCGTGTTCACTTATTGTATTGTCAAAATGAAAAATTAAATTTTCTGTTTCTTTTATCTTCCAATTATCATAATACTCGTCTAATCCTATTAACATACCAAATTTTTTCAATTCTTTCATTGAATTTTTTGTTCCGTTAATTTTAATTGCTTCAGCATAATTTTTTTTTGCCTCTTCAATTTTCCCACTTCCAAAATTATTTTTTACTGACTCTAATAAAGTCCAAGATTTTTGCCAATCTTCTTTCATTAATTTTTTCGCGTTATCAAGATAAGGAATTGCATTTTTGAAATTTCCTTGTTCATTTTCAGCTTTCGCTATAAACAAAATTGTTTCAAAATCATTAGGTTCAGTTTCTAATATTTTTTTTCCAATTTCGATTGTTTTATTATAATCTCCTTTCCAAAAATTTTCAGCCATTTCTTTTCTTTGAGAAAATGCAAAAAAAGAGCAGAAAAATAAAACTAAAAAAATGCTTCTTTTCATTTGTGGGTAGGCGTTTTGAAATAATTGCAGCTAACGGAAAAAGTATTGGCGAAGTGCGGGCTTAATTTGAACAAAAGTTCAAGTTCAGACCAAACGGAGCCGATGCTTTTTCAGATTGTCTAAATTATGAAAAAAAACAATATGAAAAGCAGCGGCGTGTAAATTTCTCAAATCGTTCTATTATTCATTTAACCCCGCATTTTGCCAATACATTGTTAGCTGTAGTGCTATTATTTTGAAACATATTCGTTGAAATTTTTCATTAAAAGACTTAATTGTTCTATTAGTTTTTTAGAATCTTCATAAAATTCTTCTTTTGAAATTTCTGTTCCAAAACCAAAACCAATATTCTTTTCATCATCACTAATAGAGATTGTTGTTTTAGCTCTATTATCTTTTTGATTTGGAGTAAACCGATGAGTAAAAGCATTTCTAAATTTCTTATTAGAGTAAGAAATTGAATCATTAAATTCTTCGAATAATATTTTTACATTTATGTCTGGGATTTCGTCAATTAGACGTTTATTTA
This sequence comes from Bacteroidota bacterium, assembly GCA_023440705.1. Taxonomy (GTDB): domain Bacteria; phylum Bacteroidota; class Bacteroidia; order Flavobacteriales; family Weeksellaceae; genus Soonwooa. Next base: position 14,412 of record JAEXRP010000028.1, read on the forward strand.
AAGAAACATCTTTTTCATCTTTTTCAAGTTTGTACAGAACATTAATAAATTGTCCTAAAATATCTCTGACAGAATAAAAGTAGTAGTAAAATATTTCGACATAATAATCATATAATATAGCTTCAGTATATTTATAATCATTTTCCTCTATTTCAAATTTTTTATAGCGGTTGTAATGAGTTAATAAAAATAAATATGTTGAATGTAACTTTCCAAATCTGTTATTTAAACATAAATTCCACCAATAAATATCTTCCTCATTAATAGCGTTGTGAATTTTTTTGTTTTCTAAAAAGTTTATGAATGCTGATTTGTACTCAATGTTTAATCTTGTTATTTTAGGAATTTGATTTTCATATAATTTTCTTTCTTCTTTAGTTGGATATGAAAAGCTTTCTGATTTTAGTATTATACTGGTTTTCATTTAAATTTATTTTGGGAAATGTTGGAGAAGCATTACAGCTAACGGAAAAAGTATTGGCGAAGTGCGGGCTTAATTTGAACAAATGTTCAAGTTCAGACCAAGCGAAGCCGATGCTTTTTCAGATTGTTAAAATTAAAGAAAAAAACAATATGAAAAGCAGCGGCGGATAAAT
>JAEXRP010000122.1:0-7074 GCA_023440705.1 Bacteroidota bacterium
GGTAAGAGCGCGTTGCAATCGTATACAGTCACTTCCGAATGAGTTGATTTTGTTGACTAATAATTTGCCGTCGGGTTATCATCGCGATATGCAATTGACAAAAGAAATTTTGTTTCCAGCAATCGACTCTTTAAAGGAATGTTTAGAAATTCTAAATTATACGCTTCCAAATATCCAAGTTAAAGACGGGATTTTAGAAGATGAAAAATACAAATATCTTTTCAGTGTTGAGAAGATTAATGAAGAAGTAAAAGCTGGTGCATCTTTCCGTGATGCTTATGTAAGTGTCGGGAACGCGATCGAAAATCAAGAATTTGATTACGATATCAAAGATCTCCAACACAGCCACCAAGGCAGTATCGGAAATCTTTGTTTAGATGAAGTTGCGCATCAATTCCATAAGATTGCTACGAAACTTCAGGCTTAGTCAAGTTTGAAAGTAGTAGTTTTCTTTACTTCATGCAGTACAATAGAACTGTGATACAAGCCGATATTCGGCGAATTTGATATGACATTAACAGCGAAGTCGTTGTAAGAGTTGATGTCTTTTGCGATAATTTTTAACATGTAGTCGTACTCACCAGAAAGACTCGTGATTTCTTGCACTTCATCGAATTTTTCGATGTGTTCTTCAAAGGCTTCCAAAGCTTTTTTGGATTGTTCTTTCAGTCGAATGTTGCAATAGACGATGATGTTGAGACCGAGCTTTTCGCGATTAAGTAGAGCAACATATTTTTCGATGACTTTTTGTTTTTCGAGTTGCTTGATACGCTCGTAAGTTGGCGTGAAGGTAAGTCCAATCCTCTCTGAGATTTCTTTCACCGATAGTGTAGAGTCTTGTTGAAGAATACTTAGAATCATTCTGTCTTTAGCATCCATGATTTATGATTTTTAACAAAAATATAAAAATTGTTAAGAAAAACAACGAGATGATAAAAAATGTTAAAAAGTCTAAAAAATATTTTTGAGAATTAATAGAAAAGTCTATCTTTGCAGTTAATGAAAAAAGCATTATTGATATCATTAGATTTACCGGGCGTAAGCGCTCTTTACGATATTTTTAATTAAAAGCGAGGATTGTTGTCCTCGCTTTTTTTGTGCTCAAAACTCAAAATAAAGATGTTTAATATTACACAACTTAGCCAAGAAAAGATTAACAAGATTATCCAAGATGCCTTGGAAATCGCAGGTGGGAAAAGCTTCAAAGCCAAGCAAGATATTTTTGTATCGAATTTGTTTTTTGAAGATAGTACAAGAACGAAAACTAGTTTTGACATCGCAGAGCGAAAGTTAGGACTTAAAGTAGTTCCGTTTGATGCGTCGCACAGTTCGGTTAACAAAGGCGAAAGTCTTTACGACACTGTCAAGACAATCGAAAGTTTGGGCGTTAACTTGGTGGTGATTCGTCACAAACAAGATCGCTTTTATGAAGATTTAAAAAATATTAACATTCCGATAATCAACGCAGGCGACGGAACGGGAAATCATCCTTCGCAATGTATGTTAGATTTGGTGACAATTTTTCAAGAATTTGGAAAGTTTGAAGGTCTTAAAGTTGGGATTGTTGGTGATGTTAAACACAGTAGAGTAGCCAACTCCAACGCTGAAGCTCTGCGTAAATTAGGAGCAAAAGTTTACTTCTCAGGACCATCAAAATGGTTTGATGAAGGTGCTATTATTAACGGAACTTTTTTAGCTTTTAATGAATTAATAAAAGAAGTTGATGTGTTAATATTGTTGAGAATTCAACACGAAAGACATGAAAGTAAACATGGATTTTCGGCAGAAGAATATCATAAAAAATATGGTTTAACCAAAGAACGTGAAAAGTTGATGAAACCAAATGCCATCATCATGCATCCAGCGCCAATTAACAGAGGTGTTGAGATTGATACAGATTTGGTGGAATGTGAGCGTTCGAGGATTTTTAAACAAATGGAAAACGGCGTTTATGCAAGAATGGCAATTCTAAAAGACGCTTTGGAACAAAAAGGATTTGAGTTTGAATAAAAGACAATAAGATATGAGATTTCAGATTTCAGACAAATAAAGTCTAAAATCTGATGTCTAATATCTAACATCTAATAAAAAAAATGAAAAAGAAATTAATATTAGAATCGGGTGAAGTATTCCACGGAACGGGTTTCGGAGCCAATTTGGATACCGATGGAGAAGTGGTTTTCAACACAGGAATGACAGGTTATCAGGAGTTGATTTCTGACCCATCGTACTGCGGACAAATCGTTTGTATGACGTATCCGTTAATCGGAAATTACGGCATCAACCGCGATGACTACGAAAGTATAGAACCTGCAATTAAAGGTTTAATTGTAAAAGAAGTTTGTGATTTACCATCGAATTTCAGAACACAAATGGATTTGGATGAGTTTTTCCAAAAGAAAAATTTAAGCGGAATCGCTGGAATCGACACCAGAAAACTAACGAGAATTCTTCGTAACAAAGGTGTTGTGAAAGGAAAAATCGTTAACGCTGACGCTGATGAAACTACAGTAGTTTCAGAATTAAAAGGAACAAACTTCCCAACCAACCAAGTGGAAATGGTTTCAACTAAAACACCTTACGCCGCTCCAGGAAGAGGTTTGAAAGTTGTTTTGGTAGATTTCGGTTCTAAATTAGGAATTATCCGTGAGCTTTCTCAAAGAGATTGCGACATCACGGTGGTTTCTCAAGATACAACTGCGGAAGAAATACTGTTGATGGATCCAGATGGTGTGATGCTTTCTAACGGTCCCGGAGATCCAGAAGATGTTCCTCATGCGTTGGAAATGATTCGCGGAATTTTGGGCAAAGTTCCAATTTTCGGAATCTGTTTAGGACATCAATTAATCGCTTTGGCTTGTGGTGCTAAAACTTTTAAACTAAAATTCGGACACAGAGGTGGAAACCATCCAGTTTTAGATTTAGAAAAAAATACGGTGGCGATAACTTCTCAAAATCACGGTTACGCTGTTGACCAAGATTCATTAAAAAATACAGATTTAATCGAAACGCACATCGCTCTTAACGACAGAACCAACGAAGGTGTAAAGCACAAAATTCATCCTTGTTTCTCTGTACAATATCACCCAGAAGCTAGTCCAGGTCCAGAAGACGCGAATTATTTGTTTGATGAGTTTATTGAATTAATGTATCAATATAAAAATGTAACAGTTTAATAATGTCAACATTCCGACAAATATATTATCAAATCGTATTTAGCACAAAGTACAGAAAACCTGCTTTGGATATTGAACACGAGGAGGAACTTTACAAATATATTTGGGGAATTTTGAAAAATAATAACTGTAAACTTTATCGTATTAATGGAATGCCAGACCATATTCATATTTTCACCGATTTACATCCATCAATTGCGCTAAGTGATTTGATAAGAGATGTTAAAGTTGCTAGTAACTTGTGGATGAAACAAAGTGGCTTGTTTCCAGAATTTGAAGAGTGGCAAAGCGGATATGGTGCTTTCACTTATTCTGAAAAGGAAAAAGATGCGGTAATAAATTATATTAAAAATCAGAAAACTCATCATCAAAAAGAAAATTTTGAAACTGAATATAAAAATCTTCTAAAAGATAATGGGATTGAATTTGATGATAAATTTTTGTGGTAAAATTTGCCATAGGTAAAAACCTAAGGCTATTAAAATTCAGCCGCTTCGCGGCTGCCCATGCCGCAACGAAGAGCCACGAAGTGGCTCAACAACAATAACCACGGATGCAATCCGTGGAAACAGAAAAAGAAAATGCACCGAGCCACAAAGTGGCTCAATATCAATAACCACAGGCGAAACCTGTGGAAAAAAAGAAAAAACATGGCAAAACGTACAGACATAAAAACCATCCTAGTTATCGGCTCCGGTCCCATCATTATTGGGCAGGCTGCCGAATTCGATTATGCGGGAACTCAGGCTTGTCTTGCTTTAAAGGAAGAAGGCTACAAAGTTATTTTGATCAACTCCAATCCGGCGACGATTATGACGGATGTGGAGATTGCAGATAAAGTGTATATCGAGCCGATTTCGCTTCAATTTGTCAGTCATATCATTAGAAAAGAGCGTCCAGATGCGCTTCTTCCGACTTTGGGAGGACAAACTGGATTGAATATGGCAGTTGAATTGGAAAAATCTGGAATCCTTGAAGAATGCAAAGTTGAAGTTCTTGGAACCAAGCTTTCAGCGATTAACAGAGCGGAAGACAGAGATTTATTCCGTGAATTGATGCGTGAATTGAACGAACCAGTTCCAGATTCAGATATTGTGCATACAGTTGAAGAATCGGTGGCTTTCGCGAACAGAATCGGTTATCCAGTTATCGTTCGTCCTGCTTTTACAATGGGCGGAACAGGTGGTGGAATCGCTTCTAACGAAACTGAATTAAGAGAAATTTCAGAATTAGGACTAAAATATTCTCCTGTAACCCAATGTTTGATTGAAAAGTCAATCGCTGGTTATAAAGAGATTGAATACGAAGTGATGCGTGATGCCAACGACAATGCAATTGTGGTTTGTAACATGGAAAACATCGATCCAGTGGGAGTTCACACTGGAGATTCCATTGTTGTGGCACCGTCTCAAACACTTTCGGATAGAGAATATCAGTTGTTGAGAAATGCTTCATTAAAAATCATTAGAGCTTTAGGAATTGAGGGCGGTTGCAACGTTCAGTTGGCATTAGACCCGCATTCATTCAATTATTATATCATCGAAGTGAATCCGAGAGTTTCTCGTTCATCGGCTTTGGCATCGAAAGCGACAGGTTATCCGATTGCGAAAATCGCGGCTAAAATTGCAGTTGGTTTAACTCTTGACGAAATCATGAATCCAGTTACAGGAACATCTTACGCTTGTTTCGAACCAGCTTTAGATTATGTAGTAACGAAATTCCCAAGATTCCCGTTTGATAAGTTTGAAACAGCTGACAGAAGACTTTCAACACAAATGAAAGCAACGGGCGAAGTAATGGCAATCGGAAGAAATTTCGAGGAATCTTTGCAAAAAGCAATTCGTTCTTTAGAAACAGGAATTCGTCATATCGGACTTAAAACCAAGCAAGCAGAGGCTTTAACAGCGGAGGAAATTGAAAGAAGAATCCGAGTTTGTGATGATGAAAGATTATTCATTATTGGTGATGCTTTACGAAGAGGTTACGATTGGGAAACGATTGTAGAATGGAGCAAAATTGATAAATTCTTTATTTGGAAAATCAAAAAACTAATCGATTTTGAAACAACCATTAAAGAAAATAAATTTAACAAAGATGTTTTACTTGAAGCTAAAAAATTAGGTTTCGCAGACTTAAATATCGCTCATCTTTGGGGAGTTACTCAACGTGAAATTTTCGATTTCAGAAAAGAAAACAGAATTATGCCAGTTTATAAAATGGTGGACACTTGCGCAGCAGAATTTGAGTCGGAAACTCCTTATTTCTACGGAACTTACGAGGACGAAAACGAAAGTGTAGTTTCAGACAAAAAGAAAATCATCGTTTTGGGTTCTGGGCCAATCCGTATCGGACAGGGTGTGGAATTCGATTATGCGACGGTGCATTCGGTTTGGGCGATTAAAGAAATGGGTTACGAGGCGATTATCATCAACAACAATCCAGAAACAGTTTCGACGGATTTTTCGATTTCGGATAAACTTTATTTCGAGCCTTTAACGGAAGAAGATGTGATGAACATCATCGAACTTGAAAAACCAACAGGTGTTGTGGTACAATTCGGTGGTCAAACAGCGATTAATTTAGCTGATAAATTGGCCGCTCACGGTGTACAAATCTTAGGAACAACACTTGAAGACATCGATAGAGCTGAAAACAGAGATAAATTTGAAAAAGCACTTCAGGACTTACAAATTCCGCAACCTTTAGGAAAAACTTCGACCTCAAAAGAAGAAGCAATTGTGATTGCAAACGAAATTGGCTATCCAGTTTTGGTGCGTCCAAGCTACGTTTTGGGAGGTCGTGCGATGGAAATTGTGTATAACGAAACCGAGTTGGCACATTATATGGAAAACGCGGTGGAAGCAAGTCCAGAGCATCCAGTTTTGGTTGATAGATATTTAACAGGAAAAGAAGTGGAAGTCGATGCGATTTGCGACGGCGAAACGGTGATTATTCCTGGAATTATGGAGCATATTGAAAGAGCAGGAGTTCACTCAGGTGACTCGATTGCGGTGTATCCTCCACAAAATTTGAATCAAAAACAAATCGATACTTTAGTTGATTATACCCAAAGATTAGCAAAAGGTTTGAAAATCGTAGGATTGATGAACATTCAGTACGTTATTTCGGACGGCGAAGTTTATGTAATCGAAGTGAATCCTCGTTCATCGAGAACGGTTCCTTTCTTGTCTAAAATCACAGATGTTCCGATGGCAAAATTGGCTACCAAAGCTGTTTTAGGAGCGAAATTAACCGATTTAGGATTTAAAAATGGTTTGGTTCCGAACAAAGAAGGCGTTTTCGTAAAAGTTCCTGTTTTCTCTTTCTCAAAATTGACGAAAGTGGACATTTCTTTAGGCCCAGAAATGAAGTCAACAGGTGAAGTTATGGGAAAAGATTCTACGCTGGAAAAAGCTTTGTACAAGGGATTAATCGCAGCAGGAAGAAAAGTTCCAACGCACGGTTCTATCTTGTTTACAGTTGCTGATAATGATAAAAAAGAAGCGGTGGAATTGGCGAGAAGATTTAACGATGTAGGTTTCAGAATTTGGGCAACCGAAGGAACTGCAAAATTCTTCGAAGAGCACGGCGTTCCAACGAAAATCGGTTACAAAATTGGTGAAGAAGACGTTAACTTAATCGATTTGATTCAAAAAGGAAAAGTTCAATATGTTGTAAACACGACTACGAAAGGAAAACAAGCCGAAAGAGACGGTTTCCAAATCCGTAGAATGAGTGTTGAAAACGGCGTTCCATGTTTAACATCAATGGACACAGTTGAAGCTATTTTGAAAGTTATCGAAAGCATGAGTTTTAAAATGTTGGCGATGTAAGCTAATTTGATTTTAATAAAGTAAAAGCCTCGCAGAAAATCTGTGAGGCTTTTTTTTAGTTCTAG
>JAEXRP010000076.1:0-15260 GCA_023440705.1 Bacteroidota bacterium
TTGTTGGAGCTCGTGATGTGAGGCGGCGGAGCGCAGCGGAGCCGTCCGAGCATCACAGCGACTGCGTGGAGACCGACCTGAGGCGCGAACGCGGGCAATGCGAAGCATTGAACCAAGTGAGCGCAAATGGGCACGCCAAAAAAAGCGACTCCTAACCGAATAGAAGTCGCTGTAATTAATACCAGTTTATATAAAACATAATTTTCATCTGAGCCGTCATTTCGAGTAAAAATCTAAAAGATTTTGTATCGAGAAATTTTTGAAAGAAGTTCTCGATACGATTTTTTCAAAATCTACTCGAACTGACCTTAATTCTTTATTCCGAACTCAGCTTAATAAAATTTGATATTTTTAATATCCGAAAATCTCTTCCAAAGTCACCTCTTTGAAGTCGCCCATCTTGTTGATAGCGTCCATATTTAGGTTTTCCTTCTTCCCGATGATTGCGGTGTTGTATTTCAATGGTTTGATTTGTCCGTTGTAGAAATTGGTCAACTCTGGTAGAGTCAAAGACTGAATTTCTGCGTACGTGTCTTTTCTGATGTCGTAGTTAATGCCCAACTTCGCCAGCGCCAATTGGTTGAAATAAATATTGGTTCTGTTGATTCTGTTAGATGCAATCTGCTTAAGCGCCGAACCTTTTGCATTCTCAAACTGCGCTGGAATCTGCGGAAGTTCTGCCATCAAATCATTCATTGCGCTAACGGCTTGTGGCAATTTGTTAGCTTGTGTACCGATGTAAGTCGTTACGTAATTCGGGTGATTTAATAAATTGCTTGGCGCATACGAAACGTAAGCAGAATACGCCAACGACTTACTTTCTCTAATCTCTTGGAAAACAATTGACGACAATCCACGTCCAAAATATTCGTTAAACACATTGATTTTTCCGAAGTCTTTTGTATTAACATTACTCGCTTTCGCTACTTTTGACATTTCGGTTTGTACCATGTCATAGTTTGTGAAATATACATGTCCTGATGTTGCTAGTTCTGGATATTCTTTAGCTTTTGGCGCTGTTAAACTTGCTGTTTGGATGTACGGTTTAACATCGTTTTTCAAAGATTTTTCGTCTTTTCCGTACAAGAAAACTTCGTAAGGATACTTGTTAAGGTTCTTAATTTTTGACATTAAATCAGCAACTTTAATACTTTCTAAATTTTGTTTAGAAATAACATCGCTGAAACGGCTTTCTTTTCCAAACTTCGCATAGTTGCTCAAAGCAGCCATAATTCTTGTCTTGTCTTTTTTCGCGACTTCGCGACCTTCAAGAATTGTTTTAACCGTTTGGTCATAGATGGTTTGATCTGGCTTAACATCAGAAATCCAATGGTTAAGAAGTTCTACACCTTTTTTCATGTTGCTTTCTAGACCAGTCAACGTAATGATGATTTGGTCATTCCCAGTTCTGAAACTGTTAGCAATTCCCAATTTATAGAACTCTCCTTTTAACTGCTCTGGTGTATATTTCGACGTTCCTAAATATTGTAAAACCGAAACCGCCAAAGACATTTCTTTATCGTTATCCGACCCCATTGGATAGACGTAACTAACTTGTGCTACTTCATTATATTTGTTGTCAACAAAACTGATTTTTTTGTCTTTAATCTTATCCGTTTTTATCGCCGTTTGATAGTCGATAAACTGAGGTTTGATATCGCCAACTTTTGCATTAAGAATATCTTTTAGGAAAGGTGATTGTGCTTCTCTATTTAGTTTAATTGGTGTAATACCTGGATTCTCAACGCGAACCAATTTGTCATTAACACCTTTCTCTTTGTAGACGACCGCGTAGTTATCTTTGAAGAAGTCGTTTGCGAATTTAACAACATCAGCTTTTGTAATTTTTTCGTACTCGTTGATGTCATCTAGCTCGTCTTCCCAATTTACATTTTTGATGTACACATTGTAAAGTGTTGTTGCAAGACCATCTGCAGTCTCCCAACCTTTAAGACGTTGCACCTTCATATCATTGATAATTGCTGGCAACATCCAATCTGGGAAATCTCCTTTTTTAATCAAATCGATTTGATTCAACAATAGTTTTTTAGCATCTTCCATAGATTGTCCTTCTTTAGGAACAATCGCCATTGTCATATTTCCATAATATTTGAAAGGCGATGCATATGCATAAGCTCCCAAAGCTTTTTGTTGCTGGTTGATGTTAAGGTCGATAAGTCCAGCCTCGCCATTATTGCTCAAAATATTAGCAACCATATCAGCAAGACGCGCTTCTTTAGTTCCGTAAGAATCCGTTCTCCAAGCCATTGTTAAACGCGGCGTAGAAGGACTTTTCACTGTTCTAGAAATAACTGAAGTCATTGGCGCTTCTACTGGCAACTGCTTTTTCGGAAGCTCTTTGTATTTGAAACTTCCAAAATATTGATCGACTAACTTAATCGTTTTATCGAAATCGATATCACCAACCAAAACAACCGCCATGTTGTTAGGCACATAATAAGTATCAAAATACTTGTGAATCGCCTCCATAGAAGGATTCTTCAAGTGTTCTGAAGTACCAATTGTTGTTTGTTGTCCGTTAGGATGTTTTGGGAATAAAGCGTCCATCAATTCATAATTAACCAAACGTCCATCGTTATCTTGTGCACGGTTGTACTCTTCGTAAACGGCTTCCAATTCGGTATGGAATAATCTCAACACCAATTCTGAGAAACGCTCTTTCTCAACTTTTAGCCATTTTTCTAACTCGTTAGACGGAATATTATTTTTGTAAACCGTTTCGTCTAGCCAAGTGTGGGCGTTAGTTCCTGTCGCTCCCAAAGACGAAATCGCTTTGTCATATTCGTTAGCGATCGCATATTTTGAAGCTTCTTGGGAAACCTCATCAATTTTCTTGTAAAGCGCTTTCTTTTTCTCTGGATCTTTCTCAGCTTTATGCTGCTCATAAAGGTCCGAAATCTGCTGTAGCAAAGCTTTTTCCTTCACCCAATCTTGCGTCCCCAACTTTGAGGTCCCTTTGAAAACCATGTGCTCCAAATAATGCGCAAGACCTGTATTATCCGCAGGATCTTGGTTAGAGCCCGTTCTTACAGGGATATAAGTTTGGATACGTGGCGCATCTTCGTTTTTGGCAAGATAGACTTTTAGACCATTTTTTAAAGTATATATTCTAACACCGTTAGCGTCGTTTTTTACGCTGTCATATTGATATCCACTAGGATCTGTAAGGTGTTGAAGTTCGTATTTTTGTGCATTCACTGCTGTCATCATTAATAAAATTGAAACTGTAGTAATTATTTTCTTCATAATAATATTTAAGTTATGTAAAGTTACTCTTTTTTTTTGGCGTGTCCCTCGTTTCGCCGAGCCAAAATCCACTACTCAACGAGGGTCGCTACGTCCGCTACTATCTTTTAGTGTGCCACTCGGACGGCTCCGCTGCGCTCCGCCGCCTCGCGCCACCCCAAAAGGATATCCGCTGCCATCGCTCACGCGACTAACAGGCCGCTGATTTTTAAATCGTAAATCAAAAGTCGTAAGACGTAAATTAATAAGACGCTTCAGAAACCAAATTTGTTACATAAAGTCAAGAATTAATTTAACACCGATAAAAAACAAAAAGTCTTATATTTAATTCGATGAAAAAATAAAAAGATGAAAGTTATTAAACTTCTACGAATATTATTCCCGATTGTGATATTAAGTTTAGTTTGGTCATGCGACAAAAAAACCGAAACTAAGGCAACTCCAAAAGCACAAAACCTAACTGGCACCTGGATACTTTCGGGACTTTTGCAAACCAACAATAGCTTTCACGCCGAAAAGGATTGGAAAAATAATCGTGTCGCCATCATGAAAAGCGATTCTATAGAAATATTCTACAACCAAAGATCTGATTTGTACACCAAATTGGATTTGAAAGCCTACAATCAATTCACGACACAGCTTTTTGATATCAAGAGCGACTCTGCATTTGACAAAGCAGTTTCTGGAACTTGGAAACTTGAAAACAATCAACTAAAACTCTCAGTAAAAGCGACAAAAGAACAAGCTAATCTCGAACAAATCTTCGATGTAACAGACTATAACGATAAAGTTTTAAAACTGAAAATTATCAAAGAAGTAACTTCGGAAGTCGGCAAAAGCAATCCAAATTATGATCTTGCTGATCGACAAAAGAAGTTCGACAACATCATTAAAGAGATTGGTATTAATCAAAATGATTTGACGACAAAAGATTTAGAATACAACTCCGATTTTTGGACCGTTATTAATTTCAATGACTACCAAGTTCTTACTCGACGTATTGGGCAAGATGAAGATATTTCCAAATACTCGCAAGACCTACAAAGCATAATCTACGGTTTTCCTTGGGATTACGTGCCCTACTATGAACCCATATTTGAAAATCGTAGTGGTCGATTTAGCTTTCTGCCAAAGTCCAAACTCGATGTCGAATATCAAATAGACGGTTCGGCTTCGGGTTGGTGCGGAACGCCCGCGCAAGGACACTATTTCGGGACTTATCGTTATGACAAAGCTAACAAGCTTATGGAAATTAGTTTTACAGATCCGAAAATTCCGCAAGAAGTCCAAAGGACTTTCCCTTACGGGAATAAAACCCAAAAGTATCAAATCCTCGCCAAGAACGACTATGTGATGATTTGGAAGAAACTGTAACTTTGAAAACTTATATTAGCTTGTTCTTTTATTTTAAAAAAATTCATGAAAGTTATCCTCACATTCTTAATTCTTATTGCTATTGCAGTCTCTTTACAGTTGTTAATAGATTATCTAACTTTTGGGGTTTTCCTAAGTAGTTTTATAACACCTACAACAATCACATTATTAGTATTCTGCATCTTTTTATTCAGTAAAAACAATACCAACGAAAAGAAAATATTTAAGCTAACAAGTATCGCTTGTGGAGCCATAACTTTGGTATGGATAGTTCTTTTTAATTTACTTCATTATTACGGAAAAGGATGGAATCATTAAAATCAAACAGCGACTTGAAAGACCGACAGAATATCATCAATTTGGTTTTAGGACTTATACTTTTAGCAATTGTTGCGACATTACTTTATTTAAAAAATGAAAACAGAGATTTCGAAAAATACAATTGAAGCGCTATAATCTATACAAGTGGTTTATATGATGGTACAAACAAAAAAGCGGCAACTTCAGAAAAATTTGATACCACAGAAAACAATATCGAATTGCTGAAATTTCATTTTTATAACACCGAAGAAGTATCGTCAAGTTTACTTTGGGACAATAACTTTTATGGAGATATCCTCAATAGTAAAGCACAAAACCAAATAAACCCAGATGCTATTTTTGGACTCTACCCGAATCATGCAAGCATGAGTTATTTTTCTTACAATGACAATGCTTTTTATCAACTTGACAAAACACTAGATTATGCGAAAATTAAAAAGATCGCAAGAAAATATAGAAACAAAAGAGAAAGCGAAGTTTCTTTTTTTGTGGATATTTTAAGTCAAAATAAAGTCATTTTATTCCTTGGAGTCAATGGTGACGAAGATAACGGCATAGAACTTATAGATACACTAACATCTACTAAAATAAAGGAAAACTGGGCAATCCTGAAACAAAATGCACCGTCAAGAAAAAACATTAGAAATCTTGAAAGTTTACAAGAGTTAGTACTATCAAGAAAATATTGGGGCGTCCATCTTGAACTTCCTAAAGATGCGGATTTGGAAAGTATTAGCATGACAGGATTTGATAATTCAGAAATTAAAGATATCGTATCTAGCGACCTTGTTATGCCTTACAAAAGTCGAAAACTTCCGAAAAGTATTCTTATCACTTGGATCTCTAATGATGAAATATATAGTCTTGATTATGAAATTGATGGGCAATCATTATTAGATGCTTTTAAAACTTTAAGTCTCAATACTAACGAAGCTAATATTAATATGAGCATTATTATTCCCAATAATAATAAACCAGCTTCTATATTTCTAAAACAGGCTGGTAACAACATCCAAATAATAACCACCAACGAAGCTATTCCTGAGAAAAAATAAAAAAGTTGCTTCCGAAGAAACAGCTCCTTATTTTTTGTTTTTATAGTTGATTATTCAACTATTTTTTGAGATTTTTTGTTTTTGTAAAACCATCCAATACCTAACAAACTCAGAATCGCAAAAATGCCAACACTCGCGTACGAGAACATTTTGCCTTTTTCGATGACTTCTGGCTCGAATTTCATGCTTATTTGATGCTTGCCCGCAGGAACATAAACCGCTCTCAAAAGGTAATTCGCTTTGATGTATGGCACCTCGGTCCCATCGATCATCACCTTCCAACCATGCGGATAATAGACTTCTGAGAAGACCGCCAACTGAGGCGTTTTGGTCTGTGCTTCGAATTCTAAAGCGTTGGCTTCGTAAGTTTTTAACTGGATAAAAGCTGTCGAATCTGGTTGTAAATTCTTTCCATTAAGATAAGCCTGATCTTCTTTTCCGATGATTGCAATCTTTTTGGTATCCATATCGCCAATCGATTTTAATTCTTCGTTTGGAGAATTTGCAACTTTGATGTCCGAAACAAACCAAGCGTTACCGTTCGCATCCGGATTTGGATAGCTGATTGGTTGATTTTGGTCACCACCAACAAAGTATTTTGCATTCAGCATATTAAGAACACGCGGCATTCTGATGCTATCCGTTTGATAAAAATAGGCATTGATTAAGTCATCGTAGCGTCTTAATTTAACAGCGTGATAACCGCCGACAGAAGATTTGAAATACGATGTATTGGTTTCGCTAAACGTTCCTAAAGTTGTATTAAAAATTCTGAAATGTGATTGATCTTTTGCTGCAATTGTTTCTAAAACTTTATTGACTTTATCTTGTTGAAGAAGTCCTTGTATGTAAGGATTATCTCCAGCCTTATCCATTAGATATTCCGAATTTTCGGTTTGGAAAGGATTTTGAGCGAATGTTTTATCAGCGAAATTTCCGTCATTTAGATAACGTTTGTTAACCGTCCACAGGTCGAAAAAACTTACTAAACCAATAATAATTAAAGTGACATTAACCGCCAATTTCTTTTTGAAACTTAAATACATTGCTCCAGCTGTTATAGCAACATAAAGCATGGCTTTAAGCGCGTCTGTTTGGAACATTTTGAAACGTTCATCAACCAAATAACTTAATAAATCTGGTTGTAAATATACTTTTTCATTATCGGTATGGAATCCTAAAATTGCCTTACCTGCAAATAACAAAATTAAAGTTACTCCCAAAACGCCACCTGTCGTATACAATAATACTTTTTGTTTGTATTCGTCGGTTAGTTTTTCATCGGTGAAGAATCTATATAATCCTACAATTGCAATTAACGGGAACAATAATTCGACAACGACTAATATCGAAGACGGTGCACGGAATTTATTATACATCGGAACATAGTCGATAAATAAATCTGTCAAAAATCCAAAGTTACTTCCCCAAGCTAATAGAATGGTTAAAATGGAAGCGCCAAGAATCCAATATCTATACTTTTTCCAAGCGAAGAAAAAACCTAGTAATGCTAAGAAACAAACAACTGCTCCTTGATATGCGGGACCAGAAGTTCCAGGTTGGTCGCCCCAATAGGTTGGACTTCCAAAGCCTTTCATAAATTGATTATGTTGTGCTTCGTTTGTCACGTTAGCTTGATACCATTCTTGGATGTAAGCCATCACCTTGTCCGAACCCTCTTCTTGACTTGCACCTCCCATTAGCCTTGGGATAAATAAGTTCAAGGTTTCTAATTTGCCATAACTCCAAGCTGTGATGCTTTCGCGATCCATACCAGATTTTCCAGAAGTATGTCTGTCAGAATCTAAGATTTGTTTTCCTCTAACCGTTTCTTTTACATACTCTGCATTGGCCATAATACGTTGTGAATTCATCCCAACACCTAGCACAAACGCCAAAGCTAAAACACCGGAAGAAATGCCAAAATGCTTCCACGTAATCTTATGTTGATATGCTCTTACCAATTCCGAAAGGAATAAAAATCCTAAAGCCAAGAATAAATAATAGGTCATTTGCGGGTGGTTCGCACTGACTTGTAAGCCCATAAAAATGGACGTCACGATAAAGCCTAACAAATATTTTTTGCGAACATAGACTAATAAAATCCCTGCCAAAAGAGGTGCGAAATAAGCTATGGTGTGGACTTTTCCGTTATGTCCCGCCGCAATAATAATGTAAAAATAGGTTGACAATCCGAAGAACGTTGCTCCCAAAAGTGCATATTTCCAGTTACGTGTTGCTACAATTCCTAAAAAGAAAAAGCCTGCGAACAGCAAAAATATATAGTTAGCTGGCTTTGGCAAAAACATAAAAACATCATCTAACTTTTTGATGACATCACCACGGAACTGCGCTCCAGTTTGATAAGTTGGCATCCCGCCAAACATCGCATCACTCCAATAGGTTTCTTGTCCATGTTCTGCACGATAATCCAATAATTCTTTTGCACCTCCTTTATAATGCACAATATCAGGCTGAATCATCTCCTTGCCTGACATTATTGGGTTTGCATACAATACAGCAATTAGCACGAAAATAACGAGACTAACCGCCGCAAAAATCAAATTCTTATTCTTCATATATAATTTGAAATTGGTCGTTGTTTTTTATTTCTTTTCTTCTTTTACTTCTTCAAAATCTACGGTTTCGGCGTCCCAGTTTACTTTTTCTTTTAGCTTTTTCTCTTCGCGATTCGACTGCTGACTTTGCTGTTGATTACGAGGATTGAGCGTTGGAAAATTTTTGTAAAACGAATTAAAAAAAATCCTTTTCAGAATATTCCATACAAAGAAAAATATAATGGTTCCTAAAACCAATTCTATTACAAACTTCATAATATTAAAAAATACACATTTAACTTTACTAAAAAAGACCAAGCCTAAGCCTGGTCAAACTTACTTATATGAAGGATTAATGATAATTGACGATGTAGAAGTCTGTGACATGCTTTGACTTTTCTTACCGTCAGAAATCGATTCCTTTTGATTGGTTTTAATGCTGATATTCTCATGCAAAATCCAACCCGTATTACTATCAAAAATAATTTTTCCTGTTTGCGAACCGCCCAAAGACATCGTATGTGTGATACCTTCTTTAGACTGTTTGTCCGATTTTGTCGGGATACTTCCATTAACCGAAATCTCCGCCTTACCGCCTTCAACTTTTGTTAAAGCGTAAGTTGACGTCAACTTCAAATCACCACCCGGAATAATATCTTCCGAAGTCGTCCACTTCTCTCCTATTTTAACACCTTTTGATGGAATTATTTTAAGATTCTTCTCAAATTGTTCTTTAATAGTCGCTTCGTTAAATCCTTTTTTGAAATTACCAACAATCTCCGTACGTTGCTTCGCATCTTTAACCAGACCAGACAAAGCCGTCGAAATTTTAGTATAAATTGGATCAAAACCTGTCACCGAAACTATTTTTCCGTTAACATCCATTTTCATTGCCAGCTTATTTCCTGTAATCGCTTTGTTAATCGTGTACATACCTTTTAGTTGCTCTTCTTTTGGGGCAGCAGCTTTGGTGTCAGACACAACAGTTTTTCCGTTGGCACTTGTGCTATTTCTTTTCGCAACTAGATTAACCGAAAGATCGTAAACATTATCTTTAAAATCGTTAACCGTAACTGTCATCTCGTCCGTAGATTCTGATGTACCAGAAACCGCTTTACCATCGGGTGTCGACACATTTTGGATGTCTCTTTGGTAAGCTATTAACGGATAAGTTTTTCCTTTTTCTAAATAGAATTTTTGTTTAAAAATCCCTGCGCTATCAACAATCGCAGCTTTTACTTCCTCCTCTGCTGGCACTTCCACAGTTACAGTTTCAGTTTTTCCTGTTTCTGGATTAACTTTAGTAATTGTTTTAGTATTTTCTTTTTTACAAGCTACTAATGCAACTGTAAACAAAGCTATTCCTAATATCTTTTTCATCAATTTATTTTTTGAACTAAATAAAGTTCGTGTTTATAATGTTTTTGTTAATTTTTGTCTCATTGCTTCGTACAACATTGCGCCACAAGCAACCGAAACATTTAGCGACTGTGTTTTCCCTTCAATAGGAAGTTTAATTTTTTCATCGCTATGATGCAGAACTTCTTTCGAAATTCCTGTTTCTTCGTTACCCATTACAATTGCGCAAGGTTCTGTAAAGTCCACGTCGTAAAGCAATTTCTGAGCCTTTTCTGTTGCAGCAAATACCGACACACCGCTTTGTTGCAAATAATCAACTGCATGCGCCAGATTTTTTTCTTTACAAATTTTGATATTGTAGATTGCACCAGCCGAAGTTTTGATAGCATCCGAATTAATTGGCGCTGCACCTTTCTCAGGAATTACAACTGCATCAACACCTACACATTCTGCCGTTCTACAAATTGCTCCGAAATTTCTGACATCAGTTAATCTATCCAAAATCAAAATAAACGGTACTCTTCCCTCTTCAAAAATTTGAGGTAAAACATCTTCGATACTATGGAAAGGAACATCCGAAATAAAAGCTACAACACCTTGGTGGTTTTTTCTCGTAAAACGGTTTAGTTTTTCGATTGGGACATAATTAGGACGAATTTTATGCTTCGCTAATAAGGTTTTTAGTTCTGCATAAATTGGACCTTGCAAAGCATTTTGCACAAAAACTTTATCAATTGTTTTGCCCGCTTCGATGGCTTCTATTACTGGCCTTAGCCCAAATATAAAATCGTCTTTCATTTAATAAAAAATAGTTTTTTAATCAATAACAAACACTTTGTATTCGTCATTTTCTGTATTGAATCCGAGTTCTTTCACTCGGCGTAATTCTTCAAAATCTCTCGTTGGAAAATTATCGTCAAATTGTTTTGTAACAAAGAATTTCCCTTTTAGTTTAACTGGAATTTTCTTTACAAATTTGTCTCGAACATCTTCCGAAAAGTCCGGACCTAGTTTCTTTTTTGAGTCTACATAGAAGCAATGTTCTATCAACTCATTTTTATCAACATATTTTTTAAAATCCTCCAATCTAACAAAATTCGGAAGTTTTTTATCTGGCCAAGTCAAATAGATTACTTCAAGCGTTTCATTCTTTTCACCAACTGCTTGATAATATTTGAAACGTTCTGGCGTCTTCTCTTTTTCACTTACAATCGTCCATGACTGGCTACTCAACATCATAAAAACTATTGTAAAAATGTAAAGAATCGCCCTCATAGTTTTAGCTTAATCTTTCACCAAGAACCGCACGTTTTTGCGCTAGAATATAACCGTAATGCAAACTTTCGTGCATGTTGTTAAATATAATCGCATCTTGAATTGTTTTTAGATCAATGCCAAAACTTGTTGAATATGGCGTGTAATCTGTGAAAAATTCTGCGTCATAATCTTTCATCAAAACTTTTGAAGTTTCAATTAAAAGAAAAGACAAATCTTCCATTTCTGTGTTTTCCACATCCATCTTCGCAAAAGTCCCTTTTTTATATTGTTCTACCCAATATTTATCGATACGGAAAGCATTACCACTCAAGTAATAATGCAACAGCTGTTGTGTTGCCACGCAATGCGCAATATTCCAATAGATATTATTGTTAAAACCATCGGGGATCAATAATAAATCTTCCTTTGGCGTGTTTTGTAATATTTCTAAAAGGTTTTTTCTAACCTGACGATGCGCCGAAAAATGATAATTCATTTTAAGTCAATTTTTTAAATTTCAAAATTACTTCAATTATACGAATGTGACAAATGAGAAGCATCTAAAAAAAAAGGATTTAGACCTGTATTTTAACATTTAAAACACATTTTTTTTAATATTCTTTTATAACATAAATCTTTACAAGAATCTCGAAGTTTTTTCCACTAAAGATTTTTAACAAATATTTAACTCATAATTGGCATTTCTTATGTTGACTAATGCTCGGATTTATGAGACCTTTACCGAATAATTTAAACGAATTATGTCAGAACTGAACCAATCAGAAGATATTAAAAATTTAATGGAAAAAGTAAAAGAACAAAATTACTTTTTCAACCTACTAAAACAAGAAATCAATCGCGCTATTATCGGGCAAGAATATATGGTAGACCGTCTATTAATCGGACTACTTGGCAACGGTCACGTCCTACTAGAAGGTGTACCTGGACTTGCAAAAACTTTAGCGATAAAAACCCTTGCCGAAGCGGTACACGGACAATTCTCGAGAATACAATTCACGCCAGATTTGTTACCTGCGGATGTTGTGGGAACGATGATTTATAATGTTAAAGAAAATGATTTTTCGATAAAAAAAGGACCTGTTTTTGCGAATTTCGTTTTGGCGGATGAGATCAACCGTGCGCCAGCAAAAGTACAATCAGCACTTTTGGAAGTGATGCAAGAAAAGCAAGTAACCATCGGCGATGAGACGATGCAATTACCAAAACCTTTTTTAGTTTTAGCAACGCAAAACCCCATCGATCAAGAAGGAACTTACCTTTTACCAGAAGCGCAAACCGACCGTTTTATGCTGAAATGTAAAATCGATTATCCCGAATTGGAAGACGAGCGAAAAATCATGCGCATGATTTCCACGCAAGATATTCCGACAATTCGTCCAGTTATTTCTTTAGACCAAATTGTGGAAGCCAAAAAATTAATTAACCAAATCTACCTTGACGAGAAAATCGAAAAGTATATTTTGGACATGGTTTTTGCAACGCGTTATCCAGAAAAATATGGTTTAGCAGATCTTAAAAATCTTATCAATTTCGGTGCTTCGCCAAGAGCAAGTATCAACCTTGCTATCGCTTCGCGCGCTAATGCTTTCATCAAAGGGCGTGCTTTTGTAATTCCTGAAGATGTTAAATCTATTGCGAAAGATGTGTTAAGACATCGTATTGGTCTTAGTTTCGAAGCTGAAGCTGAAGAAGTATCGCAAGACGAGATTGTTGACAGAATTTTAGCTAAAATACAAGCACCGTAAACAAAAATAACAATTTATCAGTCTAGCAATGTAGCAATTGATAATTGTTATACTATTAAATTGATACGTTAGTAAATTGAACCAATGGAAATAAAAGATATTGTCAAAAAGGTAAAACAAATCGAAATCCGTACTCGCAAGAAGACGGAAGCGAGTCTTATGGGGCAATATCACAGTAATTTCAAAGGTCAAGGGATGACATTTTCGGAGGTTAGACCTTACCAATTTGGTGACGATATCCGCCGAATCGACTGGAACAAAACCGCACGTTTCCGCGAGCCTTTTGTAAAGGTTATGGAAGAAGAACGCGAACTGACGATGATTATCATGGTTGACATTTCGGCTTCCATGGACTACGGAACGCAACATGGACTAAAGCGCGAATTTGTTGCTGAAGTTGCGGCTTCATTGGCTTTTTCTGCTGTTGGAAATAATGATAAAGTTGGATTAATCCTTTTCGCTGACAAAGTTTATAAAGTTGTTCCACCAAAGAAAGGACGCAAACACGTTCTTTCGATTATCAGTAATATTTTGACAGCGGATTATGTTCCGTCAAAATCCGATTTAGATGGCGCGCTCAATTATATGATGGGCGTTTTTAAAAGGAAATCTTTTTTGTTTTTGTTTTCCGATTTTCAAGATGAATTCGATCAACGTGTTTTGTCAGTTGCATCAAAAAAGCATCAACTTTTAGGTTTAAGAATTTACGACCAAAAAGATCAAGAAATCCCAAATGTTGGTTATGCCTTATTGCAAGATTCGGAAACCGGACAAGAAGTTTGGGTCAACACATCCAATTCTCGCTGGCGATATGAGTTTGCAGAACATCAAAAGCAAAAATTCAGACATTTGCAAGAATCTTTTGAGAACAGTGCTGCTAGCTTAATTAACATGACAACCAACGAAGATTACAGTAAATTTTTGTACCAATATTTTCAGAAAAAATAGTTTAACCTTAAAACAGAATTTTAAGCCTTGAAATATTTCAAGTTTTCATATATCGCGATTTTAGTTTTTTTAAGTCAAATTTTATTTGGACAAACGCTTTCTTCCAATCTTAGCAACACGACTTTGGCTTTGGGAGAAGTTGGCGAATACAAACTAAAAATCGATAATCTACAAGCTAAAGACGTCGTCGCAGCACCTAAAAACGAATTACTTCCTTTTCATTTTGAAGTGGTTAGCGACAGTATTTCGAAACAGCAAAACGAGTATTTTCGAGTTGTAAAATTTCAAGTTTTTGAAGAAGGAACTTTTAAAATTCCAGCTTTAGACATTAAAATCGGTGATCAAATTCAGAAGACGATTCCTTACGAAATCGAAGTTATCAACACCGCGAAAAAAGACGATGTCATCAACGACATCATGAAAAACAAGCAAGTTGATCTTGGTATTAAAGATTATTGGGAGCTTTATAAATTTTATATTCTTGCAGCTTTGGTCGTTATTGGGATTATTTTCTTGATTGTCTATTATATTAAATATGGACGAAAAGTAAAAGGTAGTCCAAAAGTACTGACCAACCAAACGCTTAAAGATCTTGATCGTCTCAAAAAGAAAAATTACATCCAAAATGGTAACTACAGAATGTATTATGTAGAGTTAATCGACATTACAAGAGAGTTTTTGACCAAACAATATAAAATCCCAGCCAATGTTTTGTTAACCGATGATCTTATCGATTATATGAAAGGCAGCAATATTATTTCGGAACAAAACGAAAAAGTTATTGAAGAAATTTTCCAACGTGGCGACTTGGTAAAATTCGCTAAAACAATCCCGAATAGCGACATGATGGAGAAAGATTTTAATGATATTAAAACAATGGTGCAACGCTCTACCAAAGATGTGGAAGCCGAACAACTAAGAACTATGAATTAACTGCGCGAGCGACTTTAGAATAATGAATTTCAATTTTGAATTTTATAGCCCTTGGCTGTTGTTACTTTTTTTGGTTTTCGTACCCTTAATCATTTTAGATTTTGGACGAAAAAAACCGAAAGGCATCAAAGTACCGACAACACAAGCAATGCGTCCAGCAGGCGGTTTGGGATTGGTTATGGCATTTTTAAGATTTTCAAAATATTTGATTTTATCAGCCTTAATTATTGCAATGGCGCGTCCGCGGACTTTCACCATAACCGACGACCGCGACGAGACCAAAGGCTTAGACATCATGCTGACTGTCGATGTTTCGTTGAGTATGTTAGCAAAAGACCTAGATCCTGACCGACTTGAAGCTTTAAAAAAGATAGCTAAAAACTTTGTTAATCAACGTCCGAATGACCGAATTGGTTTGGTTG
>JAEXRP010000046.1:0-34309 GCA_023440705.1 Bacteroidota bacterium
GAATATTATACGCCGCATGCAGTTGCCAGAATTATGGCAGCAATATTAGTGACAGAAAAAGATGATGGTGTTAAGGCATACGATCCCAGTGCAGGATCGGGAACCCTTTTGATGAATATTGCGCACGCGATTGGTGAAAAAAATTGCAGTATTTATTCCGAAGATATTTCTCAGAAATCTGCCAATATGCTGAGATTGAACTTAATTATCAACAGCTTGTCGCACTCTATTCCGAATATTGTGAAAGGCAATACGATTTTGAACCCGAATTATTTGCAAGAAAAATTCGATTATATTGTTTCTAATCCACCTTTTAAATTAGATTTTTCTGATTATCAAGCCAAGCTTTTATCCGATACTTTTAAAACTCGTTTTTTTGCAGGTGTACCGAAAATTCCTAATGCAAAAAAGGATGGAATGGCAATCTACCTACTGTTTATACAACACATTATGTACAGCCTTTCGGAAAAAGGAAAAGCTGCTATTGTTGTACCAACAGGATTTATTACAGCACAAAGCGGTATT
Organism: Bacteroidota bacterium; assembly: GCA_023440705.1. GTDB lineage: Bacteria > Bacteroidota > Bacteroidia > Flavobacteriales > Weeksellaceae > Soonwooa. The sequence goes on from JAEXRP010000046.1 coordinate 526, forward strand.
GAAAAGAAAATACGTGAAGAGTTAATTACTCGTGGTTGGTTGCGTGGCGTAGTAAGTATGCCGAGTAATATTTTTGCGAGTACAGGCACTAACGTATCTATTTTGTTTTTTGATAAAAAAGCCGATAATGAACATATTGTATTGGTGGATGCTTCCAAATTAGGAGAAACAGTGAAGGAAGGTAAAAACCAACGCACTGTTTTAACCAAAGAGGAAGAAAAGCAGATTATTGCTGCCATGAACAATAAAACAGCAATGGATGACTTTTCTGTTGTGGTGACCAGAGAAGAAATAAAAGCTAAAAACTACAGTTTCTCGGCTGGGCAATATTTTGAAGTGAAGATTGAATATGTAGACATTAGTCCAAAAGAGTTTGTGGATAAAATGGAAGGTTTCGAAAACCGATTGGCTAATTTATTTGCTGAAGGAAACCGTTTGGATAAAGAAATTCAGAACCAATTAAAAGGATTGAAGTATGAATAAAGTGGTTTTGAATGATATTATTGATATTATTAGTGGAGGAACACCAAAGACATCGGAAAATCAATATTGGGAAAATGGGACTATTGGTTGGTTGTCAATTAATGATTTTAATAATGACTATAGAAAAGTTTATAAATCAGAAAAAAATATAACCGAAAAAGGTTTAAGAGAAAGTTCTACAAAATTACTTGCAATAGATGATTTAATTATTTCAGCAAGAGGTACAGTTGGTGTACTCGCACAATTAGGAACACCTATGGCTTTTAATCAATCCTGCTTTGGATTACGTGGAAAAAAAGGAATAGTTGACAATACATATTTATATTATTCATTAAAAAATTACGTTTCAAATATTCAAAAAAGAGGGCAAGGATCAGTTTTTAGCACTATTAATCTTGATAGCTTTAAAATTATGGAGATTGACATTGAAGAAGACTTTTCCACTCAACAAAAAATAGCTTCAGTTCTAACTTCATTAGATGATAAAATTGAGTTGAACAATAAACTCAACGCCGAGTTGGAAGCGATGGCAAAAACCATGTATGATTATTGGTTTGTACAATTTGAGTTTCCCAACGCAGATGGAAAACCTTATAAGTCTTCAGGTGGAAAAATGATTTTTAACGAAACTTTAAAAAGAGAGATTCCTGAGGGTTGGGAAGTGAATGTATTTAACGATTGGATTAAAAATACAAAGACAGGAGATTGGGGGAAGGATAAAATAGAAGGTAATTATACTGAGAGAGTATATTGTGTGAGAGGCGCAGATATTAATGGTTTAAATGGAAAAGGTGAAGTAAAAGCGCCTGAACGATTTATCCTAAAAAACAATCTTTCTAAAAAGTTAGTTCCTAATGATTTCATTATTGAAATTTCAGGAGGAAGTCCAACACAATCAACAGCAAGAATTGCCCTTTTAACCAAAGAATCATTTACTAGATTTGATACAGATGTTGTATGTTCAAATTTTTGTAAAGCTGTAACATTGAAAGATGAAATTTTCGCTTTCAATTTTCAACAAGAATGGCAGAGATTATACGATGCAGGAATTTTCTTTGGATACGAAGGGAAAACAAGTGGAATTAAAAATTTCCAATTTGACTCTTTTATGGAATCCTACTTTATTGTAAAACCTGATGAAAAACTAGTAAAGAAATATAATGCCGTTGCCTCCGATTTGGAAAAGAAAAGACAATCCAATCTAAAACAAAACCAAGAGCTCTCAACTTTACGAGATTGGTTATTGCCAATGTTGATGAATGGGCAGGTGAAGGTGGAGTAAAAAATAAATAACTAATGACCAAAACTATTATTTCTACTAGTTTTTTCTGAATGATTTGCCTTGTTTAGTAAAACAAAGATTTTTATAACTAGATTACATGACAGTTCAAGATTTTATAAAGTCTCAGAATAGGACTTTTACAGATATAATTCAAAACGACGCTTCAATTTATAACCAAGTTTTTCTAGATGAGAAACAAAAAAATTGGTTAGTCCCGATCGTTGATAAATTGGACAAATTATCAATACAAGAGGATAGAGAAATTATTAAGAATGTAATTTCTAAATTACAATCCGAGATACTTTTTGATGACAATGACACGACCATTCTTACTGTTTTCATTGCTAGAATAAATACAATTGTCAAGGTTGCAAATAGAATCAATAACTTTAAGAACGATGCTTTGCTTGACAATAATATGAAGTTGAGTATTGTTAATCTTTTTAACGTAGCAAAACAATCAGATACTTTTATGGATTTTGATTTCCCACTAAATCAGAATCTGAATTCGTTTAAAGTTCATCTTTTTTCAATCATTAAACATTGTCAAAAACCAGATCTTTATCCTATATTTTATCCATTTTGGCAAAAAATGACCAAAAATGTATTAGAAAAAAATTCTGACTACGATTCATTATGTCAATTTTATCGTGAATTTCCGATAGAGGATCGAACTTTAGCATTTGGAAGCTATTATATTTCGATTTTTAAATTGATGCAAATTGATTTGGAAAAGATTGAGGATAGAGAAGACAAAAGATTAATTATTGAATTCCTTAAAAGAGAAGTCATTAATCTCGCTGAATACCAAAAAGAGTTAGCACTACTTATGGAGAATAATAAAATTAACAGCAATAAAAAATATTGGCTTTACTCCCCAGGAGAAAGAGCTTATAAATGGGAGTCGTTTTATAATGATGGCATAATGGCTTTAGGCTGGGACGATTTAGGAGATTTAAGTCAATATAATTCACGCGATCAAATTCAACAACAATTAATTTCAAATTCCAGTTCCGAATCAAATCAAAGTAACAATACCAGTGCAAACGATGAATTCGCAAATGCGATGAGTATCGGTGATGTAGTTATTGTCAAACGAGGGAGAAGAGAATTATTGGGTTTTGGTATTGTTACTTCAGATTACTTTTATCATTCAGAAAGAGAGGAATACAAACATTGTAGAAATGTCAAATGGCAACTAAAAGGCTCTTGGCCAGTTGATCATCAGTTGGTTTTAAAAACTCTTACGGATATTACTAGTTATAGTGGCATTCTGATACCCAATGAAAAGTATTATCAAAGCCTACTCAATATTATGTTAGGACAAAAAGTAAATACTAGATATAATCAGCATATCAGTTTATTAGAATACAAAAAACAAATCATTTTACAAGGTCCTCCTGGCACAGGTAAGACAAGAGAAGCAAAATTGATTGCAAAAGAAATGCTTGCCTTGGAAGATGTAAAAGCTCTAAATAATAATGAACAGTTCAGGCTTATTCAATTCCATCCGAGTTATACTTATGAAGATTTTGTTCGAGGAATCGTAGCAAAACCCAATCCTGAAGGAGACGGGATTGTTTATGATGCTGAAAATAAAACATTAGGCGAATTTGCAGCAATTGCACTCAAAAATTATTTAGACAGTAAAAAAGATAGTCAACAGTTAACTAGAGAGGTTTTGCTAAAACTTCAGTTTGACCAATTTGTTGAGCATGTCAATGATTTAATTGAAAAGGATAACGGATTCTTTTCTCTAACTGATAATGTAGGCTTAGTTTCTACTGAAGATGAAGATGCTTTTAGATTTAGAAGTAAAAATAGTGACTGGTCTAAGCATGGATTGCGAATTTGGTTCAAAGATTTGTTAAGAAGTCATTTAGATGGCAATACATCTCGGCAACAAGTGAAACACAATCCTAATGTTTCACCTTTAGTTAGACATCACTCTAGTTATTTTGTTCGAGTATTGAATTTATTTCAGGATTTTATCAAAAATTCAAGTACCAAAACTGAAAAGGCTGAAGCTATTAAGGAAAAGAAATATATCCTTGTTATAGACGAAATTAACCGAGCAAATCTTTCTTCAGTTTTAGGCGAATTGATATATGCTTTGGAATATCGAGGTGAAGCAGTTGAAAGCATGTACGATGTTGATGGTAAAGAATTGATACTTCCTCCTAATTTATACATCATTGGTACCATGAATACAGCTGACCGTTCGGTTGGACATATAGATTACGCAATAAGAAGACGTTTTGCATTTGTAGATGTTTTACCTAAAGATTTATCAAATGAAGATCATATTCAATTTGATAGCGCATTATTTAATTCGGTGAAAGCATTGTTTACTCTTGATGGATATGAGACCAGAAGTCAATATTTATCTAACGAATTGGATCCAAAAGATGTCGCGTTAGGCCATTCTTATTTTATTGATAAATCCAAAGAAGGAGGTAATATGCAAATTCGGTTGGAGTATGAAATAAAACCTATTCTTAGAGAGTATGTAAAAGACGGTGTTTTAATAGGCGAAAAAATATTAGAGGAAATAGAAAATTTAGAAGCTAGTATTTAATGAGAATCAGACTTTCAACATCATCAAGCATTTTCCTAAAACCTTGTTTGCCTTAAAAGCTAAGAATATTTATAAACTTTTACAGAATTTAAGAACGAATGATGAGGTTGAAAACTGTTATGCATCGGGAGAATTCATGCGCTTAACCATGAAAAATGATGATGCAACATTGGAAGAAGTAACGCAAATTGCAGAGGAAACCCATCCAGAAGATTTAGAAATTAAAGTGGTAAAACCAAGCATTGAAGACAGTTTTATCCGTTTGATGAACGAAAATTATAGCGAAATAAACTCAGCAAAAAACGATGGAAAATAAAGCAATAGTATGCAAAGATCTTACGAAGCAATTTGGAGATTTTAAGGCGGTAGATTCTATTTCTTTTGATGTAGAACAAGGCGAAATTTTCGGGTTTCTTGGTGCTAATGGCGCAGGGAAAACAACGGCAATGCGCATTCTTTGTGGCTTATCTTTTCCAACATCGGGAAGTGCGACGGTTGCCGGTTTTGATGTTTACAAACAACAAGAAAGCATTAAAAAAAACATTGGCTATATGAGTCAAAAATTTTCGTTGTATGACAATCTCACGATTTTAGAAAATATTGAGTTTTATGGAGGTGTTTATGGCGTTTCAAAACCTGAAATAAAAACCCGAAGCAGCCAACTTATCACCACTTTGGGTTTAGAAAATGAAGCTAAAAAATTGGTGGGAGAACTTCCTTTGGGTTGGAAACAAAAACTCGCATTTTCTGTTGCTATTTTTCATCATCCGAAAATTGTTTTTCTGGATGAACCAACTGGAGGTGTAGATCCCGTTACCAGAAGACAGTTTTGGGACATGATTTACGATGCTTCTGCAAAAGGAATTACCGTTTTTGTGACCACACATTATATGGATGAAGCCGAATATTGTAACCGCATTAGCGTTATGGTGGACGGTAGAATCGAGGCTTTGGATACGCCAACGAATTTGAAAAATAAATTCAACACAGATACCATGGATGATGTTTTCTTCCAATTGGCAAGAACAGCAAAAAGAAAATCTGATTAAAAATGAAACAACTTTTAGCTTTTATACGTAAGGAATTTTACCATGTTTTCAGGGATAAACGTACTTTGTTAATCCTTTTTGGTTTACCCATCGTGCAAATTACTTTGTTTGGTTTTGCATTGAGCAGCGAGGTTAAAAATATAGGAATCTCTGTGCTGGACAATGCTCGCGACGTGCAATCTCAACAAATTATGAATAAAATACAGTCGAGTTCTTATTTTCATGTAAAAAAAGCCGCGCTTAACTACGATGAAATAGAGCAAAAATTCAGAACGGGCGAAATAAAATGCGCTATATTATTTCCTGCCAATTTTGGTTCGGATATTTTCCGTCCCGAAGGTGCGAAAATACAAGTGATTGCCGACGCTTCTGATCCCAATACGGCAACCATAGTTACCAATTATATTAACGTGATTGTCACAAATTATCAAAAAGAGCTAAATCCCAACCTAAAGTTATCTTATCAAATTATTCCTGAAATGCGTCAACTCTACAACGAAGAGCAAAACGGTTCTCTAAACTTTATTCCAGGAGTTATCGCCTTAATTTTTATGATTGTAAGTACGGCATTAACTTCGGTAGCGGTGGTGCGAGAAAAGGAATTAGGAACGATGGAAATCTTATTGGTTTCGCCTTTTAAACCCATCATGGTTTTGGTTGCGAAAGCCGTTCCTTACCTTGTTTTATCGCTTATCGACTTTATTATTATTTTATTGCTTTCGGTATTTTTCTTAGATGTCGAAATTAAAGGAAGCTTGGTGCTGATTTTTGCTGAAAGTATTTTGTTCATCATCACTTGTCTTTCTCTTGGATTGCTTATTTCTAACGTGACAGACTCTCAGCAAACCGCCATGCTTATTTCGATGATGGGAATGATGATGCCTACCATGTTGCTAACAGGTTTTATGTTTCCTATTGAGAATATGCCGCTTGTTTTTCAGTGGATTTCGCATATTTTGCCATCGCGCTATTATTACAGTATCATTAAAGCCGTTATGTTGAAAGGTTTGGGTTTCAGTTATGTTTGGAAAGAAACTTTAATATTATTTTTAATGGCTTCAGGATTATTATTTGTTGCATTAAAGAATTTTAAAACAAGGTTATCATGAAGGTTTTAGCATTTATTTTACAGAAAGAATTTCGACAGATTTTGCGTGACAAAACCATATTATCGATGATGTTTTTTGCACCGATTATGCAGCTTATCATTTTGCCATTGGCGGCAAATTTCGAAGTTAAAAACGTGAATGTAGCCTACGTAGATAACGACCACAGCAGCTATTCGCAGCAATTGGGCAATAAAATTGCGTCTTCGGGGTACTTTAAAATGGTGGGCAATCCAAAATCCTTTAAAGAAGGTTTGGAAATGATAGAATATGGTACTGCAGATTTAATTCTGGAAATCCCAACAGGTTTTGAAAAAAATATCGTGCGCGAAGGCAGTCAGAAAGTCAACTTATCCGCAGATGCCATCAATGGGACAAAAGCGTCATTGGGTGCGGCTTATCTTGTGCAGGTTTTAGCAGATTTCAATAGTAATTTAGATATTAACATCAAGGCTCCAAATGGTTCTGTAATGACATCTCTAGCAAAAATAAGCGTAGAAAACACCAATTGGTACAACCCAAGAGCCGAGTATAAATATTATATGGTTCCTGGGATTCTTGTTTTGCTTTTAACGATGATTGGTGGCTTTATTACCGCACTTAACATTGTTAAAGAAAAAGAAGTGGGTACCATTGAGCAAATTAATGTAACCCCAATTAAAAAATGGCAATTTATCCTCGGAAAGTTGATTCCGTTTTGGATTATTGGCTTACTAGTTTTTACGCTCGGTTTGGTTGTCATGTACCTATTTTATGGTATTTTCCCGAAAGGCAGTTTGCTGGTGCTCTATCTTTTTGCCGCGGTATACTTAGTTGCTTTATTGGGATTCGGATTGTTAATTTCAACCTTTGCAGATACACAGTTACAAGCCATGTTTATCGCTTTTTTCTTTATGATGATTTTTATGTTGATGAGTGGTTTTTTCACGAGTATCGACAGTATGCCAGATTGGGCCATTACGGTATCTAATTTCACGCCTGTAACTCATTTTATAAAAGTGGTGCGACTTATTGTGTTAAAAGGATCGGGCCTTTCAGATGTTGCGATGGAGCTTTTCTACATCTCTTTATTCGCTGTAGGACTTAATGCATTTGCAATTTGGAATTACAAAAAAACTTCGTAAATATTAAATTTGATACTGCTTAAGACCTGTAATAATCTTTTCGAGTTCAGAAAATTTTCTCCAATAAAATTATTATTTTTTTAACATTAATTTTTAAAATCAGGTTTAAAATTTCTTGTAACTTGCTATTAAATAAGGTCATGAATTGCTGTGTTTAGCATTCAGTTTCATGCTTTTAGCGCGCAATTTTCGCCTTCATTTTCATAATTTTCTAAACAGAATTTGTCTAACTAAAAAAATTAAATGATGAGCTTATTTGAAAATCTTAAACTAACAGCCGAACTTATTAAAGCTAATTTTTCCGAAGGTATCGATGATGGTTACGACCACTCAACCACTTCAGCAGGTAAGAAAGGACTTCGTTCTGGAAGAGTTTCCGAACTTACCGCACTTGCCAATCTAAAACCTGGCGGTGGAGAAAATCTTAAAAAAATAATGGAAATCGCCAACGGAAATCTAAAAGGTGCCACCAAAGTAGGTACTTTGCACGATTTGCGCATTGTGTTACTAGAGAACGATACCAAAATTCTTTTCTGTACAGCCTACGATGGTGATTGGGACGCCTATATTGATGATTTTGCTACTAAAATCCCACAATTAATGGACATTATTTTTGGAAATGTAGAAGGTTGGCCAGGCATCAAAGACCCTAGTGTAAAACAATTTATTCTCGATCATCAAGTTACCGCAACGGGTTGGTATGTGGGTGTTCCGCACCTTACAGTTAACGACATTCGTAGGAATGACAAAATTATTACGGGTCTAAATAAAGCCATCGACGAAGCCAATCAAATAGAAAAATAATCCATTAAAAAAGTACATTATGGCATTAGAATTTCTAAAAAGAATTTTCAATCCCGATAAAGTTAGTATAGAACTGGAGGAAATCCAAGCTTTGGTTTTACGAAGCAGACCCATCCCTTACTACGGTACAGTCGCGCTTTTAGAAATAAAAGATGCAACGCAAGCCAAGCAGATGCTTAAAGATTTACTTGCGTTAATCAATTCTGCGAAAGATTGGCATCAAAACGATGGATCGTCCGTTTTTATCACCTTCACTTATAATGGTTTAGAAAAAATTGGCGTTCCGCAAGATTCTTTGGATTCTTTTCCCGAATCTTTTAAGGAAGGAATGGCAAAAAGAGCCACTTTTTTAAACGATGTTGGCGTGAATGATCCTAAGAATTGGGAAAAAGATTTTAAAAACAAAAACATTCATATTGCAGCGGCTGTCATTGCCAATTCGGTGGAAGATTGGAAGAAAAAACTGGAAGAATTTAGAACCAAATTAGACCAAAATAAAGGCGTTGAATTATTAATTAGTCAAGATTTTGGAGCAACAGAAGAGGTGAAAAATGTCTTTGGTTATCGCGATGGCATCAGCAATCCAGAAATTGAAGGTAGTGGAATTGATGTTCCCGAAGGTTTTGATAGACCTTTGAAAGCTGGCGAATTTGTTTTGGGTTATCCTGGCGAAGGAGATATTACAAAGCCTTATCCACAACCCGAAATTCTTGGTAAGAATGGCTCTTTTATGATTTTTAGGAAATACCAAAGTCAGGTTGCCGATTTCAATAAATATCTAAAAGACAATACCAATTCTCCTGAAGAAGCCGAATTGTTAGGCGCTAAAATGGTTGGCCGTTGGAAGAGTGGCGCACCATTAATTCTTGCTCCAGAAAAAGATGATGAAAAGATTGGTGGCGACGCCGATAAAAATAACGCTTTTTCCTTTAAAGATGACGAGTTTGGGAAGAAATGCCCGTTCAGCTCTCATATTCGTAGGATGAATCCGCGCGATTCTAAAACCTTTGTTTTGGAGGATGAACGATTGCATCGCATTATCCGAAGAAGTGTAACTTTTGGTGACATTGTTCCTTCGGACGTGACCAAAGACGATGGGAAAGAACGCGGACAATACTTCATGGGCATCAGTGCAAATGCAATGGGCACTTTGGAGTTTTTGTTGAAACAATGGGCTAATGACGGTAATTCTCAGAATTTAGGAACAGAAAAAGATCCGTTAATTGGAGTTCAGGACAAAGACGGTCTGTTTACAATGCCTGCCGATCCTTTGGTGAAACGCTACCGTGGTCTTTCTACTTTTAATATTGTAAAAGGTGGCGAATATTGCTTTATACCAAGTTTGTCTGCGCTACAATGGATTAGCGATTTGTAAAATTAAAATCAGAAAAACATGAACGAATACATCAAATATAGCTACGATTTGGAAGAAATTCCAGAACATTTTGACGACTATATCGCAAAAATAAATAAAGATATTGTTGATTACATCCGCAATACACCAGAATTAAGCAACATAAAATACCATACCCGCGATGCCCATGCCAACGGTTATGCGGCTCTAAAAGCAGAAGTAGAAATTCTGGATAATTTACCTCCCGAACTTGCACAAGGTATCTATGCAAAACCTGGAAAATATGAAGCTGTTGTGCGTTTTTCTAACGGTTCGTCGCGAGTTTTACCCGATAAATTGAGCGGAAATGCACAAGGATTTGCATTAAAAATTTTTGGTATCGATGGCAAAAAGTTGGCTCCCGGAGAAGAAGATTCGACCAATGTAGATTATAATATGATCAACAATCCCGTATTCTTCTGTAATACGGCTGAGCATTATGTTTTTATTTCAAAATTGTTTCTTAAACTAACGGATTTCTTCGAAAAAGGAGCTTTAGGAAAATTGGAATTTGCCGCTTTGTGGGTAACTGAAAACAAAAAAGCATTCCCAAATTTTGAAGCTTTAAAAGAATTGGGTGCGTTGAAAACCTTTGAAAAAATCCCTTCCATCAATAGTTTTCTGTACGAATTTTATAGCATGGGCGCGGTACGACATGGCGATTATGTGGCAAAGGTACGTATTGCACCAACCGACCCAACTAAAAATGCCATCACTGATAAAGAAATTGATATCGAAAGTGCAGATTGGCCGTATAGAAAAGGTATTATCAAGGAAATTGCAAAAAACGATTTAACTTTTGAATTGCAAGTTCAGCTTTGTAAAGATTTAAAGAAAATGCCGATTAACGACCTTACCGAAGAATGGCCTCAAGAATTATCTCCGTTCCAAACTGTTGCAAAAATTACGATTCCAAAACAGGAAGTTCCTGAAGACGGCAATTTTGAGATTATGGAAAATCTTTCTTTCACGCCCTTCCGCACGTTGGAAGAAAATTCACCCATAGGAAATCTTCAAAGAGCAAGACAATCGGCTTATGTAACTTCATCAACAACTCGACACGACCTAAATCATAAAAAAAGAAAGGAACCTAGCAATCTAAAAGAAGCTTTTGATCCTCAGTTTTACAAATTATAAAGAATTAAAAAAATGAATGCAATAAAAAAAGTAACCGTTGCTGGAAGTGGTGTGTTGGGTTTTCAGATTGCCTTCCAAACTGCATTTCACGGTTTTGATGTTACGATTTACGATATTAAAGACGAATTTTTGGAAAAAGCAAAAGACAAATTTGATGCACTAGCCGAAAATTATAAAAAAGATCTGAAAGCAACCGATCAGCAAATTACATCTACAAAGGAAAAATTGCAGTACACTTCCAATCTCGGAGAAGCGTTAAAGGACGCTGATCTTTTGATAGAAGCCATTCCCGAAGATATCGCGATAAAGACAGATTTCTATCAACAAGCTGCAAAATTAGCACCTAAGAAAACTATTTTCGTAAGCAATTCTTCAACGTTGTTGCCTAGTAAGTTTGCTGCTGCAACAGGCCGTCCAGAGCAATTTTTGAATTTGCATTTTGCCAATCAAATTTGGATTAGAAATACGGCGGAAATCATGCCGCATCCCAATACAGATCCCAAGGTGAGGGAGGAAATTATAGATTTTGCCAAAAATATTGGCATGGTTCCCATTGTTTTGAATAAAGAAGTCCCGGGTTATGTTCTCAATTCTTTGCTAAATCCTTTCCTGAATGCTGCAATGCAACTGTGGGTTGGTGATTTTGCTAGTCCACAAACCATTGATCAGACGTGGATGCTTGGCACAGGTTCGCCTTATGGACCTATGGCACTTTATGATATTGTAGGACTTACCACGCCTTATAATATTTATAAAATCCAAGTTGCCAATGGTAAAAAAGAAGATCAGGTGATTTTGGATAAGTTAAAAACTGAATTTATAGACCAGAATAAATTAGGAGTTTCCACAGGAGAAGGATTTTATAAATATCCCAATCCTGCATGGCAAAGTCCAGATTTTTTAAAAGCTCCGAAAGCAGATTTAGACAAGGTTAAGATTAAAAATGTTGTCGTTGCCGGAAGCGGTGTCCTTGGCTATCAAATTGCTGTTCAGGCTGCTTTTTTCGGTTTTAAAACCACCGTCTATGATATTAATGATGAAGCTTTAGACAAAGCAAAATCAAGGCTGGACACTTTGACAGAAGAATACAAACAGAATCTAAAAGCCACTGATAATCAAATTGAAAATATAAAGGCAAATCTTTCGTATTCCACCGATTTGAATGAAGCTCTAAAAGATGCCGATCTCTTAATAGAAGCGGTTCCCGAAAGTTTGGATATCAAAAAAGAATTCTGGGAAAAGGCCGATAAAGCCGCTGGAAAAGAGATGATATTCGCCAGCAATTCCTCTACTTTACTTCCTAGTCAGCTGAACCAATTTGTGAGTGATCCTAGCCGATTTTTGAATGTGCATTTTGCGAATCATATTATGGTGCGCAATACCGCTGAGATTATGGGTTCGGAAGATACCAAACCTGCCGTTTTTTCAGAAATTGTGGAATTTGCAAAAGCGATTGGCATGCTTCCGATTGAGCTTAAAAAAGAGGGTTCTGGCTATGTTTTAGATAGTTTGTTGATTCCACTTTTGATATCAGGTCTTGCACTGTGGGCGAACGATATTGCCGATCCTGCAACCATCGACAAGACGTGGATGATTGCCACAGGAGCGCCTTTTGGTCCAATGGCGATTTTGGATATCAATGGGATGAACACCAATTATAATGTAGTAAAAAATATACCCGGCGATTTAACGCAAAATATCGCAAAAAAAATGAAATCTGAATTAATAGATCAAGGCAAATTAGGACAGCAATCAGGCGAAGGTTTTTATAAATATCCTAATCCAGAATGGCAAAATCCAAACTTTTTAAAACACTCATAAAAACGTACTGAAGTACTGTTGGGGAGATTATTCTTCATCCAGCAACTCAGCATTAATTATTTCGGCACAAATACTTGGTTTTTCCCATTGTCCATTGTGTCCACAATCAAGCAAATAAGCTTTGATGTTATCACGTTCTGGCAGGTCGGCAATGGTTTTAACAGCGTTAACGGCATTATCGAACCTGCCTTCTATTAAAAGAATTGTTCCATCAAACTGGTCTAAAACCGACTTTCTGTTTGGACGATCTTTCATACCTTTTTGTGAAGCCAAAACGCCATCAACATTTGCGGTGTAAGCAATTTCTTTAGCTAATTGTATTTTATTTTTTAAAGTGCGACGAGCTTCGGGACCAAAGAAGTTTGGTACTCCTGCATTGGCGTAAGCTTTATAATTTTCTTCTATTAGTCGTAAGCTTTTTTCGCGGATATTTTTCTTCTCGTCATCATCTTCAAAATAAGTCGAAAAAAACAAAGTAAAACTCTTCAATAGTTCAGGATATTTTTCTGCAAAAGCCAAACTAATATAACCTCCCATCGAATGTCCTAACAAATGAAATTTATTTATTTCTAAATGATCCGTCAATTTTTTAACTTCATCAGCAAACAATTCCATAGTTTGGATCTCTGTAATCGGAGCAGATTTTCCAAAGCCAGCAAGATCAACTTTCACCAACTGAAAATCCTCCGATAAATGCGGAATCATATCATCCCAAATCTCAAGATTCTCCATAAAACCGTGCAACAAGACCAGCGTCTCTCTTCCCTTTCCTGAAATTTCGTAATGTAACATATTTTGTTTTTTCCAAATTTAAACATAATCTCCTAAACAAAAAACCTTGAGAAATTCTCAAGGCTATTTTAATTTGTCATCGTAGATTTTGGTTTCCCAATCTCGCATATCTGCGATGCCGTAATGTTGACTTTTCGTAAGTGCCATCTCATCAAGCGCATCCACAAAGTTTTTATAATTAGCATCGTCTGTTGGTTTGATAATCACAGTAAAAATACTTGGATTTTTAGCAGCTTTCTTTGTGCGTTCGATAAGGTTTGTAAGTCCAAATTTATCAAAAGACACTTCTTTTAATAGATCAGACGTTAATGATTTTTGATCCAATTGATGATAAAAAACGCGATTGTTTTCGCCTAAAATAAGGGTAATCGAATTACTAAGATCAATTTCGTTGCCTAGCGATTTTGTCGTTGCGGGAAGACTTAGATCAACAACATTGGGTTTATTAAAATTAGTCGTAAACATAAAAAAGGAAATCAATAGAAAACCCAAATCGACCATGGGTGTCATATCCATTTTCACTAGATTTTTTCGACTTCTAACTTTAGAATCCGTCTTTACATTGGGTTGAAAATCTGCCATAGCTGTAATTTTTAAGATTAAACGATAATTTGATTGAGTTTTGACAAAGAATTTTGTCTTGAAAATCAAAATACAAATTTCGTACCCAATATTAAAATTTATCAATCACTACATAATAAATTAATATTTAATTCAATTTATTAACAGTTTTAAAATAAATAATAAAAATACTTAAACTTTTAGAAATCGATGATCTTGTCGAAGCGGAAATACACCAAGAATTTGATTATGAGAATCTACTAAAACGCGAACAGCAGAACGTTCTACGACATTTAGTTTTTCATCTTTTATAAATTTTGAAACTTTCTTTTTACCATTAAAATCTTTTGGGAAGAAAATATCGCCAGTTTCTACATGTCGCAATTGCAAAGGAAGTTTTATCAAATTAACATCAAATTCCCATTCTGAAAACTTAGAAGTGTAGGGCATTTTTAGAATAACAGAATCAGCAGTTTCAATAATATTTAATTCAAATTCTTCAGATTTTATTTCTGTTTCAAAACTTTGAATTAAAATCTCTTCTCGACCAATTTTAATATGATGAGAATTGGTTTTAAAAGATTTTCCGTTTTCGGCTTCAAAGATTTTATCAATCTCGGTTTTATTATTAAATCCAAATCGGCTCAAAATCTCATATTTAACAAAATCAGATTGAGCGGCTAATTTAGTTTTATCCAAAATTAAAAAGTCAGAATTTTCTTTGACTAAATTTTCAAAAATAAAATCGATTTGCGTGTCTATAAAGTCCTTCGATTCTTTAATAATAAAAATCGATGTTTTAAAATTTTCAAGAAAATCTTTGTTAACCTCATTTAACAAAGGCGTTATTTGATTTCTAATTTTATTTCTAACAAAAATATTCTCAGCATTGGTATAATCTTCGCGATATTCTACCTGATTTTGTTTAGCATAAACTTCAATCTCTTCGCGCGAAAACTCTAACAAAGGACGGATGATAATTTCTGTCTTTTCAGGAATTCCTTTTAAGCCTTTAAGACCAGCAGCTTTGGAAAGATTTATCACAAAAGTTTCCAATTGGTCATTGAGATGATGCGCTGTAACTAAAAAATCGAGCTTATTTTTTATTAAAATTTCCTTAAAAAATCGATACCGAATTTCGCGCGCCCAATTCTCAATAGAGTTTTCGGGTTGTTTATCTTTTTTGGAAACATCATAAAGATGAAATTTTATTTTATTTTTCTCACACCAAGATTCGACCAAAATTTGATCCAAGTTAGAATCCTCATTTCTAAGATGATAGCTAACATGAGCGACTTCAAAACTAAGTTGCAATTGGTGGCACAAATCTAGCAAAACCATAGAGTCAATCCCTCCGCTAACTGCTAAAAGGAATGTTTTTTGATGCGCTTGTGGAAGTAACTTCTCGAGAGAGGCGCCAAAAGTAAAGGAACTAAGCAAACTTATTACTAAGTTTTACGTTATAATAATAGCAAAGATAAGCCTTTATTTAAAAGCATTTTGTAAATTTGAAAAAATCTAAAATCATACAGTATGAGATTAATTAAAATTCTAGGTATGGCTGCAATGGCAATTACAGCAACCTCGTGTGTTAGTAAAAAACAATTCGACGCACTGAATCTTAACTATCAGCAATGTATCAACGACGCAGCCGAAAGACAAAGACAAATCCAAGATTTGAATAGCAAAAACTCTGGTCTTCAAAGTCAAAATGACTTGCTAATGGGACAAAACAATGCGCTGAAAAGCTCTTTGGACGCTTGTCTTAGCAACTCTGGAAAAAGCTCGACTAACATTGATAAATTGGTTGGCGAGATTAACGCTTCTAACAAATACATTAAGCAATTAATTTCGACAAACTCTAAAAACGATAGTTTGAACTTGGCTTTATCTAATAAGCTAAAACGTTCTTTGGACAACATCGCAGATCAAGATGTTGATGTTAAAGTTCTTAAAGGTGTGGTAATGATTTCGTTATCAGACAAAATGCTTTACCAAACTGGTAAATTCGAAGTTCTTCCTGCAGCTCAAGAAGTTTTAGGAAAAGTAGCGAAAGTTATCAACGATTACGATACTTACAGCGTTCTTATCGAAGGTAACACAGATAACGCAACACTTAACAGCACATCTGTACCAAGAGACAACTGGGATCTATCTGCACTTCGTGGTACCGCGGTTGCTAAAGTTCTTCAGACACAATTCGGGGTTAATCCTAACAGAATTACAGCTGGTGGACGTTCGGAGTACAATCCTAAAACAACCAACGCTTCCGTATCTGGACGTGCTGAAAACCGTAGAACGGAAATCATCATTATGCCTAAGCTAGATGAGTTTATGAAACTTATGGACATCGCACCTAAGAAATAAGCTTACTACAAAGCAATACTAACAAAATCCTACAGAATTTCTGTAGGATTTTTATTTTCCGTAATTTTGAAATAAGAATCTAGAAGAATGAGCTATTTCGAAGAGTTAGACTTACCAATGGATCGCTATCTAGAAGCCAATGCTTCCAGCGAACCCGAAATCCTGAAAAAACTACGCAAAGAGACTTACCAAAAAACAACGCAACCACATATGATTTCTGGTTACCTACAAGGTCGTTTGTTAAGTATTATTTCTAAAATGATGTCGCCTAACAATATTTTAGAAATCGGAACTTTTACAGGATATGCGACATTGTGTTTAGCAGAAGGACTTTCCAAAGATGGCAAAATCTATACTTTGGACAAAAACGAAGATCTGGCTTACATTCCTAAAAAGTATTTTGCGGAAAGCGAATTTTCAAATCAAATAGAATTTATTCTTGGTGATGCTCGACAAGAGATTAAAAATCTAGACGTTACTTGGGATTTGGTGTTTATCGATGCAGATAAAGAAAGTTATCTCGAATATCTTGAATTAATAAAACCAAAACTAAAATCTGGCGGCGTCATCTTAATAGACAATGTCCTTTGGTATGGCAAGGTTTTGGAAGAAAATCCTAGCAACAAAGCCACACAACAGATAAAATTAGTTAATAAAATTGTCGCAGAAGACCCAGATTTCGAAAACCTAATCTTACCTTTGCGAGACGGTATTCATTTAATCCGAAAAAAATAATGGAACAAGGAGTTTGCAACGTATCAATAGCACCAATTAGAGCCGAAAATAGTGACCGCAGCGAAATGGTCACACAGATGCTTTTTGGCGAATCTGCCGACATTTTGGAAGTCAGAAATAACTTCACCAAAATCAAAATGCATTACGATGGCTACGAAGGTTGGATGGATACCAAACAAATTACACCCGTTTCGCCAGAGTTTATCAACAATCGTAAAACCAATTACATCAAAGAGACTTTCGATGCTGCGGCGACCGAAAGTGGCAATATTCTTTTGTCGCTAGGTTCGGAGGTTACCTACAAAACACCCGAAGTTGTGCGTAGTCACGACAAGCGCGAAAGCATCGTTATTTGCGCTAAAGAATTCCTGAATGTGCCTTATTTATGGGGCGGAAAAAGTTTTTTTGGTTTAGATTGTAGCGGTTTTACACAGATGATTTACAAAATCCACGGCATCAAAATCCTTCGCGACGCCTCTCAACAAGCCGAAAGTGGCGAACCTCTAACCTTTCTGGAAGAAGCTCAGCCAGGTGATCTTGCATTTTTCGACAACTCGGAAGGGAAAGTTGTCCACGTTGGTATCATTCTCGAAAATCAAAAAATTATCCATGCACACGGCAAAGTCAGAATCGACGATCTGGACTCAATGGGGATTTTCAACAAAGATCAAAACAAGCACACGCACAAACTTCGCTTTATAAAATCATATTTTTAAAATTATTTGGGCGCACCCCTCACCTCGCCTTTCCCTATGCTCGGGTCAGGCTATTCGCTGCAATCTTTTTGTGCCGAACATTTTCCCTAGCTTACAAAAAGGATTTCCGCTACTATCCTTCGCGCAACTTGTGTGTTAGTTGATGGTTGTTGGTTGTCAGTTGATGGTTTTTAGTTTTTGGTTTTGGTTTTTGGCTCTTGATTCTTGATTCTTATCTCTTGTCTCTTGTCTCTTGTCTCTTGTCTCTTGTCTCTTAGTCAAAACTAATTCATAATTCATAATTCATAATTCATAATTCATAATTCATAATTCATAATTCGTAAATCAAAATGCGTGAGCGGTAGTAAGGGCGCGCTTGCAAAGCGCGGTGCACAGCACCAAAACGAAGTGGAGCCCTGCATGACGCGACCTTTTGCCGATGCGGATTTAACAATATTTAACCTCGTCTTCTGGCAAAAGGGCACGCCCAAAAGAATATAATTCCGTAAATTTATAGCACTAAAAAATAATATTTACGATGTTAAATTTCGAGTTTAAAAATCCTACAAAAATTATATTTGGAAAAGGGAAAATTGAAAAATTATCTCGCGAAATTCCTAAAGACGCTAACATCCTAATGATTTATGGTGGCGGAAGTATCAAGAAAAATGGTGTTTACGAGCAAGTTATCGCTGCGCTTGATGGTTACAAATTAACAAAGTTTGGTGGCGTGCCTGCCAATCCAGAATACGAAGTTTTGCTAGAAGCTTTGCAAGTTATTAAAGACAAAAACATCGATTACTTGCTTGCTGTTGGTGGCGGATCGGTTATTGACGGCGTTAAATTTCTTTCGGCGGCAGCTAATTATGATGGCGAACCTTGGGAAATCCTTAGTAATCGTGTTGTAACCAAAGAAGGAAAAGGAATGCCTTTCGCAACAGTTTTGACTTTACCAGCAACCGCTTCGGAAATGAACTCAGGCGCTGTAATCTCTCGTCGCGGAACTGGTGAAAAATTGGCAATGGGCGGACCTGGATTATTTCCTCAGTTTTCGATTTTGGATCCAGAGGTGATTAGATCAATCCCGAAAAACCAAATCGCCAACGGTATTACAGATGCCTACACACACGTGCTAGAACAATATATGACTTATCCGACAGGTGCGAGCTTGC
This sequence comes from Bacteroidota bacterium, assembly GCA_023440705.1. Taxonomy (GTDB): domain Bacteria; phylum Bacteroidota; class Bacteroidia; order Flavobacteriales; family Weeksellaceae; genus Soonwooa. Next base: position 19,625 of record JAEXRP010000046.1, read on the forward strand.
AAGATCGTTTTGCAGAAAGTATTTTGTTAAGTTTACAGGAAGTTGCGCCAAAAGTTATGGGAGAAACTTTCGATTACGACGCGGCTGCTAACTTTATGTGGAGTTGTACGATGGCACTTAACGGGCTTATCGGGAAAGGTGTTCCGCAAGATTGGGCTGTGCACAGCATGGGACACGAATTGACTGCGCAATACGGCATCGACCACGCTAGAACTCTTGCAATTGTAGCGCCGCAACATTATCACTATTATTTTGATAAGAAGAAAGATAAATTGGCACAATATGCAGAACGTGTTTGGAACATTACCGAAGGTTCGGTAGACGAAAAGGCTAAAAAAGGAATCGAAGCGATGGAGCAATTTTTCCATTCTTTAGATATCAAAACAAAACTTTCAGAATACACCGATTCTTATAACGGAACGGCCGAAAAAGTGCAAGCAGCTTTCGAATCTAGAGGTTGGCTTCTTGGTGAAAATCAAATGGTAACGCCTGAAGATGCTAAGAAAATCGTTGAAATGACGTACTAACAAATCAATTAAAGATAAAATCATTTCCGTCTGTTCTAGTAGATTTTGAAAAAATCGTATCTAGAACTCTAAAAATAAAGAATTCTCGATACAAAATCTTGCAGATTTTTACTCGAATTGACGATATTATAAAAATAAATCTACTTTAGATAACACAACAAACGCCCGAAAATTTCGGGCGTTTTTATTATTTTTTCTTGCGAGATTTTTGTTTTTGCTGACCGCGGTTCGTAGGTTTTGTTTTTGGCGGTTTACGCTTAGTTGGTCCACCCCAATTGACTTTTTTGTTTTTGTCTTTTTTCTCATGGAAAGCTGCGCCACCTTCGTTAAGTTTCACCACGACAGGGTTTTTCATAATGACAACTTCTTTCTCAGATTCAATTTTTACATCAGAAACTTTGACATCGCTTGAGAAAGCTTCTTTTCTGATTTCTTTGTCCATCAAAACTTCGATGTCCAAAATCGCAGTTTCTTCTTTCGGAGTGTAAAAACTGATGGCAATACCATTTTTGTCCGCACGACCTGTACGACCAATTCTGTGAATATATTGCTCTGGAATTTCTGGAATTTCGAAATTGAAAACATGCGATACATCTGGAATATCGAGACCTCTTGCCATAATATCCGTTGTGATAATCCCACGAAGTTCATTATTGCTAAATTCTTCCATCACACGAAGACGGAAATTCTGAGATTTGTTCGAGTGGATTACACCAAATTGCTCAGGAAATTCTTCATCAATTTTATTAAAAATTAAATCCGCATGTTTTTTATTATTGGCAAAAATTAAAATCTTTTCGAAATCATTTTCAGTTTTTAAAAGATGAATTAAAAGATTTAATTTCGTATTAAAATTAACCACAGGAATCACCGACTGATCAATCTTTTCCAAAGGTGTCCCCGATCTTGCCAACGAAATCTCCAATGGATTTTTGAAATATTCATTCAACATCGCATCAACCTGATCTGTCATCGTTGCAGAAAACAAAATATTTTGGCGCTTCTCACTCATCATCGTGAAAATATTCGTCAACTGTGCTTTGAAACCCAAACTTAACATTTCATCAAACTCATCAACAACAAGTTTCTTTAGATCTTTGAATTGGATAACATTATCAATACCCAAATCCATAACACGACCTGGTGTACCAACCAAAATATCTACGCCATTTTCATAAATGTTTTTTCTTTGTGTATTGATGTTTACACCACCATAAACGCCCATTACACGAACATTGATAAACTCTGTCAATTGCATAAGAACTTCTGTAACCTGCACCACCAACTCTCTCGTAGGCACCAAAATTAAAATTTTTGGTTGGTGGGTTTTCGAATATTTATACTCTTTAAGAATCGGTAAAAGATAGGCTAAAGTCTTACCAGTACCCGTTTGGGCAATTCCCATAATATCGCGTCCGGACATTATCGGAGAAAAACTTTTATATTGAATAGGCGTTGGCTCAGAGATGTTAAGTTTCTCCAAAGCTTCATTGAGTGCCTTAGGCAACTCAAATTCTGCAAAACTTGGTTTCATGCTGCGAAGATACGGATTTTGAAAAAACTCAAACTTGCAATTTAAAAATTCGCAAATATTTATTTATTTTTTATGAAATTTAAATTTTAGGAACACATTTTGAATAAGTATGAAAAAAAATACGTTATGATAAACAAAAATACAATTAAGAATTTAGGCTTTTCTGCATTTGCAATAGCAATGTTAAGTCTGTCATCATGTTCGACAACTCCTAAATCTAGCTTACCAGATGGTCATACAGCAAAAACTTCGCTAGATTATCTTGGCGTATATCTTGGTGTTTTGCCATGTGCAGATTGTAGTGGTATAAAGACAAGAATCTATCTAAACAAAGACAATACCTATATTTTGCAACAAGATTATCTTGGAAAAAATGGCACAAGCATTCTAGAAAATGGTACATATTCTTTTGACGAATCAGGGAATGTTGTTAACCTAAAACCAAAAACCAAAAATGGTCAAAGTTTAAAATTATTTGTCGGAGAAGACAATATAAGTATGCTAAATCAAGACGGAACAAAAATTACCACTTCTCTAAAAGATCACTATGTTTTAACAAAAGATTACAATGAGCTTTTGAATAAAAAATGGTATCTGAAAGAAATGTATGGTAAAGCATTTGATGCACAAAAAACAAGTAAAAAAGAAGGTTACCTTAGTCTTGATGAAAAGACATCTAGATTTAGTAGTAATGCTGGTTGTAACCAAATGAATGGGGCTTTTACAATAGAACCAGGCAACAAAATTAACTTCAACCAAGGTATGGCAACAATGATGGCTTGTCAAGATATGGAAGCCGAAACTACTTTTGGAAAAGTTTTGAAAGAAACCAAATATTTTGATGTACAATTGGATAAATTGTCATTATTGAATAGCAAACACGAAACAATTGCTGCTTTTAAAGTGCCAGTGAGTAAATTGTAATCTCACGATATATATAACAAATCAAATCCCACAAAGCTACGCTTTGTGGGGTTTTTATATTTTGGCGAGCGCAATAATTTTTGTAAGATAAACCACGGCCTCTACACAACATCTATCATTCTTAATTCATAAACACTTAGTCTTAAAAACCTTCAATATAAAACTGAATTTAAACAAATTCAGAAGTAAAAAGTTGTGCTTAATTCCTATATAAAATTACAAGTGCATAAGGTTCAGCTATTTTTATTTGACTGCTATGCGTTTCAAAATAAATCCTTTAAAAAAAGTCATAAGTTTTTAATTATTATATGAAAGCCTCGATTTTCGAGGCTTTTTTTATTATTTTCGAGGATTAAATTTTTTAAAATATGTTTAAAAGGGATTTTAGCTTATTCAAACTATGTTCTTTATTGGTTTTAGCGATAATGTTGGTGTACAGTTGCGGCTCTCAACCCAAAAAGACTGTACCAACCAAAAAACCAGTACCAACCAAACCTACAACACCAAAACCAACAACGCCTGTTAAAAGTACGGATTACAAAGTTGATCTTCCAACGTTAAATCGTGAGTTTCGTGGTGCTTGGATTGCGTCGGTTGCTAATATCAATTGGCCTTCAAAAAATAACTTATCGACAGATCAACAAAAAGCTGATGCTATTGAATTACTGGAGATGTTGAAGAACAATAATTTCAATGCGGTAATTTTGCAGGTAAGACCTTCTGGTGATGCTCTATACGAAAGTCCGCATGAACCTTGGTCATACTTTTTAACAGGAGAAACAGGCAAAAAGCCAAATCCATATTACGATCCTTTAACTTTTTGGGTAGAAGAAGCTCACAAAAGAGGCATGGAGCTTCATGTTTGGCTAAATCCTTATCGAGCGCATCATTCTAATGGTGGAAAAGTGAATGGAAGTTCTCTCGTTAACAAATTTTCAGAATATACGTATCGTTTAAGAAATGGAATGTATTGGTTTGATCCTGCAAGTAAAGATATTCAGGATCATGTTTCTAACGTGGTGAAAGATTTGGTAAAACGTTACGAAATAGATGGCGTTCACTTCGATGATTATTTCTATCCTTACGCAACTTACAATGGTGGCGTAGATTTCCCAGATTCTAAAACTTGGAATGCTTACCAAAACTCGGGCGGAAATTTGTCAAGAGCAGATTGGAGAAGAGATAACGTGAACAAATTTGTAGAACGCGTTTACAAAGAAATAAAATCAGAAAAAAACTATGTTAAATTCGGGATCAGTCCATTTGGAATTTGGAAACCTGGTTATCCTGCAGGTATCAAAGGTTCTTCGCAATATGATGAGCTTTATGCTGATGCCAAATTATGGTTAAATAAAGGTTGGGTCGACTATTTTGCGCCACAATTGTATTGGCCGATTAATTCTTCTGGACAAAGTTTTCCAAAACTTCTAGAATGGTGGGAAAGCGAAAATACCATGAAAAGACATCTTTGGCCTGGACTTAACACCGTTGAAGTAAAAGCGTCTGACAAGCCAACAGAAATCGTTAACCAAGTCGAAGTAAGTCGTAACATTCTTAAAAATAGTCCAGGAGAAATCCATTGGAGTATTGCTGGTTTAACAAAAAGTTGGGCGATGCAAAACGCTTTAAAAACTAAAGTTTATCAAGAAAAAGCTTTAATTCCGAAAAGTCCTTGGTTGAAAATTAATTCAATTTCAAAGCCAACTTTAGGATACAAACAAGATAACGGAAATACAAGTGTTTTTTGGTCTGTTGAAGATAAAATGAATGTCTTCCAATGGGTTCTTTACGCAAAATATGGAGATACTTGGAAAACCGAAATTCTTACTTCGGATATTACGTCTTTGGTTATTCCGACTGCTAATAATGGTAAATCTCTTAATGCTGTTGCGATTCAAGCGATCGATAAGCTAAGCAACCCAAGTGATTACAAAGCGCTTAAAATCAATTAAATTTCGACTTCAATATAATTGCATACATGTCCTTCCTAATGAAAATGGGAAGGAAATGCTTCTTTAGGACTTTGACGCAGAATATTTAGTTTGATCCAAGATTTTAAAAACCCATAGCCGTAAGAGAACATTTGGACATAAGTTGCAATAATCGCCATTGCTGCAATATTGACGTTTTTTGTGACGATTAAAGCATGAAAAAAGACAATGAAGGTATACAAGCCATACAAGGCTAAAAGATGTCCGTAACCCCAAACAAAGTAATGGAAAACACCCATAACATAACCTAAGAGGAATAAACTTGGGAACCAAAATGTTGGCTTTACATAGTTTGGATGTCTTTGGTTAAGAATTGGTCGTGCACAACCAAATTGATAGACTTGTTTCGAAAACTTTCCAAGGTCGGTTCTTCGTTTATGATAAACACCAATGTTATCAAAGAAAGCTGTTGTGTAACCATTTTCCCAAAGTGTCATCGACAAGTCTGGATCTTCCCCAATTCGCATTTCAGAAAAGCCGCCGACTTTCAAAAAAACTTCTTTGTTAACGCCCATATTAAAACTTCTAGGCTGGAATTTACTCACCGCTTTTTTGTTTCCTCTAATACCACCTGTTGTAAAAACCGACGTCATCGAATAGGAAATTGCTTTCTGCATGATGTTAAAACCTTTGTGCGCTTTGTCTGCACCTCCGAAAGCATCACATGGGATTTCTGTCAAATCTTTTTTGATGTTTTCGATATAGTTTTCTTCAACAATAACGTCTGAGTCAACAAAGACTAACCAATCATTTTTTGCGCGTTTTGAACCATAATTTCTTGTAAGTCCTGGTCCTGAATTAGTTTTTTGATAAAAGTGTATATCTAACTGATTTTCAAAAAGTTTTATAGTTGGACTTAAATCTATTTTTGAACCATCATCAACAACAATAATTTCAAAATCTTTATCCGTTTGACGGAGTAAAGAATTTAGTAATTCAAAGAGTTCGTCGCGGCGATTGTATATGGCTATAATGATGGAAATAGAATTCAAAATCTTGATCTTTTATTGAAATTAAATTTTAGTTTTGGTTATCGAATTTTGCTTTTTTCGTGCCTTCATACATTTCGTATTGTAAGAAACGCGTCTCCAATTTACCATTAAAAAGTTTAACTCTTCGAGAAGGTCTTAAGCCAATTTTTTTGGTAGCTTCGAGATCGGATGTAATCAACCAAGCTAAAGTATTTGGATAATTTTGTTTGAAAGTGTCACCGATTTTTTTGTAAAAATCTTCAACTTCAATAGAGATTCTTTCGTTGTAAGGCGGATTAAACACAACCAAAAGTGGGAATAATTCTTTCTTAGATTCGAAGAAGTTTTGTTTTTTAACTTCAATAACGTCTTCTAATTCCGCAGCTTCGATATTAGTTCTTGCGACATTAAGTGCTTTTAAATCAATATCGTAACCAACAATTTTACCAGTAAATTCTTTTACACGATTGATTCTGAATTCTTTAATCGTCGTGAACAATTCTGCATCGTAATTTTTCCAGTTTTGAAAAGCGAATTTCTTTCTAAAAATCTGTGCTGGCAAATCCATTGCAATCATCGCAGCTTCAACTAGTAGAGTTCCACTTCCGCACATTGGATCTAGGAAATTACCTTTGCCGTCCCAACCTGCAATTTGCAAAAGTCCAGAAGCCAAAACTTCATTAATTGGTGCTTCAGTCTGCATTTGACGATAACCTCTTTTGAAAAGTGGATCACCCGAGCTGTCAAGACTTATGCTAACTAGCTCTCTATCAATGTGTAAGTGAAATTTTATGTCTGGGTTTTTGCTGTCAACATTTGGTCTGTCTCTGTATTTCATTTTGAAGAAATCCACGATTGCGTCTTTCATTTTTAAAGTCATGAATTGCGAATGACTAAAACGTTCAGAATTTATCGTGGCATCAATGGCAAAACTTTGGTCAATTGACATATATTCGTCCCATTGAACATCAAATAATCTGTCATAAAAACGATCGGCATCAAAGGCTTTAAAACTTTTAATTGGCACTAAAATTTTAAGCGCAGTACGGCAAGAATAATTGATTTTGTATAAAAAACCAAGATCACCCTCGCAATTAACGGCTCTGTTTTTGATTTCAACTTTACGACCTCCTAGCTTCTTAACTTCCTCTGCTAGAATCTCTTCCAGTCCAAAAAAAGTCTTTATTTGTATTTGCAGATTATCTGTATTCATGTTGCAAAATTAAGCATATTATGTTTAGGAATTGAATGCAAAGTTATCTCTGTTTTAATAATAGATGTTTTGTATCGAATTTTAAACAATTATTAAGATTTACTATCGTATAAATGTCGTATTTTTGCACCTATGCAATGGTTTGAATCTTGGTTTAATACACCATATTATCATATTCTCTACAAGGATAGAGATTACAACGAAGCGGAACATTTTATTAATCTTTTGGTTAAGGATTTAGAATTGGCTCCACATGCAAGAATCGTGGATTTGGCTTGTGGCAAAGGGCGTCATTCTTTGTTTCTTAATCAATTAGGTTACAATGTTTTAGGACTTGATTTGTCGGAGCAAAGTATCCAACATAATAAGCAATTTGAGAATCCAAGTTTACATTTCGCGATTCATGACATGCGCGATCCAATGCATGTTGCAGAACCTGTTGATGCGGTTTTCAATCTTTTTACAAGTTTTGGTTATTTCGAAAACGCTGACGATGATCTTAAAGTTTTTCAATCGGTTTATGATTCGATGAAGTCGGGTGCATATTTCGTTTTAGATTTTTTGAATGAAACTTATGTTAGAAATACTTTAGTTCCAGAAGCTTTGGTTGAAAAGGAAGGAATTAAGTTTAATATTTCTAAAAAAATAGAAAACAATTTTGTAGTAAAAGATATTCAGTTTCATGATGAAGGGACGGATTTTCATTTTTTTGAAAAAGTGAAATTGTCAACACCTGCTCAAATTGAAGCTTATGCAAAACAAGTTGGTTTTGAACGTGTTAAGGTTTGGGGGAATTACGAATTGAGCGATTTCGATCTTGAAACATCACCGCGTTGCATTAATTTATTTATTAAAAAATAATTTCTAAATGATTGTTATTGCTCTGATATTAAGCGTTTTAGTAGGCGTTTTTCTAGGTAAGTATTTCGGTGGTCAACAGAAGTTCGCAAAGAATCTTTTGGTGATGAGCGCTGGATTTTTAATAACAATCTGTATTAACGAAGTTTTTCCTGAGATCTACGGAAGTGGCGAGCATAATGTTGGCATTTTTGTCATTGCTGGCGTTTTGCTACAAATGCTTTTGGAAAGTTTAACCAAAGGTTTTGAACACGGACATTTTCATCATCATGCTGAAGACGAGCACATTCTGCCTCTTGCTTTAATTGTTGGTTTATTTGTCCACGCTTTTATAGAAGGGATTCCGTTAGCTCAGGAGAAAGAAGTTTTTTCACCTTATTTAACTGGGATTTTGTTCCATAATTTGCCGATTTCATTTGTATTGGGCAGTTTCTTGGCAAGAAGTAAAACCTTTTCTCCCAAATTTTGGTTGGTGGTTTTAATATTCGCTTTGGCTTCTCCATTAGGCATGTGGATTGGGCATTATTTTAACCCTGAGCACAAGATTTATTTCTTAGCGGTGGTTGCTGGGATTTTCTTACATATTTCGTCTGTTATCATTTTTGAAAGCAACAAAAATCACAAAATGGATTGGTCAAAAATTATTTTTGTCGTTTTAGGTATTGCTTTGGCGATGTTAGGACATTTAACCCACGATCACCACCATTAATTCTCTATTTTATTCTTGTAAAATTCTTGTAAATTAAGATTTAATAATTGATATTCAGTCGGTTGTCATTACAATTGTTTTGCTGAAGATTTACAATTTATTTCTTTTAAAAGACCTTAGTTTTATCTCATAAATTTTTTGAATATGAAAAAAATTATTGTTGGCATTATCCTGCTTAATACATTAGTGATGTGTCAAAAATCTGAAGTAAAACAACTACAAGATCATATAAAATCGGCGGATAGTCTTATCAGTAACGTTAACGACAATCTCAAAAATATTGACTCACTTTCTATTAACTTAGATTCTGTGAGCGTTCCACAAATCATAAAAGAGAAAGAAAAACTGGAAAAAGTTTTTAATGATTCTAAAAAATCAATTGACTCTCTCGGTTCTAGCATTGATAATTTTAAGAAAACTGTAGATTCTAAAGAAATCCAAAAGAAAATCGACTCTGTCAGTTCTAAAATTAAAAGTCTTGATGATCTTAAAAAATTAAAAGAACAAGTTAAAGTTGTTTATAAAGACGGTCCTCAACAGCAACAACAACCAAAGTTGGATATTTTAACAAAATCTGCCAAGATTGAGCTTGGTGTTGATAATTTGACAATGGCTCGTCAGCAATTAAGTCAAGATTTGACAAGATTCGGAGGAAAATTAGAAACTGAAAATGTTGTGAGTAACAATGAGTTGCAAACGATGTATTTGTCTGCGAAAATTCCGTTATCGCAATTTGATTATTTTGTAGAATCTGTGAGCAACAATCTTGGAAGTATAAAGTCTAAAAATATTGAAGTTAAAGGGCGAGATTATACTGAAAATCAAATGTGCAATATTGAATTGACATTATTAGAAAATCAAAATCTATCCAAAAAAGAAAATAACGAAAACCAAACTTTCTCGCAAAAAGCAGGCGATGCTTTCGGAAGTGGTGGAAAAGTTTTAGGTGACATCATTTTGTTTTTGTTACCGTTTTGGCCACTTTTTTTAATTGTTCTTATTGGGATATTTATTTATAGAAAGAAATTTGGCAAGAAGAAAGATGATGGAGAAACAAATGAAAAAACTTCTAGAAATTAAAATGAAACCAATTCATAAATTTTAATAATATCAGTAATAGAAGTCAACAACGTGATAATATGCAATAAAACAAACGGAAGCAGCTACATTAAAAACTCTTTTTCTTGCTGAATTTCAGCACCCAAAAATAACTGAAATATGTGATTGCATGGTTAATGAAATTCGCATTAAATTTAGATTGCAAATAAAAATTTTGTAATTGAAAGAGTTATTTAGGTGTTTTCGTTGTAAGTTAATAAGATTTTACCCAATAAGTAAAAAGCCTACAATTAACACACGGTTTCCCATGATGTAGTTTTATTTGGTTTTTAGTGTTTACATATGAGACTGATTTGGTTATTGTCAGTCTCATTTATTTTTCTACGCCTTTTGCTTTTCAACCAAAACTTAGATTTGATTAATACTTACAAATCCTGTATTAACTTATTCAGAATTTCATAATTTTCGATTTGAATTTCATTGCGAATTCCATTGTCTAATTGTGACAACAGTTCGATAGTATTGCAGTGTTTTACTTTCAAATTCCAAATGTCGCTCCAAGAAAAAGATTTAGAGTTAATTTTTATAAAAATCTTATTTAATTCAATTCTTTTTGTATTTTGAAAATACAACTCCGCATTTGGAGTTTTTGCTAATACTTTATAGTTATCAAAGTCATGAAAATTAAACACAATAGTTTCGTTATTTTAAATTTTCTGATTATAATTTTCAAACTGATATTTTACAATATTTTCGAAAACGAAATCAAAAGAATCTAACTTGCCTCTAACCAAGCTTACAGCTATATTCTGAGAATCTTTTAAAATTAATCGATAGATATTGTAAGATTTCCAACAAGAAGTTATGCTCATGTAGTCAATAAGTTTTTCATTCTTTTTGCCCCAAATAGTCGCGTCATAAATTTTGATTTGATCAGTAGTGAAAATGTAGATTTTAACACCTATGTAAATGGGAATTATTATTATGGTAAACAGTAAATAGATTATACCAAGTGCTATAAATAGCAAAATGAGGCTGTCATAGTATGTGCTAAAAAAGATAATAGCCGCATCAAAAATCATTAAAGAAAATATTTTCAGCAGAAATAAAAACTCGACTTAGGGTTATCAAATTTTAACGTTATAAATCTTTTTGTTTTCAACATAATAGAAAAATGTTTACTTTTTTCTTCAAACAAAAAAGAGGCTCATATAAAACGAACCTCTTTAATTTTTATTTTTCTAACTTCCAATTTTTTGAGTAAAGCATAATTACCAAACCGGCAATCATAAAAGGAATACTTAAAACTTGTCCCGTATTCAAACCAGCGAATTGGATAAACTCATCGCCTTGTGGTTCCTTCAAAAATTCTACAAAGAATCTGATTGCCCAAAGGATGATGAAGAACAATCCGAAAAGCCAACCTTGTTGATATTTCTTATCTGTTTTTCTGTATAAAAACCAAAGCAGAACAAATAACAAAACATAACCAACAGCTTCAAAAAGTTGTGTCGGATAACGTGGAATTGTCACACCATATTCTGAGCTTTGTTGCGGAAATAATAAAGCGAAAGGTGATTTTGGATCAACAGGTTTTCCGATAATTTCAGAATTAAAAAAGTTACCCATTCTAACAAAAGCGCCACCAAGAGCAACTACAATTCCTAATCTATCGTATACCCAAAACGGATTTTTCTTAATCACTTTAAAGCTATAATAAAGTGTTGTAAAGATCAAAGCGATGGTTGCGCCGTGACTTGCAAGCCCCGAAAATCCTGTAAAATGCAATCCTCCTTTTGTCGAAATCGGCAAGAAAACACTTAAGAAATCTTCTTTGAAAAGTTCTGGTTGATAAAAAATAACATGTCCCAAACGCGCACCTAGAATCGTCCCAACCAAAGTCCATGTGAATAATGGATCCAAAAACTTCTCGTCAACATTATCGATTTTGAAGATTTTTTTCATTAAAATATAGCCGAATCCAAAGGCGAAAACGAACATCAAACTATAAAAATGTAGCGTACCAAATCCTAAATTAATGCCATTGGCTGGATCCCAAATTTTGAAATCTGTTTTTAAGGATACTGTATCATTTGATTTAATTATATCACCTTGATTAACTGGATGATACATGTATTTTATATTTTGAATGTCATTAATATTAACAGCATTATCTATTAATTTGAAATCCTTAGTTAAAAACTGATAATTGTGATTTTTATAATTAGCAAATGTAGAAAGTATAAATGCTTCGTAATCAGCATTTATCGGCTCTTTATTATCTTTATTAACAATAATTAAAGAATTTTTTGCTGGTGTTTCGTTAGAGTAGGCACTGAAAGTGTTGCCGTTAACGCTTGCAAAAATCTCAACAGGAACATTTTTCCCTTGGATGTCAAGTTGTGCAGACGTGGTTTTGATGTCAGAAGTTTGAGCCATTAATAATTGGAAAAAACCAACTACTAAAGTGAAGTACAAGCTAAATAATTTTTGTTGCATTTAGTATATTTTAATGTTCATGTTTTGGCGGTACAGGATCATAACCTTCGCCGCCCCAAGGATGGCAAGACAAGATTCGCTTTATCGACAACCAACTACCTTTGAAGATCCCGTGGACTTGCAAAGCTTCGACAGTATAGTGCGAACATGTTGGCTCGTAACGACAATTTTTACCCAACCAAGGCGATATTGCAAGTTGATAAAACTTGATCAACGCTACCAACGGAAAAGTAATAATCTTGTTAAACATCCTTTTGTTAAAGCTACAAAAATAAAGGATTTTTATTTTAAAATAGATTTTTTGCTGTTAAAGATTAGCTAACATAACTTCTAAAAGTTAAGTTAACTCGTGGCGCAAATATTTTTTTGGTCGGTGGAAGACGATGTAGCCAATGTTGTTGGGTTTCATCTTTCATAATGAGAAGACTTCCAGATTCTAAAGTTAAAGAAACAACCTCGCCAGAAGCCTTATGTTTAAAAGAAAATTTGCGTTCTGCTCCAAAACTTATCGATGCAATCGCACCATTTTTTTTCAAAGCTTTTTCAGAATCGCTGTGCCAAGCCATGCCTTCGTTACCATCATGATAAAGATTGAGAAGGCAAGAATTAAAATTTTCGCAGGTTAAATTTTCGATTTTCTTTTTGATATCTAAAAGTTCTGGCGTCCAAGATTTAGCAATTTTTGTCCTTTTAGAATAGGTGTAAGCGTAGTCGTCATCACCGTACCAAGCTACTTTTCGTTTGGTGGTAATGAGCTTTCCGTAGATTAAAGCTTCATCATTTTGCCAATCGATGTTATTAAATAAAGTGGAATAATAAAACTCAGTTTCTTCTTCGCTAAACACTTTTCCAAAATAAAGAACCGTTCCGTCAATAGGCAGAAGATTTTTAGTGGAATCAAATTCGTCAGGGAATAATGACAACATGTTTTTAGAATTTAGTTTAAAAACGAAAAAAAGAAGAAATCTAGTTTTAAAAAATTAATGTTTCTCGTAATCTTCTATAACTTGTAAAGCCGTTTTTTCGTTCTGAATAATATCGTTAAGTATCATTTTAAAAGTGATTTTAGTATTCTTCTCTGTTGAGTTAATATTGTTGTAAGCATAACTCATCAGAAAATCATTTTTTCCTTTTAAAATATCCTTGATTTCTTCAATTTTCGAAAGCGAATTAATCTTCTTGTAGTCCACCAAATCAATTTTGGTGGTTGATGCTGTTTTCCAAGCATTGGTTTTAAGTTGTGGTGAATAAAAACCGCCTGCTTTTATCACGATATTAAGGATGTTGACATCTTTACGATCGGCGTAATATTGTAAAGTATCCATTAATTTCTGTTGCCTAGGAATGGTTGTTATAATATTGTCTTTAGAATCTTTAAGTTCTTTATCAACCGTCACAAAAACTTGGTCAATATAGGCTTTGTCTTTACGTTCAGAATTCCAATTTTCAATAAAAAGCGCAATTAAAATACCTGCAATAACAGGAATGATTTCTTTAATAAATTGAATGCTATACTTTTTTAAATTTTCCTTCATTGGGTTAAGATTTAGCAAGATTTTAAGTTAAAATAAAAAATTAAAATTTAATCAAACACCAAATTATTTTGGATGGCTAAAGATTTTAATTCCGTTTCAGTCCATTCTTTTTTAGGATCGCTTTTCTCTGTAATTCCGCCGCCAACGTACAAAATAGCATAACTTTTAAAAAATTCTGCGCATCTCAAATTCACGAAATAATAGATTTCTTCCTCGGTTTCAACTTTTATAAAACCTGAATAAAACTCGCGACTGTTAAACTCAATTATTTTGATGCCTTGCATGCAAACATCTTTCGGAAAGCCACAAACGGCGGGCGTTGGATGTAATTCTTTTATTAAATTTTCTAAATCTTGAGGATAAACTGTCGCTTTGAAATCCGTTCTCAAATGTTTGATATTCCCAGAAATATGATCCTGAACTTTGGAAACGCTGATGTCGACTGCAAACCGTTTTAACACCGAATGAACATAGTCTGTAACAGGTTTTTGCTCTTCAATTTCTTTGTCTGTCCAAGCTTCATCGAGAGGAAGCGTTGCCGCAAGACTCATGGTTTCGAATGCGTTAGTCTTCTTATTATACTTGCCCAAAACCTCTGAAAAACCGCCCATCCAACATTGTCCATCTTTCTCAAAAAGATAACAAAAAGCGGTTGGATAGTTGTCACAGAATTGTAGAAAACTCTTTCCTAAAGCCAGTTTTTTATCATGCGAAATATCTGTGTACATCAAGATTTTTCCGCGAGAGATCACTAACTTTTTTAGTTGATTGGCTTTGATGTAGTCAATCGCTTGTAAAACTTTGCGAGAGTAGGTGTCTTCGGTATCTTTATAAAGTTCAATACGCTCTTTTTTTGACTTCGGGA
>JAEXRP010000022.1:0-7421 GCA_023440705.1 Bacteroidota bacterium
GCCTCGATGTTGGCATTTTCAGAATTGCTATTTCCAGATTTCCAAAGTTGATAAATTTGTAGAATGTAGGATTTCAGACTTTCAATTTCCGAATAATCAAAATGCTTTCCAGCTTTTGTTTCCTCTAATATTTTCGAAACATCTGCCTCTTTTGGTCCAAAAGAAAGAATCGGTTTTCCAGTCGACAGATACTCAAATAATTTCCCCGGAATAATACCTTTTGACGAATCATTTGGGAAGTTTGTAATCAACAACAAATCCGAATTTTGCATTTCTTGATAAGATTCGCCGTGAGCAAGATAACCGAGGATTTGCAAATGTTTTCCAACTTTTGAAGTCTTTAGATTTTCAAGAATTTTATCATCGAGGCGACCAACAAATTTCATTTCGAAATCTTGTTCAAAATCTGGATGTTCAGCCAGAAGTTCGTTGATTGCTTTCCAAAGATTTTCAGGATTTCGTAATTGTTCCAAAACTCCAACATAACTCAAACTGAATTTCTTTTTGTTGCTTTTAGATTTATCGACTTCTACAAAACCACTCGTGTCAAAACCATTGGTAATACACACCGAATTGGCGCCCATTTTTCTGAAATTTTCAGCGTCGGTGTAGCTCGTTGCCAAAGTCAAATCCGCCGTTTTAAAAACTGATTTTTCCAAATCTCGATGTTTTTGGTCAGAAGATTTTGTAAGTTTCAGATGTTTGTAATAAGATATTTCTGTCCAAGGATCACGGAAATCTGAAATCCATTTTAGATTAGGGATTTCCTTTTTTAATCCAAGTCCAATTAAGTGCAAAGAATGTGGTGGACCAGTTGTCACAATAACATCGATGTTATTTTCTTTCAGATATTTTTTTAGAAAACTTATGGAAGGTTTTACCCAAAACTTTCGCGCATCGGGAATGAAGAAATTGCCTCGCACAAAAATGGAAAGCTTCGACATAAAAGATTGGTTTTTACCAACATCAAATTGTCCAGCTTTATATTTTTTATTGCCTTTACTGAATTTTTCAGCGAGTTGATAAGGTTCCCAAATTTTGGTTCTAACAATCTTTATGCTTTCTGGAACTTCTTTAAGAAGCGTTTCGTCAACAATCGGGTAACTCGGATTTTCGGGTGTGTAGATAATCGGTTCCCAACCAAAATCAGGAAGATATTTTGCAAACTTTAACCAACGTTGTACACCTGGACCGCCAGCTGGAGGCCAATAATAAGAGATTATTAAAACTTTTTTTGAGATTTTCATTCAAGCGCTTTTCGTCATCAAAATCGATTCTGTAAATTTACCCGTTTTTTAATATTGTCCCTAATTTAAAACTGAAAATAAAACTTTTCTTTTTTTATAAACTTTTAAATTCTAATTATGAAATCCTTTTTTGACCAACAATTTAGTCCAAGCAACTTTTCCGAAATCGAAAAAGGCGATTTTGACCAATGTGTATTCGAAAATTGTGATTTTTCAGATTTTAATTTTTCTGGCTATAAATTCTCAGAAAGTCGTTTTGTTAATTGTAATTTGAGTCTTGCGAAGTTGGGAGATACTGCTTTTCGCGATGTGGAATTTGTGGAGTGTAAAATGTTAGGGCTTCATTTTGAAGATTGTAATGACTTCGGATTTTCGATAGATGTCAAGCATTCAGTGCTCAATCATTCTTCTTTTTATCAGGTCGATTTGCGAAAGTCAAAGTTTAAAAATGTTGATTTCCACGAATGCGAGTTTGCAGAAGCTAATCTTTCAAAGCTTATTTTGGCGGATTGCCGATTCGATCACGCTCATTTTGAGAGAAGTATTTTGGAAGCTGCGGATTTTCGCTCTGCGTCTGGATTTTCGATTAATCCCGTTGATAATTCAATTAAAAAATCCAAATTTTCTAGAGAAAACATTTCGGGACTTTTAGATGTTTTTGATATTAATATAGAATAAAAAAACCGACGCGAAGTCGGTAATTAATTCGTTTAATTTTAAAGTTTTGTGGTTAACCTGCGTTTTTACCGTAGTCGAGTTTGTTCATAAAGAACTTATTTAGTTATTAAGTTTTCCCATTTTTTGTAATATATAAACTCAAAATTCAAAAAAAGCTAAAGTTTATTAATAAACATTTTAACTTAATAAAGTAAGAATGTAGAATTAATAATGCTTGTAGAATGAGTTGGATATATTCTTTCTATCTTATAAATATAACTAATAAAAATTTAAATAGAGTGATGATTTTTTGAAAACTTACTAAAGTTGAACCAAAAATAATTGAATTTTAATCTTTTTATGGAATGTTGACATACTCGAATTTTAATCTTTAACTTTGCTTTTTTATTGAATTATACTATGAAAATTAAACTACTCGCACTTGCCGCGGTTTTGGCTTTTGGTAATATTACGGCGCAATACACAGATATTAATATTGTTAAAGAAGTTAAGGTCAAACAAAAAGGTGTAATTGTTTCGGCGCATCCTTTAGCTAGTGAAGCTGGTTCTAAAATCCTTAAAGAAGGAGGAAATGCTTTTGATGCGGTTATTGCTACACAATTGGCTTTGGCGGTAGTTTATCCACAAGCAGGTAACATCGGAGGTGGCGGATTTTTAGTTGCTACAACCAATAATGGAAAAAAAATAGCACTTGACTATCGCGAAACGGCACCAGCAAAGTCTACATTCGATATGTATTGGGACAAAAAAGGAAATGCAAATACCGATTTGTCACAGAATGGAAGATTAGCGGTCGGTATTCCTGGAAGTATTTCTGGGATGTTTGCGACAATGCCTTATGCTCAATTAAGTTTTGACAAGTTAATTCAGCCAGCGATAGATTTGGCGGAAAAAGGTTTTGCAATTACTGAGCAAGAAGCAGGACTTCTTAATATGCATAAAGAAGAATTCACGAAACATAACAAAAATGTCCCCGTTTTTATAAAAAATGAAAAATGGAAAGCTGGTGATATTTTGATTCAGAAAGAATTGGCAGAAACCTTAAAACGTATTCAAAAGAATGGTGAAAAAGAATTCTACGAAGGTGAAACGGCAAAAATGATTGTTAACGAGATGAAACTCGGAAACGGAATTATTACTGCAACCGATCTTAAAAATTATAAAACGAAGGAAAGAAAACCAATGACTTTTAGTTACAAAGGTCATGAAGTTGTTACTATGCCTTTACCATCAAGTGGTGGAATTTTGTTAGCACAAATGTTAAAAATGTACAGTTATGCTGATGTTAAAAATCCGCAACAAAATGCGATAGAAACTGTACAGCCAATGGTTGAGGCTGAGCGTCGTGCTTATGCGGACCGCGCCGAATATATGGGTGATCCAGATTTTATTAAAGATGAAACGACAAAGTTAGTAAGCGACGCGTATTTGCAAAACCGTTGGAAATCTTACAATCCAAATCAAGCGACACCGAGTAGTGAAGTTGGTAAAATCATAAAGCAAGGAAAGGAAAGTACAGAGACGACACATATTTCGATTTTGGATAAAGAAGGAAACGCGGTTTCGGTTACGACGACACTTAATGGACTTTATGGTAGTAAAACAGTCGTTTCGGGTGCTGGCTTTTTCTTAAATAATGAAATGGATGATTTTTCTGTAAAGCCAGGCGTGCCAAATATGTATGGCGCAGTTGGTGGAGAAGCCAACGCAATTAAAGCAGGGAAAAGAATGTTATCGTCCATGGCACCAACTATTCTAATGAAAGATAACAAAGTGAAAATGGTTGTTGGTACACCTGGAGGAACGACAATTCCGACTTCGGTTTTCCAAGCGATTGTAGATGTTGTAGATTTTGGATTAAATGCCAACTTTGCAGTTAACGCTCCGAAGTTCCATCACCAATGGTTGCCAGAAACGGTCGCTGTTGAAAAAAACTTCCCAGAAACAACGGTGAAATCTTTAGAGAAAATGGGTTACAAAATCGAACGTCGTGAGCAAATCGGAAGAACAGAAATTATCCTTGTTGACAATAATAAAAACATCCATGCGGTAGCTGATGGTCGTGGTGACGACTCTGTTGGCGTGGAATAGTTTTTTTTAAATATTTTTAAAAGGAGTTTGGATTAAAATCTGAACTCCTTTTTTTATTAAAACTCTGATGAGTTTCAAGATTTGGGGTTTTAAGTTTAATGTTTGTATTTTATTAAAATTCATGATTTATAACTCACAACTCATAACTTATTTAAAAGCATTATTCTTATTTTTGCATTATTAAAATTAAAATATGACTTCTTACTTAGAATTTACATTCAAAATAAATCCAGTACAACCTTGGAGCGAGATATTAATGGCAGAACTTATCGGTATTGGATTCGATAGTTTTACGGAAGAACATGACGGGATTTTGGCTTACATCCAAGAGGATTTGTATAGTGAAGAAGCGCTTAAAGAGCTTAACTTACTTAATTCTCCAGATGTCGAAATCTCTTACGAATATCGACAAATGCCAAATATCAACTGGAATGAAGAATGGGAAAAAAACTTCACGCCAATTAATATTGATGACAAAGTGTTGATAAGAGCAGAATTCCATGAAAGTCAAAATCTTCCATACGAAATTATCATTCAGCCGAAGATGTCTTTTGGGACAGGTCATCATGCGACAACGCATTTGATGATTCAGCAGATGTATGATATGGATTTCAAAGACAAAAAAGTTTTGGATATGGGTTGCGGAACTTCGGTGTTGGCGATTTTTGCTAAACAACGTGGTGCTGGCGAAACTTTAGCGATTGACATCGACGAATGGTCTGTAGAAAATTCTCACGAAAATGCAGAACGTAATAATGTAGATTTAAAAATTGAATTGGGAACTGCCGAAAATCTTGGTAAAGAAAAATTCGATGTTATCTTGGCGAATATCAACCGAAATATTTTGATTTCGGATATCCCGACTTATGTTAAAGACTTGAATGATGGCGGCGAATTATTGTTGTCAGGACTTTGCTTCTTCGATGTTGATGATATTCTGGAAGTTTGTAAAGCTGAAAATTTAACTTTAGAAAGACAATTGCAAAGAGAAGAGTGGGTAAGTCTTCTTTTGAGAAAATAGTTAATTTCAAATCTTGACAAAAGAGCGATACAATTTCGTTTTTTTGTTCGTTAAATTAATCAAAGCGAGAGTATTCGGCTTGGGTTTAGGTCTAGATTCTAGGAATTAAGAATTAAGATTTACGAATTAGGAATTAAGATTTAGGAATTAAGATTTAGGAATTAAGATTTAGGAATTAAGATTTAGGAATTAAGATTTAGGAATTAAGATTTAGGAATTAACTTTGCTTAAACCTTAAACCTTAAACCTTAAACCTTAAACCTTAAACCTTAAACCTTAAACCTTAAACCCAAAACTAAATGCCAATAACCATCAACCAACAACTAAACACAATTTTGTGACTTCAGAACAATTACAATCAGGATATATATTTTTAGTGGACAAACCCTTAGATTGGACTTCCTTTCAAGCGGTTAATAAGCTAAAATACAAACTGAAACGAGAATATAAAGAACTTCCTAAGAAATTCAAAATTGGTCATGCTGGGACTTTGGATCCACGTGCGACTGGACTTTTGATTGTTTGTACAGGAAAGTTTACGAAGAGAATTCCTGAAATTCAAGATGCGCTTAAAGAATATTGGGCAGAAGTGAAAATTGGTGTTCAGACAGAATCTTATGACACTGAAAAACCCGAAATTCTACATCAGGATTTTTCGCATATTACAGAGGAAGATATTCATAAAACTTTAGAAAAATTTGTTGGCGAAATCGACCAAAAACCACCTGTTTTTTCAGCTTTAAAAATCGATGGCGAACGTGCGTACAACCTGGCGCGCGCTGGCGAAGAAGTAGAAATGAAATCCCGAAAAACGACCATTCATTATATTAACGATATTAAAATTGATGGCGCTTTGGTTAGCTTCATTGTTGGTTGTAGCAAAGGGACTTACATCCGAAGTTTGGCGCATGATATTGGACAAAATTTGGGTGTTGGTGCATATCTAACGCAATTGCGTCGTACCAAAATCGGCGATTACAGCATCGAAAATGCCTCAACGAAATTTCTTGACAACGACTATCATTTTGAAGATTTGTAAATGAAAAAACATTTATTTTTTTTACTGCTTGTATTTTCAAGTTTTGTTTTTTCGCAAGATTATCCATCAAGGAAGAAGTTAGGATTTTTTACAACTTTGGATGCTGGTGTTGGTTTTGACTTGGCTTCTATTGTAAGAAATAGTCAAGCCAAAACAGATTACGAATTGAGTCAAGTTCCACCTGGGAAGTATAATTATGGATTTTCTTCGCAAGTTGGTTATCAGCCGATAAGTTGGTTTGCTTTGGCGGGAGGTTTACGTTACAGTTATATCGATCCCAATTATCATTTGTTGTATTTTACAATTCAGCCTTACTTTTTTGTAAATGATAAAACGGATGATGATTTCTTTTTTATCAGTGCAAAATATGGTAATAAAATCAATCAAACAGCTGCGAAGAATGCTGGTTTTATTGGTTTAAGTTTAGGAAAAATAGAACCAATGACTAACAATCTAGGACAATATTTTTCGGTTAATTTGGAGAATCAAGTTTTGGATGGCGAAGGAACTTTCTTTGTAGGTTTAACTTATGGTTTGATTTTGTTTTCGAATAAAAGATATTAAAAAATGGAAAATACACGTATTAATAAATATTTGTCAGAAGTTGGATATTGCTCGCGAAGAGCTGCTGATAAGCTTTTAGAAGAAGGACGAATTACAATAAATGGTGTAAAGCCAGAATTGGGGACTAAAGTTTCCGACGAAGACGAAATTTGTGTGGATGGTGTTTCAATCAGGAAAACTGAAGAAGAACATGTCTACATCGCTTTTAATAAACCTGTCGGCATTGTTTGTACTACAGATACAAAGCGCGAAAAAGATAATATTATCGACTACATCCAACATCCAAAACGTGTTTTCCCAATTGGTCGTTTGGACAAACCTAGTGAAGGTTTAATTTTATTGACATCTGATGGCGATATTGTTAACAAAATCCTCCGTTCTAAAAACAACCACGGGAAAGAATATATTGTCCGAGTGGATAAGCCAATTACGCCAGCTTTCTTAAATAAAATGAGAAATGGTGTGCCAATTTTGGATACAGTGACTAAAAAATGTGAGGTTGAGCAAATCGATACCATGAGTTTTAGAATCGTGTTGACACAAGGTCTTAACCCCCAAATTCGTCGTATGTGCGAGTATCTTGGTTACGATGTTAAAAAGCTAAAACGTATTCGAGTTCTTAATATCAAACTCGATCTTCCGATCGGTAAATGGCGCGATCTTACAAAAGAAGAATTATCAGAACTTAATCAACTTCTAGAAGGTTCTTCCAAAACTTTTGAGTAGGTTTTATTCTATTGACGATTTATGATTTACGAATTAGGAATTAGGAATTAGGAAT
>JAEXRP010000068.1:0-4134 GCA_023440705.1 Bacteroidota bacterium
TCACTTCGAGTAAAAATCTGAAAGATTTTGTATCGAGAAGTTTTTAATGATAAGAAAATTAACTTGTTTTCGATACAGTTTTCTGCGAAAACCACTCAAACTGACGTTAATCTTCTTATCCCGAACTCAGGTTATTTTAATAAAAATTAGTCTTTAATAATTTTAAATGCTTTATTATCATTGATCTTAACAAGGTAAGTTCCAGACTTATATTTAGTCATATCAATATTTAAGCTTTTGGAATTTTGATTATTAAGTTCAAGGATTAATTTCCCAGACAAATCAAAAATCTGAATCGTTGATATATTCGTTTGATTTTGAATATTTAAAACATTTTTTACAGGGTTTGGACCAAAAGAATACCTCGATAGATCTTTATCGTTTGTTGACAATTTAGCTGCTTTAAAATGAATTTCTTCAAATGTTGGAGAGCCAATCGTTAGTGTTTTCTCAGTTCCATTATTTTGGACATAATAATTGTAATTAGTACCAGCTTTAAAAAAACTACATAACAAATTAAAAAATTGGTCGACTTGTCCATTATCATATGGGTAACTCATAAGCGTACAACTTTTGTTATTTGTCGTAAAAACATTCTGTCCACTAAAGCTTACATCAACATAAACAGAATTAAAAAAAGTTATCACAAAGTTTTGTGAATTTTCATCAAAATGAGCACTATTTTGGCCAGTCATTGTTGGCGAGAGTAACTGTGGAAAGAATTCACTTTTGTATTCTGTAATTTCCCAATTGGTGTTTAATAAATCTTGATTTTGTGCTAAAGAAAAAGCTCCAATCATTAGCGCTAACGGAAAAAATAGTTTTGTTTTCATAATATTTCGTTTTATTTTTTATTGTTAAAATTAATGATAAAAAACTAACATATTACAGATTATTGTTTTACTTGCTTTGTATTTTCAATTTTGAATATCTTTAAAACTTTAAACATTGAACTTTATAACGATAAAACTTTGATGACATTTCAAGAACAAATAAAACAAGGGATTCCTTCGGAACTTCCTCAACCAAAAGCTTACGAACCCAATATTAATCACGCACCGAAGCGTAAAGAAATCTTAACCGAAGAGGAAAAGAAATTGGCTTTACAAAATGCGTTGCGCTATTTCGAACCTCAATTTCATGCCACTTTAATCCCTGAATTCAAGCAAGAATTAGAGGATTTTGGAAGAATTTATATGTATCGTTTTCGTCCAGATTATGAGATGAAAGCGCGTCCGATAACCGATTATCCTGCGAAATCTCAACAAGCTGCGGCGATTATGTTGATGATTCAGAATAATTTAGATTATGCGGTGGCGCAACATCCGCACGAATTGATTACATATGGTGGTAATGGTGCTGTTTTTTCCAACTGGGCGCAATATCTTTTGACGATGCAATATTTGTCGGAAATGACGGACGAACAAACTTTGGTGATATATTCTGGCCATCCGATGGGACTTTTTCCTTCACACAAAGATGCGCCGAGAGTTGTTGTTACTAATGGAATGATGATTCCGAATTACTCAAAACCTGATGATTGGGAGAAATTCAATGCTTTGGGCGTTACGCAATACGGACAAATGACTGCGGGAAGTTATATGTACATTGGTCCACAAGGAATTGTGCATGGAACGACGATTACGGTTCTGAATGCTTTTAGAAAAATCAATAAATCACCAAAAGGAGGTCTTTTTGTGACTTCTGGATTGGGCGGAATGTCGGGAGCACAGCCAAAAGCAGGAAATATTGCAGGTTGTGTGACGGTTTGTGCTGAGGTAAATCCTAAAATCACGAAAATTCGTCACGACCAAAAATGGGTGAACGAAATCCATGAAAATATGGATGAATTGATTGAAAGAGTGAGAAAAGCTCAAGAAAATCAAGAAACTGTTTCTTTGGCTTACCTTGGAAATATCGTTGATGTTTGGGAAAAGTTTGCGGAAGCAGGTTTGAAAATCGATATCGGTTCCGACCAAACGTCTTTACATAATCCTTGGGCGGGTGGTTATTATCCGGCTGGAATTTCTTTTGAAGAATCCAATGCGATGATGGCTGAAAAGCCAGAATTATTCAAAGAAAAAGTTCAGGAAACTTTGAGAAGACACGCTGCAGCAATTAATAAACATACAGAAAAAGGAACTTATTTCTTCGATTACGGAAATGCTTTTTTATTGGAGGCGTCTCGTGCGGGAGCGGATGTGATGTCGGCAACTCCAAGTTTAGGAAGAGAATTCAAGTATCCAAGTTACGTTCAAGATATTATGGGACCAATGTGTTTCGATTATGGTTTTGGACCGTTCCGTTGGGTTTGTACAAGCGGAAAGCCTGAAGATTTACAAAAAACAGATGAAATTGCTTGCGCAGTTTTAGAAGAGATGATTCAGAATTCTCCGATTGAAATTCAGCAACAAATGAAAGATAATATCCAATGGATAAAAGGCGCTCAAGAAAATAAATTGGTGGTTGGTTCTCAAGCTCGAATTTTATATGCCGACGCAGAAGGACGAATGAAAATTGCCGAAGCTTTCAACAAAGCCATCAAGAATGGTGAAATTGAAGCGGTAGTTTTGGGAAGAGATCATCACGATGTTTCGGGAACAGATTCTCCGTATCGTGAGACTTCTAATATTTATGACGGTTCGACATTTACAGCAGATATGGCGATTCACAACGTGATTGGCGATAGTTTCCGAGGAGCGACTTGGGTTTCTATCCACAATGGCGGTGGCGTTGGTTGGGGCGAAGTGATTAACGGTGGCTTCGGAATGTTATTAGATGGAAGCGATGATGCAGACAGACGATTGAAATCGATGCTTTTCTGGGACGTGAACAACGGAATTTCCAGAAGAAGTTGGGCAAGAAACGAAGGTGCGATTTTCGCTATCAAACGTGCAATGGAAGCCGAACCAAACTTAAAAGTAACGCTACCGAATTTGGTGGATGAGAGCTTGCTTTAATTTTTTTTAAATATTATTAAACTACAAAAGTTCTAAACTTCAATAAAAAAGGCTATCAAAATTTGATAGCCTTTTTAGATTTTAGATTTTATCCTATATCTTAAAAGTCATTTTTTATAAAAGTTTAAAAATTAAACTTTAGTTAAATCCAACCTAACTTTATCGATTTACTAACCAACTCTAACGCAGACTTAACCTCCGCTTTTTCCATAATATTGCGCTTATGGGCGTTGACCGTGTGGAAACTAATAAACAATTCATCGGCAAGTTTTTGTGTGGATTTCCCTTCTATAATTCCTTTGATAATGTCGCGCTCCCGTCGCGTGAACAAATCGTAAGATTTTTGCAAATTAAGCCCCTTAATATTATAAAAAGAAGGTCGTCCATCGATACCAATTATTGAAAAACAAGGTTCGCCATCGCGCTTTATATGCGTAATATCCGTATGCAAATGGAAACTATGATAGATGTTTTCTTCATCATAATCTGCCATAATGTATTGCACCAAAATACGTTTGTAATTGTTATCTTTCGTTTTTAGTCGGACATCGTACTGAAATTTATAAAATGGAAACTCAGAAGCCGTTATCGAATTAAGAAACTTCGTTATTTTGTCTTCTATCCCAAGAAAAATTCCTTTATCGTCAGGATGAATGATACTCAGTAAAAGTCCAGAATCCATTTCTGCAGGTGTGTAGCCCAAAACCGTCTCTACTTCGGCACTTACATTAGCGACATCGCCGTTTACAAGGTTAAAAATTAAGTAATAGTAATCTCCAACCTGAAAAATATTTAACATTTTTTTGTACTGATCGATGCGTTCTAGCAAAATTTCGGTACTATCATTGGCGTGGTTATGGATAAGCGTTTTCCATAACTTCCTTGCAGAAAGCAATAGTTTTTCATCTTTATCGTTCATGGTTTTAGTTTTGTGTTTTGAATAAAATTAAATAAAATCAGTTAATCAGCAATGTATTTTTTATATTTTAATTAGTTTAATAAAAAAAACAATTAACTCTATTTAACTTTAAAAAAGAATAAAACTCTAAGTTTTAAATATTAAATTATGAAAATCTCCATTCCAAAACCATGTCATGAGAACTGGGATCAAATGACACCCGCCGAAAAGGGGAAATTTTGTGGTATTTGCTCCAAAAATGTCACGGATTTAACC
>JAEXRP010000073.1:0-23439 GCA_023440705.1 Bacteroidota bacterium
ACATCAGCATGACGCACCGAAAACCGTATCCCCAAGAGCACGAAATTGGTTTGCCGAGACAGAGGTTCGAAAAATAATAATTGTGTGTTAAGATTTGTTTTGGGCATTGTGAGCTCTATATTTCAAAGTAGCAATAAAATCAAATTTTATTCTTTTACCTTTGTCTTTTATTTTATCAATGGCAGCAGTACTTATCATCGACGACGAAGAAAAAATCAGAACCTTATTAGCCCGAATTTTGGGTCTTGAAGATTTTGATGTTATAACTGTTTCTAATCTGAAAGCAGCCACCAAGCGTTTAGAACTAGAAGATATTGATGTTGTCGTTTGCGATGTCAAATTACCTGACGGCAGCGGCGTCGATTTTTCTAAATTGGTGAAAAGCCAATATCCAGCGACCGAAGTTATTTTGTTGACCGCATTTGGAAACATTCCAGACGGTGTCCAAGCGATTAAAAATGGTGCATTCGACTATATTACTAAAGGCGATGACAATAACAAGATTATTCCGCTGGTTTACAAAGCTGCCGAAAAAGTTAAGCTTAATCGTCGCGTTCTTCAACTTGAAAAACAGTTAGGAAATCAACAATCATTTGACAGTATTGTTGGCGATTCGAAGTCGCTGAAGTTGGCAATAGATTCGGCAAAGAAAGTTGCAACAACGGATGCAACGGTTTTGTTGACTGGCGAAACAGGAACGGGAAAAGAAATTTTTGCACAAGCAATTCATAATGCTAGTTTACGAAATAAACAGAATTTTATTGCGGTCAATTGTTCGGCGTTTAGCAAAGAACTTTTAGAAAATGAATTGTTTGGACACAAAGCTGGTGCTTTTACTGGCGCGGTTAAAGATGCAAAAGGAATTTTTGAAGAAGCCAATAACGGAACAGTCTTCCTTGATGAGATTGGTGAAATGCCGCTCGATTTACAAGCCAAATTATTACGAGTTCTAGAATCTGGCGAGTTTTTGAAAGTGGGCGATACCAAACCAATAAAGGTGAATGTGCGGATTATTGCAGCGACCAATCGCAACTTGCAACAAGAAATTGATGCTGCTAATTTCCGAGAAGACTTGTTTTACAGGATTGCGGTTTTCCAAATTTCGTTGCCGTCTTTAAGCGACCGAGTTGCCGATATTCCTGCATTAGCACAGTTTTTCTTATCAAAATTTTCCGTTAAATCATCCAAACATATTGCGTCGATTTCGTCAGAATATTTGGAGGCTTTGCAAAAACATAACTGGAAGGGTAATATACGCGAGCTTCGCAATATTATCGAACGAAGTGTCATTTTAACCGATGGTTCCGAACTTTTGTTAGAAAGCCTTCCTTTGGATTTCATTGTTAATTCGGCTTCTGCTAAGGATAATGATTTGTCTGAGTTTTCGATGGCGAATATAGAAAAACAACACATCCAAAAGATTCTGAAATTTACCAAAGGTAACAAAGCCGAAGCAGCGCGCCTCATGGAAATCGGAATTGCAACTTTGTACCGAAAAATAGAAGAGTATCAACTCTAAAAAATAGTATCGTTTTGAGAAGAAGCCTATCATTTTGATAGGCTTTTTTTGTGTTTGGAATTAAGGTTATGCTTGGTAATATTTTGATAATTAGCATTTTAAATACTTTATTTCTAAAATGGATTATGTTTTGGCATTAGTGTTTTCGAACAAATAAAATAAACATATGAGAACAAAAGCTCAAAAAATTCATTTAGTAAGACGAACACAGTTTCATCATTACGGTATAAAACCCAAACATATTGTTTTGGGAATTGCAATCTTCGGATTTGTCGCATGTGCCATCGCTCAATTTTTATCATGATTAAATTTTCCACTGATGCTTACAATTATTCTAGTCCTTGCAGGAATTATGTGTTTTGCAATTTTTTATAAAGCTATTGACTTTTTCGAAAAAATGTAATTACAGATCAAAATTCAAATTTTATAAAAATGACATTACTATTTATTATCGCAATCATGGTGTTTATCTACATCATCTATGTATTGCTAAGACCGGAAAAATTCTAAAAAATGAAACCCGAAATCAAAAAACAAATTCACAATTTTTTTATTGTATTAATGATGTGGGCTTTTGTTGTTGCCATAATATACTTGACTTTGATTCGGCTAAAGCAGATTTAATAATTCTATAAAATATTTTTTTCAGAAATGAATACAGAAATACTAGGCGTTATAGCCATGTTTACGCTAACAATGCTGCTGGCTTTTCCGCTAGGGAAGTACATTGCCAGAGTATATGGCGGAGAAAGTAAAAGTGGAAATCGGATTTTCGGTCCACTAGAAAAACTAATTTTTAAAGTCGCAGGTGTCAATCCTAATGCAGAAATGACGTGGCAAAAACACCTTCAAGCCTTAATAACAATCAATTTGGTTTGGTTTCTATTAGGTATGGTTATTTTGATGACGCAAGGTAGCTTGCCTCTTAATCCTGATCATAATCCTAGCATGTCTGCAGATTTAGCGTTTAATACAATTATCTCTTTCATGGTTAACTGTAATCTTCAGCATTATTCTGGAGAAACGGGCATGTCGTATTTGGGACAAATGTGGTTGATGTTTTTACAATTCGTAAGTGCGGGTGTTGGTATGGCTGCTGCTGCAGTTGTTTTCCGCGCATTTAGAGACAAAACAACAACACAACTCGGTAATTTTTATAACTTCTTTGTGAAATCTTGTACACGTATTCTTTTACCAATGTCTATTGTTGTTGCAAGTATTTTGGCTTTCCAAGGTACACCAATGACTTTTGAAGGTAAAGACGCAATTGTTAATTTCCAAGGTGATAAAGTCGAAGTTTCTCGTGGTCCTGCTGCAGCTTTTATCGCTATTAAACATTTAGGAACCAATGGTGGTGGATTTTTCGGAGTTAATAGTATTCATCCTTTAGAAAACCCAACTTATATAAGTAATATGACGGAGATGATTGCGCAGTTCATAATTCCTGTGGCAATGGTTTTCGCTTTTGGATTCTTTATTAAACGTCGAAAATTGTCTTGGATGATCTATGGTGTAATGACTGTTGGTTTTCTTGCATTAGCGGTACCAAATATCATAATGGAGATGAATGGGAATCCAATGATTTCGTCCATGGGGATTGATAATGCACTAGGTGCGATGGAAGGTAAAGAAGCCCGAATTGGTGCGGCGGCATCAGGCTTTTGGAGTATTGTAACGACCGTTATCTCGACAGGATCTATTAACGCAATGCAAGACAGTTCGATGCCTTTATCTGGGATGAATGAGCTACTGGCAATGATGATTAATGCCTTCTACGGTGGTGTTGGCGTTGGTATTCTTAACTTCTTTGTGTTTATTATTTTGGCTGTTTTCATCAGCGGATTAATGGTTGGTAGAACTCCTGAATTTTTGGGTAAAAAAATTGAAGCGCGCGAAATGAAAATCGCTATGATGATAGCACTTTTACATCCTTTCTTAATTCTTGTGGGTACAGCCTTAACAGCGGCAATGCCAAGTGAAGGCGCAGCAACGCTTAATAATCCAGGTTTCCACGGATTTAGCGAAATGTTGTACGAATTTACTTCCGCATCAGCTAATAACGGAAGTGGTTTCGAAGGACTTGGTGATAACACGCCTTGGTGGAATATTTCCACAGGATTTGTATTAATCCTTAGCCGTTATCTTCCAATTATCGGTCCTGTTGCCATCGCTGGATTATTGGCTGAGAAACGCTTTATCCCAGAAAGTGCAGGTACTTTAAAAACCGACACAGCAACTTTTGGATTAATGGTTTTTGCCGTTATCATCATCATTGCAGCACTTGCATTTTTCCCATCACTTGCCTTGGGACCAATCGCTGAATATTTTTCTATAAAATAAATTTTAACAGAAAATGAAATCTCAAAATAAATCATTGTTTCAAAAAGATATGGTGCAAACAGCGCTCGCAGAATCTTTTGTGAAACTAAACCCTAAAACAATGTTCCGTAATCCAATTATGTTTTTGGTAGAAATAGGGACAGTTATTATGCTTTGCGTTAGTATTTGGACCTTACTTGGCGAAAAATCACAAGGCAGTTTTGCATACAATTTTTCAGTTTTTTTAATCTTATTTGTGACTTTGCTTTTTGCAAATTTTGCTGAAGCTATTGCAGAAGCTAGAGGAAAAGCACAAGCGGATAGTCTTAGAAAAACAAGAGAAGAAACGCCCGCAAAAAAACTGAATATCGGAAACAGCGAATTTTCTCGTGAAAAATCTGACCAATATCCTATCACGGTTATCAACTCATCAACTTTAAAGAAAGGCGATATTTTCCTTTGCGAAGCGGGCGATATTATTCCTACCGATGGCGAAATTATCGAAGGTTTGGCAACTATTGACGAAAGTGCCATTACGGGTGAAAGTGCGCCTGTCATTCGTGAAGCGGGCGGTGACAAAAGTAGCGTGACTGGCGGAACTAAAGTTTTGTCTGACCAAATTAAAGTAGTTGCAACAACCGAACAAGGCGAAAGTTTTTTGGACAAAATGATTGCATTGGTAGAAGGTGCAGCACGTCAAAAAACACCTAACGAAATTGCTTTAACAATCTTATTGGCCGGCTTTACATTAGTATTTATCATCGTTACAGTGACGCTAAAACCTTTTGCAGATTACGCACAAGCTCCAATTACGATTGCCGCATTTATCTCATTATTTGTTTGTCTTATTCCGACAACGATTGGTGGATTGCTTTCTGCGATTGGGATTGCGGGGATGGACAGAGCTTTGCGTGCCAATGTGATTACTAAAAGTGGTAAAGCTGTAGAAACGGCTGGTGATATCGATGTTTTACTTTTGGATAAAACAGGAACTATCACGATCGGTAACCGTAAAGCGACTAACTTTTTTGCAGCACAAGGAGTAGAAAGTCAACATTTTCTAAATGTTATCGCTTTAAGTTCATTAACGGACGAAACGCCAGAAGGTAAGTCGATTGTGGAGTTGGCAGCACAACAGGACGAAGGACAATGGACAACAGATAGTGAGAAAATCGCTTATAACAACCGCGGAACAATGTTGAATTATGCCTTGTCTAAAATTCAATTTGTAAAATTCACGGCAGAGACGAGAAGTTCTGGATTGGATTTCGAAAATCAAAGAATTAGAAAAGGTGCTTTTGATGCTATTAAAAATTTAGTGGAAAAAGCTGGAAATACAGTTCCTAAAGAGATTGCTGAAGAAGTAACCCGAATCTCGACCAATGGTGGAACGCCTTTAGTTTTGGCAGAAAATGAGAAAGTATTAGGCGTTATTGAACTTCAAGATATTATCAAGCCAGGTATCCAAGAGCGTTTCGAAAGACTTCGCAAAATGGGAATTAAAACCGTGATGGTTACAGGAGACAATCCTTTAACTGCGAAATATATTGCAGAGAAAGCTGGTGTAGACGATTTTATCGCAGAAGCAAAACCTGAGGATAAAATGAACTACATCAAAAAAGAACAATCCGAAGGAAGATTAGTAGCGATGATGGGCGACGGGACCAACGATGCACCAGCCTTGGCACAAGCTGATGTCGGCGTCGCGATGAACAGTGGAACGCAAGCAGCCAAAGAAGCTGGAAACATGGTGGATTTGGATAATGATCCAACGAAGTTGATCGAGATTGTAGAAATCGGAAAACAGCTTTTGATGACGCGTGGTACGCTGACCACATTTAGTATTGCGAATGATGTTGCCAAATATTTTGCCATTATTCCAGCGCTTTTTATTGCGGCAATTCCAGCTTTGCAAGGACTTAATATCATGCGATTGCATTCGCCAGAGTCAGCTATTCTTTCTGCGATTATTTTCAATGCGATTATTATCCCGATTTTAATTCCGTTGGCGTTGAAAGGTGTTGCATACAAACCAATTGGAGCTTCGGCTTTATTAAGAAGAAATCTATTTATCTACGGACTTGGAGGTATTATCGTCCCATTTATTGGGATTAAAATCATCGATATTCTTGTGTCATTCTTCTTTTAATCATTGACTTGTTTTTATTTAAAATTTAAAAAAAATGAAAAATAATATATTACCAGCCTTGCGTATGAGTTTAGTTTTGATACTTGTTTTGGCTGTTGCTTATCCAGCTTTGATGTGGGGAATTGCCCAGTTGAGTCCCAACCAAGGAAAAGGTGAAATTGTAACTTATCAAGGCAAAAAATACTACTCGAATGTGGGACAAAAATTTGATAACGACAATTACTTTTGGTCGAGACCATCAGCTGTAGATTACAACGCAGCAGGTTCTGGCGCTAGTAACAAAGGCGCAACCAATCCAGAATATCTTAAAGAGGTAGAAGCGAGAATTGAGAATTTTCAGAAACACAATCCTGATATTGCAAAACAAGACATCCCAGTGGATATGATTACAGCGAGTGGATCAGGTCTAGATCCTCATATTTCTGTAAAAGCAGCAGAGGTACAAGCTAAAAGAATTGCAAGTCTTCGTCAACTTTCTGAAACTAAAGTTTTAGATCTAATAAAAACTGAAACCGAAAAACCTGCATTAGGACTTTTTGGTCCAGAAAAAATTAATGTGTTGAAGCTCAATATTGCGCTAGATCAATTACACTAAAAAATGATTGACGGATGACTATTATTCGTCAATTTCTAAAGAATCCATATTTATTAATTTATATTTTGTTTTTCGGCAAGTTGTATGGCTTGCCGGAAAATTTCTTCAAAACAATGAAAAAACTTTTCTTCGGCATTATGACATTATTTACTACAATGTCTTATGCGCAAATTGATTCTTTGAAACAAGAATCTCCTTTAAAAATCAGTGGATATGCTGATGTCTATTATAGCTACGATTTCGGAAATCCAAGTCATCACAATCGTCCCAATTTTATGTACGCATTTCAGCGTCATAATGAGGTTAATCTAAATCTTGGTATGATAAAAGCGTCATATAACAAAGAGAATGTACGAGCTAACATCGCTTTGGGCACGGGTACTTACATGAATACGAATTATGCTGCGGAGTCAGGTGTACTTAAAAATATTTACGAAGCTAACATTGGAGTTAAGTTGTCAAAATCCAAAGATATCTGGCTAGATGCAGGGATCTTACCTTCTCATATCGGTTGGGAAAGCGCTATTGGAACCGATTGTTGGACTTTAACAAGAAGTATTGCTGCCGAAAATTCGCCTTATTTTGAGACTGGTGCGCGCGTATCTTACACCTCGGATAACGGCAAATTGTATCTTGCCGGATTGGTGCTTAATGGTTGGCAAAGGATTCAAAAAGTAGATGGCAATAACTCCATTTCCTTTGGACATCAATTAACTTATAAATTCAATGATAAAATAAGCATTAATAGTAGCTCTTTCATTGGTAATGATAAAACAGATAGCCTTCGCCAGATGCGTTATTTTCATGACCTTTATGCCAATTTTCAGTTAAACGAAAAATGGGCATTATTAGCTGGATTCGACATTGGTGTAGAACAGAAAGAAAAAGCTAGTAGCCAATATAATTGCTGGTATTCGCCTGTGATGATGGCGCATTTTACACCCAATGAAAAAAGCAGACTAAGTGCAAGATTAGAATATTATAATGATAAAAAAGGCGTGATGATTCCGACGGAAACTAAAAACGGATTTCAAACTTTTGGATATTCAATCAATTACGATTACAAAATCCTAGATAATGTAATGTGGCGTATCGAAGCCCGTGGCTTATCGTCGAAAGATAGAATTTTCGAAAAAGATAACCAGTTGGTTCCTAACAACTACTTTGTAACGACATCTCTGGCAGTCAGTTTTTAATGAAATAATCGTTTTATTTAATTTTAAGTAACTTATACTATTCGATTAGAATTAAACATAACATGGAGGAAACACGCAAATCTGCAGAAGAATTTCTAGATCTCATTAAAAAATCTCGCCGTGGAAAATTCAAAATCTACATCGGGATGAGTGCTGGCGTTGGAAAAACCTACCGTATGCTTCAAGAGGCGCATAGTCTTTTAGCTAACAACATTGATGTCAAAATTGCGTACATCGAGACTCATAATCGTAAAGAAACCCATGCATTACTCGAAGGTCTTCCGATGATTGCGCGTCGCAAATTATTCTATAAAGGCAAAGAGTTGGAAGAGTTGGATGTTGCAACGGTAATCAATATGCATCCCGAAGTGGTTATTGTTGATGAGTTGGCGCATACCAATATCGAATGTAGCAAAAATGAAAAACGCTGGCAAGATGTGATGGATATTTTGGATGCTGGTATTAACGTGATAAGTGCGGTTAATATTCAACATATCGAAAGTCTTAATGAAGAAGTTCGGCAGATTACAGGTGTAGAGGTTAAAGAAAGAATTCCTGATAGTGTTTTAGCGCAGGCTGATGAGGTTGTTAATATCGATTTAACTGCCGAAGAGTTGATTAATCGATTGACTCAGGGCAAGATTTATGATCAAACCAAAATTCAGTCTGCGTTAACTAACTTTTTTAAATCCGAACATATTCTGCAACTTCGCGAATTGGCGCTGAAAGAAGTTGCATCGCAAGTACAACGAAAAGTTGAAACCGAAGTTGTACTACCAAAAAATACCAAGAAAGAAAAATTTTTGGCTTGTATAAGTTCCAATGAAAAAACTGCGAAAAATGTTATTAGAAAAACAGCACGTTTAGCAAATTATTATAATAGCAAATGGTTTGTTTTGTATGTGCAAATTCCGAAAGAAAGTGCTGACAAAATAGCTTTGGATAAGCAACGACATTTAATTAATAATTTTAAATTAGCGACAGAATTGGGCGCCGAAATTATAAAAGTGGAGGCCTCTAATGTAACCAAAAGTATTATCGAACAATGTGACCAGCGCAAGATTACAACTGTATGCATCGGGAAACCAAGGCTTAAACTTTGGAAAATCGTGTTGGCAACCGATACTTTTAATAGCCTACTTAACCGTTTAGAAAAAGAAAAAATAGACTTGGTAATTCTTAGCTAATATACCACAGATACGCAATTTGAGATGAAAATAAAAACAAAATTAACCTTTGGTGTAGGTTTCCTTTTTTTGATGATTATTGTACTTTCTGTCGTTAGTGGATGGTACATCAATCAGTTAAAACGCGACACCAATAATATATTGATGGCCAATTACAATACCTTGTTGTATTCTCGTAATATGTTGCTGACTTTGGAAGATGTTAAGTCCGATCCAATGGCATTTTCGACCTTTCAAAAACACCTCCAGAAACAACAAAAAAATGTAACAGAACTTGGCGAAAAAGAAGCTACCGAAAATGTTGCTAGCCATTTTGAATTATTAAAAACAGAGCCAGAAAATCAGCAGATTATTTCCTCGATTAGGAAAGATATTGCAGAACTAATGCGGCTTAACATGGAAGCCATCGAACATAAAAGTAGCATCGCAGACACAACGGCGCACAATGCAATCACAGTCGTGTCGGTGGTTGGGACTTTGTGTTTTCTTTTAGCATTTATTTTATTAATTAATTTGCCAGCTAACATTGCAAATCCAATCCAAGAATTGTCGAACAGTATTAAGCAAATTGCAAATCAAAATTACAAAGAACGTGTCCATTTTGAGAGTCACAGCGAATTTGGAGAGTTAGCGCGATCTTTTAACATTATGGCAGAAAAAATTCAGGCTTATTCTGAAAGTAAACTCGATCGTATCATCAAAGGAAAACGTCGTATAGAAACACTTATCGACAATATGCACGATCCTGTCATCGGAATTGATGAACATAAAATCGTCCTTTTTGTAAATGATGAAGCCTTAAAAATTTCGGGTTTAAAAAAAGAACAACTTGTCGGAAAACAAATTCAGGATGTCGCTATTAATAACGATTTATTCCGTGAAATGATTAAAGAAATTATTGCTGGGACACCGATTAATCCTAACGAAGAGCCAATGAAAATCTATGCAGATGCTAAAGAAAGCTATTTTGAAAAAGAAGTTATCGACATCAATATTATACCAACAGGAGAGAGCGATTCGCAGTTTATCGGTCAGGTTATTATACTTAAAAATATTACGCCTTTCAAAGAATTAGATTTGGCTAAAACCAACTTTATGGGGACGGTTTCGCATGAGTTCAAAACGCCGATTTCTTCCATTAAAATGGGATTACAACTTTTAGAAAATAACAGGATTGGCGAGTTAAATTCTGAACAAAAAAATCTTGTTGACGGCATCAAAGAAGATACCGAACGTTTATTAAAAATTACATCTGAGTTGCTCAACATTACGCAAGTCGAAAGTGGTGTAATGCAGCTAAATATCAAAAAAACCAGCGTTGCAGAAATTGTTGATTATGCGGTGATGGCAAATAAAGCGGCTGCCGAACAAAAGCAAATCGATATCCAAGTTAAGCTTTCCAATGATGCGGACTTTGTAACAGCAGACAGCGAAAAAACCTCGTGGGTTCTTAATAATCTTTTATCAAATGCGATACGTTACTCGCATGAAAATTCGAAAGTGACGGTTGAAGTGTATCCTGAGAATGATAAAATTTTGTTTGCTGTTAAAGATCAAGGTCGCGGCATCGAAAAGGAATATCAAGAGAAAATCTTCGATAGATATTTCCGAATCCCAGGAACTCGAAAAGAAGGAACAGGTCTCGGACTTACCATCAGCAAACAATTTGTTGAAGCCCAGGGTGGAACAATCTTCGTAGAAAGCGAAATAGGTGAGGGCAGTCGTTTTTGGTTTAAATTAAATTCCTATACTTAGAACTTATAAAAAAGTTTTAAGTTTAAAAACAAAAAAAGCAAACATTAAAAATGCTTGCTTTTAGTACTCGGAGTGGGAATCGAACCCACACTCCTAGGAACACGAGTTTGAGTCGTGCGCGTCTACCAATTCCGCCATCCGAGCGTTGTATTGAGGTGTGCAAATATACAAATATTTCGTTTTAGTAAAAATGTTTTCCGTGTTTTTTTAATTTGTAGATTCTATTTGTTTGAAAATCAATTTCAAAAATTTAAAATTCTATTTCCAAACCATCATAAGCAGGCTGGACATGTGACGGAAGTTCGGCTACCAAATCATCATGAAAACCTAAAAGATGAGAAATATGCGTCAAATAAGTCATTTTTGGTTTTAATTCTTTCACTAATTCTAAAACTTCTGGTAAGATAAAATGCGAATGATGCGGTTGTTCTTTACGAAGACAGTTAATAATGAAAAAATCAAGATTTTTAAGCTTTTCTTTTTCGATATCAGAAATGTGACTAGCATCCGTTACATAAGCCATATTTCGAAGCTTGTAACCTAAAATAGGTAACGCAGAATGCATCACATCAATACTTGTAATTTCTTCTCCAAAAACTTCGAAATGCTCAGTCGCTCTTTCGATAGTAAATGATGGCGAACCTGGGTACTTTTCTTCTGCAAAAGCATACGGAAATCGGAATTTAATTTCTTTACCAACGCGCTCTTGACAATAGAGTGGCATTTCCATTTTATTTTTAAAAATGAGAGGGCGTAGATCATCCAATCCGATAACATGGTCATTATGTTCGTGCGTAATGAGTACGGCGTCCACTTGTTCTTCGTGATTAGCAAGCATCTGTTGGCGAAAATCTGGGCCGCAATCGATAAGGATTTTCTTGTCATTATCAAGTGTGATAATAACCGACGCGCGAAGGCGTTTATCCTTAGGATTTGTTGATAAACAGACAGGATGATGACTGCCTATAATAGGGATTCCTTGGGAAGTTCCGGTGCCTAAAAATTTAAGCCGCATTCGTTAGATTTGGATTTATTTTGGTAAATTTACAAAAAATTCTACATGTCTGTTATTCATCAAAAATTAACACCAAAACAAAAAGCTTTAGCAATTAATTTAGATAGTTCAATTTACGGAACTTTTGCGGAAATTGGAGCGGGACAAGAGACAGTAAGATATTTTTTCCGTGCTGGGGCGGCATCACAAACAATCGCAAAAGCTATGTCGGCTTACGATAAAGATTTTAGTGATGCTATTTATGGAAAAGAAACTAAAAACCGCTACGTAACCCAAAATCGTCTTCGCAAGATGCTTCGCTACGAAGTAGGCTTGGTGGAAGAGCGTATTTCTCGAGACAATAATCCAGGGAAAAAATTCTTTTCCTACGCCAATACTGTAACAACCATCAATTTTGATAAAACTATGAAAGGTCATGGTTGGGTGGGTATTCGTTATCAATTGTCAGAAAACGAAGACTATAACGAGATTGTTATCCATGTCAAATTCAATGACAATGATGCGACTTTGCAACAAGAGACTTTGGGTGCTTTGGGCGTTAATTTGATATACGGCGCTTTTTACTATGCAGACAATCCGAGAAGGTTGATCGATTCGCTTTATGACGAATTATCGACAGACCGTGTGGAGATTGATATGATTGACTTTAACGGACCTTGTTTTGAATATGTAGATAATCGTTTGATGAGT
This sequence comes from Bacteroidota bacterium, assembly GCA_023440705.1. Lineage (GTDB taxonomy): Bacteria > Bacteroidota > Bacteroidia > Flavobacteriales > Weeksellaceae > Soonwooa. The sequence continues at coordinate 12,426 of JAEXRP010000073.1, forward strand.
TTGCAGTTGGTGAAGAAAGGCATGACCGACGCAGTTATCTTCAATTCCGAAGGGAATAATATGTTGCCAGCAGATATTCTTTACAAGAAAAATATTTTTGCGGTTAGAGGAAGCTTTAGACCAGTTACAAAAGTGAACATCGATATGTTTGTCAATGGACTTGATATGTTCCTAAAAGACGTTGGGTGTACCAATGAAGATACACAAGTTCTTTTCGAAATTACCATCGCAAACCTACGTGCAGACGGTGATATTGACGAAAGAGATTTCCTAGATAGAGTGGATGTTTTGGCTAAGTTAGGTTATACGATTATGATTTCTAACTTCTCAGAATATTACAGAATGGTTGATTATTTCTCTGCGTATACCAATCAGAATATTGGTGTAGCGATGGGCGTTAACAACCTTTTGGATGTTTTTGATGAAGAGTATTACAAAAATTTATCAGGCGGAATTTTGGAGGCTTTTGGTAAATTCTTCAAAAAAGATATGCGGGTATATCTTTATCCATACAAAGATGCTACAACAGGCGATTTACTGACTTCAGAAAATTTGAAAGTCCAGTCAAATCTAAAAGAACTTTACAAATATTTTAAACTAAATAAGAGAATTGTTGACATCAAAGATTACAATCCTCAGTTTTTAGAAATCTATTCGAGAGACGTTCTTAAAAAAATCAATTGTCACGAATGCGGTTGGGAAGAGCAATTGCCAAAAGGTGTTGCCGAAATCATCAAAGATCGTGGGATGTTTGGTTACAAAGAGGTAAGTCTTATCGATTAATATTGTTAAATATGAACGAATTAAAAAAACGTGCAGGTCTAATTCTAGACGCGCCAGATGCAGATACAAATTCTAAATTGTTGAAAATCTGTCAACTTCTTGACCAAGAGATTGACTATTACAATTGGACAGGTTTCTATTTTAGAAATGGTGAAAAGGAAGAATTGATTTTAGGGCCTTATGTTGGTGCAGAAACTGATCACACCGTTATTCCGTTTGGGAAAGGGATTTGTGGGCAAGTTGCTGTTTCTGGTGAGACTTTCGTAGTTCCCGATGTGCATGCGCAAGACAATTATCTGTCATGTTCGATTGATACAAAATCCGAAATTGTTGTTCCGATCTTTAAAGATGGAAAAAACATTGGCCAAATCGACATCGACAGTCACAAGATTGATCCTTTCACAAAGGCTGACGAAGAGCTTTTGCAGTGGATTTGTGAGAAAGTTGCCGAGATTATTTAATCAATATTTTTGAGGGATGGATTCACAAATTGCCATCAATATCGAGACTTCTAAGTTTTATACAATTATAGAATATTTGCAAAAAAGTTGTTGGAAGTTAGTTTGTGAATACAGTCATTTGGCTTTTGATAAAGGTGTTGATTTCGATTTTTATCAGTTTAAAAAGGATCAAGAAGAAATCTTATTCGCTTGGTCTAATTGGTTTGAAGGTGAGATAAAATCTTCGCCTCAGATTCTGGAAGATCTTTCGAAGGAATTTGATTTTAAACTCAACTTTGGAGAAGCAGAATATCTTAACAATGACAACATTATCGAAGAAATGAAATCTGTACTAAGTTTTCATTGATTTAATCTTACATAAAAAATAAAAAGGCTAACCTGGAAAGTTAGCCTTTTGTTTTAGGATTTGTTTTGCTTTAAAACTTTTCTTTTTAAACTAGGTTCAGATTAATAAAATAAACGTCAGTTTGAGTGATTTTCGAAGAAAATTGTATCGAAAACTAGTTTATTTTATTATCATTAAAAATCTTCTCGATACGCTGCGCTACTCGAAGTGACGTCTAAGATAAAGAAAAGAATTTTACATTGAACTGTTCTTATTTAATAATCATTTTAACCGTGTAAAGCTTGTTGGTATGAACTTTCAAAATGTAAGTTCCCTTTGGCAGACTTTGGTTAATGATCGAATAATTAAGCTCATGGATGTTTTTCGAAGTGTAGAACAAACTTCCAGTCATGTCATAGATATCAATTTGATCAATTGGATATTTAGACTTTAAGAAGGTTTTTTCACCTTGATTAACTGGGTTAGGATAGACTAAAAGCTCATTACGAGTTTCGGAACCCGATGTTCCCAAAGTGCTGTCAACCATCTCAAATTGAACACGATTTGACACTTCGCTATAAGAATCGTTCGTGAAAATTACGATAAAATAATCGCCAGCTTCTTTCGGCATATTTTCAGTTGGGATCTTGATGCTTCCGCTAGATTTTCCGTCATAATAAGTATAGCTAATCAACGGATCGATATTAGGATCGTCGCCTTTATGATAAATACCGATCCAGTCTTTAACAATACCAGGCGCATCTGTCCACGTTGCAATAATGTTTTCGTTAAGATTATACATCGTTTTGTTAATCATCAATTGCGTAATGTCATCACCAACTTGGAAGAAGATTTTATTACCAACCTCGTCGTAACCGTCTTGCAAAAGATATTGTGCGTAATAATAACCTTTTGGAAGTCCATTAAAAGTAAAAGTACCATTGGTTGCTCCATTGATGTATTTCCAGTCGGTTGAAGTTACAGTTCCTGGTTTTTGACCAACTTTGTAAATCCCAATCCAGTCTTTACTAAGCGCTGGCGCATCTTTAAAAGAAATAGTGATCGGCTTATTAACTTCGTATACATTTTTTTCAGTTTCTAGTTGTGTGAAAGGTCCAACATAGAAGTACTTTCTGTCAGCAATTTCTGTGTAACCGCCATTTGACATGATTGCAGCGTAATACATTCCTGCATTTGGAAGCCCCGTTGGAAAGTTGATAGTTCCGCTAACTTGTCCATTGGTGTACGCCCATTTTTGCGATGGTGAAGAAGAACTTGGTGTCTGCGATTTTTTGTAAAGGCCAACCCAATCGGTAGAATTACCAGGTGTATCTGTAAAGCCAACTTTGATTGGTGCATTTGGTTTGTAAGCGATGGTATCGATTTCAATCTTAGTGTTAACCACAGAGCTATTAATGACGTTAAAACTCTTTACAGCACTCCAATCTGACCATCTCAAACTTCTGTCGCGATGTCTAACTTTGGTGTAGTAAGTTCCGTTTGTTAAAGTACCAGTGGCAAGCGTTGCTTTAGTAATATCAATACCTTCGTTAAGGTCTGCTGATTCGTCAACACGATTTCCTTTTTTACCATAAAGATTTTCGTAATCTCTATAAATATCTTTTTCGATAATACTAAAATCAGGAGTTTTAGAAAGTACAAATTCTGTAGAATTAAGAAGTTCGTCCGATGTTGTTGAATAAGCAGAACTTTCGATGGTTATTGGTAATTCTAAATTTTGACCATTAAAATCGTTTTGGATACTTGGCTTGTTAGGAGCAACTTTGTTTTTAGCGAAATGAAATTCATCCATTTTAATGTTGTCTTTCCACTCATAGATGCTTCCGATAGAATAAGATTCTACATTGAAAGTTCCGTTATTAGTATCCACATCGATAATCTGATACATCCAATTAGAAATCGTTTTTTGAACATCGTCAAAATCTTGCTCTGTCGCCATTCCCCAATATTGATCCCAAGCAACACCGCCCGAAATAATTTGGTAAGAAGGGAAGTTTTTCAATTGTCCTCTATGGTAAAGATGATGGTGAGCACCGATATGTAAAATATGTTTGTTAGATGTATTTAGGATTGGCATAACGGTGTTTCTGATCCAAGTCGAAATATCACCAACATATTGCTCTGCCTGATAAGGTCTGTGCCCTAAAGAAACAATCCATTGTACGGTCGGATCTTGATTAGCAGCTGGCAAAACTTTATTTAACCAAGTGATTTGATCGTTGCCAGGATGTTCTGTATCAAAACTTAAAAATAAAACATTTCCTACTTGTCTTGCGTAATAAGCTTCCGAACCTGAAGAAATTCCTTTATAAGTCACATCATCCAACACAAAATGATCATAATAGGCTTTCATACCAAGTGTTCCGTAGGTTTCGTGATTTCCAACCAATGTTTGTGTAGGAAGTAGCCCAGACAGCTTTCTATTCTTTTTAAAATGTACATTTTCGTAATGATCCAAAGTTCCAACATCCACTTGATCGCCAACCATGACAGTCATTGCGATATTATCAGCTGGATCTTTGTCGTAGCCCCACATTTTTGCAATTTTACGATGCGCAGCTGATACAATGGAATCAAACCTAGGAACATCACGCATTTGGTTATCGCCAATCACAAGGAAACGAAGATGACCATCAGCTGTCGCAGGTTGTCCAGGTAACGGCAAAGTTTTGAAAGAGTGAATCTGAGAACTTCTTGTCCCCGTTTTAACACGATAATAATACTTTGTGTTAGCTTCTAGTCCATCCATTTTCACAGTATGGAAATAATAATTCGAAGGATATCCTGTATCCGAAAAAATAGCAGCATTGGAAGAAGCACTTCTTGTCAATGCGTCTTTTGAACTTCCAAATTCAACGATAGATTCTGGATTTGACTCGGTTTTCCAGCTTACCGTCATCGAGGTTGTTGACGGCGCTTGTAGGTAGGGGAATAATTCTTGCCCCAAACTTATCTTGTAACATAGCAAGACAAGAACAAATAGAATTTTTTTCATTAATAAAATTTTAGCTCGTCAAAATTAAGTTTGGTATATAAACTATTTCGAACGCTAGCTTTAAGGCTTTATTAAATGATTTTTAGTATTTAAGCTTTATTGACACACTATTTAAAGTATTTGTGAAACTTAGTTTAAGTTTTGTTTTATTAATGATTATTTTTTTGGAGTTTTAAATGGAAATTTTAATAATGTAAAGTCTTATTTTACTTTATTTTTAAAGAGATAAACAATTCGATTATGAAAACTAAATTATTTGCCCTTTTTATGAATAAATATAATTTATAAAATCTCCGAAACCAAGTTTTGATAATAATCTCCGATGTGCGCAATTCGGGTGCCGTACCAAGAGAAAGCTTCACCATCTACGATTTTAATGATTTTGGTGGGATAAATTTTCTGAAGTTCTTCGACGTGTTTCTCTTTAAAAGGATAAGGTTCTGAAGATAGAAAAATAACATCAGCATCCGCTAAATCTGTTAGCTCAAAACTTGGGTAGCGTTTTTGATTAGCGAAAAAATTTTCGAAACCAATTTCCTGTAAAACATGATGAATAAAAGTGTCGCGACCAATGCTCATATAAGGTTCTTTCCATATAAGATAAGCGACTTTTAATTTGGTTTTAGGTTTTTCAAAATTAAATTGCTCCTGAATTTTTAAATTAAAATGTTGTGCAATATCCTTTTTGTTAAGTAAGTTTCCAAGGTTTTTGAGTAAATAATAATTGTCTTCCAAAGTTTCGACGTGTGTGACAATAACTTTGTGCGTTTGCATTAATTCTTCGACTTGCTCTTTAACGTTTTCCTCTTTATTAGCGAGAATAATGTCAGGATTTAGAGATTTTATTTTTTCAATATTAATGTTTTTAGTTCCGCCGATTATTGCAACATCTTGGACTTTATTTTTGGGATGAACACAGAATTTCGTTCTGCCGACAACTTCTTCGGAAGTCAATCCAAAATCAAACAAAATCTCTGTCAACGACGGTACCAACGACACAATTCTCATAACTCAATATTAAAAAGAAACTCCATCAAAAATAAACTTTTTGATGGAGTTTTTATTATTTTAATTAAAATTGTGACAATTCTTTATACAAAACTCTCGACGAATTTTATGAGAATTGACGATTTATAATTAATCTTCTTTTTTAGTTGTCTTTTTAGCTGCAGACTTTTTAGCAGGCTTTTCTTCTGCATCTTCAGTTTTGTCAGCTACTTTTTTAGTAGTCTTTTTTGCTGGTTTTTCCTCAGCTGCTGGCGCTTCTTCTACAACTTCCTCAACTTTTACAAAACTATCTGGTGTAATGTAACCCGCTTTTTGCAAAAGGTTATACCATTGCGCCAATTTTTTGATATCAGACTCGTATACTCTTTCTGTATCGTAGTTAGGAAGCGATTCTTCCATGAAAGTTTTTAACTCTTCGCTACCAGATTTGTGGTTGATTGTTTGTTTGAAATCGTATTTTTTAGCAATATTTTCAAATACTTCAAATAACGGAACTTCTTTATCAAAAGTGAACATCGCGATATTATCTAGCAAGCTTACTTGGCTAGAGTTTGAGATGCTAACTTTCTTTTTAGTTGTGATATCTTCAACAATAAATCCGTTTCTTAATTGAGAAACTAATTTGAAAAGTCCTGGTTTTCCTGAGATTGAAATTATTTTTTCTAACTGCATTGTTTCAATGTTTAGTCGTTGTTTATTTTTTTTCTTATTTATTTTAAATTATTTCGGAAAGCGCATTTTGTAGTTAACGCCTACATCGCCGTTAGCGATTTTTTGTAGTTTTCCTTTTACCAATTTCTTTTTTAGTGCGCTTAGGTGATCCGTGAAAAGTATGCCATCGATGTGGTCGTACTCATGTTGAATAACGCGCGCACGAATATCCGAAAAAGTATCGACATGTTTCACAAAATTTTCATCAAAATATTCAATTTTGATAGTTTCTTTGCGTTTTACATCTTCTCTAACTTCCGGAATCGATAGACAACCTTCGTTGAATTTCCATTCTTCACCGCTTTCTTCAAGGATTTTTGCGTTGATAAATACTTTTTTGAAAGTCTTAAGTTCTTCCGAGATATCTTCGTAATCTTCGTCGTCCGCAAGTGGCGTAATGTCCACGATAAAAAGTCTAATGTCCAAGCCAATTTGTGGCGCAGCAAGACCAATGCCGTTAGCACCATTCATGGTTTCGAACATATTGTCTATCAAAGTTTGTAACTCAGGATAATCTTTGTCGATATCGTGAGCCACTTTTCTTAATATTGAATCGCCAAAGGCGCGTATTGGTAAAATCATTGTTGATCTAAAAAATTTTGCAAAATTATGGTTGCACTTACACGGTCTATAAGACCTTTTTCTTGTCTTTGTTTTTTATTTTTTCCGCTTTGACTTATAAAAAATGAAGCCATTTTGGAAGTAAAACGCTCATCCAAACGATGTACTTTTTTATCAGGAAATTCAGTTTCAAAAACTTTTAAAAACTGCTGAATGTCCGTTTCTATCTCAGAAAGTTGTCCTTTGAGGTCGGTTGGTAAGCCAACAACAACCGCTTCTACATTATTCTTGCTGAAATAATCCTTTAGGAAATTGATCAACTTTGGCGTTTCGACAGTCGTCAATGCACTTGCGATAATTTTGGCATCATCGGTTGCTGCGAGTCCTGTTCTTACTTTTCCGTAGTCAATTGCGAGGATTTGTCCCATAGGTTTGCAAATTTACGAAAAATTTTAGGCTTTGAAAATTGTTTTAAAAGAGAAATGAATTTCAGAATTAGATTTAGTATTTTTGTCCCTAGATATTTGTAAATAATGGCTTTAGATATTATAAATCTGACGAAGAAATTTGGTGACCAAGTGGCACTTAATGATGTTAATATTTCAATTAATAAAAACGAAATTATCGGACTTCTCGGTCCAAATGGTGCGGGAAAATCAACGCTGATGAAGTCTATTGTTGGCGCTTTGAAGATTGATGAAGGTCAAATTTTATTGGATCAAAAAGACATTACGACGCACGATATCGAAAGCAAAAAAAAGATTGGTTTTCTTCCCGAAAACAATCCGCTTTATCAAGAAATGTTCGTTAAAGAATATCTTCAATTTGTTGCGAATATCCACGGAATCAAAAAGAATAGAGTAGACGAGGTTATCGAATTGGTTGGGATAACACCTGAAAAATCGAAGAAAATAAGTCAACTTTCTAAAGGTTACAAACAGCGTGTTGGCCTTGCACAAGCGATTCTTCATCAACCAGATTTATTGATTTTGGATGAACCCACTAACGGATTAGATCCTAACCAAATTGTTGAAATCCGAAATGTGATTAAAGAAATTGGGAAAGAAAAAACGGTGATTTTGTCAACGCACATCATGCAAGAAGTGGAAGCACTTTGCTCACGCGTGATTTTGATTCATAAAGGAAATATCATTCAAGATTCTCCAATCTCAGAATTCAAAGGGAAATACGAAAGTCTCGAACAGGCTTTCCAAAGTTATACAGAAGCCAAACAATAAGAATAAAAGAAGCGCAATGTCCTTGGACATCGCGCTTCGTATTTAATAATTAAGCTTGTAATTCTTCAACCAATTTTTCAACTTTGTCAATATATTTTCCGTAATAATATTGAAACCAAAATTTTCCTAAAAGCCATAAAAATAGAAGTCCAGCCAAGATTGATCCAACAAAATAAATAGCTAATGCTAAGTCAGGCAAATCTCTAGATTTTGGAATAGATTCTATAACGATAATCATTTCGCCAACCAAGAATGGCACAAAGCTGATGTAGAACGACAAATAATATTGTTTATTAAGATTGAATTGTGTCAATAAGTCTTTTAATGATGTTAAAGTTTCTAATTCGGGATTGCTGATTTCTTTGTAAAGTTTGAAAAATTTAGCATAGAAAAAGAAGGTTACCACAGTCATAGCAGCTACCAAAATTTCTAGATACAATCGGAATCTAAATGGCATCTGGATTCCCCAAATTGCGACCAATACAAAAGCTAAAAGTATAACCGTTGACCAAAACTCCCAACGCATATTGCGACGGATTTTTTCTAATGGTAGATTGAGGCTTTTTCTTTGTTCTAGGCTGACTTCAGGCGTGTTTTGGCCTTCGTCATTATCCCAAATATTTTTTAGTTCATCTATATTCATTTCTGTGTAATTTATGGATTAGATAAAATGTCTTTTAATTTATTCTTTGCACGATTCATTTTTACGCGGACATTGCCTTCGGAGATTCCCATTTGTTGTGCGATATCTTTTCCAGAAAAATCTTCGAGATAATAAAAGATAAAAGCTTTATCGATTGGGTTAAGTTGTTGGATGGCTTCGTACATTTTTTGAAGTTTCTCTTCTTTTTCGTGGTTGTAATCTTCTTGTTCAATTTTAAAATTTGAGACTTCTGCATTGTCGATAAAACTTCTTCTTTTCTCTGATTTTAAAAATACAATAGCGGTGTTAAGCGCCACACGATAGAGCCAAGTCGAAAATTCGCTTTCGCCTTTAAAACTCGAAAAAGCCTTCCAAACCTGAAATGTAATCTCTTGGAAAAGATCTTCTTGATCTTCTCGATTGTCCATATACATTTTCGAAATTTTGAAAATGATGCCTTTATGCTTGTCGATTTTTTGTAAAAACTCAGATTCTAGAGTTGTCATTTATTTTAGTTCTCACAAGGTTAGTGACTGATTCTTTAAAATGTTACAAAAAAATAATATTATTTTTTCGAGGCTCAAATTTGATAATTGATAATTTAGTTTTAAAATATTAGATTTGTATCACATCAAAGATAAAAATATGAAAAGAACACTTTTAGCATTGGCTGTAGTCAGCTTAGTTGCTTGTAAAAAAAATGAAGATGCTAACGCGAAAACTTCCACTTCGGTAGGTGACGTTGTCAACGGTGCAAAAACACTCAACAACTTATCAGCATCTATGGATGACATCGAGAAAAAAATGGAAGAGTTGAAAACAACAGCTCCAGCAACTAATGATGAGCTAAAGTCTATTTTGCCAACAACCGCACTAGGTTTAGCAAGAACCGAAATAAGAGTAGGAGATAGCTCTATGATGGGTTTGGCTTCAGCAGATGCGAAATATAGTGATAACGCAGATAAGTATGTCGAAATTAGCATTATGGACGGTGCAGGCGAAGCTGGTAGCGGCATGCTTGCCATGTTGATGATGGCGCTAAAAGCAGAATCAGAAAAAACAGATGCTGAAGGTTATGAAAAAACGACCAATTTTAATAATGTACGTGCAAGCGTTTCCGAAAAGAAAAATGGAGAAATTATGGAGTCCGAAATTCAGTATCTTGTTAAAGACCGTTATGCAGTAAAGATAGAAGGCGAAGGTTACACACTCGATCAACTAAAAGCGGTGATGAGCGAGATTAATACATCTTCATTAAAATAAGCTAAGAGTCTGTTTAAATTTTATTGTTAAATTTTGACTGCTATTTTGAGATGAATTTTTCACTTCGAATTTGAAGATTTGGTGGACTAAATCAAGAATACGAGGTGAAAAATTGGCTTAAAAGAGCTACAAAATTTAGCAAAGATTATTTTAAAAGTATATTAGCAAATTTCGTTAAAATTTTTAAATAGACTCTGTAGCTTCCGAAAGGAAGTTTTTTTGTTTTAAATTTGATTTAAATTTTAAAAATAATGAAAGCTTTAAAAATATTAAGTTTCGGATTGTTGCTTGTTATTGGATTATCAAACGCTCAACAATCGACAGTATTAATGCGTGGGAAAGAAATAAAAACTTTTGCAAAACTTCCTAATATTGGCGTTGCTGCTCCTAATTTTGAACTGACAGATGACAAAATGGAAAGCAAAAGTCTTGAGAGTTACAAAGGAAAATATTTAATCTTAAATATTTTCCCGAGTGTTGATACAGGCGTTTGCTCGATGTCGGTAAGAAAGTTTAATGAAATGGCTGCCGATCTTCCAAATACGTCGGTGTTATGTATTTCTAAAGATTTGCCCTTTGCGCAAAAGCGTTTTTGTGGTGCAGAAGGTATTAAAAATGTTGTGATGTTGTCAGATTTTAGAACAGATTTTGGGAAGCGTTACGGCGTCGAAATGATGGATGGCGCGTCGCGAGGCTTGCTAAGTCGCGCGGTGGTTGTTATTGATCCGCAAGGCAAAATCGTCTACGAAGAACAAGTCGCGGACATTAGCCAAGAACCTAACTATGATAAAGCTTTAGCAGCTATTAAAAAATAAAAAAACAGTCTCAAAATTTTGAGACTGTTTTTGTTTAACAAAAGATTGTATTTATTTAACCTTAGTTCGGGATAAGAAGATTAACGTCAGTTTGAGTGGTTTTCGCAGAAAACTGTATCGAAAACAAGTTAATTTTCTTATCATTAAAAACTTCTCGATACAAAATCTTTCAGATTTTTACTCGAAGTGA
>JAEXRP010000086.1:0-4243 GCA_023440705.1 Bacteroidota bacterium
GTTAAGAATTATGCAAAAGCAAACCCACACAAAATGGGCGCTTGGGCTTCTGACAGCAAAACTGATGTTGCAAACATGAACGAAGGTGATTTCTACGGAACTGAAACTTCTACAACTGTTGAAAACGCTACAGAATTTAAAATTACTTTCTACGGAAACGATGGTTCTTCTAAAGAATTAAAAGGACTTTCTCCTCTTAAAGCTGGTGAAGTTATCGATTCTTCTGTAATGAATCTTAACGCTTTGAGAGCTTTTGTTCAAAATGCTATTCAAGAGGCGAAAGATAAAAACGTATTGCTTTCTACACACCTTAAAGCAACTATGATGAAGGTTTCTGACCCAATTATTTTCGGGGCAATTGTAGAAACTTTCTTTAAAGATGTTTTTGCTAAATATGGTGAATTATTCAAGTCTTTAGATATCAATGCTAACAATGGTTTAGCAGATTTATATGAAAAAATTAAAGGTCAACCTCAAGAAGCAGAAATTAAAGCTGCAATCGATGCTGACTTGGCAAACGGACCACGTGTTGCAATGGTAAATTCTGATAAAGGAATTACCAATTTCCACGTTCCATCAGATATTATTGTTGATGCTTCTATGGCTGCTTTGGTGAGAGGAGGAGGAAAAATGTGGAACAAAGATGGTGCTGAAGAAGATACGATTGCAATTATTCCAGATCGTTCTTATGCAGGTTTCTATCAAGCTGTTGTAGATGATATGAAAGAAAATGGAGCTTTGGATCCAACATCTATGGGTTCTGTTCCTAACGTTGGTTTGATGGCTCAAAAAGCTGAAGAATATGGTTCTCACGACAAAACTTTCCAAGCAACTGCAGACGGAACGATTAAAGTTGAAGACGCTAACGGAACTGTTCTTTTAGAGCAAACAGTTCAAAAGGATGATATCTTTAGAATGTGTCAAACTAAAGATGCTCCCATCCAAGACTGGGTTAAATTGGCTGTAAACAGAGCGAGATTGTCTGATACGCCTGCAATTTTCTGGTTGGATAAAGGAAGAGCTCACGACAGAGAAATCATCAAAAAAGTAGAGAAATACCTAAAAGATTTCGATACAACTGGTCTTGACATCAGAATTATGGATGTGAAAGATGCGATGAGAGAAACTTTGAAAAGAGCAAGAGAAGGAAAAGACACCATTTCTGTTTCTGGAAACGTGTTGAGAGATTATTTAACAGACCTTTTCCCGATTGTAGAATTAGGAACTTCTGCTAAAATGCTTTCTATCGTTCCTTTGATGAATGGTGGAGGTTTATTCGAAACTGGAGCTGGAGGTTCGGCTCCAAAACACATCGAGCAATTCTTAGAAGAGGGTTATTTAAGATGGGATTCTTTAGGTGAATTCTTAGCTTTACAAGCTTCTTTGGAGCATTTAGCACAAACTCAAAACAATACAAAATCTCAAGTTTTAGCAGATGCTTTGGATGAAGCAAACGCTAAATTCTTGGCAACAGATAAATCTCCGGGTAGAAAATTAGGAACTATCGACAACAGAGGTTCTCACTTCTATTTAGCGATGTATTGGGCTGAAGCTTTGGCTGCACAAACAAAAGATGCTGAAATGGCTGCTAAATTTGCACCTATCGCACAAGCTTTAAAAGACAGCGAAGAAGTAATCAATGCAGAGTTAATTGGAGCTCAAGGAAAACCTCAAAACATTGATGGTTATTACAAGCCTGACACTTATAAAACTTACGCAGCAATGCGTCCTAGTACAGTTTTAAATGAAATTGTTGATGGAATTTAATTTTAAATTCTTTCTGAAAATAAATTACGGCAGCTTCTTCGAAGCTGCCGTAATTGTTTTATAACCTTATTTCTTAGCGTTTCTCATCGCTTTTACTTTTGTTACATCATCTGAATTTTTAAGCTTTTTAAACTCATCAGAATCCGTAGAAAGCAATTTCATTTTACCATCAGAATTATAATAAACTGCCCAACCATAACGTTTTGTTAGTGGTGATGCTCGGAAACAAGCTTGACCTTTGGAGAAAAACTCTTTTCTTGCGTTTTCTTTTTCTGAGGATGAAATATCATTTCGTTCTGAAAAAATTTCAAATAAAATATCATCGGAAGTCAATTGCGACGGTTTCGATTTTAATAGATCAAATTGAAGATTTGCAATACTTAATTTTTCTTTTCTGGGTGGAATTTCTGATACCGAAACTGGACAATCTTCCGCAGGTTCTATTAACGTATTGAAATAATTTGTAGTATGGATTTTCATATTTTTAATTTAAAAAATTAGAATTACTTCAAACTTTATTTTGCTTTTTAGAATCAAAATACACCCAAACAATTCCTAAAATAACACTGACAACATTAAATATTTTCAACGTCAAACTAAGATTTGCATAGATAGATTTTTCTTTTGGCAATATAAAATTTATAATGGCACTAAAAAGCAGCATTCCAGCCAAAACAATTTTGACTATTTTTCGCCCAGAAGGTGCTGTTGCCGATCCATTAAAAATAAACATACCTGTGGCGATGGTATGAAATATAAAAAAAACGATATAAAGAAACCAGGTTGCACTTGTAACTTTTAACGCCGCATCAGAGAAACCATTTACCACCAAAGCACTTAGCAAAGCAACAGGCAAGACAAGAATCCATCGAAGAAATGCAGGCCATTTTTGCATAAAAACAAAGCCTCCATTCTCATCATACATTTCTTTTTTTTTCGTTTTATTATTTCCCATTTTATTTTGCATTTAGTTAAATATAAAAAGAAAAATACTTCTACACGTATTATTTTTTCGCTTTTTTGAATTAAAATCAATAAAAAACCAAATTACAGCATTTATAAATTTTCATTAAATTACTTAACACAAAATCTAAATCTATTAGAAAATGAAAAAATCACACTTCTGTTTTTTAATTCCTCTAACTCTCATTATTTCTTGTGAAAAATCTAAAAATGTTGAGAAATTAACGCCACAAGAAGATAGTTTGAAAATAGCTATGTCCACACGCTTTACATCTCAGCAAATCAATGAAAAATACGAGCAAAGAATCCATACAAAGTTACTTCCTGATAGTATTTTAGCTCAAGCTTTTCCTAAAAAGTTACTAGATATGAAACGCGACACGATTCAACCGTTTTTCGAAAAGGAAAAACAAAATCCTGAATTTCGAACCTCTGCACTAAACGCAATTTATCGAAATAATGACGCGATTATTAACCTCAATATAAGCGACTGTTCTGATAAATTTTCCAGCTTAACCATGAAAACAACCATGATTATGGAAACCGAATACGTGAACAAAATTTTAGAAAATGGATTTCTAAAATCGCAAATTTATAAAGGTCATATCTTAAGAACGAAACAAACGACCGAAAAAGGACAAGAACAATCCAATATAAAAATGCAGTTTAAAGAACGATATTTCGTGGACATCTATGGAACCAATATTTCAGTTGAAAAATTAATGCCTGTAATTTCAGAAATCAAGTATCAAGACCTTCCAGATTAAAAAAATCCTCACAAGATTTAACTTATGAGGATTGTATTTAAATAATTTAAAATTTTACTTCAAATCATATCGATCTGCATTCATCATTTTAACCCAAGCAGCAACGAAATCTTTTACGAATTTCTCTTTGTTGTCGTCTTGTGCATACACTTCAGCATACGATCTCAAAATTGAATTAGATCCGAAAACCAAATCTACACGTGTTGCCGTCCACTTTGTAGAGCCAGAATTGCGATCCACAATATTGTACAAATTATCTCCCGTTGGAATCCATTTGTTGTTCATGTCGGTTAAGTTCACAAAGAAATCGTTTGTTAAAATACCTTCTCTATCTGTGAAAACGCCATGTTTTGTTCCAGCATAATTGGTTCCTAAAACGCGCATTCCACCGATTAAAGCAACCATTTCTGGAGCTGTTAATCCCATTAATTGCGTTCTGTCTAATAATAATTCTTCGGCTTTAACGTCGTAATTTTGTTTCAAGAAATTTCGGTAACCGTCGTAAAGTGGCTCCAAATATTCAAAAGATTCGATGTCGGTTTGTTCTTGAGTTGCATCGCCACGACCTGCAGCAAACGGAACGGTAATATTAATACCCGCTTCTTGAGCCGCTTTTTCAACAGCTGCGGTTCCTCCCAAAACAATTAAATCTGCAATAGAAACTTTTTTCGCCAATCCAGCTTGAATTTCTTCTAATTTTGCTAAAACTTTGTTCAATCTTTCAGGCTCGTTGGCAACCCAATTTC
>JAEXRP010000081.1:0-12932 GCA_023440705.1 Bacteroidota bacterium
GCAAATGAATGACTATAACGCATCTAGGTTTAT
Source organism: Bacteroidota bacterium (assembly GCA_023440705.1). GTDB lineage: Bacteria > Bacteroidota > Bacteroidia > Flavobacteriales > Weeksellaceae > Soonwooa. Next base: position 34 of record JAEXRP010000081.1, read on the forward strand.
AGTAGATTTATATCCAAATCCTGCGAAGCACGAGGTGTTCTACCAAATTTCTAAGAACTTAATGCTAAAGCACATTAAAATATTCGACGCATCAGGAAAGTTAATTGCTAAACCAAACATCAAACAAAATCGTATAGACACCGCTAATTTGCCATCGGGAATATACTATGTCCATTTTATAACAGATCAAAAAATAATTACAAAAAAATTGATTGTGAAGTAATTTTACATTTCAATTGTAATAAAACCTCGCAGTCATGCGAGGTTTTATGATTTTAAATAATCTTCTACGCCAAAATATATTATCTAGGTTAGAAACTTTTTTGTTATGGTTCGTAGGTCATAATGCTGCGTTTATGCATTTTGAAACCTAGTTTTTGATAAAGATGAATCGCGCGTTCGTTGTGATTTTCGATTTCAAGGAACATCATTTTCAGATTTTGTTTCTGTGCAAATTCCTGCGCAAAAGCGACCGCTTTGCCACCATATTTTTTGCCTTGTGCTTCAGGTTTTATATACAATTCGTCCAGAAAACACATCATTCCTCCAAATTCAAACGAGAATAAATAATTGAGAATCATGTAACCAACAACTTCTTTTTCTTCATTTTTTAAAATAAAACATTGACCAAGATTTGGACTTTCAACAAAAATTTCAAAATTTTTACGCGTCGTTTCGGTATCAAAAGGATAGCCATCAATTTCGTAAAAGTCTTTCATCATCGGCATTACCAAGCTTATTTCGTCAAGATCAAGTTTGTCTATTTTCAAATCCATTTCATAATTTTTCACAAAGTTAGGCATTAAATATTTGGTCATTCAAAATTTAACTCTACATTTGTAGAGTTAGATAGTTATTTGTAGAATGAAAATTAAATTAACCGAAGCAGAAAAAGAAGTTATGCAAGTCCTTTGGGAAAAGGAAAAAGCCTTTATGAAAGATATTATCGATGCTTATCCTGATCCAAAACCTGCAACAACGACGATCGCAACTTTGCTAAAAAGGATGCAAAACAAAGATTTTGTTGGCTACGAATTGTTTGGAAATTCGCGGGAATATTTTCCTAAAATTGAAAAAGAGCACTATTTTTCTTCTGAAATGAAAAGCATGATTCACAATTTTTTCGATAATTCGGTGAGTCAATTTGCATCGTTTTTTACTCAAAATGCAAAGCTTAGTCAAAAAGAATTAAAAGAGTTGCGCGACATGATTGATGAAAAAATTGAAAACCCAAAGTCATGATTCCGTTTTATCTAAAATACGTTGCAGTAAGCAGTTTGCTGATTATTTTTTATTATTTGGTTTTAGAAAATCAAAAGAATCATCGTTTCAAAAGGTTCTTTTTGCTGGCAAGTTTAGCTTTTAGTTTGGGGATTCCTTTTATCGAAATTCCTTTCGGAAGTTATTATGTTAAAGCTTCTACTTTTAATCTTGGACAAGAAGCTATCCAATCTCAGATTATTGAGGAAGCGCCAAAATTGGATATTTATCAAATTCTGTTCTATCTATATGTAATGATTGTCGGGATTTTAATTCTGAAATTAATTTTCAAAATCGGACAAATATTATTTAAAAAAGTAAAAGCAAAAAATATAGTTTTTAAAACTTATAAAATTTCGCTTTTAGAGGAAAACATAACTGCTTTCAGCTTTTTAAATACGATCTACGTCAATCGACAACGATTTGAAAATAATAACCTAGATGACAGCATTCTCGTACACGAACAGACGCATATCACGCAAAAACATAGTTTTGATATTTTATTAATTGAATTTTTAAAAGCTTTGTTTTGGTTAAATCCTGCATTATATTTTTTCAAAAATGCTATTACAACCAACCATGAATTTTTGGCTGACGACGCTGTTTTAAAACAAAAATCACTAAAAGATTATCAAGAGATAATTTATCAAGAAGTTTCTAATCATTTTTTCCCACTGACACAAACATTTAAACGAAATAATAACACCAAAAAAAGATTTATTATGATGAACACCAAAAAAAGCAATAAAATGGGCTTTCGTATTTTCGGATCTGTTCTATTTACTTGTGGCGTGGCATTTCTCTTTGCCGAAAAAGTTAAAACGCCAATTGCAATTAATGATTCGGTTTTAGAAAAGAATACTCAACAGAAAGTTGATGGTTTAGCACAAAGTACTACAACAGAATTTCAAACTTCTAAACCTGCGATTGCAAATAAAGTTAGCGATACAATAAAACGTAAAAACGAACTGGAAGCTCCAAAAATTGCTGGTAACGCTTCAAAATCTGAATCCACAGAAGTAGAAAAACCTGCGGAATATCCGGGCGGAATTGGTAAGCTGAGACGCGATTTAGCAATGGAAATCAACACAATTTCTTTTGAAAACATGAAAGGATTTTTAAAAACTGAAAGTATGATTAAGATAGATTCGGAAGGGAAATTTGTTACTGTTACAACCACTGGTGAAAATCAAAACTTTAACAAAGAGGTTGAAAGAACACTTAATAAAATTCTTCAAAACGTCACTTGGGAACCAGCAAAGAAAGATGGCAAAAGCATTACTTCATATTACAAGCTACCAGTCGTGATGCAATTTGCAGAAGATGGAAAAATGCCTCCTCCACCTCCACCGCCATCTCAATCAAGAAAATCAAAATAACAAAAAAGAGCCAAATGAGGCTCTTTTTTCATTTTTAAACCCTATCGAAAGCAAAAAAATCTTAACTTTAAAGCATAATAATTCGTAAATAATGAGTCTTACAAAAGAGCAAATTGCCCAGCGTATAGCAAAGGAAATCAAGAATAATTCGTATGTTAATTTAGGAATTGGTATTCCAACTTTGGTCGCCAATTATATTCCAGAAGGGATAAATGTAGTGCTACAGTCCGAAAATGGACTTCTTGGCATGGGACCTTTCCCAATCGAGGGCGAAGAAGATCCAGATCTTATCAATGCTGGAAAACAAACCATCACAACTTTACCAGGTTCTGCAGTTTTTGACTCAGCAATGAGTTTTGGGATGATTCGTGCACAAAAAGTAGATTTAACGATACTTGGTGCAATGGAAGTTTCAGAAAACGGTGATATCGCCAACTGGAAAATTCCTGGCAAAATGGTAAAAGGAATGGGCGGCGCAATGGATTTGGTAGCTTCTGCGAAGAACATTATTGTAGCGATGCAACAAGTTAACAAACACGGCGAAAGCAAGTTGTTGTCAGAATGTACCTTGCCTTTAACTGGTGTTAAATGCATCAAAAAAATCGTTACCGAATTAGGTGTTTATGAAGTTCTGCCAGAAGGCGGTTTCCGACTTTTAGAAAGAGCGCCAGGCGTTAGCGTTGATGATATTAAAAAAGCAACAGCGGGTAAATTAATTGCCGACGAGAATGCTCCTGAAATGACATTTTAAATTTTAAATAAATCCATATAAAAATCAATGGGAAAATCTTTTAACGCTTCTGTTAATAAAAGTTACGACTTTAGTTTGACAGAAGACCAAATCCATGCAATTGATGCAGTGACTTTGGATAACGAAAATTATCACATCCTTCATCAAAACAAATCTTACCAAGCCGAAGTTGTTGATGCCGATTTTAATCAAAAAAAATATACGGTTTCTGTTAACAACAATCTTTATGAAGTTGATATCCAAAACGATTTGGACAAGTTGATTAAAGAAATGGGCTTCGAAGTTGGAAAATCAAAACAAGTTAATGCGATTAAAGCGCCAATGCCAGGACTGATTTTGGAAATTTCTGTTGCAGTAGGACAAGAAGTTAACGAAGGCGATAGTCTTCTGATTCTTGAAGCGATGAAAATGGAAAACAGCTTCTACTCACCGAGACAAGGTGTTATTAAATCGATCGCTGTAGAAAAAGGTCAAGCGGTTGACAAAGGACAATTATTAATCGAATTCGAATAAAATCTAATCATAAAATGAAAAAAATACTCGTAGCAAATCGAGGAGAAATAGCATTAAGAGTGATGAAAACAGCTAAGAAAATGGGTATTAAAACCGTTGCTGTTTTCTCTGTTGCAGATAGAGAATCTCCTCATGTTAAATTTGCTGACGAAGCGGTTTGCATTGGTGAAGCGCCTTCCAATCAGTCTTATTTATTAGGCGATAAAATCATTGAAGTTTGTAAGGAATTAGGTGTTGACGGGATCCATCCTGGTTATGGCTTCTTGTCAGAAAATGCCGAATTTGCTGAAAAAGCCGAAGCTAATAATATTACGTTCATCGGTCCACGTTCTAAAGCGATCCATATTATGGGAAGTAAATTGGCTGCTAAAGAAGCGGTTAAAGCTTATGATATCCCGATGGTTCCTGGTCTTGACGAAGCAATCACCGATGTTGAAAAAGCTAAAAAAGTTGCCGTTGAAATTGGTTTCCCAATTTTGATTAAAGCTTCTGCTGGTGGTGGCGGAAAAGGTATGCGTGTTGTAGAAAACGAAGGCGAATTTGAGTCTCAAATGCAACGTGCTATTTCCGAAGCGACTTCAGCTTTTGGTGATGGCTCTGTATTTATCGAAAAATATGTTGGTTCTCCAAAGCATATCGAAATTCAAGTTATGGCAGACGATCATGGCAATATTCTTTATTTATTTGAGAGAGAATGTTCGGTACAACGTCGCCACCAAAAGGTTGTTGAGGAAGCGCCATCTGCGGTTTTGACACCAGAAATTAGAAAAGCAATGGGAGAAGCTGCTGTTAAAGTGGCTAAATCTTGTGATTATCTAGGCGCTGGTACTGTTGAATTCCTTTTGGATGAAAACAAAAACTTCTATTTTCTAGAAATGAATACGCGTCTACAGGTAGAACATCCAGTAACCGAAATGATTACAGGAATGGACTTGGTAGAATTACAAATTCGTGTTGCTCGCGGCGAAGCTTTACCAATAAAACAAGAAGATTTAAAAATTGATGGTCACGCGCTAGAACTTCGTGTTTATGCAGAAGATCCATTGAATGATTTCTTACCAAGTGTTGGGACTTTAACGACGTATCAACCGCCAGTTGGTGAAGGTATTCGCGTGGATGATGGTTTTGCAGAAGGTATGGATGTTCCGATTTATTATGATCCAATGCTTTCAAAATTAATCGTTCATGGTAAAGATCGTAACGAAGCGATTGAAAAAATGCTAGAAGCGATCCAAGATTACAAAGTTGAAGGCGTTAGCACGACTCTGCCTTTCGGTAGTTTTGTATTCGATCATGAAGCTTTCCGTTCTGGAAACTTTGACACTAATTTTGTTAAAAAATATTACAGTCCAGAAATTATTGTTGAAACTCAAGCTAAAGAAGCTGAAGTTGCAGCATTAATCGCTTTGAAAAAATATCTTGAGGATCAAAAATTATTGCGTGTTCCTAATCAATTCTAAATCAAATCATGGAAAATAAAATAGACCTTTTAAATAAAAAAATAGCGGAGTCTAAACTGGGCGGTGGCGAAAAAAGAATTGCAACGCAACACGCTAAGAAAAAATTAACCGCAAGAGAACGTATCGAATATTTCTTTGACGAAGGTTCTTTTGAAGAAATTGGCGCTTTCATCACGCACCGTACCAAGGATTTTGGAATGGATAAAGAATATTATCTTGGCGATGGTGTTATCACTGGTTACGGAACGGTTAACGGTCGTTTGACTTATGCTTTCGCTCAAGATTTCACAGTATTTGGTGGTGCTTTGTCCGAAACGCATGCTGAGAAAATTTGCAAAGTGATGGATATGGCGGTTAAAGTTGGTGCGCCAATGGTTGGACTTAACGACTCTGGAGGCGCGCGTATCCAAGAAGGTGTAAGATCTTTGGGCGGTTATGCTGATATTTTCTTTAGAAATGTACAAGCTTCTGGTGTTATTCCTCAGATTTCTGCTATTATGGGACCTTGTGCTGGTGGTGCGGTATATTCGCCAGCGATGACAGATTTCACAATGATGGTGGAGAACACGTCTTATATGTTTGTAACAGGACCTAATGTTGTAAAAACAGTAACTAACGAAACGGTAACTTCCGAAGAATTGGGTGGTGCTTCGACGCATTCTACAAAGTCTGGTGTTGCACATACAACTTCTGCTAACGATGTTGAATGTCTTGAAGATGTAAAAACTTTATTAAGTTATCTTCCTCAAAATAATCAAGAAGTTACACAACAATTGCCTTACGAAATTGGTAACGAACTTCGAGAAGATCTTAAAAACATTATCCCAGATAATGCCAACAAGCCTTATGATATGCACGATGTCATTAATCATTTAATTGATGAAGATTCATTCTTTGAAATTCATAAAAACTATGCGGAAAACATCGTTGTAGGTTTTGCAAGAATTGCAGGTAGAAGTATTGGAATTGTGGCTAACAATCCAATGTTCTTGGCTGGTTGTCTAGATGTTAATTCGTCTATTAAAGCAGCAAGATTCACACGTTTTTGTGATGCTTTCAATATTCCATTGTTAGTATTGGTTGACGTTCCTGGTTTCTTACCTGGTACAGATCAAGAATGGAATGGTATCATCACGCATGGTGCAAAATTATTGTACGCTTTATCAGAAGCAACAGTTCCGAAAGTGACGGTTATTACGAGAAAAGCTTACGGAGGCGCTTACGACGTTATGAACTCTAAACATATCGGCGCGGATATGAACTTCGCTTGGCCATCTGCCGAAATTGCAGTTATGGGGGCAAAAGGTGCTTCAGAAATTATTTTTAAAAGAGAAATTTCGGAAGCGGCAGATCCAGCAGCAAAACTTGCTGAGAAGGAAGCAGAATATGCAGAGAAGTTTGCAAACCCTTACACAGCGGCACAAAGAGGTTTTATCGATGAAGTGATTTTCCCAGAAGATACCCGTCGAAAACTTATAAAAGCTTTCGCGATGTTGGAAAACAAATTCGTTGAAAGACCAAACAGAAAACACGGTAACATCCCGTTATAATAAACAAAATCCTGAGTGCAATGCTCAGGATTTTTTATTGTTTTAAAATATTTTAAACCTCAAAATTCTTCTTCGCAAGCTCTTTTCGCACACGGCTAAGACTTTCTGGTGTAATCCCGAGATAAGAAGCCACCATCCATTGCGGAACACGGAGCATGATATTAGGATACTTTTTAAGAAAATCTAAGTAACGTTCTTCAGCTGTAGTACTTATCAAAGCATTAACTCTATTTTGCAAGTTTTTGATATGGTTAAACATCAACACTTGATTTCTTTCTGCAACTTGCGGATGAAGTTCTGCTAACTTAAACAAAAAATCATCTGCCATAACAACAACTTCAGAATCTTCAATAGCTTCTATATAAAAACGAGATTTCTCACTTAACAATTGACTGGTCGAGTCCGAAATAATCCAACCTTCTGGCGCAAATTGGATCACATGCTCTTTCCCCAACTTATCGATAGAATACATTCTCAAAAGACCTTTCTCGACAAAATAACGATCATTATTCACCTCACCTTCTCGTACCAATACACTTCCTTTTTTAAAGAATTTGACATCATAATGCGTCGAACATTGCGTTATGCTATCCTCAGGAATTTCAAGAATCTGCGAAAGATGTTTATGAAAATTATTTACCATTTCTGTCGATATGTTTTATTTTTTAAAAATACTAATTCTTATTTAAATTCAATGCATGATTTTAAAATCAAAAACATGACAATTTGTACCATTGGTATAATTGGTATAATTGATGTAATAAGCTTTACAACTAAATTTGTTTAGTGTAAATTTGTATTAAATATTATCTTATGAAAAAAGCCCTTATAGTTGTTGATGTACAAAATGATTTTTGCGAAGGAGGAAGTCTTGCGGTGCCAGGCGCTAGCGAAATTATCCCTTTCATTAATAGGTTGATGGAAAAAGGAAACTATGACGAAATTGTTTTTACCCAAGATTGGCATCCCGCAGAACATAAATCCTTCGCAAGTAACAACGATCGTCAAGTTGGTGAAACTATTATATTAAATGGCATCCCGCAGTTTATGTGGCCAGATCATTGTGTACAAGGGACTTTTGGTGCAGAATTCCATAAAGATCTTGATGTCTCAAAAGCTACAAAAATTTTCCAGAAAGGTACACATCCTGACATTGACAGTTACAGTGGTTTCCAAGATAACAATCATTTTTTGAAAACAGGATTAGAAGATTATCTTAAATATCACGATATTCAAATTGTGGAAGTCGTTGGTTTAGCATTAGATTATTGTGTTAAATACACTTGTCTAGATGCGATGGAAGCAGGATTTGTCCCAATGTTACACTTCCAAGGGACAAGAGCTGTTAACGTAAAACCTGATAGCGCAAAAAACACAATCTATGACTTATTACAACATCACGTAACCGTTGTTGGTTAAGAAGTTCTAGAACATAATAAATTATCAAAACTGCTTTATTCTAAGCAGTTTTTTTTATTTTTGTAACGAAAACATTTAAAACTATAAAACCATGAAAAAATTAGTGTATATGGCTACATTGTGTAGCGTATCATTTTTTAATGCTCAAAAATTTGAAGTTTCTGCTGGATATGGAACAGGATCTTTATTCGGAGGTGCAGATTCTATTCTAAAAGCTGTTGGTACAACGATTTTCAACGGCGAACCCGAAATGCCAAACAGCAATGGCGTTCTAACAGTTGCACTTACTACTTATAACGAAAACATGAAGTGGCGTTATGGTCTGGAAGCAAATCTTGAATCTTTTAACGAAACTAAATCAAGCTACAGAAAACAATCTTATTTCTCCATTTTGCCTAAGGTTGATTATTTCTGGTCAGATGCCGATAATAAATGGCGCTTCTACTCAGGAGTTTCGGTTGGGGTTCTATTCCGAGATTTGGATTATGTGGATACTTCGAAGAATGTTCAAAAAACAAACGATACGTTTTTAGCTTTTAACATTATGCCGATTGGCGTAAGATATGGCGGGAATTTCGGGGTTTTTATAGAGCCTAGTATTGGTACAAGAGGTTTTGTACAAGGCGGTCTTAATTACATTTTCTAAATTCCACCTTAACAAAATAAAAAGAGAGCTAAATTTTAGCTCTCTTTTTTTTATAACATTTTCAAATTGTTAACTTCTAGTTCGGTAAGGATTCTCCAATGTCCACGCTTGATGTTTTTCTTGGTAAGTCCAGCAAACATGACGCGGTCAAGTGATTCCACTTCATAACCTAACTTTTGGAAAATACGTCTCACAACACGATTCCATCCGATATGAATTTCGATACCGATTTCATTTTTAGGTTTTCCTTCGATGAAAGAAATGCTGTCAACTTCCGCAACGCCTTCTTCTAGGCGAATTCCGTCCGCAATCGATCTTAGATCTTCAATTGACAATTTTCTATCCAAAGTCACATGATAGATTTTCTTCATGTTAAATGATGGATGTGTCAATTTTTTTGTCATGTGACCATCATTTGTCAACAAGATAACACCCGTCGTTTGGCGATCTAGACGACCAACTGGGAATAATCTGTATGGTGAAGCATTAGCTACAAGATCCATAACTGTTTTTCTAGCTTTGTCATCTTTAGTAGTTGAAATATAACCTTTTGGCTTGTTAAGGACAACATAGACAGGTTTTTCTGGTGTGATACTTTGCCCATCAAACACCACTCGATCCGTCTTCTGAACTTGGTAACCCATCTCTGTCACCACTTTTCCGTTAACTTCCACAAGTCCTTGTGTGATAAGATCATCCGCCTCTCTCCTACTACAAATCCCTGAATTTGCAATATATTTATTAAGTCGTATCGTTTCTTTTGGCGCTTTCGCTAACTTATCCAATTTTCTTCTTTGGATATAAGATTTTACGCGTTCGCCTTCTTCTTCTGTTTTATTAAAAGGTCTTCTTGGTCCGAATTTTCTCTCGCCGCCTTCGTATTTATCTCTAGAATCGAAGTCACGACCACGTGTCGTTTTTGGCTTTCCAAATTTGCCACCTCTTTCGAAAGAACCTCCTTCTCTAGATGTATTTTTTGAATCCCCTCTTGAGCCACGCGAATTTTCAGAAGACTTTCTCCCTCCAAAATTTCCGGTCTTTTTATTTCTGTCTGAAGAATTTCTATCGTTTCTGCTCATGTTTTAAAATTTTTGCAAAGATAGACTTTTTTAAGTCAATATAGAAAAGGCTTTTCGCACTCCTATTATATTGCCCAACTAAATCTAGAATATATACCATCGAACAACATCGCTAAGATTCCAAAAAATATCCATAATTTAAGAACGCTTAATGTTGTCACTTTGTCATTTTTATGATTTCTGAATAACCAAAAGATACTTAATATTAACACGAAAAGTCCTATCGCAAAATACCAAGCCATGATGCTTTGAAGTCCAATACCTTTAATAATAATGAGTGATACAACAAAAGCCATCAAACAAAATACGATAATAACTTGCCTTGCAATTTTAGAACTAAATTGATTTGCAATTGTTTTGTAACCAAAAACTTTATCAGCATTTTTCGTTAAAAGATCTTTAGTCATGTCGATAATCATCAGCATTAAAAAAAGAAAAATTGCCATGAAAAAGACTTTCAAAGTGAAAGTTCTGTAATAGACTAACATCCCGAAAAACGGATACATCGTCAAACCAACAAATGTGAGATTATTTAAAAATAAAACTTTACTAATCTTATGACTGTAAAACCACATCAAAAATTGATATACCAAAAAGAATACAAACACGCGCCAAGACTGTGTAAACGCAATTGTTAAACCTAAGGCATTGAGAAAAATATAGGCGTAAAGAAAATATTTTTGTTTTAAAAAAGACTGTATTCGACTGCGAAAAGGTTTGGTTACTTGATCTTTTTCTCGATCATAAAACTGATTAATAATACCGCCAGCCAAAATACTTAAAACCGAACACAGAATAATTAAATGTGCGTGATAATCGAAGACAAAAGCACGAAAACTTTCTTCTCTATTAAATAAGAAAAACGTCGAAACATACAGCGCAAACGTCAACAAAGCCACGAAAAAAAACCGTGCACCCAAAATAAAGCCCATCAATTGATTCAATCGATAGGCAAGATTTTTATGTCGTTTTTGTATGTTTTGACTCATACTTTATTAAAATCTGTAAATCACCTCTTTCTGAAATCCAGAAAGCATTTTTTCAGCTTTTTCGTAATCTTTTGTAAATCCTAAAATGTAGCCTCCACCACCACTTCCACAAAGTTTAAGGTAATAAGCATTGCTATCAATTCCTTTTTTCCAGATGTTATAGATACTTTCAGGAATCATCGGTTTGAAGTGGTCATACGCCCAAACTGATAATTTTTTCAAATTCTTGAAAAACGGATTCATGTCTTTTTTAAGGAAAGCTTCGATACAAGCATTGTTGTAACGGATAAATTCTTCCTTCATGGTTTTTCTGAAACCTTCAGTTTTCATTTTTTCAAAGAAAATCTGTATCATCGGTCCAGTTTCGCCAGTTATCCCCGAGTCAATCAAAAATACAGCGCCTTTGCCTTCTGATGCATGATCAGGAATGGCAACTTTGTCAAGATTTTCTTTATTTTCGATAAGAATCGGAAGATTCATGTAACAAATCAAAGGATCCATCCCAGAGCTTTTACCATGGAAATAGCTTTCCATTTCACCAAAAATGGCTTTTAGTTTTTTAAGATTGTCTTTAGAAATAGTATCTGGACTAAGTTTTTCTGATGAATATTTTTCAAAAATTGCAGCAACCAAAGCACCAGAACTTCCAACGCCATAACCTTGCGGAATGTTAGAATCGAAGAATAATCCTTCTTCAATATCTTTTTTGAAAGCGTCGATGTTTAGCTTAAAATTACCTGGTAAGTTAAGTGTTGCCAAAAAGTCGGCGTACTTTTGTAAGTGCTGATTAGACTTTTTTTCGAACTCCGAAGCTAATTCCGAGAACTTCAAAGTTCCTTTATAAAAGCTGTACGGAACCACAAGCCCTTGCGAGTTTTCGATCATTCCATATTCTCCAAAAAGAATAATTTTAGCATAAAATAAAGGGTTGGTCATTGTTTATTTTTTTGTGTTTTGTAATGCAAATTTACAAAATATTTTCTATTGCGTTATCTGCAAATTAAATGCCGAAATTTTAAATATTATTAATATTACAAATTAGCTTTGTTATTGTTGGCATTTACTTTTAAAAAACGAATTAAAACCAAACCAATTGCAAAGAAAATCGTCATAGACAAGGCTGCATAACGCATATTATTAAAATGCTCGATTAAGGTTGCAAAAATGAAAGTTCCTAAAATAATTGCCAGTTTTTCTAAAACATCATAAAAACTGAAATAAGTTGTGTTTTCCATGCCGTCTTGCGGTAACAATTTAGAATATGTTGATCTCGACATTGCTTGTAGACCGCCCATCACAAGACCAACAATTGCAGCCACACCATAGAATTGATATTCAACATTTGGATTTTCTTTATTAAGATAATAGGCTGAAAGACAAGCTACAATCCACAAAACAATACAAATCGAAATTACATTCTTATTACCTATTTTTCTTGATAAACGTGAGAATGCAATCGCACCAATAATCGCTTCAATCTGAATAACCAAAAGTGTTAAAATCAATTTGTCTTGAGCTAAATTAATTTCTGACTTACCAAACAAGGTTGCCATCAAGAAAATCGTCTGCATACCAACACTAAAGAAAAAGAAACTCGACAAGAAATACTTTAAGTTAGAATCTCTAAATAAATGATTACCAACCTTAAACAACTCTCTGAAGCTTTCTTTAACAATGTCGATATAGAAAGTAATATTCTTTTTTAATACAAAGAAAAAACCGCCATTATTCTTATGACTTTTGAAAAAGTTTTTATGATTTAATAATACTAAATCTTTAGGAAGTTGATCCTTAACATTCCCAAATTGTGGCAAATGTTTGAAAGTATATTGTGAAAAGCCAAACCACCAAGC
>JAEXRP010000108.1:0-13104 GCA_023440705.1 Bacteroidota bacterium
AACCAGTATAGCGTTGTCCAACAGCGTCCCAATAAGCTTGCAGAATACCATTTTCGCCTGGTGTTCCGTGGATAATGTTGAAGCAAGCATCAAATTTCAATGCGCTACCATCAGCCAACGTCACCGAAAAATCCGCTTTGTTAATGCCCAGTTTTTGCTCATTTTCATCCAAAAAGTACCATTCATCTTTTAGGATAACAACCTTATAAACATTGTATTTATCGCGGTCTAGAGAGTCGTAGATCAATTGTCCACTTTTTAGCGACACAACATATTCATCAGAATAGCCGCCCATAACAACAGCTATATTTTTCTTTTCCATAACAGATTTATATTGCAACAAATGTAAAAATTTTATCAACAAGGACCGTCCCGTTTGCTTTTTATTTTTGGGCGATTCCGCAACTTTCCCTAGTTTTTTCCTTGGCACAGTTGCGGTCGGGCTATTCGCTGCTATCTTCTGTCCATCGCTTTAGCCATTTCTTCAGAAGGATATCCGCTGCTATCCCTATCGCAAAATGGCATAAAAAATGAAGCAACAAGAAAAAACTACAAAAATTATTATTTATATTTGCTAGATATTTTTGTAACAAAACAATAGAATATGTTCAAATCTTTTTTCCATTGGAAAGTTCTTGTTAACCTCCTTGTCGCTTTAGCGGTATTTGCAGGTCTTGTGTGGTTGACTTTCCGTTGGTTAGAGTTTCATACCAATCATGGTGAAGAAATTCCTGTTCCCAATGTTGTTAATATGACAGTGCACCAAGCCATCAAAGTTCTGGACGATTCAGGTCTAGAATATGAGGTTGACAGTGCGCAATATAATCCAGTATACAAACCTTTCCAAGTGTTGATGATTTCTCCATCACCAGGATCTCATGTTAAAGGCGGAAGAACTGTACTTTTAAAAGTTAATCCAAGAACTTGGGCAAAAGTTGCGGTGCCAGATATTATCGATCGTTACAAAGGTTTGGCATTTAACCAGCTTAACTTGGTTGGTCTCAAGGTAGGTGACACCCTTTATGAACCAAGTATTCAAAGAGATGCTGTTCTTAGAATTTTATATCAAAGTCGCCCAATCAAACCAGGTGAATTGCTTCCGAAATTCTCTTCTGTAGATTTGGTAATTGGTTCTGGTCCAATGCGTAACGTAACGATTCCTAATTTGGTTGGTCGTACGGTACAAGAGGCTAAAAAGATTATCGCTCAGAATTTATTCGAAGTTGGTATCGTAGAATATGAAGACGGCAAAACCGACGAATCAGCAATTATTTATTATCAAGATCCACCTGCGGGAGCGCTTCGTGACCAAGGGATGCAGATTGATCTTTGGGCGAGTAAGAAAACACCTGCCGAGATGTTTAATAAAGTTAAAGAGTTGGATTTGATGTATCGTCCAAAAGTTGATACAGTGGCTCCTCCACCAATTAGATATGAAGAAGTAGATTTTGACGCACCAGCAGCACCTGCGCCAGTTGTTCCAAAACCAAAGCCTACGCCAAAACCAGAGGCAGAGAAGAAGCCACAGACAACAACGACAAAACCAACAACAACTTCTTCTGACAAAAAACCTGCAACAACCGAAAAACCAAAAGAAAAGAAAAAGGTTATTGTAGAATAATTTTAATAAAAATAAAACATATAAAAGTGGCTTCAGCTTAGTTGTTGAAGCCAATTTTGATAAATAAAAGTATGCAAGAAGATAATTACGAAGACGAATTTGATGATGCTTTAGAATCTAATGACGAAGTGGGATTGTCTGATGAGAATAGTGGACTCTATGAACATCTTAATATTACAGTTGATAAAAAACAAGAACCGTTACGTATCGATAAGTTCTTATTAATCTATCGACAAAACTCGTCCCGTAACAAAATATCACAAACTTGTCGCGCTGGTAATGTTGTCGTTAATGGTAATCCTGTTAAGCAGAATTATCGTGTAAAGCCAGGTGATGAGATTAGTGTACTTCTTGCGCATCCACCAAGAGAAAATGTCATCATTCCACAAGATATTCCAATTAAAATCGTTTATGAAGATGACGATTTAGTGGTTGTCGATAAAGATGCTGGGATGGTTGTACATCCAGGTTTCGGAAATTGGGATGGGACTCTAGTAAATGCTTTGGCTTTTCATTTTGCAAAAGACCCAAATTACAATTCAGATTTAGATAGAGTAGGATTGGTACATCGTATTGATAAAGATACATCTGGACTTCTGGTGATTGCAAAAACAGAGTATGCGTTAAGCTATTTGGCGAAGCAGTTTTTTGATAGAAAAACCAAACGTCTGTATTGGGCTTTTGTATGGGGAAATGTTGCTGATGATGAAGGAACAATACGCGGACATATTGGACGCCACCAGAAGAATAGAATGCAAATGGCGGTCTATGAAGATGGCAGTCACGGTAAACATGCTGTAACGCATTACAAAGTTTTGGAACGTTTTCGTCACATGACTTGGGTGGAATGTAAATTGGAGACTGGGCGTACACATCAGATTAGAGCGCATTTTAAACATATTGGTCATACCTTATTTAATGATGAACGTTACGAGGGACATGCAATTTTGAGAGGTGTTAATCTTCCAAAATATAAACAATTTGTTCAAAATGTTTTTGAAGTGCTGCCAAGACATGCGCTACATGCACATACATTAGGATTTATCCATCCGACGACGAAAAAAGAAATGTACTTCGAAAGTCCGATGCCTAGCGATATGCAAGAAGCCGTTGAGAGATGGCGAAAGTATTTGGAAAGTAATTAAAAGTATCTAATACAATATTTTTTTATATTTGCCTTGTGAGAAAAATTTATAAAATCTTTAGCGCTGCTTTTGTTTTGACTTTATTTAATGTAAATACAGTTAAAGCTCAGGAGACTTTACCACTATATCAACAATATTTATTGGATGGGGATTTCTTATTCAATCCAGCATTGTACGGAGAATCTGATGATGTTGTTCTAAATCTAAACTATCAAAAACAGTTTTCCAATTTTGGAGAATCGCCTAATGTACAATCTGTCGGGATGCATGCTAATGTTTTCGATAGAGTAGGTGTTGGCGCGTCTTTTTTTAGAGATCAAAATGGTCCCATTTCAGCAAATGGTATTACAGTTGGTTCTGCTTACTTTATTCCGCTTGGTGATGAAGAAAATCGTGAAAATCAATTCTCATTTGGTGCAGGAGCAAGTTTTTATAACATGAATTTGGATACAGCATTGTTAACACCAGAAAATCCTAATGATCCTGTACTTTATGATAAAAATATTTTTCTAGCCTACGCTAACTTAGGTATGGCAGTTAAATATAAAGGTTTTGCAGGTGGTATTTCAGTGATGGATATTGCGCTGAATAATGACATCCCAATCGTTAACGGTATCGAACCTTCTCCTACCAAAATTATTATGAATGCTGGTTACGATTGGCATTTTGCAGATAGTTTTTTTATAACACCATCGGTTCTTTGGAATCTTAATACCAATTCATCAAGTATGATGGATCTTAACCTTCTAGCAACTATTTTTTCAGATAATGCAAGTTTTTCTGGAGGTGTTAGTTTTAGAAGTGCAAAAAGTAGCGTTGGTAGTCAAAACTTAGGACTTTCTCCTATTATAAAAGGTCGTGTTGGTAACTTCACTTTTGGAGCGGTTTATAACTTCGGAATGTCAGAGTTGCAACAGACAGTTGGTAATAGTTTTATGTTGAGTCTTGGCTTTAGATTCGAGAACTTTATCAATGGACAAGGTTTCCGATATAGATAGAATTTTATTTTAAATTAAATATCATAAAGCCACATTAGTTGGCTTTTTTTGTTGATGATCTACATACATATTCCGTTTTGTAAGCAAAAATGCAGCTATTGCAATTTTCATTTTTCAACTTCTTTAAAACTTAAAGAAGATATGCTTTCGTCGATTATCAAAGAGTTTTCGTTAAGACATCAAGAACTCGAAAACAAAAAACTCGATTCTTTGTATTTTGGAGGTGGGACGCCATCCATTTTGGAAGCTAAAGAAATTGGGAAAATTATTGATGAAGCCAATCGCTATTTTGAATTTAGTCCAGACATGGAATTAACACTGGAAGCTAATCCAGACGATCTTAATGCTTCATTTTTAAAAGAGATAAAAAATATTGGCGTTAATCGTTTAAGTATCGGTACACAATCTTTTTTTGAAGACGATCTAAAATTAATGAATCGCGCACATACAGCTTCGGAAGCGGAATCTAGCATCAAACGCGCGCAAGATTTTGGTTTAGAAAACATCAGCGTCGATTTAATTTACGGTTCGCCGACATCAACCATGGAGCAATGGAAACAGAATCTCGCAAAAATCATAGAATTGCAAGTGCCGCATGTTTCGTCATATGCTTTAACTATCGAGCCAAAAACGATTTTGGATAATTGGATAGAACAACAAAAAATAAAATCTCCTGACGAAGCGTTTCAGAATGAGGCCTTTTTCTTTATGTCAGAATTTTTGAAAGAAAATGGCTTTGATCATTATGAAATTTCAAATTTTGGAAAACCGAATTTCCATTCCAAACACAATTCATCTTATTGGGAATATAAGGAATATCTAGGCATTGGTCCGTCGGCGCATTCTTACGATGGCAAAAATATCAGAAGTTGGAATGTTGCTAATAATACAAAATACATCAAATCACTTTCGGAAAATCAGTTACCAATCGAGCGCGAAGAACTTAATGAAAATGATCGCTATAACGAAATGCTGATGATTGGACTTCGTACACAAAAAGGCGTTGATTTGATGAGGTTTAAAAATAGTTTTTCAAGTGAGATAATTTCTGCTTTTGAAAACTCAATTCAGGAAAAAATAAAAGATGGTATTTTGAAAATCGAAAATAATCGGTTGATAATTCCAGAGCAACATTGGTTTATGGCAGATGGCATTGCAGCGGATTTGTTTTTAGTTTAAAATAAATTCCCGATATTAAAGCTGAAAACATAATTAATAAGTAATTTTGCACCAAAGATTTTTTTTTTGAAACCTAATTATACACATCTATCAGCAAAGCAACCTATCGGGATTTTCGATTCTGGAGTTGGTGGTTTAACTGTTGCAAAAGAGATAAAAAGATTGATGCCTCAGGAAGATTTAATCTACTTTGGCGATACCAAACATTTGCCGTACGGCGAAAAGTCCAAAGAAGCGATTGTAGGCTATTCTTTGCAAATCGTGAATTTCCTTCTAAGCATGAACTGTAAAGCGATTGTTATTGCTTGTAACACCGCAACAGCGAATGCTCTAAAAGAAATTCTGGACTTGGTTGCTGGGCAGGTTCCCGTTTTCGACGTTATCAATCCTGTTGCCGAAAAAGTTGCCTTCGAAATTCATAATAATGTTGGCGTAATTGCTACGAAAGCAACCGTTAACTCAGGACTTTACAAAAAGAGCATTCGTAAGCATAATAAATTCATCAAAGTGGACGAGTTGGCGACGCCGCTTTTGGTTCCTGCAATTGAAGAAGGTTTTGCCAATCACCCGATAACGCACGCGATTATTTACAACTATCTATCCAATAGCAAACTTAAAAATATTGAAACCTTAATACTTGGATGTACGCATTATCCACTTCTTTTGGGCGAGATCAAACAATATTATGGCAATCGTGTCCGTGTGATCGATTCGCCAAATATTGTCGCTAACCAAGTGAAAAGTGTTTTGGATAAATATCAATTGTTAAACGAAGAAAATCCTGATCCTAAATACAGATTTTTCTTGTCAGATATTACGAAGAATTTCGAGAGAATTTCGAAGAAGTTTTTCGGAAACCGAATAGCATTAGAGCTGAAAGTCTTATAGACCTTCAGCTTTTTTCTTGTCAAAAAATGAGAAACTCACATTCCCATATTTTCTAGTTTCGATATAATTTGGATGTTCGAATTTTTGTCGACTTTGATGCTCCAAAACAAAAGTGCCGTTTTCTTTTAGGAAGTCACCTTCCATAACCAAAGTTATTAAGTCGTGGTATTTTTTTTCGTCCATATCAAATGGCGGATCAGCAAAAATTAAATCATAAGTTTTGGATTGATTGCGCTTCTTTTTTAACCATTCAAAAACGTCAGAACGTTGCACGTTAACTTGCAATCCAAATCCTAATTCTTGCGCAGTAGTATTGATAAAACCTGCATGTTTAGGATTCATTTCCACGGTTGTAATGTCGGGACAATCTCTAGAAGCGAATTCTAAACAGATGGAACCAATCCCGCCAAACAAATCCAAAACGGAAATAAATTGCATGTCAAAACGATGTTCTAACATACTAAACAAAGCTTCTTTTGCGAAGTCAGTTGTTGGTCTAACATCAAAATTTTTGGGAGCAGCAATTCTTTTTGCTTTCCATTTTCCAGATATAATTCTGTACATTTTTTTTAATTTTTAAGATTGAATTTTCTCTTCTAAGCGTTTAGTATAAAAGATTTTTTATACAAATTGTCAAAAAGAATTTTCATGTGTTTTGCAAACTTTTGCAACTCAGAGATAAAGGTATCGTTTTCTGAAGTTTCGCCGTAGATGTAGAAATACGTATCGTTAATTCCGAAGCCGATTTTACTTAATGTAAACATAATAAAATACAAAAAGTCAACTTCCGAAGAAGCATCAAGATTGTTATAAAGCACCACTTTTTTATTCTCTAAAGCGAAAAACTCAACCTGATTTTTGTAAAGGTTAATGTGGATTTCCTTTTTATGTTTATTATTAATCGTGTTAAGAAATTTCTCTCCTGTAAAGTTGTAATAAGTTGGTAAGTCTTTGGCTTTTATCGCTTTATAAAAGTTTTTTGGAAAACTATAATAAAATTGAACATCGAATTTTTTATTAATCGATAACATCAATTCTTCGTTAGCTTTGTCAACATCGGCATTGTATGCAATAAGGTCAAATCCAAGATTGTGCTTGTCAAAACCTTCTGGCATTACTGTAAAATGATTAAGCGTACTCAACACCGTTATATCTTGGAAATCATCTCTAGAAAGCACCTCGTTAAGTGCTTCTTCAATAAGGTTTTCAGGACTTTCTTCCGTTACGAAAAATTGTTTTTCTTCAATGACTTTTTTCGCTTTCAGAATTTGCCATTGCAAGCCGTCCTTCATGAAAAGAAGAGATAATTTTTGCATAAATAACTTTTATAATTTGCAAATTTATGAAATTCTTACGATTGCGTTTTAGTTTTGTTAAAAGTCATTGTCTTAGGTTTTTCAATTTTGCAGTATATTCGCATATTATAAATTAAAGACAAACAAGCTTATGTCATTTTTCGTTGAGCAATCTATGTTGTTGAAAAAAGCCGCAGTTGTATTTGGATTAGGGATTTCAGTTGCTGGATGGGCGCAAAGCTCTATTAAATTTGAAGATACAGACTTCCAAACTATTTTAGCTAAAGCCAAAAAAGAGAAAAAATTAATCTTTATGGATGCTTTTGCAGCTTGGTGTGGACCTTGTAAAATGATGGAAAAAAATGTTTTTACTGATGCGAAAGTTGCAGATTATTACAACAAAAACTTCATCAATGCCCGTTTTGATATGGAAAAAGGAGAAGGCAGAACGTTGGCGCAGAAATATTCTGTAAGAAGTTATCCAACTTTTTTGTTTTTAAATGGTGATGGTGAAGCTGTTGGACAAGAGTTAGGTTATATTGAAAGTTCAGAGTTTATAAAAGTTGGCGAAAGATATAACAAACCTGGTAACACGCAAGGAAGCCTTCAAGAGCGTTTTGATAAAGGCGATCGCGATCCAGATTTTTTAATTAGCTATTTTAAAACCGCGGTGCAGACCAATCCTATTAAAGCGAAAATGGCTGCAGAAGCTTATTTTAAAGCAAAAAAGAATTTAGAATTTTCGGCTGACGAAATTAATATGTTGTTTGGAAGCATCCAATCTAACCAAGATCTTAATTATCAATATATTGTTAATAATAAAGATGTACTTTCTAAATACATCGGCAACGACAATTATTCTCAATTCATTTTCAGAGTTAACATTCAGAAGATTATTCAGGATGCAACTAACGTGGATAAAAAGACTTTTGATGAGCAATTATACATCAAAGAGGCATCTAAATATATTTCTGCAGAAGAAGTTCAAAAATCGCTTTCTATTATTAAATTAAGTTTTTATCAAAGCGTACAAAACTGGAAAGAGTACGAAAAGGCTGCTTTAGACGTTTTTAAAACTGGAGATGGCTTTTCGGCAGAAGATTTATTAACGGCAGCTAAAAATTTTAGTGATCATATAACAACAAAATCTTCATTAGAAAGAGCCTCGATGTGGGCAGAAAAAGCTTTGATGACAGAAGATTCTTTCCGAACTAATGCGATGGTTGCTACACTTTATAACAAAATCGGAAAAAAGAATGAAGCTAAAAGCTTTGCCGAATCTGCCGTAGCGCATTCGAAAGGTCAAAGTGTTGATCTAACGGAGCTTAACAAAATTATCAATCAGAAATAAAATAGATGAGGAATATTCTTATTGCAGGATTACTTAGTGTAGGAAGTTTTGCTTTTGGACAAGAACAAGAATCTAACAATACAAAAGATTTAAGAATAAAAGCTAACCTACTAACCTTGCCGATAAGCATGATAAATGTTGGTGTAGAAAAGCAGATTAGCGAACATTATACTGTACAAGCAGATGTTTTTGTGTCACCTTGGAAGTCGTTTGCGGGCAAACATGCACAAGCTTATTTGGTGGGATTCGATGGTCGATATTATTTCAGTAAGGCATTCGAAAAGTTTTATATAGGAGCCAATGTTTCTGGTGGATTTTTTAATATTCAAAAATGGAATTATTGGAACGACAACTTTTATGTTCACAAAAATGGTGAAGTAACGCCTTATATTCATTCCAATCTTTATCAAAAAGGATTTACGTTTATTTTCGGTGCAGTTAGCGGTTATCAATTCCAGTGGAACGATCATTGGGGACTTGATATTTATTTAGGAATTGGGACGATGCAGAGCTTCTATAAAGGCTATGATAAAGTAAGTGGCGATCGTTATGATGATCTTGAAGATCGCGCAGGACATGAGTGGGACAGAAGTGGCGAGTGGTTGCCTTATCGTGGCGGTGTGATGTTAACTTATAAACTTTAAACTAATGAAGAAAATTTTAAATCCTAAATATCTTTTAATCGCAGTTGCAGTTTTTGTAGTTTTATTTTTAATGAATTACATTGGTAACGATAATCCAGACAAAGTAGAACGTGCCGTTTTAACAGGACTTGGTGGCGTTGCGGGACTTACAATATGGATGTTGTTCTTTAATAAGGATAATGATCCTCCACAAAATTTTGATTAAATTATTAATAAATAAGAAATCCACCCCAAAAGGTGGATTTTTATCGATTGTTAATCGTGTCGTTTATATTAAAAGTGTGTTTTTCTTGATTTAATAAGATGTTTAAGTAGTTTGCAAGCATCGTGCCAAAAATTATTTCAGTGAATTGTAACAAATAGAAAATCCTCAAAATATTTGAGGATTTTTGTTTTTATATCAATAGATGTTTTAGTTAGGATAGATAAGATATTTGTTTCTTATTTTACTAAATGCTTCAAGATCAGTCTTCCACGAGTTTCGGATCTCTTTTTCAGATTTTCCTGAGATTAGTTGTTTTCTTAATTCATCGCTTCCTGCCAATTTATCAAAGAATAAATTTTTCAAAAAGAATTGCTTTTTCGAATGGTCAAAATTTTTGTAAGCTTTCAATAACCAAGCGATATCTAGTTTTCTAAGATCGCTTTTATCTTTACTGAGATTTTCTCCATAGCATAATTGACCATTCAGAAATGGATATTTAGCACCATAATTAGGTTTTGGCGTGAAGCTATAGTTCATACTTTTAATCCAAGGCGAACCATAGATTTGGAAAGGGAAATCTGTTCCTCTACCAACCGAAACTTCCGTTCCTTCAAAAAAGCAAAGACTTGGATAAAGATTTATAGATTGGTCATTTGGAAGATTAGGAGAAGGACGCTCCGAAATTGGATAACGTTTTTGTTTGTGATAATTTTTCATCGGGATGATTTCGTAATCGCAAGTCACACCATTTTTCATCCACTTTTCGCCGTTTACCATTTTACCATATTCGCCAATTGTCAGTCCGTAGATAACGGGCACTTGATGCAGCCCAACAAAGCTCGACCATTTTTCTTTTAAGACAGGACCATCAATGTAGCCATCGTGCGGATTTGGACGATCCAAAACCACAACAGGAATATTATTTTCCGCCGCCGCTTCCATTACATAAGTCAAAGTTGAAATGTACGTGTAAAATCTCACCCCAACATCCTGAATGTCAAAAAGGATAAGATCAGCGCCTTTTAGTTGCTCGTTGCTCGGTTTTTTATTTTTACCATATAACGAAACAATTGGTAAGTTGGTTTTGGTATCAACTCCATTTTTGATATGTTCGCCAGCGTCAGCATCACCACGGAAGCCATGTTCGGGTGCAAAAATACTTTTGATGTTTATTTTTTTCTCCACTAAAAAGTCAACAAGATGTTGTTTGTTTTCCAAAAGCGAAGTTTGGTTAGCAACAACGATGATGTTTTTTTTGCTTTTAAGTTTTTCTAAATAAAGTTCGGGTTGGTCAGCGCCAGTTCGGAAGCTTGTGTTTGTGATATTTTGTGCACCTAAATTTTGGCTGATTCCAAAATAAATTAGGCACATCAAAACTAAATGTTTAATTTTGAACTCTAAAATCATTAAGTTGAATTTTCCTGTATTTTTTTCTAAAAAAATTGCCTTTTCCAAAGATAACAAAAATAATCTATCAAAGGTTATTGTATACATCGGGCGCATCTCGGTTGCGTTAGGGATAATTGTGTCGCTGATTACCGTGGCAACAGGTCTTGGATCCAAAAAAGCAATAGAAAACAGAATTTCCAATTTTAGTGGTGATATTACTGTTAAATCAACACGATCAAATAATTCTTATAATTCCTCGGTTTTAGACAAAAAAGGACTTAATCTTAAAGCTCTAAAATCACTGGATGAAGTTGCAGGCGTACAATCTTATGCAACAGTTAGCGGGATTTTAAGAACCGAGAAAAACTTTTCTGGCGTTATCCTAAAAGGTGTTGGGAAAGATTTTGATAAAGAAAGATTCCAAAGTTTTATGGTCGCAGGAAGTATTCCTAACTATAATGAGGACGGCTATAACAACGAAATTATCTTGTCCGAAAAAACGGCTAACGACTTAGATTTAAAACCAAAAGATAGCATTGTTGCGATATTTTCTAAGGAAGAGCAAAAACCAATTTATAGAAAATTTGTTGTCTCAGGAATTTATAAAACGGATATTAAATTAGTTGACGACCTTTACATGATTGGCGACATCAATCATGTTAGAAAAATCCAAGGACTGCAACCAGAAGATATTGGTGGCATGGATATTTTTCTAAAAGATAATGCGAATATGACTCGCGAATATCCCGAAATCGAAAAATATATCGGTTACAAAAACTATGCAGAACGCGTTATCGATCGATATCCACAGATTTTGGATTGGATTAATATATTTAATCAAAACATCAGTTTGATTATCACGATTATGCTTTTGGTGGTGGTTATTAATATTGTCATGGTGCTTTTAATTTTAATCATTGAAAGAACAAATTCCATAGGACTTTTAAAAACATTTGGTGCGACAAATGGACAAATTCGAGCGATTTTTATCAATTATACCTTGATGATTATGGTGCCTGGATTAATTATTGGTAATGTCGTTGGCGTTGGTCTACTGTTGATTCAGAAGTATTTTGGTATTATTAAACTCGATCCTAAAAACTACTTTATTAGTACTGTTCCTGTGGATCTCAATCCGGTGCATATCATTTCGATATCGTTGGGAATTTTTATAACATCCGCAATTGTGATGATTATCCCAAGTTATTTAATAAGCAAGATTTCCCCAGTGAAGTCTATTAAATACGATTAATTTTCAGAAAAAATATTTTATGAAATATTATAATAACATTTTAGAAACCATTGGTAACACGCCATTGGTAAAGCTTAACAAAGTATTAGGAGAAGATTTTCCAGCTTTGGTTTTAGCGAAAGTAGAAACGACGAATCCTGGTAACTCTGTTAAAGACAGAATGGCGCTTAAGATGATTGAAGATGCCGAAAAAGACGGACGTCTAAAGCCGGGCGGAACCATCATCGAAGGGACTTCTGGTAACACAGGTATGGGATTGGCTTTGGCGGCGATTATCAAAGGTTACAAATGTATTTTTGTAACGAACGCGAAACAATCTAAAGAAAAATGCGATATTCTTCGCGCTGTTGGTGCTGAAGTTATCGTTTGTCCAACTGATGTTAAACCGACGGATCCACGTTCTTATTATTCAGTTTCAAAAAGATTAGCAACCGAAACCGAAAATGGTTGGTATGTTAATCAATACGATAATTTGTCCAACAGAACTGCACATTATGAGCAAACTGCACCAGAAATTTGGGAGCAAGTAGAAGGGAAGTTGACGCATTTTGTAGCTGGTGCTGGGACTGGTGGAACGGTGACAGGTTGTGGTATGTTTTTCAAAGAGAAAAATCCAAACATCAAAGTAATCGGTGTGGACACTTATGGTTCGATTCTTAAAGAATTCCATGAGACTGGCGAATTGCATTACGATCATGCTTATTCTTACATTACAGAAGGGATTGGCGAGGATATTATCCCAGACAATTATGATATGTCGGTGATTGATCAT
The DNA here is from genome assembly GCA_023440705.1 of Bacteroidota bacterium. Classification (GTDB taxonomy): domain Bacteria; phylum Bacteroidota; class Bacteroidia; order Flavobacteriales; family Weeksellaceae; genus Soonwooa. The sequence continues at coordinate 12,740 of JAEXRP010000108.1, forward strand.
TTCGAAAAAGTAACGGATAAAGATGGTGCGATCTATGCTAGAAAACTGGCGAAAGAAGAAGGGATTTTCTGCGGTTATTCTGCGGGAAGTGCGATGTCGGCTTTGGTACAGATGAAGGATCAGTTCACGAAAGATGATGTTATTGTTGTGTTGTTACACGACCACGGAAGCCGTTATGTAGCCAAAATCTACAACGACGAGTGGATGAAAGAAATGGGGTGGCTAGACTAACATTTTTAAAATAATTTGGGCGTGCCCACAATAAAAAAGACTGCTTAATATGGGCAGTCTTTTTTATTGTGGTCGGTCTCCATGCAGTCGCTGTTATGCTAGTTGGACGCTGAGCGGCGTGGCAGCCCCCCTTG
>JAEXRP010000061.1:0-16134 GCA_023440705.1 Bacteroidota bacterium
GATTAATAGCGTGTTTGAATGCATTGCCAACATAATCTAAACCTACGGGAAGTTGAGATTTATCGATTCCAAATTTCTTCAGAGCAAACTCACATAAAACTAATTTTGCGCCCGCTTCTTTAGCCATTTTCACTAATTTCGGACCTTCCGTTGGATCAGCAAATTGTTTTACTGCTTCACCATAAATTACAATTTGGAAATCACCAAAAGCTTTACCTTCCTCATTTTTCATGTCAGCCGCAGTCATAATTATTGCAGGAACATACCCCGAAACGCCCGTACTCATAACGTAATTATTTACTTTTTGAACTGAAATTTCAAGTGTCGGAGTTTCTGAATGAGATGCAAAAACAAAGTTTGCTGACAACAAACTCAAAGCTACTAAAATGCTTTTCATAATCCTTTATTTTTGATTTAATTTCAAAAGTAAAAATTAATAAAGACACCGACAGTAACTAAAGTTACACAAGGATTTATCTTAATAAATTGCTCAGCTAAATCTCATGTTTCTTTTGAATATCCGAAAGCAAATTTTTAAAATTGATTTTCAATTCTTCAGGATATATGATCTCCATAGAATCACCAAAACTAATCAGCCAACGCGGAAAACCTTCGTCAATCCATTCCGTTTCAAAAGTCATTAAAATTCCGTTTTCGGTGAATTCTTCTTTTGTTAAACCATAAAATTTCTTGGAATTAACAATATGAGCATTCAGCTTTTCTTGAACTAAAATTTGAACTTCAACTTTTTCTCGTTGAGAATTCTTTTTGTAATCGGCGATACTTCCGTATTCTGCATGAAAACCAACATCCAACTTCTGGATTTTCTGCATTCTATCGATTCGGAATTGTCGAAAATCCTTTCGAAGTGTGCAAAACGCCATTAAATACCAGAAATTAAACTCAAAAAATATCCCAACAGCTTCTACAATCCGTTCTGTCACTTCGTTGTTTACTGCTTGATAATTCAGTTTTAGTTGTTTTTTATCAGAAATACTTTCCAAAATAATCGGAATAGAATTCTTCACAACATCTTCCTCTTTATGGCTGTAATTGTACACATCAATCTGACTTTCGATGTGTTGAATCATATTTCGATCCGAATATTTCAAAACCGATTTTACTTTATCCATCGCTGTTTGATAATGATTTCCTAAACTTTCATGAGAAAATTTCTGCATGAATTTTTCAGCGGTGATAAAACTCAAAACTTCTTCTTTCGTGAACATCACAGGTGGCAATTTGTATCCTTCCATCAAAGAATAGCCACTTCCAGCTTCACCAATAATGGGAATTCCAGCGCTTTCTAAAGTTTTAATATCACGATAAATCGTCCGAATACTGACATCAAACTTCGTCGCCAAATCTTGAGCACGAACCAAAGGTTTGCTCTGCAATTGCGTGAGAATAGCGGTTACGCGGTCTATTTTTTTGAGATAATGATCGGACACGAGAGTTGAAATTTTAGATCTAAGGTTTAAGGTTTTAGATTTTAGATTTTAGATTTTAGATTGAAAATTACATATTTAATCTCAATGCGAGAAGAGAAAGTTTCGTCAGGTCGAGTAGATTTTGAAAAAAGCGTATCGATACCATTTTTAAAGCGATTCTCGATACAAAATCTTCCAGATTTTTACTCGAATTGACGATATCCATAATCTTGCATTATGTATCAATTTTTTTAGCAATAAGTTTTTTAAAAATTATCAAATTAACCAACTTCCAAATTTTCAAATTAACTATTCCTCATCTTTATAAGTTTTCACCAACAAATCGAGGTTCAAACTTCGGGCGGAAGCATCGAAAATTTCTTTGTAAGTTCCGTCTAAATGGTACAGTTCATCGTGGTTTCCATGTTCTACAACTCGACCTTTTTTCATCACATAAATTCGATCCGAATCGATAATTTGTGACAACGAATGCGAAATAATAACCACTGTTCGTCCTTTTTTAATGGCATCCAACGAGTTTTTAATTTGTTCCGTTGCAATTGCATCCAAGCTTGCCGTTGGTTCGTCCAAGAAAATAATCGGCGGATTTTTCAAAAATAATCTTGCAATGGCAATTCGTTGTTGTTGACCGCCAGAAAGCTGTGTTGCATCATGCTGATAAGCCAATGGCAAATCCAAAACCTGTTCGTGCAAATAGGCTTTTTTTGCCGCTTCTTCCACTTCTTCAAAACTAGCGTTCATATCGCCGTATCGAATATTATCTTCAATACTTCCTTTAAAAATGTGATTTTTTTGAAGCACCAAACCAATATCATCCCTCAAAAACGTATTGTCGTAATCGTTTAAATCTACATTATCCAACAAAATTTTACCAGAATCTGGAAGATAAAATTTACACAACAAATTAATCACCGTTGATTTTCCAGCGCCCGAAAGTCCGACCAACGCAGTAGTTTTTCCATGTTCAATCAACATATTCACATCAAAAAGTGCTTGCGTTCCGTTGGGATAAGAAAAATCTACATTTCGAAGTTCAAAAGTTCCTTTTATTTCTTTTTCAATAAATTTTCCGCTCGGTTCTTCCTCGTCATCAGCATTTAAAATATCAAAATAACCTTCTGCATAAATCATCGCATCATTCATATCATCATAAATCCTGTGAAGCTGACGAATAGGCGAAGAAACGTTGTTGAACAACATAATATGCAACATAATTGCACCAATCGTCATCTGTTGGTCGAGCACCAAATAAACGGTCAAAAGTATAATCAAAACCACACCAATTTGCTCGATAAAAGTTTTTAATCCATCATAGAAAAAATTCGTTTTACGCGTGTACAACTGGCTTTCCATGAGTTGCATTTGGAGGTCGTATTGTTTTTTACCTTCAAATTTTTCTCGAACAAAACTTTTAATCACCAAAATCGAATTGATGAGATTGAGCAAACCAGAAGTTTTTTCTTCACGTTGATTTCTCAATGTTCGCCGGACTCCCGAAAGTTTTTTAGCTTGTAAATTACTAACCCAAAAATAAATAGGAACAATAATCGTGGAAACCAAACCGACATACACATTTTGCATGTACATCACGATTAACGCAATTATCGAGGTCGTGAAAAGCGGTAAAATATCGATAAAAAAGTTTTGCACGAGCTTTGTTAAACTTTCAATTCCTCTATCGATGCGGGTTTGAAGTTTTCCAGATTCGTGGTTTTCATCATTGAAATACGAAACTTTGTAAGTCAAAATTTTATCAATTGCACGTTGAGCAAGTTCTGAACTCACGTTAATTCTAATTTTTTCGCCATAAAATTTTTGTCCGAAATTGATGAAAATGTTTAAAATTTCTTTTACTAAAAGGATAATTGAAATGAGAATCAACACATGAATTCCTTCTTGCATCGGATGCGGCAAATCTATCAATTTTTGCACCTCATCAACGGTATATTTCAGTACGATTGGATTGACTTGCGCCGCCAAAGCGCCCAACAAAGTAAGAAGCAGCGTCCAAAAAATCATCAAACGATAAGGCTTAATGAAAGGTTGAAGCTGCTTAAATATTCCAAAAATAGTGATGGTTCGGTTGAAAGGATTTTTCATATTTCAATTTGCGAACCATAAATGTAGGAAAAATATGAGTTAAATGGGACGAGTTTCGAGATGCGGGTTTTGAGGTTTAAGGTTAAGCATATCATCAACTTAGGATAAATATAAACCTCGTATCTTACTTTAGAAATCCTATATCACGAAAACTTGTGTCTCGTAATTTGCAACTCGCAACTCGTATCCCGAACCTCGAAACTCTAATGCGGCAACCTTTCACGGAATTTACCGTAAACCCAAGTTCCTAAAATAGCAGAAAGTAGCGTCACCGTTACGACTAAAGCGCCAGTTCCGATTTGCGCAAACAATGGTCCTGGACAAGCGCCTGTAATCGCCCAACCAAATCCAAAGATTAAACCGCCATAAATCTGACCTTTATTGAATTTTTTGTCAGCGATTTTTATAGGTTCGCCATCCAAAGATTTGATTTTGAATTTTTTGATTAACCAAACCGACAACATTCCCGTCACAACGGCACTTCCGATAACACCGTACATGTGGAAAGATTGCAAACGGAACATTTCCTGAATTCTAAACCAACTGATGAGTTCGGCTTTTGTGATGACGATTCCGAAGAATATTCCGGCTATTAAAAATTTTATATAGTCTAATGTTTTCATTTTTTAAATTTTGATTTGAATTGCAAGTTTCGAGTTTTAAGTTTAAGGTTTCACGCTCTTAAATCTTGCTTCTCGACTCTTGAATCTTGGTTCTCTACAGTGATAAAATCCACGGCATTACGAAATTAGCAACGATGAATCCGCCCAACATAAAACAAATGGTTGCAACCAACGATGGCCATTGAAGATTTGACAATCCCATGATGGAATGTCCGCTTGTACAACCACCCGCATAACGCGTTCCGAAGCCGACTAAAAATCCGCCAACGACGAATAAAAAGAAGCCTTTTAATGAAAATAAAGTTTCCCAGTTCATGAAATCAGATGGAATTAAACTTGAGAAATCTGTAATTCCGTAACCTGCTAATTCTGTTTTAAGATTCGGATTTACATCGACTGGTTGCCCATTTGAAAGAAAATTAAAAGCAATAAAACCTCCAATTAAAATTCCAACAACGAAAACTAAATTCCAGATTTCGTTTTTCCAATTGTATTTAAAAAACGGAATATTCGACGGCGCACAAGACGCGCAAATATGTCTTAACGACGAGGAAATTCCAAAAGTTTTGTTCGCTAAAATAAGCAACATTGGGACTGTAAGTCCGATTAAAGGTCCCGCAACATACCATGGCCACGGATTTTTTATAAGTTCTAACATTTTTTTTAAAGATTTGAGATACGAGTTTTCAGTTTTGAGTTTTGAGTATGAAAGTTTAACGTTTCAAGTTAAAATTCTTTATACTTTTTCTCTTATTCTTGGCTCTTGGTTCCTGATTCTTGATTCTATTTTTTTATAACTTCTAGCTCAACAAAGACTTCACTGTCTTTTCTTGGTGGAATTGAATTGTAACATTCTTCCATTTTTTTTATTTCGAAATAAGGTTCAAAAATGGGTTTGTATTCGCATGGACAACCACCAAACGGCGGACCTTGATGTTCGAAAACCGCATCAAACATAACGCCTACAATTTTGCCATTTGGTTTTAAAAGTTGAGCGGATTTTTTCGCATAGTTTTCTCTCATTGATGGCGGAATTGCGCAGAAAAAAGTCTGTTCCAACATCAAATCGTATTCGCCTTGATGTTCAAAAAAATCACCTAAAATAACTTTTATTTGCGGGTCATTCCTGAATTTACTTTGCAAAATTTCGACTGCTTTAGGCGCAATATCGATGAGTGTAATGTTTTGAAAACATTTCTTTAAAAGATATTCGGCTTCGTAAGCATTTCCGCAACCAGGAATTAAAATCGAGATATTTTTATCCTTAATTTTGTCCATATAATCGGTGATTGCAGGTGATGCATAGCCCACATCCCAAGCCGTTTCTTGATTTTCCCAACGCTTGTCCCAATATTTTTCGTCTAAAGGAAGGTCGCATTGCGTAACGCAACATTTTAGGTCTTGATTTTTATTTTCTTCTGTATTCATTTTTATAGTTTAAAATTTGTCGCAAGGACGGAATTTATTTCAAATTTAAAGTTGATGTATAATAATTAAAGATAAATCTATATTTTCATCAGATTTCTTTTATCAATAACGTCATTTGGAGTAGCGAAGCGTATCAAGAAATCTCTTTCAAAAAAGTTCTCGATAAGATTTTTTCAAAATCAACTCGAACTGACGGAATACTTCAAAATTTAAATAACTAAACGCAAAGTAAAACAAAGATTTGAATCTTCGGTTTGTTCTTAAAGTAAAACTAAGCCACTTCGTTTATCATCGGAAAACAAAACTTTTCTCTTACTTCAATAAGTTTTACACCTTTGTCTATCTCATTTTTACATCAACTTATTATTTTCCTTTGCGTTTTTTGATTCTTTTTTATTTAAAGTGAAATTAATCATTTCGTCATTTCGAGTAGCGAAGCGTATCGAGAAATCTCTTTCATAAAAGTTCTCGATACAATTTTTTCAAAATCTACTCGAACTGACGATAAAGCTGTGACATTGTTCTCTGATAAATCAATGTTTCAAAATCAATTCGTCGTTAATTTTTTCAAATTTTGTAAAGAGCCTCCATTAAAAACATTCTCAAATCCAGCTTGTTTTAAAATGGATTGCGCTTGTTTACTTCGCATTCCACTTCTGCAAAAAACCACAATATTTTCTTTATTTTTCAACTTATTTAATTGATTTGAAATTTCATTTAACGGAATATTCACCGCATTTTTTATACTTCCTGAAGCAAATTCTCCTTTGGAACGAACATCAATTAAAGTTGCTCCATTCTTGATAGCTTCTGTCAGTTTTTCTGAATCTTCAGAACCAAAAATCTTTTTTAGAAAATCAATAATCATAATTACATTTTTTTAGATGGACAAACAAAATCTGTTTTTGGAATATCCGTTTTTGAAATGGCATTAAAACCGCCTTCAACTTCCGAAAAATTCCGATAACCACGTGCTTGAAGAATACTTGCAGCCATCATACTTCTGTAACCTCCCGCACAATGAATGTAAAAAGACTCGCCAGAATCTACATCATTTATCCAATCATTAATATACGCCAAAGGTCTGCTGTAAGCATTTTGCACGTGTTCTGCTTCAAACTCGCTTTCTTTACGAACGTCCAATATTTTTATATCTTCAAAATATTCTGAACTAAATTGTTCGGCCGAAATTCTATTCACGGTATCGATTTCTTTTCCTGAATTTTTCCAAGTTTCAAAACCATTTTCAAGATGTCCTAAAATATGGTCAAAACCCACACGACTCAATCTGGTAACGGCTTCTTCTTCATTTCCTTTATCGGTTACTAACAGAATCGGTTGTCGAACATCTCTCACCAAAGCACCAACCCAAGGCGCAAAATCGCCATTCAGACCAATATTTATCGACTGCGGAATAAATCCTTTTGCAAAATCTGCTGCCGAACGAGTGTCTAAAATCAAAGCTTCGGAATTCTCTGCAATGTCTTCAAATTCTTCAGCTGACAAAGCTTTTAAACCATTATTTAAAACCTCATCAAAATTTTCGTAACCTTTTTTGTTCATCGCCACATTCATCCCAAAATAAGCTGGTGGAGGCAACAAACCATCGGTAACTGCTTTAATGAAAGCTTCTTTGTTAGGTTGATTTAACGCATAATTGGTCTTCTTTTGATTTCCTAAAGTGTCAACCGTTTCTTTTTGCATATTCTTACCACAAGCGGACCCCGCACCATGAGCTGGATACACCGTAATATCATCTGACAAAGGCATAATTTTGTTTTGCAAAGAATCATAAAGCAAACCTGCCAAATCTTCCTGCGTCATATTTGCGGCTTTTTGAGCTAAATCTGGGCGACCAACATCACCCAAAAACAAGGTATCTCCCGAGAAAATCGCGGTTTCTTTGCCGTTTTCATCAATCAAAAGATAAGTGCTGCTTTCCATGGTGTGACCAGGCGTGTGGAGAACTCTAATCTTGATATTTCCGATCTCGAAAAATTGTCCGTCTTCAGCAATAATTGCATCAAAATCTGGATTTGCAGTTGGTCCGTACACAATTTTAGCGTCTGTTTTTTGGCTTAAATCAACGTGACCGCTAACGAAATCTGCGTGAAAATGGGTTTCGAAAATGTATTTTAAAGTCACATTATCTTTTTGCAATCTTTCGATATAAGGTTGGGTTTCACGAAGTGGATCAATTATCGCCACCTCGCCGTTGGAAACTATATAATAAGCGCCCTGCGCTAAACATCCTGTATAAATTTGTTCTATTTTCATATTCTTTAATTTAGTTGTACAAAGTTCTTACTATTTAAAATCTCACACCGCTACTTTTGTTACATAGAGTATTTTGAGTTGTTGGTTGATGGTTGATGGTTGATGGCTTTTTAAGAAAAATAATTCATAATTCAGTAAACTTCTCGATACGCTGCGCTACTCGAAGTGACGAAATGTTGTTTAGGGAAAATAATTCATAATTCATAATTCATAATTCATAATTCATAATTCATAATTCATAATTCATAATTCATAATTCATAATTCATAATTCATTACAAAAACATTTCCTTTACAATTACAAAAATTCCCATCACCAAAACAAACCATCCGAAAGCAGGTTTTAGTTTTTTACCATCAATATTTTTGGAAAGTCTTGCACCAATTATAATTCCGAGAATTGCTAATCCAGAAATTATCATTAAAAACATCCAATTGATTTCTCCAAAATGCTCATACGATGTTAAAAATCCAAATACAGAATTAATTGCAATAATTAATAAAGAAGTTCCAATTGCTTTTTTCATTGGTGTTTTTAATAATCCAACCAAAGCTGGAATAATTAAAAATCCACCACCAGCTCCTACAAATCCAGTAATTACACCAACCATTAATCCTTGAAAAATCACCAATGGATAATTGTATTTTTGATTAGTTGGCGAAATTTCACGCTTATCTTTTTTTATCATTTTAAAAGATGCCACAAGCATTAAAACTGCGAAAACCAACATCAGGAACATACTTTTCGAAACGTGAAAATTTCCAATTTGAAATAATGAGTTTGGAATTTGAGGAAGAATAAAATGTCTTGACAAATAAACACCTACAATAGACGGTAAGCCGAAAGTGATAACAGTTTTTAAATCGATTAAGTTATCTTTGAAATAACTTGTTGAGCCCACCAAACTTGTTGCACCAACCACAAAAAGCGAATATGTTGTCGCCAAAACAGCATCGACTTGGAATAAATACACCAAAACGGGAACAGTTAAAATGCTTCCGCCACCGCCGATTAATCCGAGCGAAATACCTATTAAAATTGATGCTAAAAATCCTGCTATCTCCATTTTCTATCTTATGATAATGCAAAATTGGGATAATCGAAGGAGTTGTACAGCTACTTTTGTTACAAAGCGCTGCGCTGGTAAAAATTAAATGATTGAAAGATTAAAAAATTAATAAAATCGCAACTAATTTCTAATCTCTAATCTCTAATCTCTAATTTTTAAAGTAAAGTAATTTTATTGCGACCAAGTTGAACTTCTCCGTTTTCTTCCAGTTGTTTTAGAAGTCGGGAAACTACAACACGAGCGGTTCCTAGTTCGTTGGCAAGCTGTTCGTGGGTAACATTTAAAGTGTTGGATTGCGTGAGTTCGGCTTTCTTTTCGAGAAGATTCAAAAGACGTTCATCTACTTTTTTAAAAGCTATTTCATTGATAATGCCCAACAATTCTTCAAATCTTTTATGATATAATTTGAAAATATAATCGAGCCACTCTGGATGTTCTTTTATAAACTCCGAAACCTTGGTAACAGGAAGGAAAAGAATCTCCGCATCTTCCTCGATTTCGGCTTTCACCTTGCTGGTTTCGTTGTGCATTCCGCCCAAAAAAGACATAATGCAAGATTCGCCAGCTTTTATATAATACAACAGAATTTCGCGACCGTCTTCTTCGGTGCGAACGACCTTCATTGCGCCTTTTGTAACAATAGGAATCGCACGAATGCTAGAATTTTCGTCCACAATTACATCTCCAGCTTGATATTCTTTGCTAACGCTGTATTTATAAAGCTTTTCAAGAAGTTCTGGCGTGGATTGAAACTCTTGTTTTAATTCTGGACTATCCATTTTATTGTTGACTATCGAAAGTTGTAAGGTATTTTAATCTCGTGTTAGAAAGCTGTTCTGCACTTCGGGCAACTTCTTCATAACTTTGATTGGACTTCAATTCAGTTTTTTGAAGAACGAAAGAATTATGTGCATTTTTATCAACAACATCCGAAAAAATAAATTCAATTTCGGAATTTGCTAAAGATGCAAAACTAATATCTTCGAAACCGTAAAGCAATTTTAAATCTTTGGTTGCTGGATAAAACTCATCTACATAAGCTTGGAATTCATTTTTTGAATCGAAATCTCCAGCCCAAATATTATAAACATAATGCTTTTTCGTTGATTTATTTAGAATATCTTGATACACGAAATTCTCACCCAAATAAGCTTCACGAACTTGTGGGTCATTCGCCAAATCTTCTGGAAGACCTTCTTTCAAGATTCTTCCTTCGAACATAATATAAGTTTTGTGCGTAATCGCTAAAGTCTGTTGAACATTGTGGTCGGTAATTAAGATTCCGATGTTTTTGTCCACCAAACTTCTAACAATTTTCTGAATGTCTTCCACCGCAATCGGGTCAACTCCCGCAAATGGTTCATCGAGAAGAATGAAATTGGGACTTGTCGCCAAACATCTTGCGATTTCTGTTCTACGACGCTCTCCACCAGAAAGTAAGTCGCCTCTGTTTTTGCGAACGTGATGAAGCGAAAATTCTTCTATCAACTCATCGCATTTCATTTGTTGTTGCTTCTTGGAAAGATTCGTCAACTGTAAAACGCCCATCAAATTATCTTCCACAGACAATTTTCTGAAAATTGAAGCTTCTTGCGCCAAATATCCGATGCCTTTTTGGGCACGACGGTACATCGCATCGTTGGTAATTTCTTGTTTATCGAGGAAAATTTTACCAGAAGTAGGCTTCACCAAACCTACAATCATGTAGAAAGAAGTGGTTTTTCCGGCTCCGTTTGGTCCTAACAAACCGACAATTTCACCTTGTTGAACCTGCACAGAAACGCCTTTAACAACTTTCTTTGGTCCGTATTCTTTAATTAAATTTTCTCCTCGTAAAATCATAGTGACAAAGATAATTATTTTTTGAATCTAAATAAGTTTTAGGATTTTACTTCTTCGCAGATTTTCTAGCCCCGATTGAACGGTATGTTTGAGCTCATCCCAAATAGCGAGGAGAAAGCTTGGCTTTGGGATAGCGAGTAGTGAAAGCGGGATTAGCTCCTAATTATAAAATAGATGAAAACTAGGATTTGAAATTTGGAAATAGCACAAAATATTAACGTAATTTGTGGAAAAATAGCAGAAATGCAAATCATTGAAAGTTTTCAGAACGAAAAAATAAAGAAAATTAGTCGTTGGCTAAGTAAAAATAATGACCGAAAGAAAGCAGAAGTTTTTTTGGTGGAAGGTCAACAAGAAAATGAACGTGCACTAAATTTTGGCTACGAGGCTGTGGAATTTTATATTGCGCCAGATATTTTTATAGGAAAAACACCAACCGAAAATGTGAATTTTGTAAGTAAAGTTGTGTACGAAAAAATCGCATATCGTGGGACGACGGAAGGAATAATTGGTGTCTATAAGAATAAGGAACTGAATTTGGGTTCTTTGAAACTGAAAGAAAATTCTACAATTATCATTTTGGAAAGTATCGAAAAACCGGGAAATCTGGGCGCAATATTGAGAAGTTGCGAGGCTTTTGGGATTGATGCTTTGATTGTGACTGATCCAAAAGTTGATTTTTATAACCCGAATGTTATCCGAAGTAGCGTTGGTTGTCTTTTTGGGATGAACTTTTTTGCGGTAAGTAATGAAGACGCTTTCGACTTTTTGAAAAAAAATGCTTTTGAAATCTACACGACTTTTATGTCTGACGATGCGCAATCTCTAGACTCGCGTAATCTAAAACAGAAAAGTGCGATTCTTTTTGGGACAGAACATTCTGGACTTAGTGACTTTTGGAAGGAAAAAGGAAAAAATACATTAATACCGATGTCTGGAAGTATTGACTCTTTGAACTTAAGTAATGCTGTTGCGATAACTTGTTATGAGGCACTTCGTCAAAAAATGAAATAAAAAAAACCGTTTCGAAATCGAAACGGTTCTTTTTTTTACAAATAATTTTTAATTATTTTGTAGCTTCTTTAGCAGCGTCTTTAACTTCACCTGCAGCATCTTTAACTTCTTTAGCAGCATCTTTAACAGTTGCAGCAGCAGAGTCAACTTTAGCAGCAGCTGAATCAACAGTAGCTGAAGCTGAATCAACAGTAGCAGCAGCAGTATCAACTACAGCAGCAGCTGAATCTGTGTTAGCAGCATCTACGTTTTCAGTTTTTTTACAAGCTACAAGAGCAACAGCAGCGATAGCAGCTACAAATAATGACTTTTTCATAATAAATTAAATTTAATTTTGTTTGTTATTTTAAATGAATTCTTTTCTGTTCTATCAATTTGAACAGGACAAAGGTATGGCAGCAAAAAAATTTGTGTTAGAAAATTAATTGTAATATCTTTGTAAAATAGTTTTACAATTTAAAGCATCTGTAAAACAGTTAATTATAAATTTTTCAACATTTGGACAATTTAGAAATTTTATACTTTGAACAGCTAAAAAAAGAGGTTCAGGCCAAGTATTTAGACAATCATACACCTTCCCACAATGATATTACTAAGTGGAAAGGTATTGACATCATATATTTTCAAGAAGACTTAAGAAAATACGCTAAAGGAAATATTAGCGAAAAGTCTTTTTACACTTATTTCAAAACCTCGCCAGTAAGCAAATTACCAAGAATTGACATGCTTAATTTGTTGTCAAATTATGCAGGTTACGAATCTTGGTTTAATTATAAAAAGCTGAAGCCGATTACTTTACCAACTACTGAAGTACATGAACCAGAACTAGAAATTACACCTACTGAAAAAACAGTAAAAGTAGTTGGTGATTCAACAATAGATAAACAGGCAGCGATTGATGTTATTCCAAATAATATTGAAGTTGAAAAAGCCGACAATAATCTACAAGTTCTAGATAGAAATGATTTAGAAAAATCGACAAAAAAAGAAGTTTTACAAATAAACAACACTGATAATCAACAAATTGAAACCCTACCCAATGTTCAGAAAAGAAATTTTTTCAAGAAAAACATTTGGTACATCATAACATCTGTGTTAAGTCTTTCGATTTTATTCTTAATATTTCGAGATCAATGGTTATATAAAGATTATACATACAGCTTCATTGACTCTGACCGAAATACATTAATAAAGGATGAACTAGATGTAAAAATCCTTAAAGAGAATGAATCTCCAATCCTTATAAGAATTAAACCGAACGCTCCTTTCAAATATACAACACAAAGCAAAACATTAACTATGATTGTTTCTTCCCCTTTTTATAAAACTGACACAATCAAAAGGAACTTAGAAACAGCACCAGAAAAAGAAAGCATTGAGCTAAAACCTAATGATTATGCTATTCTTCTTTATTATTATTCTAGATCTATAAAAGATTTTAAAAAGAAAAGGGAACAGCTAAATCAATTGATTAGTGATGATGCGCAAATAACTCAAGTCTATGACAGCGAAACTTATGCTGTTGAACGACTTGATAAACAAAAATATATTAGCCTCGTTACGTTACCAACCACCGCTTTAGAAAACCTAAATGTGATTGATACGCAAATGAAAAATGGCAAAATAGTACTTATCCGTTTTAAAATTTCAACCAATGAGAAGTAAAATACTATCCATATTTATAGCAATTTTTGCCAGCATTAGTATTATTTCGTGTAACAAAAAATACGAAGGCGAATCGAACATCAACGATGTTAAATACAAGAATAATCGCAACACGATTCCATCTGCAAAAATGGATAGCGCACAAGCTATAAACATTATAACTAAGCAGAAAATCCAAGATCTACTGGATCTTTCAACGCTTTACATTTCTGGAAATAAGGATACCGAAATAGACTCTGTAATCTATGCACAAATGCAAAGTTATTTTTTAAAAACGGATTCTACCCAACTAAAACCCCTATTTAAAGACCTTGACAGCCTAAAAGTCCGCTATGCAAGTATCAATAATTTAAATATCGAAAGAAAAATTACTGAAAAAGATACCTTTGACGTTGCTAAATTTAGTGTTGAATATTATAATAGCAAAAAAGCCTTTATTGGAAGTTATGATAGAAATGCTGAATATGTCTTGAAATCTATGCCAGCGAAAGACAACAACGAGTTTAAGTTTTATTTCAAAAACTTCTACACCGATCTAAACAAGAAAAAAGATTCGTCATCCGCGCAAACTGAAAGCAACCAAGCTACATCAAAAGAACAAAAAACATTAATTAAAGCCGAAAAAGCTACCAAAAAGAAATAAAAAAAGCCTCCGAATGGAGGCTTAATTGTTTAAATCTTATTTAGATTATTTTTTAACTGCATCAACAGCTTCTTTAACTTCTGCTTTTGCAGAATCTACTTTCGCAGTTGCAGAGTCAACTTTAGCTACTGCCGTGTCAACCTCTTTAGATAACGAATCTACTTTAGCTGCAGCCGAATCAACAATGTTTGTATCAACTGTTTCAGCTTTTTTACAAGACACTACTGCTAATGAAATAATCGCTAATGCTCCAAATACTTTTTTCATAATAAAATGTTTTTTAATAATTAATATATGTAAAATTTGTGTTTCGTCTTATCTTTAAGACATTACAAATATATACCAGCAAACATTACAAATAAAACAATTCAATTGTATAGTTCTTGTAATTCAATTTACAAATTTAGAATACTAAAAATCAATTATTTAAATAAAAACACAAATACTAAAATACAAAAAACTGATTAGGGATTATTAAAAAATCTAACCTAATATCTGAATACAAAACATCTACAATTAAAGAATTTGGTTTATAAAAACTTAATCCAATTTTATTATCAACAGTATTTTCGCTAAAGAATCGATCATAAAAACCTTTTCCATATCCTACTCTATTACCTTTTGGATCACAGTATAACAAAGGTGTCAAACAAAAATCAAATTCTTTGATAGTGCTACCAACATTAGTTTTTGGTTCTTTTATGTTCCATTTGCTGATAGAAAATTCTGTATCGGGTGTTACTTCAATAGAAATTAGGTCATCACCAACAACTTTAGGAACAAAAATCTGAATGTTATTTTTAAAACAATAATTAAAGAAAAATTGCGTATTAACTTCGTTCTTAGACATTATCGGCAAAAAACAATGAATTTTGGAATTTGGTTTTATGCTAAATTCATTTAAAAATATTTCAAAAATCTGCTCAGAAAATAGAAAAACCTCGTCTTGGGACAAGGTCATTCTTTTATCTAGATATTTTTTTCTTAAAATTTCTTTTGTTTCAAAAATAGCTTCCATTATATCTCTTTAACCGAAATAATATTAACAGGACAAGCTTTTGCAGCTTTATCACAAGACTCAAAAGCATCAGGAAAAGGTGTTTTAATGGTAAAAAAACCTTTCTTTTCAATTGATTTTAATAGCACTGATTTACCATCTTTTTTAGACATTCTAAAAAATTCTGGCGCAAATTCCGCGCAATAATTACAACCAATACATTTGTCTCTTTGTAATGTAACAATAACCATCAATCCTAATATTAATGCGAATAAGCGCCTTCTTCTACATTATTTTGTTGTGTTCCTGGCTCTTCAACCTTCACAACTTTATAAAGCTTATCCGATGGACGCACACGGAAATCAGTTTTAAAAGTAATAACATCAGCCTTTGTTGCTTTTGTAGCACCATCTTTACCATCAACCATTAGACCTTTAATCACCATTTCTTGCGAACCTGTCGTTGGACCTTGGATTAAAACAGTATCTCCTTCTGCCAAATCATAAGCTTCGATTAAGAATTCAGCAATCTCTGATTTTGGATAGAAATGACGACCTTTTCCGATGTAGACTTTCTTTTGCGTAGCGCTAGATCCAGAATTATCAGACCACTCTCCCAATTCTTGACCAAGATAATAACCTGCCCAAAAACCTCTGTTATATACAGTTTCTAGACGCTCCATCCATCCTTTTACTTTTTCTTGAGAGAAAGTTCCGTCTGCGATACTGTCAATTGCTTCGCGGTAACATTTTGTCACCATCGCCACATATTCTGGCGCACGACCACGACCTTCAATTTTCAAAACTTTAACGCCAGCATCTTCAATTTGATCTAAGAAACCAATTGTACAAAGATCTTTTGGCGACATCATATATTCGTTATCCAGTTCGATTTCGAAACCAGTTTCTTGGTCGATAACCGTATATTTTTTACGACAATTTTGCTTGCAAGCGCCTCTATTAGCTGACGAATTGTTAGAGTGAAGACTCAAATAACATTTACCCGAAACCGCCATACAAAGCGCG
>JAEXRP010000074.1:0-31417 GCA_023440705.1 Bacteroidota bacterium
CAGTGGAAGTATATAATCTTTGTACTGCGAGGCATCCATACTTCCCCGCAGCTCGTTGCAGCTTTCCCAAAGCGAACTGTAGAGTTCTGATTTTTTTACCGCCATAGAATTCTTTTTATTTGCTTGAATTTAATAAATCTTTTATATCCACATCCAACAGCCTGGCAATTTCCAGCAGTGTTTCCATAGAAGGTTGAATATCATTTGTAACCCACCTCGAAACGGTCGTCTCAGATTTATTTAGTTGATTAGCAAGCCATTTATTTGTTCTTTGCTTATCCGCCAAAACAGCTTTCAATCTGTTAATTGGTGTTTGCTGCATAAAAAATTACATTTAATGTAAAAATATAGAAATATTTCGTATTCACCCAATTTTTTCATTCCAAACTCTAATAAACATAATATATTCACCTACTCTCATACCCGTCCTTAAACTTCAAAAACTTTTCTGCGTCCTTTGGATTTTTCTTCATCCATTTTTTCATTAGTGCGGTATTGTGCTCCAGCTGTTTTACTTGCTCTGTTTCATAAATCGCCTTGTTTTCATTCTTGATCTCCTTGAGGATTTCCTCTCGAACCTCGGTCTTAGTTCGGACGCTCTCTCGGTACCAGTTTTTTCCGAGATAAACAGTTGCTGATAAAATAAAAAATGCAACCAGCAATATAGTCAGGATTCCGAAAAACCAATATTTAACTGTATCTGATTTCTGATGGAATTTTTCAAGATGCTTTATAGCGTCCGGAGATAATTCTGCCACAATATTGTTGGGGAGGGATTTAAGCAATTCCTGCCGTTTAAGATTTTCTTCATGTGCCAGTGCCTGGATTTTCTTCACATCCTCCTTGATGTCGCAGTACATGTGGAAAATCGCCTTCCCCGAAATTTCTACCGTCTTATTACTTTCTATGACGCGGTGCAAAAGTTCGATGCCTGCATCTTGTGAAGAATAATTTTCTGTATTCATGTCTTGGTTGTTAAATTCGTTGTTCATTTTATTTTTTTATTATGTTGTTTTAACTTATCTCCTTCTTTTTCTCTTCCTCAGCAATTCATCGTCAGCCGCAGCTGCGTAGCTCGGTTTGAGCAGTTCCTTTACGGCGTTCTCAATCTCCATAAGGGCTGATTTTTCCGGATGTTTTATTTCATTCGTTGGCGGATTACTCTGACTGAATATTGCCGACTGGTGGCTTTCCGCATTCCGGTTTAGAATTTCTTTGATATCTTTGATTTTCAGTTTGTTTGTAATCTCGGAAAGTTTGTAACCGGGATGGTAGTGCCTCTGGGTTTGGTCGTTAATATCGCTCAGTTTCACAATCCGCATCCCCGACACGCCGTCCTTCACATTCTGCGAGAGCGTCACTCTATAACCACATCGCCGCATATAATCGACCAAGTCATCAAAATTTCTTGAGACCTTCAGACAGTTTTGCAGCACTTTCAGCATCTGCTGCTTTTTCTCCTTTCCGATTTCCACATCTGTTTTCAGGTTCATCTCTTTGCAGACATTTCGAACGGATTCGCCGAAGCGCTTGCCTATGTTCACCGACTTCACCGTGCATTTCCCATAAACATCTATGCGGTTCACGATAAAATGGATATGTTTCTGCTTCGTGGAATTGTGGACATCCAGGACGACCTGGTTATTTTCTGTAAGTCCCACGTCTTTCAATGATTTTATAGCCAGTTCCTTCAACTCTTCATTTGTCAGCCTGTCGCCGATTTCCTTTGGTGGAGAGATGTAGCCGGTGAGCGCCCATTTCTTGACATTGGGATTTCTCTCGGCGACAATCTTCATCTCTTCAAATCTTTCCTCCGGCGTTGTTGAAAGCAGGTTGTTGGAATAAATACATTCTGCCGTGCCTTTGTCGTTGCCGTTGTATTCAATCGCGATCTTACTAATCCTCCTCGTCGTTGCCGAATTGTTCATGCTTGATAATTTGTTGGTAGAGGTATTCTCTGATTAATTTGGTGACGGTGTGAATTTCCTCAAGGATCTCTTTCTTGTTTTCAAACTCGTTCCATTCTCTGTTCCTAAGCAGATTGGATATCCTTATAAAATTGTTGCCGTAATTCAATAGAACTTCGTCTGTCTTGAACTCGTTTACTTTAAGTTCCTTTTCGGTAGAAATCAGCCTTAAATATTTTGAAATTTTCAGGTTATATTTTTCTGCTTCCTTTCGAATTTTCTCAAACTCCTTTTCGGTAAAACGAACTGAGACTACCTTTGAAAAGTGGTTCGCCGTCTTCTTTTTCAAACCTCCCTCTCTACCGATTTCGCGAAAGCGGTTCCTTCTTTTTTCTTCTGCAACCTTTGCAATTTGCTGCTCGGAAATCTGTCTTACAAACTGTTTTAAAAAGTCATTTTTCATATTGTGTTTATGTGGTGTTTAATTTTTTTATAATTTTAAACTATGGGCTTGAATCGTAGTTCCAGACATGCGTTTCCGACGATAGGAGGAAACCAAAATGTTCCAATTTTACGATGAGCGGATACGCTTATTGTAAACATTGGGTACTTTTTGCACTAACTACATGGCAAGTTTTTACCCGGCTTTTTTAGAGTATTCCACCTGTGCTTATTTTGCGCAGCCCGGCTTGTATAAATCTTCATCTTTTTCTCCTGTAAATATTCCGGTTTTCCTCGGACTCGTGGATGGCTGTTTGATTTTTTTCAAGCTTATTTTCAAGTGTCTTTTCTTCCTGTGATATCAGGAAATCATTCAGATCTTGATGACGGAAATATTCATTCGACCGGTCATCTGCATCCGGGAATATTTTCAAAATTGAATCCCTGCACTGTTCGCCGGCGCGGTCGTTATCCAAGTACATTTCGACAGATTTATAATTTCCAAAAAGCCCGGATGCCTTGTGAACCATGGCGACAGAGTTCAGAATTAGATAGTCGGAAGGTGTCTTTTCCGGTATTAAAATTTTAAGGGAGAGGTAATCGGTAAAGCCCTCGAAAACCTTGAGGTTTGCAGAATTATTTTTTATCGTGGTGATATCCTTTTTTCCAAGGCAGATTTTGGAAAACCTGCTGCGGATCTCGTAGCCTCCCGAATCGTTTTTGAATCCTAATCCGAAATAGTTCTTCCCATTCATTTCGTAATGAATTTCCTGAAGTTCAGAATTTTGAGATTCGAGTTTTCTATATTTTAAATATTCAATCAACGCTGGATGTGACACTTCTTTTACTTCTAATATTTGATAAGATTTAGTTTCTTCTTTTGGATTGTTTAAATTTCCCTTTTGCTTTTGAAAAGAAAAATCAAACTTTTCAAGATATTCAAGAGCATCGGAGACAGTGCATTGTTTGAGCTCCTGAACTATCGACACGACATCGTATTGTTTTCCAGTGCCAAAATCAAAGGCAATATTTTTCACATAATTCACTAATAAACTTGGCGTTCGTTCTTGTCGATTGATAGCATAATAATAGGCTGTTTTCGGATGTTCTTTGCTTGGGAATAGAGAAAAACTTTCCATTACTTCTTTGATGCTGATATTTTCGTTGGCTTGTTTGCAATTCATTTTTTGTGTTTTTAAAATTTATTTCTTTATATCCAGTTATATTTTTACCGTTTTTCCATACCTGCCTACCTAAATATTGAATATCAGTTAGTTATATTAATTAATGACTTACCTTGTTGTTACCTGTTAATTGGATCCCTTCTTTAACGATGGTAGTTTAGGTAAAGTCTTATATATTTTAATTACCTTGATAAATATTTGTAAATGAGTTCTGTAAGTCCACTTAGGTAAGTAGGTAGGATAAATTGAATGTCAAGGATTTAAACTTTCTTTCAGTCAATCTTTCTTCGGATCAGGTAGCCGTAAACCTGGAGTTTCGGATGCTTGATTCTTTCATACTTGAGCCTGGTGAGCGCCTTTCCGACCTTGATGTTGTTCAATCTTAAATTCAGGGCGTTGTTCATTGCCACAACGATGTCCGTCGCCGTAAGAAAGTCCTTGATGTCCTTCGATTTCTCGAAGTGTGCGGAAACGATTTCCTGCTCAAGTGAAAGCTGGGAAAACTGCTCGTTCCTCAGCTCATTAGCCTCTATGTCCGAGAGCGTCATTTCCGGTTGGTAATTTTTTCTTTCAAAAGCATTGTGGTACGCCTGCGCCCATACCTGGTCAATATCTATTTCCTTGGAATAATTGAAGTCAATGCTTAAAACTTCGAAAACCAGCCACCTTACGCTTCCTGTCTCGTCGGTAAGGAAATCCGTTCTGTTGGTGGAGGCAACAAAGGAACATATCCTATCCATGTTCTCCGGCTTCCTTCCGTAAGGCACCCTCACCTTTGCGCCGCACATCGAGATAAAGGATTTCAGCGTGTTGACATCCGATTTGGACAGGACGGCCAGCTCGTCCGCATTGAGGATGAAATTTTTGCAGATGGCAATGATGCCGTCCTTGTCCACTGTGACATTTTCGGAATAATAATCCCTGAGCCCGTCCGGGATGAGGAACCGCAGGAAGGTGGTTTTGCCCGTGTTCTGTTTGGAGCTTGCCAGCACGAGGCACTGCTTGTTGACATAGTCTTTCTTCAATGCGCAAAGCACGGCGCGGGTCAGCCACTTCTCGAGATGGTAGCGGAATGCTTCGCTGTCGTTGGTCCGAACAAATCCCGCCAGCTTCCGGATATGGTCTTCGCCGTCCCAGCCCGCGAGTTTTTTAAAGTATTCCGCTATCGGGTTGTATCTCTTTATCAAGTGGCTCCGTACGAGGATCTCCAACTTCTGCATGGTGATCTGCATCCCGGCCTGTACGAGTTCTATCAGCAGGGAGTTGATGTTTAGCTCTGTCCAGTCGTCCTTTCCCTTGAGCGAGATTTCTATCTCCAGGGCGATGGCGTTAAAGCGAAGGTCATACTTGCTTTCAAGATACCTCATCACCATATCGAAAATGGTAGTGGTCTCGGAATCGGTTTGGTAGAGTTTAGGGGATTCGTCCATATTAAAGATGTTTTCTTCTATATGACTTTTCTGCATCTTCCGCGATTTCCAGAATAGTTTTTCTTTTGCCGGAAGAAATCCAAGCCATCAATTCATCTTCAAAAAAATAGAGTTTCTTACCATTTTTATAGCACGGAATTTTGCGCTCGCGAACCAGCGTATAGATTGTTGGCTTTGCCTTTCCGATAATTCTTGAGGCAGTCTCAATATCAATCGGAATTCTTTTTTCGGGTTCAGAAATTGAATTTTGATTTTTAACGATTTGTTTGATTTCTGCAATTTGATCCGAAAGAAACGCTACAGCTTTTGGTAGGTTTTCAAATGAAATTTCCTTGCTTTCCATAATGATTGTTTTTAGTTATTATGGCGCAATGATAATTTATGTTCTATGTGTGTTTTTTGTATGATTAAGAATGTTTAAATCATACTAAAATCATAACGATTTTGTGTTTGTTTTTGATTTACAAAATGGCAATTTTCTCTTTATTGGAGCAGGTTATCATCGATTTTAATTAATCCGTCATTTTTTCTTGAAGAAAGTAATTTTTCTATGGTTGACTCCTCCATTTCTCTAAAATTTTGAGTAAAAACCGTCTTTAGGAACCTCGCAACGTCCTTTCGCTGATTATTTCCGCGGTAATAATTCCAGGTATTCCATCCGAAATGCATTAAATCGGTGGTTTTAAGTGTATTTACTTTTACGGCGACTTTATCGTTGATTTTACCTTCAGACAGAAAGCCAACCAAGGAATCACAAAGCCTGTTCAAATCTTCATCGGACGTATGTACAGCAAACTTCTCTTGCGTGTACTTCACGATAAAGTCAAGTTTTTCCTTTAGGATTTCTTCTTCCTTCAATTTAGCACGAATCCTTATTTTTTCAATTTCAGAAAGACCGTCTGACTCACTTTCATTTTCCTCCATATTCTCTTCAGGATTATCGTTATTCTGAGATTCATCTTCATTTTCAGAAATGTGATTTGGCAAATCTTCTTCTACCGTAAGTTGAATCGGTTTATCCTCAGTCGGTTTTCCTGGTTCAGAATCCTGATTATCTTTTTCAGAGTTTTCTCCGACTTCCTTTAAGTCTAATTCTTTTTTCAAATTTTCGGATGAATCTGAAATTTCTTTTGAATCTGCTGGAGTAGGAATACTTATTTCTGCCTGTTCAGAAGCTGCATCCTTCATCAATTTTTTTCTAAAATATTCTACAATTGGAATTCTCCTTAAAAATTCATCCAATATGATTACTATTAACACATATATCACAAAGGCAAAAGCTGCAGCTCCCCAAAAAATAATAGTCCCACCAAATTCATCATCCGACTCCTTCAAATAATAATACCTTGATACAAATCCTACTACAACACAAGCTATAACTACAAGAAAAAATTGAAGGATTAAATCATAATACTTTTGTTTCATAGACCTTACTTTTCTGACATCTTTAATTGGATGGCTTTCGCTGCCTGATTTTTCTTTTCATCAATCACTTTTGCATACACCTGCGTGGTCTTCACATTTGTATGCCCAAGCATTTTGCTCACAGTATAAATATCTGTTCCGTTGGCAAGTTGTAAAGTAGCGAATGTATGCCTAAAATTGTGAAATGTGATTTTCTTTGTAATTCCGGCGCTTTCAATCCATTTTTTCAGAGGTCGGGAAATCCACGCTGAATTTGGCAATCCTTCAAAGACTAAATCATCCGGCAGTCTTCTTTCGCCGCAAAGTTCTAATGCCTGTTCCGAAATGGGCATATATTCCACCCCTTTCGTTTTTTGCTGTGTAAAATGGATTTTTGGCAAGCCATTTTCAACACTGATTTCCTTCCATTTTAGTTTTTGAATATCGGATAAGCGAAGTCCGGTTAGGGCAGAAAAAAGCGCCGCGCGTTTCATCACTTCATTTTCACAATAGGTTGAAGCCAATTTGTTCAGCTCTTCAATTGTGAGATATTCACGCCGAGATTCTTCATCAGCAATACCTTTAATTTTCGCGGAAATTTCGGAAAGGAAATAACCGTCAATAAATGCCTGCCTTAAAGCTGCCTTGAAAATAGAAAAGTATGTTCCCGCGCTATTTTTAGAAAGTGTCCCTGTTTTGTTTCCGCCCCTTGGTGCTGTTAATAGATAGTTTTTAAAATTCTCGCAAAACTTAATGTCAATCTTGTAAAACGGAATAATTTCACCTCCAAACTCAGTCAAAAAGTGAATGGCGCGCTCCCAGTTAATTCTGATAGATTCAGAACTGTTTCTGTGGCGTTTTTTAATTAAACCTTCGAAGTACTTAACAAAATTTTCTTCTGACTTTTCTTTCTGTTCCGCCTGCAATTTATCAAGTTCGCTGTAGAGTTCCACAGTATCAAATTCTCTTTGGCGTAGCTTCCGAAGGGAATCTGCATAAATCATGGTTTCTTGGTCGGTTTTGCTTTTGCAAACAATAATTCCATTATCATCCCTTTTGGGTTTATAGGATACCGAATCTTCCTTTGTTCGCGCAGGTCTATTCTTGTCGAAGACCACCGTGGTAACACTGCGGTTCAAATATTCCCGGATTCTCTGTAGATTCTTCTTTCCCGGAACACTCACTGGATAACTTTCAAGATAAATATACCATTCCTTTCGAAACTCTGCCTTACGAAGGCGCACAGTGACTTTGGTTTTCGATAATTCTCTCATTGTGGATCAAATATCTGGTTAATCAGAACTTTTGGGACATACACAAAACTTCCAACTTTTTTCGTAGGAATCTTATGTTTTTTTATTGCTTTTAAAACCGTTCCTGGGTCTGCGTGAAACTTTGCACTTGCCTCTGAAATCGTAAAGCAATTACCTATTTCAAAATAATTTTGCTCTTCCAAAGGTTTTGTGTTTTCTTCAGCAATCTCGACCGCTGTGAACAATTTTTCTAAGTCAAGTCGACTTACCCTTGTTAATCGCTGCCCAAAATTATGTGCCGGAACTCTGCCACTTTTAATCATCCTGTGAATAGTATCTTTTGAAATTCCAAAAAGGATTTTTGCTTCGGAGACGGAAATAAATGGTCGCGACTGAACCTCGGCAATTTTGCTTTTGGACTGTTCCAATAAATTTTGCTTCGCCTGATCTTCTTTCTCTAGTTGTTTTTGCTTTTTAATATTTTTTTCGGAACAATACTTTGAGCAAAATCTTGTCGCTACCGTTTTGGCTTCAAACGGTTTTTCGCAGAATTCGCAAAGCTTCGGAATTTTCAGATTACTAAAACCCATAAAAGTTTGATATTTAGAAAATTACAAATAAAATAAATTTCATTAAGGCCATTTAAGACCTAATAAGGCGCAGATAGTCCGTACTTTTAGCGCGGTACAAATATGATACAAATATATGATAAAAATCGATTAAAATCGACAATTATTTAAAATGGATTAAAATTAAAAATCGCTATAAACAAATAGTTTACAGCGATTTAGTAATTAATAATTATCGTTTGTTACTTAACTTACTTGACTTCTTCGAAGTCAGCATCCTGAACATCGTCTGCACCGCCGTTAGCAGCACCTCCTTGTTGTTGTCCAGCATCAGGTCCCGCTTGTTGACCTTGAGCGTACATTTCTTCTGAAGCAGCCATCCATGCAGCATCTAAAGCTTCAGTTTTTGCTTTTGTAGCGTCAAAATCTTTAGCATCGAAAGCTACTTTCAATTCTGCTGCGGCAGTTTCTACTGCAGCTTTTTTGTCAGCTGAAAGTTTGTCACCAAACTCTTTCAATTGCTTTTCAGTTTGGAAGATTAATCCGTCTGCTTTGTTGTAAACTTCAACTTCTTCTTTCTTCTTAGCATCAGCAGAAGCATTTTCTTCAGCTTCACGCTTCATTCTTTCGATTTCTGCATCAGAAAGACCTGAAGAAGCTTGGATTTTAATCGATTGTTCTTTACCAGTTCCTTTATCTTTTGCAGAAACGCTCAAAATACCGTTAGCATCGATATCGAAAGTTACTTCGATTTGAGGAACTCCTCTTGGCGCTGGTGGAATATCTTGTAAGTCGAATTTTCCGATCTCTTTGTTATCGTTGAACATTGGTCTTTCTCCTTGTCCAACTCTGATGCTTACTGCAGGCTGATTGTCAGACGCTGTAGAGAAAACTTCAGATTTTTTAGTTGGGATGGTTGTATTCGCGTCAATTAATTTAGTGAATACAGAACCCATTGTTTCGATACCTAAAGAAAGTGGCGTAACGTCTAATAAAAGTACGTCTTTAACATCACCTGTTAAAACTCCACCTTGGATTGCAGCACCAATTGCTACAACTTCGTCTGGGTTAACTCCTTTTGAAGGTTTTTTACCGAAGAATTTTTCAACTTCTTCTTGGATAATTGGGATTCTCGTAGAACCACCAACCAAGATAACTTCGTCGATATCAGATGTTGATAAACCAGCATCAGATAAGGCTTTTTTACAAGGTTCCATTGATCTTCTTACCAAATCAGCAGATAATTGCTCGAACTTCGCTCTTGTTAAAGATTTAACTAAGTGTTTTGGTCCAGAAGCTGTTGCTGTAATATATGGCAAGTTGATTTCTGTTTGAGTAGAAGAAGATAATTCAACTTTTGCTTTTTCAGCAGCTTCTTTCAATCTTTGTAATGCGATTGGATCCGCTTTTAAATCAACACCTTCTTCCGCTTTAAATTCGTCAGCCAACCAGTTGATGATAACATCATCGAAGTCATCACCACCAAGGTGCGTATCTCCGTTTGTTGACAATACTTCGAATACACCGTCACCTAAATCAAGGATTGAGATATCGAAAGTACCACCACCAAGGTCATAAACTGCGATTTTTTGATCTTTATGTGCTTTATCTAGACCGTAAGCTAATGCTGCAGCTGTTGGTTCGTTGATAATTCTTTCTACTTTAAGACCTGCGATTTCTCCAGCTTCTTTAGTAGCTTGTCTTTGTGCATCGTTAAAGTAAGCAGGAACTGTAATTACCGCTCTAGTAACTTCTTGACCTAAATAATCTTCAGCCGTTTTCTTCATTTTTTGAAGAATCATCGCAGAGATTTCTTGAGGTGTATATTCTCTATCGTCGATTTTTACTTTAACCGTATCGTTTGGTCCAGCAACTACTTTATAAGGTACTCTTGTGATCTCAGAAGCGTCATCTTTGAAGTGCGTTCCGATAAATCTTTTGATGGAGTAAACTGTTTTTGTAGGGTTAGTTACCGCTTGTCTTTTTGCAGGATCACCTACTTTTCTTTCGCCATCTTCAGTAAATGCTACGATAGATGGTGTTGTTCTTTTCCCTTCTGCGTTAGGGATAACTACAGGATCTTTACCTTCCATTACTGCAACGCAAGAGTTGGTTGTTCCTAAGTCAATTCCGATTATTTTGCTCATATTTTTATTTTTTTAATTTTAAATTGTTGTTATGCATTTCTCAATCTTTGTGCCATTGAGAAATGCTGACATAATTTGTTATGAACAATGACATATTGTCAGTTTTGGGAAATGGTTTGTTTAAAAAAGACGTCAAAAGAGTCATCATTTTCGAGTTTTAATTTTTTACGAAGACGATAACGTTTGGTGTTGACACTATTTGCGGAGATGTTGAGTGCTGAAGCGATTTCTTTTGAGTTAAAACCTTCATACAATAACGAAATCAAATTAATATCCGCTGTAGTTATTTCTGGAAATTGCTGTTTTAATTTAACAATGAGTTCTTGAAGATTAGATTTAGAAATATTAGAAATATTCTTAATTTCCGAGCTTTGATTGGTAAGATTTGCAAACTCTAATTTAATCTGATTGACATCGTTTTGAGTAAGAGTTTCTGTCTTTTTTAACCTTGTAGAAAGATCTTCCAAAAAATTGTTGAGGCTTTCTGACTGTTTTACAAAAGATGATAAATATTGTTGATTAAGCGTATCTTTTTCTTGGAGAATTATCTCTTTAAGACGTTTATTTTCAAGTTCGATCTCGATGATTTTTTTGTCTTTTTCGATGCTTATAAGTTTACGCTTGTTGTTTTTGCGTAATAAATAAATACTGAAAGCCGCAATGAGGAGTAACAGAGCCGAAATTATAAATATGATATAATAATTACGTTGTTTAGACTTTAATTGTGATAAAGAAAGCTCTTTGGTTTTGACATCGTTCTCTAACTCAACCAGTTTAATTTTATCGGTGCTGCTTTTTTCGGCTTGCGAAATTGTAAGGTCATAGTATTTTTTTGTGTATTCTAAGGCTTTGTTCGGGTTTCCAATTTCTGCATAATATTCTTTATAATCGCCATAGATGGTCACAAGATAATCATCGATCTTGTATTTTTTTGCTTCATTTTCGGCGATAGCCATTGTCTTTTCGAAGTTTTGAAAGTCTTTTTTCTCCCAATAGATTTCTGCAATGTTAATATCTGAAAAAATTTTCAAACGCATTTGTTTGCTAGATTCTAATAAGTTTTTTGATTTTAAAAAACTTTCTAACGCCTTGTCATATTGCTTTTCTTCTTTGTACCACAATGCTTCACGATTATAAGTAAGCGCTTGCATTTCTTCATTTTTGAAGTTGGTATTTAGATTTCTTGCAATGTCATATTGTACTTTAGATTGGCTTTTGTAATAAGACAGCGAATCTTTTATTTTAGCACTTCTATATTTTTCATAGTAGACATAACCGACATTTTGATAAAGCTTTATAAGATTGAGCGTGTCTTTTTGGCTTTCTAAAAAAGGAATAGATTGATGAAATTTTCTGATTTTTCGATCAAGACTAGTTTCTACATTGGCTTGGTTAAGTATGGCTTGACCTTGTTTTTTTATATTCTTGGCTTGCTTTGCTGCAACTTCAGCATCTAGAAAATATTGATAAGCTTTTTTGAGGTTTCCCTTTTGTCCCCAAAAAACACCAAGACTAAGATAAGTATCTGCTAACCATTCTTTATTATTTTGCTTTAGCGAAATTTCTAGATTCTTGTTAAGTAATGATAGCGGATAATTAGTATCTGTAAAATCATTTTTATTAACAATTCTATTAACTTCGAGGATGGCATTTTCTTGATAAAGCGTTGTAATGACTTTTCTCAAACTATCACTTTCTGCAAGTTGGGCAGGTATTAAGCTAAAGCTGGCTAATATAAGGATAAAGCTTAGTAGATATTTAGTTAGCTTGTTGAACATATGCCTAGAAAAGTTGTTTGTTTTTTATCTTAACAAGCAAATGTATTAAAATATTAAATAAGAAAAGCTGTCTCCGATGAAGACAGCTTTTCAAAATTTAGAAAAACTTATAGATTATTCTTTAACAACTTTTTCCGTCGTAACATTGGAGTTTACATCTTTCATTTTTACAATGTATACGCCTTTAGGCAGATTTGCGAATGAAATGCTTGATTGATTAAAGCTTGTTTTCAAACTCTTACCTTGCATATCATAGATTTGCGCCTCTACGATTTTTTCTTTCGAACTGATATAAAGAGTATTTTTAACAGGGTTAGGATACACTTTTATTGTTTTTTTATTATTTACTTCTGCTGTAGCAAGAGCTGGAGTACATGCACCTAAAATTTGAAATATATTATCTACACCTTTACCATTGTCATTAATTTTTGGAGTCCATGTTGCACCATTATTAGTTGATCCCATAGATGGTAAGCTATCATCATCGATATTATATCCAACCCAACGGATAGGGTAACCATCATCATTTGTTGTAACACTTAACCAATATTTTTTAGCTAAAACATCAGTTGGGAAATCATAAAGTGATGGGAAATCAATTTGAATATCTTGATACAAGCCAGTCCCGAATGGAGGTTTAACCTCAAGATTAGATAATGTCTTGATGATTGTACCTGGTTTACCGGCATTATCTTCATGAATATTTAAAGTAAAAGTAGGATAATGTTCAGCATTTTTAATGTCAAAGTTGACTAGCATTTTAACTCCCGTAAAACTAAATTTGGTATTAGGTTGGATTGTGATGTCATTAGCAACTAATTGATTCATAGATCTATTGATCCCGGAAACATAACTTACAACACCGTCAAATTTTTGTTGACAAGGATCATTTTCTTTTAAGATAGTAATTTCAATATCTTTATAAATTGTTGGATCGTCAACACTTGTTGCACGGATAACCGCTTTGCCTGGAAGGTATGCGAAAACTTCGCCTTCCCAGATGCTGGCGCTTTCATAACCTTCTTCAACAGTCCAAGCAACTTTTTGGTTAGCTGTGCTTGGGTTAACAACGGCGTTTAGCTTAATACTAGATCCTACAATAACTTCTGGAGCACCACCACCATCAACTGTTAAGTCAACGCTAGTTGGTTGTATTCTCGTATCTTCCTTAACGGTGAGTTTTGATAACCAAACAGATGATTGCAATGAAGGGTCCAAACCTCTAAATCTCAATGCGAGTTTTACATTTGGTTTTCCTTTAAGGTTATCTAACTTTGAATTAACTAGAATTGTCGAATAGTCATACCAGTAAGAAAAATCATTAGTTGTCCATACTGTTTGCCATGTTGTACCATTGTCAATCGACGATAACACTTCGAAACTCATTAATTCTAACTCTGCGTCAACGGAGCTAAAATTAGTAAACATTTCCATGTAAGGTTTTGTACTATTTTCAAGACTAAATGAAGGGCTTATTAGCCATTCGTCAATTGGTCCGCAGAGCAGTGTTGCCTTCGGATGTTACGGTATCTGTTGCACCTAACTCAACATTACCAGCAGGTATGGTATTAAATGCTGATGGAACAATCAGTGTACCATCTGGTACTGCCACAGGTTCTTATACTATTAATTATCAGATTTGTGATAAAGTTAATCCTGGTAATTGTGCAACTGCAACTGCAACGGTTATCGTTGCTACACCACTGGTACCAGACATAAATGTTAATATTTCTGCGAGCGGAACAATTATTAATATAGGTAAGCCATTACAATTATTCTTTGCTGTCAATAATGTAGGGACTGGAAATACAAATGGTGTAACTCCAATTACGTTAACTGTAACTTTACCTACTGTCGGTACAGGAACAGCAAGAGTGTTAAGCCTTCCTGCAGGATGGTCAGTACAGTCACAAAGTACTGCGCAAATTGTATTTGTTAGAGCTCCTAACTTTATTATGCAGCCAGCTGCCTCTAATACTATTGTAATAGATTATACATCTAATGACGCTATCGGTATTGGTAAAGCTTTCACAGCTACCATTGCTAATGGATCTGGAGGTGAGATTAATTACAATAATAATACTAAGACTCAAACTTTCCTTATTAGTGCATTAGCATTCTAATACAGTGTAGTGTTTGTCGTCTTAGATAACATTAATATCTGGATCAACTATTTTCGAAAGATGATAGTTGGTTCAGATTTTTTAGTAAAAAGATAGAGGATTGTCAATAATTTAAACATAAAATGTTATTAATATCAAAGATGTGATGTTATCCAGTCCGAATAGTTATATCATGAAAAAAGTAAAAATATTTTAAAAAATGAAAAAAATTCGCTTACTACTTTCAGTTTGTATGCTGATGTTAGTTTGGGGGCTAGGGAAAGCTAACGCGCCTATCAATGATCCTCCGACAACTGAGATCGCACATAACAAACTGAAAAATATAAATAAAGCAGCTGGTGCCTTTGTCCCTACTTATACAATTACAGATGAGACCTGTGCTGGCAATGGGGGCATTAGCCTTAATGTAACTAGTGCAATTGCTGGTGCTACTTATAGTATTGAGGTATTCGCAGGAGCTACTACTACGGGGACACCTATTAGGACAGGTTCTGCTGCGCCTACTGGGACAAGCTTTTCTCAAGGTTTTGCAGGGATGTCTAGTGGGTCATATACTGTTAGAGTAACAGAGACGTCGGGAGGTGTTACAACACCCAAATCTACTGCGGTGACTATTGCTGATAAAAAAGCAACTTTAACCTATACTATAGCGGAAAGCTATGTTTGTGGTGTTAGGCTTACTGTCAATGTACAAACCGGTACTGCCGCAACTTACGAACTTAGATACGATAATGGAAATCCCGTACCTGGGTTTGGTCCACAAACATCTAATGTATTTAACAATGTACCAGGATCTACTGATGGTATTATATATAAGATATATGTAAAGGATATCTGTGGTCAGTATGTTGTGCAGAATTACTCTGTAACAAGTCGTACTGTTGTTAAAGACATTCAGTTTGCGTATGCGGCTGGATCTACCTGTGGAAGTTATTCAGGAACTCTTAATATAGGAAGCTTCTTTGATGCTGTATTTGGTGCTGAAGCTAACTACCCTATGACTTACACTATGACTGACGCTAGTAACAATCTAATTGCCAGCGGTACTAGTAATGGTGTTATAGATTATTATGTAGGTCTGCCCGTCGATATACCGCGACCAACTAACTCTGCTGGATATGACATTACCATTAATATTAAAGATGCATGTGGACTAGAAATGTCAAAGACGATAACCATTTCCGAATTAGCCTATGCTGTGACTAGCACGCCTGGATTAACAATGTGTGGTTATACAATTAGTTTTGGAGATCTTAATTCCTCAATGGTGGGGCCGGTAACTATGACATTGACCTCTACTACTGTCGCAAATTTTTAACCAAGCGATTATAGTGATATTTTTGTTGGCTCCAATATGACTTCTGAGCCTATTAATAGTGTTGGAGATGGCACATTTGGTCTTAAGAAAACCTTACCAGCAGGTACGTATACTTTTGAATTTACAGATGCTTGTAATAAGAAAGCTTCTGTTACACAGGTTATTACCGGTTATAATGATGCTGCAGAATTGGCTGTGGGGGTGAAGGCGTCTTGTAATGTTGGTCTAAGTAATCTAACGCTTTCTAATCCTACAGGTAGATTTGACTCTATTTCAATTATTGACGCACCAACAACATATTCTGGTCCAATGACCTTGACAACACCAGAAAGTGATGGTTCTTTCTCTTTACTTAATGTACCAGATGGGAATTATAAGTTTATAGGATATTATACTTGCGATGGTGTTGCTAAACAAAGCACTAATACGACAGTGGTGGAGGGTTTGCATGAGACAAATAGCCTTAGCATAATACCTCTATGTGGAGCTTATGAAATTAATGGAACCTTTACAAGTAATGTAGATGGGCAATTATTTATACAAAGATATAATAAAACAGATGGTAGTTGGGAGAATGTAACGGGGGTTAATTTTGATCAGGTGATGATTGATAGTTCGAATGGTCGTACAATTTCTTTTACACACCGTGTTATTAATGATACTACATCGCCTGCCCAATTGCGCATTGTCATGTCGGATGCTAATAGATGCTTGCGTGTGCTAAAGGAATTCGAAATCGATTATTCTGGTGCAATTGTTAAGCCTTATGTATTTAGTTGCGGGGGTAACAAGATTACTTTGGGGGTTACGGCAACCGGAGTAGGACCATTTACTTATAGTATTGTCAAACAAAATGGAAATCCTGTTAATATTAGCCCAACTTCTGTTAGTAATGTGCTACCTTATGGGGCTGTGTTTACAGGGCTAGACGTAGGTGTTTATCAGATACAGGTGACGGATAACTGTGGTAATACCAAACTTGTTGATGTAGCTGGTGATGTTGTCCAAACACCAATTATTAAAGCAGCTAATATGTGTGATGGTGCTAATGGTACATTAAGCATCGATCAGATTTCCTTTATGGATATTACATGGACTAAGGACGGCGGTCCTATTCCTGCAAGTGTTACAACATCTAATGATGGTTATACACTTAACTTTACACCTTACGATAAAGCAACACAAAAAGGAACTTATACTGCAACACTAAGCCTTAAAAATGCTACTGGTTGTGCGCCAATCGTCGTGTCTTATATATTGAGTGATACTAACGATACTGCTCCCGAAGCTGGTACTGGACGTACCGTGTATATAGATACCAATACGCTAACTGGACCTCTTAACTTGTTTAACTACCTTACAGGACCTTATGATACTAATGGTTATTGGGTGGAGACAAGCTTCCCAGAAAGTGGATTGCTAATAGGCAATATCTGGAATGGACAGACGATTACAGAAGGAACTTATACGTTTAATTATTACGTTAACGGGACATGTTCTGGTATGGACTTTACGACCGTGACCATTATCATAAGTAATCTAGAAGTAAAACCAGATTCAGGTAGTGGATACTTCGGTGAGGCCTTCACGGCGGTAGATAATGTATTAGCTAATGATAATGTAAGCAACGTTGTCCCAGTAATTGGTACTAATCCTGGACAGGTAACTATCTCAGAGGCCGGCACATGGCCAGCGGGTATTCATCTTGATACTACCACAGGCGAAGTACGTGTTGACGATACCGTTACACTAAGCCACTACGTTGTTGATTACACTGTATGTATTAATGCGACGGAGCCATTATCTTGTCAAACAACAAGTGTGACGATAGATCTTACGACGGCTCCATACTGTTATAATCCTAATAGCAATTTTGGTGTGGCTAATCCTACTCAACATGGTATTACCTTGTTAAAAAGAGCAGGCGTTAATGAAGATAACTGGCCAATGCTGAGAGGCTCTGCGCATACGGTATTAGAATCTAATACTAAAGGATTTGTGGTAACAAGAATGACATCAGATCCTGCGGCAACATCTGCAGATCCTAAGTTGTCTAAAATTACTACTCCGCAAGAAGGTATGATGGTGTATGACACTTATGCTAAATGTTTCAAAATATTTAGCGGAGGTGCATGGAAGTGTTTCTCGAAACCAGGATGTCCAGATAGATAATCTTTTAAATTTAACAAAATGAAAAAATTAATAATATTAGGAATTGTCTTGTTTTCTGCAAAAGTTTCGTCACAAGTTATTATTGGTGATACGCAAGGTACTGCAGTTAACAAGACATCAGTCCTGCTAGAGTTTGAAGTTGGTAAAAACAAAGGTCTTGTTCTACCTTATGTAAGAACAAAACCTACTAATCCGGCACCTGGTACTTTGATCCTAGATGCTACTGTACCTACAGCTGCTAATGTAGAGTATTGGGATGGCACTGCATGGATTAGCTTGGGAAGCACAAAGGCATCCGACAAAGGTGATGTAACAGCAGCTTTAGCCAAGCAACCCTTAACATCGGAGGATAGTACCGCAAGAGCCATAATTGGTGCGAGCGATTCTCCAGCAGATGGTGTTCTGGTTTTAGAGTCGGATACAAGGGCTTTGGTATTACCAACGGTTGACGATGTTAACAAGATCCCAAGTCCTGCACCTGGTATGATGGTCTATGTTAATAAAGTTGGCTTGGAAAGGTTGGCTTTTTACAACGGTCAGACTTGGTCGTTCTTAGCACCACAATAGAAAAATGGATAAATAATTAGTTATTCTTGGGGTGTCTCAACTGAGATGCCCCTTTTTTAATTCGATACATGTTTTTGAGAAGCAAATTTTATGATGAAAAGTAACTTTAAAGACATATTGATAGGAGAATGCATCAAAACGAGAATTCAAGAAATTGGTATTACGGAAGCCGAAGTTGCTAGAAGTCTAGAAACGGATCAAGATGAATTGATTGGTTATTATACTGCCCAAGATATGGATGTTGATGTATTATTAAAACTTAGTAAAATACTAGACTATGATTTTTTTAGGCTCTATTCGCAACATCTTATTTTGTATGCACCTGCTATAGCACGAGAGACGCGAAGCTCAAATGTCGAAAAGTCAGAAGGCTTACAGTTTCGCAAAAATATCTATACCTTCGAAATTATCAATTTCATTTTAGAAAAAATCGAAAATAATGAGATGAGCATTAGTGAGGTTGTTAATACCTACAATATCCCAAAAACAACGCTCAACAAATGGATTAATAAAAATAAAAAGTAAAAAAAAGAAGAGATGCGGTCAATGCATATTAATTTGACACCAAAACCAACACACAAATATCATGAAAAAATCTAACGTTAATTATAGAAAAATCTATACAGACATTTTGGAACAAAAGTATCCCGAGAAGTTGGAAGATTGTAAAGCTATTCTTTCCAAAACTGAACTTTCGTCGCTGGATATATTATGCCTTAACGAAAAAATCTTTGGTAAAAAAACGCACAGAGATAACTCCAAGCTTCATTCATATTTTAAAGACGATATTATTAAAATTTTAGAGTTTCAAAAGAAAAATTGTTTGACGGTAACCGATCTTGCCAAACATTATAATCTTAGCCGTAATACTATTACCAAATGGAAAAGGCTGTATTGTTAAATCTCTAATAAATTTTATCAAACTCGAATCTTGATCTTCAAACTAAGCTTTATTATATCTATAAAGAGCTTATGACTAATTGTTGCATGTGAACAAATAGAGTTTGATTTGCTTTAAAACAGAAAAAAATAATTATGATTTATAAGGATATTCATATTGGATCCTTTATTAAGAATATTGTTGACGAACGTGATATCTCGATGGCTCGAATT
The DNA here is from genome assembly GCA_023440705.1 of Bacteroidota bacterium. GTDB lineage: Bacteria > Bacteroidota > Bacteroidia > Flavobacteriales > Weeksellaceae > Soonwooa. Next base: position 19,407 of record JAEXRP010000074.1, read on the forward strand.
TCCAATTTTTTTAAATGTACAGAAGCAGAAGTAGCTGGCATGTATGCGTCCAAAAGTCTTAACATAACCGTGTTAATGAAATGGAGCAAGCTTCTAGAATATGATTTCTTTGTATTGTACTCGCAGCATTTGATCTTATATTCTCACGAATCTAAATATAATGTTGAGACTAAGCTTCCTATTTTTAAAAAGAAATTATACACAAAAGAAGTTATTGCATTTATTCAAGACCTAGTGGAGAACAAAAAAATGACAAATTCGGAAATCTTGAAAAGGTACAACATTCCTAGAACGACTTTTTATAAATGGATTAAACAAGAGGAGAAAAAGTAGTTAGTCTCGCCAAATCTAAGTGTTTGATATTGAGTTTTATGCGCTTATCAATATGCTTTTAAGCTTTTTCAAATAAAATAGCCACTTAAAAATTTAAGTGGCTATTTTTTATATATCTATCTTTTGGTTATTGTGGTGCGAAGAAAGACCATGTATTACCATTATAGAAGGCTAATCTTTTAGCACCAGTCTTATTGATGTACACCATCATACCAGGTGCAGGACTTGGGATCTTGGTAACATCGTCAACCGTTGGTAACACCATTGCTTTGGTATTAGATTCCAAAACTAAAACACCATCTGCAGCAGAATCGGTTGCGCCTATAATAGCTCTTCCTTTAATATCCTCCGAAGTCAAAGGTTGCTTAGCTAATGCTGTTGTTACATCGCCTTTGTCAGAAGCTTTGTTGCTTCCTAAGCTAATCCATGTAGTACCATCCCAATACTCTACATTGGCAGCAGTTGGTGTCGTCGCATTTAGGATTAATGTGCCTGGGGCGGGGTTAGTAGGTTTTGTTCTTACGTAAGGTAGAATGAGGCCTTTGTTTTTACCAACTTCAAACTCGAGCAGGACCGATGTTTTGTTAACTGCAGTACCTTTCGCATCGCCAATAATAACCTGAGCAGAGGTTTTTATAGATAATAGGGCAATTGTTAATATTATGGTTTTTTTCATTTTTAAAATATTAAAAAGTTAACAATTAAGGACATGACGGTTTTGAAAAACAACTCCAAGCATTATCGCTATATATTTTGAAACATTTAGCGTAAGTATCATATACCATCATACCTTCTTGTGGTGTAGTAATTTTTGATAGGTTGTTCAATGCGTTAGGCTGTGATGGATCCGATGTCATCCTTGTCACCACAAATCCTTTTGTGTTAGATTCTAATACCGTATGCGCAGAGCCTCTCAGCATTGGCCAGTTATCTTCGTTAACACCCGCTCTTTTTAACAAGGTAATGCCATGTTGAGTAGGAGTAGCCGCACCAAAATTGTTATTTGGATTATAGCACGCACATTGTGTTACGGTAATTGTTACCGCAGCTTGACAACCATTAGCTGATGTAAATGTGATAATTGTTGAGCCAACTGAAACACCAGTGACAACACCTACAGAATTTACAGTTGCAGCAGCAGGATTGCTTGAGCTCCACGGGACGCCAGCTGCAGGCGTACCAGTTGCGGTTAACGTAATTGTTAAACCTGTACATACTGTGTTAGGGCCGCTAATGCTAGTTGAAGGGTTAACGGTTACAAGCTTCTGAGAAATACATCCACTAGAATTGGTGAAAAATATTGTTGTTGAGCCTGCCGCAACTCCTGTCACTAGACCATTGGCATCTACTGTAGCAATATTAATATTAGATGATGTCCACGGACTATTTGCAGTTGGTGTTGCACTATTTGATAGCTGTAATGTTGATCCTACACAAACAATTGAGTTACCTGTTATTTCTGCCTTAGGATTAACTGTTATGTCTTTGTTAACAGAACAACCAGCAGAGTTGGTGTAGGTAATCATCACAGTACCAGCCGTAATACCTGTTACGGATCCTGTACTACTTACTGTTGCGATGGCTGTATTAGAGGATGTCCAAGGATTAGATGATGCAGGTGTACCACCATTGCCTGTCAACTGAATGCTTGAGTTTACACATACTTTATCAGTTCCGACAATTGTTGGTAATGGATTTACAATTAAACGGTAAGGTCCAGAAGTAGCAGTATTACATCCACCAGTTGCAACAAGATAATAATAGTATGTACCTGCGACACTAGATGACAGAACTAATGTATTGTTAGTCTCCCCAGCTAATAATGTACCGCCAGTTGTTGAGTTGGTTGTATTAGAATACCATTGGTAAGTTGTTGGGGTTGTGCCATTAGCCACTGTAGAGATAACTTCTAATGATGTAACTGGCGCATTAACACATACTGTTTGCGATGTTGGTGACGTAGATGATAGTGTAAGAGTCTCTTTAATTGCTGCATTATAAGCTAATCCAGGAGCTTGTCCTATTTTTGAATCTGTATCTGCAGAGCCTCCAGGGTTAACAATGTTTGGAACACCGTTGGTGTCCACACCTCCTGTTGTAATTCTTCCATTAGTTACTTGACTTGGTAAAACATTGCCATCACCTTCTATAGCATCTGGGCAACCATCGTTGTCAGAATCTGTATCAAGATGGTTAGGGATGCCATCACCATCATTGTCACAGTAGACTTCGTTAACAACAATATCATCTATGGCAAAGTCGTTACCATTGGAAAGAGTTTGTGCATTGGTAATTCTTATATAGATTTTAGATGTTAAGATAGAAGGCTTAATAACTTGTGCATTATTTTGCCAGTTTAGATTTTTTCCAAATACCCCAGTTGTTCCTGAACCTAATAGTGTATCTGTTGCTGTATCATATACCGAAATTGTTAAATTAGGATCTGAGAAGGTCGTAGCTGTTGGATCTTTCAAATTTAATAGCCATAAACCAACCTCTAACGTAGCGCCTGGACTAACATTAATGTTTGGTGATTGCCAAATGTATTTTGTAACATCAGATGGATTATTTACCATCATTAATCCGTTGGCTGCTCCACCCGCTATTGAAGTATGATCATTAACATGTATCCATTGGTTATCATATCCATTTCCAAAATCATCAACAAAATTGGCATTTGGTGTCAGGCTATAAAAGCCGGCGCCAGTCGCATTAGTATTTTTATACAGATTTTGAGAAGTTCCCTCTTGCCCAGAAAGTCCAACAGGTCTAATACCATTGGTAGTATTGAGAGCGGGTGTCCCAGTAGCAGGTGTATCAATAACTCCAAAATCTTGTCTGTATTTTTCGTAACGTTTTACGGTACTCGGTATTGGATTTGCCCACGTACATGCGGACATTTCTACACTGTCAAGTATACCGTCATTATCTGCGTCCCAATCTAGATAATCTAGTACACCATCGCCATCAGTATCAGTATTGAAGTTAACAACGGACGTTGCTGAGTTATTACTTAGATCAATATCATTTTGGGTTCCATAGATAATCACATTATTAGTTAGATAGCCTTGGTTGGTAGCATTTACCGCATTAGCTTTTGCTGTTATAGTTAATGTAGCAGTCGTTCCTTTATTAAGATTTCCAATTTTCCATAGGCCATTGGCAGATGTATAGGTTCCTGATGAGGCTGTGCTACTTACGTAGGTGTAACCAGTTGGGAGTTTGTCCACCACATAGACATTAGTATCATCTATCGTACCTTGGTTCTTTGCAGTAACTGTAAACATAATATCGCTTCCTGGTGCAACCAATCCGTTGGTATTGTTAGTTTTAGTGACACTCAAATCAGTTCCAACTCCAGTAACAATAACAGAAGTAGATGAGGTGTTGTTGGTCGTGACAGTTTCGGTAACCAATCCATTGATGTTGGCGGTATTTGGGATACCAGGAGCTAATACCTGTGCTTTTCCAGAAACGGTAATAGTAAGTGTTGCTTTTGCATTAGGAGCTAAATATCCAATAGTCCATAGTCCTGAAGTTTCGTTATAGCTTCCTTGCGAAGCCCCTTTTCCTAAGAATGTAAGTCTACTATCCAAGATATCATTTACGGTAATACCAGAGACTCCGACTGCACTGTTGTTAGTTGCGGTTATGGTATAGGTAAAACCTGTACCAATCGTTGTATTTGTGGTATTTGATGTTTTTACGACAGATAGATCACCATTTGGTTTGGTTGGGTTAATTGCCACCGTTGCCGAATTATTAGTTGTTATCGGATCAACGTTATTACCTTTGATAGTTGCTGTGTTGACAATATTACCCACATTATCAACTCTTACAGTAATACTTAAAGTTATAGGGGTATTAACAGGCATTGACCCTATTGTCCAGATTCCTGTTGATGGATCGTAACTGCCATTAGCTGTCGTAGAACTTACATAAGTCAATCCTGGTGGTAGCAGGTCATTAACCACAGCGGAAGGTTCTGTGTCTGGGCCAATATTATTAGCGGTGATGGTGTAGGTAATCGTAGAGCCAGCAGCAGGTGTTGCGTTGCTAGTCGTTTTTGTAACACTTAGATTTGAGGTCGGTGGCGTGAAAACATCGCTTGATGCTAAGTCAATGTTGTCAGAGGCACTAAAAGGTCCAAAATAAGTGTTAAGACCATAATAAGTATAAATTGATCCAACTCCTGTCGAAGGATTTATTTCATAGATTCTCGCGTTATTCCATGAAAGGAAAAATATTGTTGAACTATAACCTTCGGCGGCATATATTTTACCATTGTAAAATGCAAGACCTTGAAAGTTAGTCGGAAGTGAACCTGATAATGTCAAAAATCGCGTGGCAATTAATGTACTTGTATTAATACGATAGATGTATTTTGTACCGCCGTTACTTACAGCAGTATACATGTTGTTATAGTTGTCAAAAAAAGAATCACTTGCTACAGTTCCGTTATTAAAGGTTGCATCGCCAGTTATAGTTCCTAAATTTATAGGATTAGGATATGCGCGTATTAGCTGACGGGTTGAGGTTACACCAAAAACATGACCAGTAGTGGGGTTTGCAGTAAGACCTCCCGATGTTGCAGGTAGATTACCAACATTAGTTGTGCCTTGATATACAGTCGAGCCGCTCGGTGTATCCGAGTGTGTAAAGACATACTGCGATGTATTATTGGGATTTGGTCCTACCGCCAAGTTACTAGCACTAGACGATGGTGTATAGTTTGCAATAGCTACTGGTAGTACGCCAGACAAGGCGCTAATGTTATAGACGCTACCATCTTGCGCATTTGAAATATACAAAGTTCCTTTCGCTTGCCCTTGTAAAGGCATATACGAGAGTAAAAAAGAAACTGTAAAAAAAAGTAGAAAAATTTTTCGTTTCATTTAACTATTATTTGTGTTGTATTGTAGTAGAACGATCAATTAACAGATTGTTTGTTAGTGAGATATGTTTCCAAATAACAAACAATAGGTTATAATTATAGAAGCCTAAAAATTCTATTTGCATAATGATAATTGCAAATACTCTTATTAAACTTTTTGACGTGCTGACGTTTTGTTAAGATCTTAGGAAAAGATTAGCTCCTAAGCTTTAGAAGGGGTAAGTTTTTTTGTTTCATCCAAATGTTTATTGTGTTTGTTAAATTATGTTATATTCTTTATTTGTCTATATCCCTACCTGGGAATGATTGGAGCAAAATATTGGGAATTATTATAATTTCGTGCAAATATATAAAATATATTTTTGACATATATATTTAGATATTATTAAAATAAACTTAAAGCAATGTTAAATTAGTATAAAATTCTTTTTAACCCTTGTGTTTATCGTGGGTTACATAGATTTCGGTAATACACGTAGATATTTATCTACAACTGTTATTCTTGACATAGTTTATGTGATTTTTTTATTTTTAATAATAAAAGGCTATGCTTGCTAAAAACATAACTACATGCTTGACGTTTACTAGGATGATGACTTAGTAGAAGACGATTTGTTTTATAAATTTTATTGAGCTCTTAAAGTGCCTATCAGGCCACATTAATTTTATATCATAACAAAAAATAAATTTCGATTATTGAGCTTCCTTATTGTTTTAATTAATCATTTTGTAACTTTTTATATTAAGTGACCAAGAATTAATATTAGAAATGATAAATTTTGCCTTATTTAGGCGTAAATTTGAGACATATCAAATCCAATTATGGCGCAACAATACAATCCGAGAGATATTACATGGTTAGGTTTTAATGCAAGAGTCTTACAAGAAGCAAAAGACGAAACTGTTCCGTTACCTCTACGAATTCGCTTTTTAGGAATTTTCTCTAATAATCTCGACGAGTTTTTCCGAGTGAGAGTTGCAGGGCTAAAACGTGCTATGGATTTTAAAACTAAAATTATCCAAGAATCTTTCTATGAAGCGCCTTCCAAAATTTTAGAAAAAATCAACAAAATTGTAATTACGCAACAAGAAGATTTTGACAAAACTTGGCGCGAGATTCAAAAAGAAATGGGCAAGCAGAATGTTTTTATTAAAGATTCTAAAAACTTGACTGCCGCACAGAAAGATTTTGTTGTTAGGTATTTTGATGAAGAGGTAGAAAGTAATGTTATTCCGATTCTATTGCATGATAACGTTCCGATGCCTTATATGCGCGACAAAAGCTTGTATATTGGGATTGCGATGCGTCGTAAAGAATGGAAATACGAAAGTAAATTTGCGATGATCGAAGTCCCAACAAGGACCAATAGTCGTTTTGTAATTTTGCCAACCGAAGACAAATCGGAGAAGAATGTCATGCTTTTGGAAGATGTTATTATCTACAATTTGCCGCATATTTTCTCATATTTTGGATATGATGAGTTCGAAGCCAATTGTTTTAAAGTAACAAAAGATGCAGAGTTTGATTTGGATAACGATATCAAAACCACTCTTGCTGACAAAATCGAAAAAGGTATCAAAAGCCGAAGAAAAGGCAAGCCTACGCGTTTCGTTTTTGATAAAGAAATGGACAAAGCGCTCTTAGAATTTTTAATTAAAAAACTAAACCTTTCCAAAAAAGATAGCATTATTCCGGGGCAAAAAATTCACAACTTTAGACATTTTATGGATTTTCCAGATGTTTTTAAAGCTTATGAAAAACCTGTTGAACGGACACAATTTACGCATCCAGCATTTGCGCAAAAGGAGAGAGTCACCGATGTTATTGTGCAGAACGATGTCTTATTGACGTTTCCGTATCATACCTATGTTCCTGTTATCGATTTGTTGCGTGAGGCGGCGATGGATCCGCATGTTAAATCGATCCAGATAACGGCTTATCGTTTATCGAGCAGTTCCAAAATCGTCAATGCTTTAGTTAATGCCGTGCGTAATGGTAAAGAAGTGACGGTGATGTTGGAGTTGCGTGCTAGATTCGATGAAGAAGCTAATCTAGAATGGAAAGAAAAGTTAGAACTCGAAGGTGTTAAGGTTTTGGTCGGAATCCCGAATAAAAAAGTCCACGCTAAACTTTGTGTTATTAAAAAACGAGTGAATAATAAGACGATTCAGTACGGTTTTATTAACACTGGGAATTTTAATGAAAAAACGGCGAGAATCTACGGTGATAGCTTATTGATGACAGCCAATCGTTCGATAATGGCAGATATTAATAAAGTGTTCAATGTTTTACGAAAGCCAAAAGAAGATCCGATGCCAGTGCTTAAAACTTGTAAATCTTTGTTGGTTTGTCCACAGTTTATGAGAGATAAAATCATTTGGCACATCGATAAAGAAATTGAAGAAGCTAAAGCTGGTCGTAAAGCGGAGATGATTATTAAAGTTAACTCTTTGAGTGATAAGATTTTAATAAACAAAATGTACGATGCAGCCAACGCAGGAGTCGATATCAAAATGATTGTCCGCGGCATCTATTGTGCTGTTAATCAAAAAGATTTTAAAAAGAAAATTCGTGCCATTAGCATTGTTGATGAATATCTAGAACATGCAAGGATTATGTATTTCTATAACAAAGGAAAAGAAGATTTTTATCTGTCTTCTGCCGATTGGATGGCTCGTAACCTCGATTTTCGTATAGAAGCAGCAACGCCAATTTTACAAAAAGATCTTAAAAAACAACTCAAAGATATGTTGGATATCCAATTGAGTGACAATGTAAAAGCTAGAATTTTGGACAAAAATATCCGTAACGAATATGTTAAAAATGAAGATGGAAAACCAGTTCGTTCGCAAATAGAAATTTATCATTATCTAAAAAATCTGTAGATTTATACTATGAAAATTGCAGCTATAGATATAGGAAGTAACGCAGCTCGACTGTTGATAAATGACGTACAAGAAGTTAACGGCAAGCCAGAGTTTACAAAACTTAATTTATTGAGAATTCCGCTTCGTTTGGGGATGGATGTTTTTAATTTGGGCGAAATCGGGGCAGAACGTCAGAAGATGTTCATCAATTCTATGAAGATTTTTCATCAGTTGATGGAGGTTTACAATGTCGAACATTACAGAGCTTGTGCGACTAGTGCGATGCGAGATGCTAAAAATGGAGCAGAACTTATTGAATTAGCAAAAAATGAAGCACAAATCAACATCGAAATTATTACAGGTGACGAAGAAGCAACCTTAATTTATGAAAATCATGTTGAAGAAAATCTCGATAAAAAATCAGCTTATCTTTATATAGATGTTGGCGGTGGTTCTACCGAATTGACTTTCTACGAAAACGGAAAAATGCTTTACGAAAAGTCATTTAATATTGGGACAATCCGATTGTTGCAAGGTTTGGTGACCGATGATATGTGGTTCGAAATGAAGTCCGAAATCAAGAAAAATATTCTTTCTAAAAATAATGTTGTGGCGATTGGTTCGGGCGGGAATATCAATAAAATTTTCTCTTTAAGTAAGACTAAAGATGGGAAAGCGATGTCTGCAGCCACGCTCAAAAAATATTATAAAACGATGAAAGAAATGAGCATTGTCGAACGCATGTCTTTTTATCAGATTCGTGAGGATCGCGCGGATGTTTTGGTGCCTGCGCTTCAGATTTTTAATAATGTGATGAATTGGGCGGACATTAACCATATTTTTGTTCCGAAAATTTCCGTTGCAGATGGTTTAATTAAAAGTATTTATTCAAAACTAAAAAAGAAATAACCACTTTGCAATCACTACTTTTGTGAATTTTTAAAAGATAGTGTTTTTTGTCTTTTGTGGTTAAATATAAAATACAAAAACCTCCAAACATGGAGGTTTTTCATTTATAAATTACTGTCTACAACGCTGATGTTTTCTCGGAAAAGTTCCACGGGTTTATCTAGTAAAACAGCAATAATGGTGAGGTTGTTATCCAATCGGTCTTCGGGAATATCGATGTACACAATGCCAGGGATTTTGCTCCAATACAATTTGTTGAAAACTTGATGATTAATAACCGATCCCTCGCCAATAATTCTGACACGCGAAATTTGATTTTTCAAACCTTTGATGGCGATTGGACCATTTGGTTTTCCATCGACAAAAAGATATAAAGTTTGTCGGTCCTTGCTTAGTGTTGTCAAACCATCAAAATGTCCACTCGGAAGACTGTCGCCAGTATTGTAAAAAGCTTCGGCATGTTTGCTGAGCCAGTTTTTAATTTCAGAATTCTGAGTTTTAACATTCATATTCTGACCATCTTCCGTAAATCCATATTTTTGAAATAAGCCAACATTTTTAGTTTTGCTAACTTCTTCTGCAAGTTGATAAACTGCTTGTTTTGTATTTTTAGAATTGATAATTTGGTTAAAATCAAAATTGCTTTCCAGAGTTGGTTCCACGAATTTTGGTTTTTCTTTAAAACTTAACTCAATAACGCTAACATCTTTATCGTAATTTGCATTGGTAATATCGAAGTCGAGATTTCCTTTTTTATCGGTTTTAAAATTTAGTTTCGCAGCATTATCATTTAACATTTTTAGACTAAAAACTTCAGTTTGCAAACCATGAAGACTAAGATGTTCTTTGTTGCGATCGAGATAAAGAAATAGTTTTTTTCCATCTTTTGAAAAAGCAGATTTCCCTAAATAGTTTTTAGAATCCAAACCTCGGCGTGTTCCGTAGATTGCTTCAGGATATTTCTTTGTCCAACGACCAAGATTTTCCAAAACATCCAATTGTTCTTTAACAATCGTTCCGTCGGCTTTTGGACCAATATCAATTAGAAGATTTCCGCCCATGCTAATAACATCCGTCAAAGTTCTAACAATCATGTTCGGCGTTTTGTAATGCGTATCAAAAGGTTGGTAGCCCCAAGAATCGTTCATTGTGTAACATAATTCCCAATAGTCGTCGTCGGGCGCAACAACTGGAACGCCCTGCTCTGGCGTTGCATAATCACCATGTTGGTTGAGCCTAGAATTGATGATGATATCTTTGTTAAATTTTCTAAGATTTGTCAAGGTTTGCGGCGCTTTCCAATCTTCGGAAGTATGTTCCCAATCGCCATCAAACCAAATTAAATCGGGTTGATATTGTTGCGATAATTCGTTAAGTTGATCTTGATAATATTTAACAAAATTATTCCAACGTTGAGGTTTTTTGGTGATGTCGTAACGCTTTTTAGTTCGCGTTGCAACATCGTAATTGTCGTGACTCCAATCGGGAAGTGAGTAATACAAACCCGTTTTGAGACCTGTCTTTTTTAAGGCAACAACAAAAGGTGTCAAAACATCTTTTTTAGCTTTTGAATCTCTAAGTGTTGTAATGGCTTTGTCCGCTTTAGAATCCCACAACGAAACGCCATCGTGATGTCTCGTCGTAATGACTGAATATTTCGCACCTGAATTTTTAATCAATTCAGCCCAAGTTTCAGGTTGGTAATTGGAAGCTGTAAAACCATCCAATTGCTTCATGTAGTTGTCATGGTTGATGTAGTTGTTAAAAAACGCCCACGACTCGGATATTCCTTTTACCGAATAAATTCCCCAATGTATAAAAATCCCAAGTTTAGCATCCTGAAACCATTCCATTTTGGAAGTTGGTTGGTCGTTTTTCTGCGCTGAAAAAAGTAGAGAAACACTTACGAATGCTGAACAAAAGAGTTTTTTCATGTTGAGAATTTATTGATTTTAAATATATAAAATTTTTGCCGATTTCTGCTTTGTTCGTTCTTAACCTAAGTCAATATTAATCTTGTAAAAGCGTCGTAATTTTGATAAAAATAATTGAAAATGGAATTAGGAATAGGAATGTTTGGGGATTTAGCAATAGACCCAACAACTGGAAAATATAGAAATGCGGGTGTCAAAATGCGTGAAATTTTGGACCAAATAAAATTAATGGACGAAGTCGGAATCGATGTTTTTGCAATGGGTGAGCATCACCGTGAAGATTATGCAGTTTCTTCACCAGAAATCCTTTTGGCTGCGGCGTCTAGTATTACTAAAAATATAAAATTAGCAAGTGGTGTAACCGTTTTAAGCTCTTCAGAACCTGTTAAAGTTTATGAAGATTTTGCAACGATTGACCAAATTTCGGATGGTCGTGCGGAGATTGTGGTTGGTCGAGGAAGTTTTATCGAATCTTTTCCGCTTTATGGTTATGATTTGTCAGATTACAACGAGCTTTTTGAGGAAAAATTGGGTTTACTTTTAAAAATAAATTCAGGTGAAAACGTAAGCTGGAGAGGTCGACTAAGAGCGCCAATGAACAATCAAACCGTCTATCCTAGAGCTACAAATAATGGTAAATTACCAATTTGGGTTGCAGTTGGCGGAACACCAGAATCTGTGTTGAGAGCAGCGACTTTGGGCTTACCTTTAATTGTTGCAATTATCGGAGGAATGCCAATGCAGTTCAAGCCATTGATTGATTTTTATAAACAAGAATATCTGAAAGCTGGTCATCCAGAAAGCGAAATGCAAATCGCGATACATTCGCATACTTTTGTTAGTGAAGATCCGCAAGTGATAGAGGATTATTTTGAAAATTACAAAGCGCAAATGGATAGGATAGGAGCGAGTCGTGGTTGGGCGCCTTACACGAAAATGCAATATGACGGCGGACGAAGTGCGGATGGTGCTTTATTTATCGGGAATTCTGATGAGGTTGCAGAGAAAATTAATCGTGTTAAAGAAGCTTTTGGCTTAACAAGATTTATTGGACATATGGACATTGGTGATCC
>JAEXRP010000079.1:0-20221 GCA_023440705.1 Bacteroidota bacterium
AATCGAATATCTTTTGACATAGCATTTTGTTTAAGCAATTATTTCGTACTGTGAATTACGTTCCGCTCTCTCTTTCTTGATTCCTTGTATTTCTTCGTATAGAAAATATCTGATTTTCCCCATCTTAGGTAATTCTGTGAGCTTTGGTTTTATTGCCATCTCGAACGTTGATCTACTTACATTCAATTCTTTCATTGCTCCATTAGCAGTGTAAACCTTTTGTTTTTTCTCGTTTTCCATATCTTTAATAATTTTATATTAATTAACATTGTTATATTATCGCTATCTTTGACTTGTTCAAACGAACAATAATAGCATTGCTATTTTATTGCTAAGCAAATGTATAACATATCTATACATCAAACAATAGCATTGTTATATTTTTTAATAATAAATATATAAATGTCTGTAAGAGAGCGACTTAAATTTTACTTAAAAAATAAAAACATAACGCAAGAATCCTTTTCTGAAGCAATAGGGGTTTCAAAAGGATATGTTAATGCTATTAGAAAGTCTATACAGCCGGATAAGATTTCTTTAATAAAGGAGAAGTTTAATGATCTTAATATTGAATGGCTATTAACGGGTGATGGAGAAATGATAGCAATGGAAGGTAAATTTCTAAATTTTAACGATCAGAAAGGGGATGATGGAGTAGTTCGAGAGGTTGAATTATTGCAAAGAAGAGAAGGTGATACAGTTACGCAGGTTGACAGTGATAACTACATGGAGGTTGAATATCGCGACCTTTCGGTTGCTGCGGGGCCATTAAACAGAACGGACGTGGTGGAAAAGAAAACAATGTTGGTTCCACGCGAGTATGATCGAGGAGAGTATTTGGTTTGCAGGGTAGATGGACCATCTATGGATGATGGATCTATTTATTCAATTCCAGAAGGAGCAAAAATATTAGTTAAGAGATTTTATTTAGACAATGGCGATAAATTGCCAATTCGTGGTAACTTATTCGTGATTGATGCGAAAGATGGACAAGCTTTAAAGCAGATTGTTGAGCATAACACAGAGTTAGGCTACATTAAATGTCATTCTTATAATGAGGACTTTGCGGATTATATAGTGCCATTAGAAGATGTTATTGATTTCTATATTTTTAGAAAAATAGTTGCTTTTAGGCCACCAGTAAGAGATATGAAATAATATGGCTTTTTATCTTTTGTCAGAATTACACGGTAATCTAATTCATGCTAATGATAGTGTTCGTAAAAAATATTATGAGGCTGTATTTTTTGGAAAGAAAAGCATTGAACTTACAGAAGAAGAGCAAATTGAATTCTTAAACAATATTGAAAAAGAAAAATGCTATAAGGTTAATGAAAGTTATATTTCAGAAAATTACCCAAGGGCAAAGGGGTTAGAAAACATAGACAATCAAAAAGCAATTGAGTTATACGAGTCTATGATGAATATGAATCATCATAGGGATATTTTAGACAGATTAATAATATTGTATAGAAAAACAAAGCAATCTGCAAAAGAAATTCAAGCTATTGAATGGCTGATTGAAGAAGAACAAAATATACAGTATAATAGGAAAGAGTTTTTAAAAATTAAATTTCCCAACGATAAAATTCACATTGAAAGGTGTTACAAAGAAGGTCTTACATATCTCAATCCTTTTGGCGATTCAATAAACTTCTTTACAAAAATTAACAGACTAACCGAAAGATTAAGAAAATTAAAAAACTCTATATGAAATCAATGATTACAATTTTTACACTTATGCTGGGGACTTTATTTTCAGCTCAGACACTATCAGTTGGAAAGATTAATGTAACAATGACAAATGCAACTGGTACTGGATTATTTAAAGAAGAAAATGATGTTAAAATAACATATACCCCTACGGATTATTTTTGGAAACTTGAAATCGAAAATAAAAGCGACAAGACAATTGAAATTGACTGGGATAGATCAACATTTAATTATCAGAAGAAAGTTTCTAAAATAGTATTTAGCACAACTTCAAAGCTTCTAGCTAACCAACCCAAAGGAAAGGAATCAATACCAAAAGGCATGATCTTAAAGAAAGAAATATATCCTTTAGAATATATTAGCTTTTTACCTCCAACACTATCAAAATCTGATATTAAGAAATGGGGTAAAACTGAGTATAGTATAAACATTGCAGTAATAAAAGATTCTTCTGAATTTGAGATCTTTGGCGAATTTCAAGCTGAAATGAAAGTAAAATAAAAAAATCCCTTCATAATGTCCACAATAATCACAAATATTAATACACGCTTTTTTGAAGCAATCGACTATTTGATATACACTAAACAATTAGCTGGGTTAAATCATTTTTGCCGCGAACATGGATTTAATGAAACTCGATATTATAAATTAAGAAGTGGTCATGTTAGTGAAGAAGGAAGGTCTTACAAAGAAGTTGAGATAAAAGCTTTATATGTTTTAGCGAAAGAATATCACATCTCTTTAGAATGGTTATTTTTTCAAGTTGGCAATATGCGTAAAAATATCTCAAAGAAAATCAATGATGCCGAAGTGATCGAAGATGCTGAAGTACAAGGTTAATTTTTATCTATATAAAGAAAGCAAAACACAGCCTGGAGAATTTTCAATCCGAGCTTATGTTTCCTATGCAGGGAAAAGGCCATTCTTGTACACTGGTGTTTATGTACCTGAATCTGATTGGTCTAAGGACCTGCAGCGTTCAAAAAATAAGAGATCGTTTGTAAATGGTGAGCTGAATGAAATCGAATCGATAATTGAAGATATTTTCAAAGATTTTGATTATCATGAAAGATGTTATCCCACACCAGCCCAACTAAAAGAAACCTTCACAAATCGTTATAAAAGAAGAATTCCAGTTGACTACGAAGAAGAAGTTTTATTGCAAGATAAATACGCTGAATTTATTTCTGAGAGTTCAGTCAAGCTGCAGTGGTCTGACAATACAATAAAGAAACATAATAAGATTAAGAACCATTTGTTTTTTTACAAGCCAGACCTTGATATTGGAAAATTAACCGAAAATGATCTTATTGGTTTTATAATGTACTTTCAAAATGAGCCAAAAATATTTTTGAAAAATGGAACTGTAAGAATTCAGGCGCCCCACAAAAACACATCTGTCGAAAAATTGATTAGCGATTTTAAGACATTCCTAAAATGGGCGGCAAAGAAGAAATACTATGAAGGCGATTTGCATGAAGAATTTAAACCAAAATTCAAAGGAACCGCTGTTGGTTTGAATGAGATTATATATTTCAACACCGAAAAGCTGATGAAATTTTATAATCATGAATTTTTAGAAAATCAGCAGCATTTAGAAAGAGTTCGCGATGTGATTGCATTTTGTTGCTTTTCTTCTCTTCGATTTTCGGATGTTCAGAAATTGAAACGTGTGCATATTAGTAAAAACGCTTTTAAAACAGTAACTAAAAAAACCGTAGATAATCTAAATATAAATCTAAATAATTATTCTCGTGCGATTTTAGACAAGTATCAAGATGAAGAATTTGAAGGAGTATTAGCTCTTCCGGTGATAAGTAACCAGAATACTAATGAGTATTTAAAGGAAATTGGAAGGATTCTAAAATTTAACGATATGATTACAACTACTTATTATATAGGTAATGAACGCTTCGAAGAGACAGAACCATTTTGGAAACACATGAGCACACACATGGGCCGTCGAACATTTGTTGTAGTTTCACTATATTTAGGTATTCCAGAAACTGTGATTATGAAATTTACTGGACATAAAGACTATAAAGCAATGAAGCCTTACATTGCAATCATGGAAGGGCAGAAGCCAGCTGAGATGTCGAAGTTTAATTTTATTGAAGAGTAATTTTGCAGTACTATTTTGAGAACAGTTTTTTGAAATACAACGTTTTTTAGTGGTTTTTTGAAAATACTTTACGAAATATAAATATCTGTAAAATATAATGGTTAAGCCATTTTGGTTTTATGTGAAATGGAATGAAATGATAGAGTGAGTCCCGTCCTCGCTACAAAGACACTCTTTTTAGAGTGTCTTTTTTTATTTCAAAATAATGGATGATTTGTTTCAGAAAAAGCATAAAAAAACATCCTAAAATTTAATTTTGGATGCCTTTAACTCTTTTCTTGTAATTCTTATACCTCTTCGTCTGACTCCAAAGTGTAAGATTTGGATTTGTAATCCTTGTCATGTTTTTCAGAAATAACGTCTTCACCTTTTTGCTCGATGATAAAATCGGTTGATTCATTAAACATGTCTTGGAAATTCTTGAAATCTTCTTTGTAAAGGTAGATTTTGTGCTTTTCAAAAGTTGCCTCTCCGTTTTCCCCGAAATTCTTTTTACTTTCAGTAATCGTAAGATAATAATCTCCAGCTTTTGTCTCGCGCACATCAAAGAAATAGGTTCTTCTACCTGCCTTCAATACCTTTGTGAAAATTTCATTTTCGTGGCGTTCCTTGTATTCACTCATTTGTACGATATTTTTGAAATCTGTGTAAACAAATATAATAGAATTCTGCTTAATTCAAAATGTTTTTTGAATTATTTATAAATAAAAATGAAATTTCATAAAAAAAAACTCTTTTTTTTTGATAAATTAAGAGTATTTCTATGGTAAATAAAGAATTTTGTCTGCACGTTTTGCACTTGATTCTCTGTGCGTTATAATGATAGAAGTTGCAGATTGTAGGTCGTTTTCAATGTTTTGTAGAATATTTTCCTCTGTCTCTGTGTCTAGAGCGGATAGGCTATCGTCAAATACTAAAATTTGCGGTTCTTTTATTAAGGCTCTGGCAATGCAAATTCTCTGTTTTTGCCCACCAGAAAGCATCACACCGCGTTCTCCAACTATTGTTTCGTATTGATCTTTGAACTCAACAATATTCTTATGAACATCTGCTTTTTTCGCATATTTAATAATCAAATTTTCTCCCGGATTATCGATCGCGAAGCCAATATTGTATGCAATGGTGTCCGAAAATAAATAACTCTCTTGTGGAATGTAACCTATTTTTTGTCTGTAAAATTCAAGATTGTGATCTTTTAGATTTTTACCATCAATCAAAATTTCCCCTTCATCAGGATCAATCAATCGACCAAGAAGAAGTGCGATGGTAGATTTTCCGCTCCCTGTTTTTCCCATTATCGCCAAAGTTTCGCCAGCATTAACTTTAAAACTTAAATTGTCCAAAGCTTTGATGCCAGTATTCGGGTAAGTATAACTAACGTTTCTGAATTCGATATCGCCATTTATTGAATAATTCTCATGGTTTGTATTGACGATGTCCGTTTTCATTTCTAGAAACTCATTAACGCGCTGCATAGACGCTTCTGCACGTTGATTGACAGATGTTACCCAACCAACCATCGAAAACGGCCAAATTAGGATGTTAATGTATAAAAAGAAATCTGCAATCGTACCAACGCTCATTTCGCCAGCGATGTATTTTTGACCACCAATAAAGATAATAGCGACATTAAGAAGTCCAATTACAAATAAAATAATGGTGAAAAAATAAGCTTCGGTTTTAGCTAAATCTAAGGCTTTGTCTTGATAGTCTTTAACTTTAATACCGTAATTTTTTTTAATATATTTTTCTTTGCTAAAATATTTAACAACACGAATTCCCGAAAAGCTGTCTTGGACAAAAGTCGAAATTGCCGATTGACTCTTCTGCATGGTTTTCGATTTTTGATTGATAATGTTGCTGACTTTGTAGATCACAAATGACAAAATCGGTAACGGAATTAAAGTCCAAAATGTCATTTCGACATCAGTCATTAACATATAACTACTTGTGATAATGAGCAGAATCGCAAGGTTAACAACATACATAACACCAGGGCCTAGATACATTCTTATGGCAACAACATCTTCGCTCAGGCGGTTCATGAGATCGCCGATGGTAGTTTTTTTGTAATCTGTCAATGATAAATCCTCGTAATGGCGGAAGATTTTATTTTTTAATTCGTATTCGATTCGACGAGATGCAACGATAATCGTTTGACGCATCATAAAAGTGAAAAAACCAGATAACAATGAGCAAACCAGCAATATCCCAGAATTTATAAAAATAATGCGGAAATAACTCCAATTGGCTTTTACATTGTCGATAAGACTTGCTTCTTTAGAAAGTTTTAGGTTGTCGTAATTACCTTCGATAATGTTAATCGTTTGACCAACAAATTGTACTTTATAGATTGTAAAAAAGTTACTAAGTATGATAAATAAAAATCCCCAAAAAAGAAGGACTCTGTGCTTCCAGAAATAAGGATTTAGGGTTTTTAATGCTTTCATTATTTAAAATTGTTTAGGCATTAAAACTGACTAAACTTGGTCGTAAATTTACGAAAATATTTTTCAAGATTTTGGGCAAATTCGTTACCGAAAATGCCCTTGTTGGTATGATATTTTCTGCAAACTTTTGCAATAAACAATATACTATATAATGGATACTCCGAAACCAAAATACGACCTTGTACTAATAGGCGGTGGTATTATGAGTGCAACATTGGGGAC
Organism: Bacteroidota bacterium; assembly: GCA_023440705.1. Lineage (GTDB taxonomy): Bacteria > Bacteroidota > Bacteroidia > Flavobacteriales > Weeksellaceae > Soonwooa. The sequence continues at coordinate 6,508 of JAEXRP010000079.1, forward strand.
AATTGTTCACCAATTAGAACCCAATCTTAAAGTAGCAATTTTTGAACGACTAGATGATGTCGCTAAAGAAAGTTCAGACGCTTGGAATAATGCTGGTACAGGACATTCTGCCTTTTGTGAACTTAACTATACACCAGAGAAAAAAGATGGTAGTATTGATATCAAAAAAGCAGAAAAAATTGCTGAACAGTTTGAAATTTCAAAACAATTTTGGTCTTATCTTATCGATAAAGGATTCATTTCTAATCCTAAAGATTTTATCAATTCTTGTCCACACATGAGTTTCGTTTTTGGCGAACATGATGTGGATTATCTTCGTCGTCGTCACGAGGCGATGACACAATCTCACCTTTTTGAAGGGATGAAATTCTCTGATAATCACAATCAACTTCAAGAATGGGTACCGTTGATTATGAGAAAAAGAAGTGCCCAAGACAAATTAGCCGCGACTAAAATGGATTTAGGAACGGATGTTAATTTTGGTGCTTTAACAAAAAAATTATTTAATCATCTTCAAGAAGACAGTAGTGTTGAGGTTTTCACGTATCATGAAGTAAAAGATATTGATCTTCAAGATGACGGCGAATGGCGTATAAAAGTAAAAGACAGAAAAAATCTTCACACGCAGGAAGTTGATGCAAGATTTGTTTTCATCGGGGCTGGAGGTTATGCTTTACCGCTTTTGGATAGTTCTGATATCGAAGAAAGTCAAGGTTATGGAGGCTTCCCAGTTAGTGGGCAATGGTTGGTGACCCACAACCCAGAATTGATTGCGCAACACAAAGTGAAAGCTTATACACAAGCTACAGTTGATGCGCCGCCAATGTCGGTTCCGCATTTGGATTTAAGAATTATTGATGGTCAAGAAGCGCTTTTGTTTGGACCTTTCGCAGGTTTTTCAACTAAATTTTTAAAGGAAGGAAGTTATCTAGATTTACCAGAAAGTGTGAATTTCAAAAACATACGTTCGTTGTTTGGCGCTTGGTGGCATAATTTGCCGTTGACAAGATATCTTATTCAGCAAGTTGCAATGACTAAGTCTCAACGTTTGGCGCATTTAAGAGATTTTATCAAAGATGCAAAAGAAGAAGATTGGGAATTAAAAGTTGCGGGACAGCGTGTTCAGGTTATTAAAAAAGATGCAAAAGATGGTGGTAAATTAGAGTTCGGGACCGAAGTTGTGGTTAACAAAAACGGAACAATCGCCTCATTACTTGGTGCTTCGCCAGGTGCAAGTACATCTGTCTATGCAATGTTGGATGTGTTGGAACGTTGTTTCCCTGACAGAATGACAGACGGTGGAAAGTGGATTGCTAAGATTAAAGAAATGATCCCAAGCTATGGCGTTTCTTTGGCGACAGATAAAAATTTGACAGAAAAAGTTCGTAATTTTAGCAAAGCTAAACTAGAACTTGATTATTAAATGAACACCACCAAAACCAAACCTTTTATCGATGCATCGCTAAAAGAAGCGAACAAAGAATTGCACATGATGGACAAGATTGTGATTGTGCATTGTCGTTTTCAATCGGTTGGTTTTTTTGAGGAAAAAATAAGAATTTGGCAGTCAACATTTTTGTATGATGATGCCAATTCTAATCTGCTAAGTGAATTAATTCATTGTGAAAATATAAGTTATTACCCGGAATGGACAGATGTGCCGCTGGGTAAAACTTTTTTATTTACTTTGTATTTTTCGGGTTTGCCATCGGATTGTAAGAGTTTTACGCTGGCAGAAATTATTCCTGAAGCTAATGGATTTTTTGTTCCAAATATCAAACGGAACAAAAGCGATGTCTATAACATAATTATTGATTGATGAAATATTTTTTACTGCTTTTAACGCTTTTTGGATTTTTAAATATTAATGGACAATCTGCAAAAGATTGGAAACAGAGTGTTTTAGACTTTCAAAAAGAATTAAATAGAGAATATAAAACTGAGGGCGAATCGCCTTTGAGAGGTGATAATTTTACAAAATTTACTGAGCATCCTTTTTTCCCAATTAGTAAAAAATACAGAGTAGTTGCTAGACTGGAGAAATCAACCTCTGACCAAAAATTAATAATGCCAACATCTTCTGGGAAATCAAAATCTTTTACAGAATATGGTAAAGCTTATTTTAAACTTAATGGAAAAGATTTGGTTGTAACATTATATACGAATGATGCTTTGCAAACTAATCCCGAATATGTTAATCATGTATTTTTGCCTTTTGGAGATTTAACAAATAGTAATCAAACTTATGGTGGTGGACGCTACATAGATTTAGAAAAAACCGATAAGAATACGATTGTTATTGACTTTAATAAAGCTTATCAACCATATTGTGCGTATAATGCGTTCGATTATAGTTGCCCTTTAATTCCGACCGAGAATATTTTGGATGTTGCCATTAAAGCTGGTGTAAAGTATGATGATGTGTACCATCACTAAAAAATATCTTGAATAATTTCTAAGGATTTTGGTGTTTTAAAATCGACAAAATGGAAATGATAGTACACCAAAAGACTATCTAAAAACTTTTGTCTTTGTTCTCGATTTAGGATTAAATCATAAGGGTTTTCTTTATTTAGATAGGCTTTCCAAATCATAGAATTCTCCTTGTCAAAAAGATAATGAACCTCCGAATTTCCAAAATTTCCTGTCTCGGGATTAAGATAACTAGCTTCAGACTCTAAAGGCGCCCAACCTTGGATTTTAATTATTTTAAGCATCAAAACCAAATGCGCTTGCATGTTAGATAATTCGACTTCCTGTAGAAATTCATCAATGACAGCATAAAGCTTTGGATGCGCTTCGTTTTCGTGTCTAAGAATTTGATTTAGAAGATCTGCAACAAAGAAGATAACGGCGTTGGCTTTTATGTCTTGGTATAAATCCTTTTTAGAAACCGATTCGATGTTCGACGCCATCAACAATTCGGTATTAAATTTTCCTTTGTTAGTGGAGAGTTGTAACTCATTTAACGGAAAAAGATAGGCTTTTTTCTTATTTTTAACAGAGTATATTCCTCTGATATAAAAGCTGAGATAAGCACTTTCTTCCGTGTAACAATGGAGAATAGCGTCGTTGTCGCCATATCTGATGTACGACAGAAGAAAGCCCTTATAAGAATTCATTTAATTAACGACCGCGATTTTTGCAGTTTTGGTATCGGTACCGTCAGCATTTGTCATCAAAACAAAGTATATACCGGAAGCAACACGAGAGCCTTTTTGGTTGTTAAGATTCCATTCGTAATAACCACCTCTTGCCACAGCGCTATGTACGACATTGCCCGCAGCATCAGTAATTCTGATATTTGTTTTTTCAGCTAAACCTTTTAGATATACATTTCCTTTATATTGTGCATAAATAATTGGATTTGGATAAACTAAGACATCACCAAAGTTTTCGTTAACATCAGCAACGTCTCCTTGGTAGGCCATTACACCATCAGAAGTTGCGAAGTATACTTTACCAGTTTTATTGTCAATTTGGACGTCAGTAACAGTGTCATTGGGTAAAGGCGAGTTAGATTTCGTAAAGTGTTGATAAGTTTGCTCCCCATTTGGACTGATGAAGAATACACCTCCGCCAGCGACGGAAACCCATTTTTGATTTCCAGAATCGACAGTTATCTGTAATATTTCAGCATCTCTAAATAATTCTTCACCTAGACCATTTTGTTCAATAATAATTGGCTCTGTGCGAGGTTTGTCTTCATTAAAAGCAGCTTTTGGGTTTGAAAGAATTCTTAAGCCAGACTGCCCACCAATCCACACATTATCACTTTTATCCACGGCAACACTTATTGCGTCGCTAGAAGGAAGGTTATTGTCTTTTGTTATATATTTTAAAGGATTAGATGCAGATGCTGGGTTATTTCCGTAGTCATACATTATTAACCCACTTGTTGTTGCTCTTGGTCCTGGTATATAGAGTATTTTATCTTTTATAAGAGGTTTTTGTGCTCGATTTGCATTAATAAGAGGTACTGTAATAAAGTCGTCCGAAGATCTGTTGTATAAATAATATCCTACAGAAGCTGTTGGATTTTGCATAATACTCACGCTTACAAAAATGTTATTATTTTCATCTGTTGCAAGACCAGTTGGGCGATTATAAAAATCACCACCTTCCGTTGTTTTGTATATCTTTACAAATTGGTCATTTTTCATTTTAAAAACACCTTTTTGACCATTGAAAGAAGAATAATTGGTGAAAAATATGGTATTTGCATCCACGGGATCAGGGATTACATCAAATACATTAAATGTAATTGAATTCGCTTTAAAATAGTCTGGATAAATCCACTTCTGACCATCAAAATAATAATATCCAAGATTATTGTAAATTGGCATGTCGTAATCATTTCTGCTTCCAGAAGATATCCACATTTTATTGTCTAAAAGACTTATCTTATAGGAAAAATTATTGTAAGGTCCATCAGGTTTAAAACTTGATTTGCTTTCATTTAATAAACCATTAAGTTTTGTTCCTGAAAATATTTGATTATTAAATACATAACCTGAATTAACTTCTTCTGTGAAATCAATTGTTTTTTGTAATGCACCAGTTTTAGTAAAGCTGTATAGTTTTGTATTATCAGCTACAATAATGTTCTGATCTGTTATTACAACATCTTTTACATTACTAAAACTTTGTGGTAAAGCCGTAGTTGATGTGATATTATTACCAAATCTTACTTGATTTGCAGTGGAATACGCAATAAGATCTTTTGATGCTATGTTTGTAAAACTACCTGTAGATTGAGTTGTCCATGTATTATAAACAGGGAATGTCGTGTCTATCGCATGAGTTAGAAGTCCATTTTGAGTTGCAACAACGACTTTATCGTTAAAAATTCCAGCTTCTAAAGCCGCATTATATGCGCCTCCAGTATTAAAAAAGGCACTATCTCCAAATTCTCTTTTATCCAAGTTAAAAATAGAAACACCGTAACCGACAGAAATAACTGCTTTATTACCAGAAATCGAAATGTGATTAATCTTTTTATCACCTAAATAGCCATTGGCAATAGGAATATCCATAATCAGAAAAACGCCTTCAGGTGTAATAACATCCATTGCCCCAGATTTGTAACCAACAAGTCCGATTTTGGTCTCAGGGTTATAATCAAAAGCTGTAATTTTTACTTCGTGAAGTCCATTGGCTTTCGATAATTTACTAATCTCCCCAGACGTTGGGTTGTAGTAGAAAATTCCGTTTTCTGTCGCTGCTATTAGCTTTTGCCCATCATCTCTAATGGCTAATACATTATTATATGAAAACAAATCACTCCATCTAGAAGTGTTTTGAGCATTAAATGCTGCAATAGACAGCATGGATGTTAATAATAAAGCTTTTCTCATATTACGCAATTATGCTTTCATCTATAACTTGATTTATCCAAGAAATATTTTTCACGCTTTTATCTTTATTAAAATAAAAATCTATTCGACCTAACAAAAGTCCCGCCCAACCTACTTGGTTAACCAACACTTTTTTCCCTTCACTATTATTCAAAACCTGTGGCTCCGGAAGGAAAGTATGTGTGTGACCTCCTAAAATGAGATCGATACCAGACGTCTTTTTTGCTAAGATCAAATCGGACATTTTTTCGGGTTCTTTTTCGTAATCGTAGCCAAGATGCGAAAGGCAAATCACCAAGTCACATTTTTTCTCATTTCTTAAAAACTGGCTGTATTGCTGAGCAATTTCGATTGGATTAATATATTCCGTTTCTTGATAATTGGCTTTTCCAACCAAACCTTTTAGCTCAACACCCACTCCGAAAATTCCGACTTTTATGCCGTTTTTATCAAATATTTTATAGGATTCTGTTTTGCCGTCTAAAATAGTATTTTTAAAGTTATAATTTGAGCAAATAAATGGAAATTTTGCATTTGGTAAAACTTTAAGAAAACCTTCTAGTCCATTATCAAAATCGTGGTTCCCCATTGTCGACGCATCGTACTTCATCATACTCATTAGTTTAAACTCCAATTCGCCACCGAAAAAGTTGAAATATGGCGTCCCTTGGAAGATGTCGCCAGAGTCTAAAAGTAAAACGTTATTTTCTTGATTTCTAATTTGTTGTACCAAACTCGCTCGTCTAGCAAAACCACCTTGATTCGGATTTTTAGAATAGGAAGCATCAAATGGCTCAATACGACTATGTTGGTCGTTGGTATGTAAGATTGTAAGTTTGATATCTTGCGATAGAGTAGGTTTCGTAAACGTATTTGCTAAAACTAAATTAGGTGTTAAACTAAGTCCTAAACTACCAGCACCAATATATTTTAAAAATTCTTTTCTTTTCATAAGATCATTATTTTAGGTCAAGACGCAGATCTGTAGGGACTTTAACTTCTTTATTTTCTTTAAATTTATCTATGAAAAGTTCTCGTAATTTGATACCTGTACCGATCATTTCTCCTTTCCCGAAAAAGTACATTCTGTCGCCGCCCATCGCAAGATAATCGGAAGTTGCAATGTAATAAGTTTTGTCTTTCTCAATTTTTTGCCCAGAAATAAGTGCAGTTTTTATATTATTTCCTTCCGTAATAATCGTGATATGAGAGACTGGATTATTCGTTTTTTCCTTAAGATAATAGTCGAAAAGTCCTTGTAGATCGCTTCCTTTTAATTTAACAATAACAACTTCATTTTCAAAAGGCATTACTTCAAAAATTTGTTTTATCGTAATATCACCTGCGGGAATTATTGTTCGGATGCCACCAATATTGATAACAGCGCCATCGATGTTCGGGATGTTGTTAGCCTTTGCCCAAGCCAATGCGCCTTCGTATGTATAATCTGTGAGAAGATTTCCCAAATTGCTGTTGTCGCCAGTTTTATTAAGTTCCACAGAAGTGTGAGAAATTTTGATGTTCATCTGCTTCTCAAGTTCATTTTTGTAGGGCGCAATAATTTCCTTGAAAGTTGCATCATCATTAATATTACTATCAATAACAATGTTTTGATGTGCTTGGATATTACTAATGTTTTGGCGCGATGTAGAAGCAGTTAGCAAAGCTAAAGCCGCTCCTAAAACATATATCTGAAACCTCTTCATATATCTTTTAACTTTAAAAAAGCAAAGCTAAGAATTTTTTGCGAGGCACATTGTTTAGAAAATGTTAGGTTATAACTAACAAATTTTGAATTTTTTGAGATTAAATTTAATTAAAGAATCAAACAAAAACTTTAACTTTACAAGTAAATTCTAATTTAAGATATGAGCAATTTAAAAGGTGTAGGTGTTGCGTTGGTAACGCCCTTCAATGAAGATTTATCGGTAGATTTCGATTCTCTAACAAAGTTAGTGGATTACAATATCGATAACGGAACTAACTATCTTGTGGTTCTTGGTACGACGGCTGAGGCTGCAACACTTTCTAATGACGATAAGAAACAGGTTGTTGAACATATCATAAAGGTGAATAATAAACGTGTGCCGCTAGTTCTTGGGATTGGTGGTAACAACACGATGGAAGTTGTTAAACAAATCGAGGAGACAGATTTATCAAATTTTGAGGCGGTTCTTTCGGTTTCTCCATATTATAACAAGCCAAATCAGGAAGGACTTTATCAACATTATAAAGCAATTGCTGCGACTGGTAAAAATATTATTATCTACAATGTTCCGTCAAGAACTGGACAAAATATCGAAGCAGATACAACTTTAAGATTAGCGAAAGAATTCCCGAATTTGATTATGATTAAAGAAGCAGCGCCAAATATTCTTCAGTATTTTGATATTGTGAGAAAAAAACCTGCTAATTTTAATTTGGTTTCTGGTGATGACGAATATACGCTTCCGGTAACATTGGCTGGTGGTAATGGCGTGATCTCGGTAATTGGACAAGCTTATCCAAAAGAGTTTTCGACGATGGTACAATTAGCTTTCGATGGTAAAGTTAAAGAAGCCTACGACATCCATAACAAGTTGGTGGACATAACAAGATTAATTTTTGTAGAAGGAAATCCTTGTGGTGTTAAAACTATTCTTGCCGAAATGGGAATTATTAAAAACACTTTGAGACTGCCATTGACTAAAGCTTCGGAAGGTTTGCAAGACAAGATCAAAGCCGAAATGAAAAATATATAATTAAGTGGGCTTCGGCCCATTTTTTATTTTAAATATGATACAGACAAAACCTGCCACACAGTTTGATATTTGCCTTATTCAAGATTTGGCAAGACGTTCTTGGGAAGATGCTTATGCCGATATTCTTTCTAAAGAACAGCTAGAATATATGTTGGAAAAAATGTATTCGGAACACGAAATTATCTTTCATCTTCAAAATCTCAATTACCATTATTTTTTAATTTTTGATGATGAAACGCCTTTGGGTTTTGTTGGTTTCGAACATCATGTCGAGTTTAATACAACCAAGTTGCATCGCATTTATCTTGTGCCAGAAGCTAAAGGAAAAGGCGCTGGAAAACGTGGTCTTAATCTCGTTAAAAAACATACACAATCCGTGGGAGATAATCGTATTATTTTAACAGTGAACAAAAATAATGTTGCTCGTCAGTTTTACGAATCTCAAAACTACAAAGTCTACGGCGAAGCAGTTTTCGATATTGGAAACGGCTATGTGATGGACGATTATTTAATGGAATTTAATTTATGAGTTTGATTTCTATTCAAGAAAATAAATACTAAAACGCAAATCAAAAGCAACCAAATATAATAAGATTGGCTAATGAGTTGGATGTAGTCAATCTTATTTTTTCCAAAGCTCATCAAGATTAATACTTGCGCACCGTACGGAATAATACCTTGGATAATACATGAGAAAATGTCCAATACCGAAGCCATTTTTCGAGGTTCAAACTCATAATGTTCAGAAATTGGTTTTGCAACTTTTCCCGTTATCAAAATCGCAATCGTATTATTTGCAATACAAGCATCAACAAGGCTTACCAACACGCCCATTCCCAACATTGCCGAAAATCTCGATTTTATCGTTTTTAAAATTCTATTTAAAAGAAATCGTATACCACCCGCATATTCGATAATTCCAGCTAAACCGCCTGTTAATAAGGATAAAAGAAATATTTCAGTCATCGAAGTAAAACCATTGTAACTTTCCTTTGCAAAACTTAACAAGTCCATACTGTTATTTGATAGTCCAATAATTCCTGACACGACAACACCAATTAATAAAACAAAAAAAACATCAACGCCAGCGAATGCCAATCCTATAACCAAAATATAAGGGATTAAAAGATAAAAACTGCTGCCATGTGTGGCTAAATTTGGTACAATAGTCGCTTCCGAATTGTTAAAAAGTAGAATAAAAATTGTTACTAAAAATGCAGGCGCTGCAATCCAAAGATTGGTTCGGAATTTATCAGACATTTTACTTCCCAAAGATTGCGAAGCTGCAATTGTCGTGTCAGAAATTACCGAAAGATTATCTCCAAACATTGCGCCTGTCAATAGCGACGCTGCGATGAGGTTAACATCGGCACCACTTTTTGTTGCCAATTCGATAGCGATGGGACCAAGTGCTACAATGCTACCAACCGAAGTACCAGAAGCCAAAGATAAAAACGAAGCCAATATAAAAATACCAAGCGCAATATAATTAACAGGAATATATTCTAAACCTAAATTTACGATGGCGTCAACACTTCCCGACGCTTTAGAAACGGTTGAAAACGCACCTGCCAAAAGATAAATAACGCACATTGTTAGCACGTTTTTGTCACCCAAACCTTTCAGGAATTCGTCCATTTTTGTTTTAAATGGAAGTTTGATAATTAGAAAAGCAGTGATAATTCCTAGTGCCATGGCAATAGGAGAGGGCAAGGCATAAAAGTCGTTAAGATAAATTCCGGCACCTAAAAAACTTAGGACAAATACTAAAAAAGGAATTAAGCTGATAAAGCTTTCGCGAGGTTTATGTTCTGTTGTCATACGTCGTTATTTGGCGAAGTCAGCAGAAGATAGTTCAACATTTTTTCCAAAAATTGGCTTATCGTTTTAGCACCTTGCTTGTTTTGCAGGTTGCTACCTCTGCTGAGGTTCGGGATAAAAGTGCGACAAAAATAGGTGTAAAAACTTAAAGTACCAAATAGTTACGAAATCTTAGACCACTTGTTTTTGCCTTTGTATTGTCTAACATAGAAGTTTTTCATGCTTTGATGATTGGGATGGACAAGAAGTGCATCTTTTTCTAAAAGTTGTTCTACAGCGAGTTTTGCCAATTTTATAATTTGCGAATCTGTCATTAGATTTAATTTTTTAAAATCGACGACGCCACTTTGTTGTGTTCCCAAAATATCGCCAGGACCACGAAGTTCCATATCAACTTCGGAGATTTTGAAACCGTCGTTGGTTTCGCACATGGTTTTGATGCGTTTGCGACTTTCCGCAGAAAGTTTGTCAGACGTCATCAAAATACAATAACTCTGTTCGGCACCACGACCAACGCGACCACGCAGCTGATGAAGTTGAGATAGTCCAAATCTTTCAGCGCTTTCGATAACCATAACCGAGGCGTTCGGGACATTAACACCAACTTCGATAACGGTTGTCGCAACCATAATTTGTGCGTTTCCCGAAGCAAAATATTGCATCGCTTGGTCTTTTTCATCGGGCTTCATTCGGCCGTGAAGCATAGCAATATTATAACTTTTGAAATGATTAAGAATATGGTCAAAACCATCTTGCAAGTTTTTGTAGTCCAAAGTTTCGGATTCTTCGATTAATGGATAAACGAAATAAACTTGACGCCCTTTTTTTAATTCTTCGTGGCAAAAGTTGTAAACATAAGCACGATCTTTTTCGCGACGGTGTGCTGTGACAATAGGTTTTCTACCAACTGGCATTTCGTCGATGACAGATACATCGAGGTCAGAATAAAAACTCATCGCCAATGTTCTCGGGATTGGCGTTGCTGTCATCACCAAAATATGTGGCGGAATTTTATTCTTCGCCCAAAGTTTGGCGCGTTGTGCTACACCAAAGCGATGCTGCTCATCAATAATTACCAATCCCAAATTTTTGAACTGAACGATATCTTCCAAAACGGCGTGTGTCCCAATCAAAATGGAAAGTTCACCAGATAATAATTCTTCATGAATGATTTTTCGTTCGGAAGTTTTAGTAGAACCTGTTAGCAATTTGACTTTAACATTAGAATCTTTTAATAAATCTTGAATGGAATTAAAATGTTGTTGCGCCAAAATCTCTGTCGGTGCCATCATGCAACTTTGGAAGTTATTGTCCATCGCAATGAGCATCGTCAAAAGTGCAACCATCGTTTTTCCCGAGCCTACGTCACCTTGCAACAAGCGATTCATCTGGGTGGAGCGCTTCATATCGGTTCGGATTTCTTTGAGAACGCGTTTTTGCGCGCCCGTCAAATCAAAAGGTAAATTATTGTTGTAGAAATTATTAAAATAATCGCCAACAATCGGAAACGGATTTCCGATGGATTTGGTGTGTTGATGTAATTTTTTTAAACCAAAACCTAACTGGAAAAAGAAGGCTTCCTCGAATTTTATTCGGCGGTCGGCTTCTTGCGCTAACTGCGGATTTTGTGGAAAATGTATGTTGTAAAAAGCATCTAATCTACCTAAAAGTTTTAAAGCTTTTATTAAATTTTCGGGGAGATTTTCGTCGATAAGTTGCGGCAGGTTTTTTAGAATTTCATAAATAACATTCTGAAACAACTTATTATTGATGCCTCTTTTAGTGAGTTTTTCGCTGCTGGAATAGACGGGAAGTAAAGTTCCGGAAATGGCTTTTGCTTCGTCGGTTTCTATTTCGGGATGTGACATCGAAAAGCTATTGTTGAAAGCTTGTATTTTTCCAAAGATAAATAAGTCTTTGTTGACTGGGATGCTTTCTTTCATCCATTTGCTGTAGCGAAACCAAACCAAATCGATTGTTCCTGTTTGGTCACGGAATTTTGCGCTCAGTCGTTTGCCTTTTGGTGAAACGACTTCTTGTATGTCTGTGATTTTTCCTTTTAATTGAATGTCAATATCCAAACTCGGACTAAGTTCCGAAACGGTATAGATTTTTGATTTGTCGATATATCGAATCGGGTAGAAGTTGATAAAGTCTTCCAAATTGTGAATGCCCAACACATTTTTGATGAGTTTGGCGCGTTCGGTTCCGATACCTTTTATAAATTCTATGGGTGTGTCTAGATTCAAATTTTTAACGAAAAATCAAGTGGCAATTTAAGCTTTTTTGAAGGGATTAAAAAATGAATTGGGATGACAAAATTTTCTATTCTAGCCCCGATGGAAGCGGCATCCTTTGTGGGGTGGCGCGAGGCGGCGGAGCGTAGCGGAGCCGTCCGAGCGCCACATCGCAAAGATAAAGCGGACAGCGGGAGTCAATTTTCTAAGTACCATGAATTTTTCTTGCTCCTAAAAAAAGAAAAACTTCAGGAATGCTGAAGTTTAATCTTTTATTTTTGATTTGAATTTTCGTTGATAATCGTCCCACTGCTGACGACTTGTGATGTTTTTGTAGTCCTGCGTACTAATCATCGAAAAGTAAGGTTCAACATCTTTTGCCGAAAGTGCACCCATAAGACTAGTAATTGGGGCGGCATTTTCGTCCAAAAATACGATAGTCGGCACCGTCGAGATATTCATATACTTCGCGAAAGAGTGCATTGTAGCGTTGTCCTTGTATTCGAAATCGCGTCCTCGGAAGTTGACTTTCTCTTTGCTGTCTGCAAAAAACTTAACTGCATAGAATTTGTCAGCAATCATTTTTGCGATAACAGGATTGTCAAAAGCGAATTTTTCCATCTTTTGACAAGGATCGCAGTGGTCATCTGTAAAAGCAATGAAGATTTTTTTCGGTACTTTCTTCTGCGCTTCGAGCGCTTCGTTAATCGTTATCCAATGCACTTGTGCAAAAGAAAAATAAGACGATAATGTGAAAAGTACTGAGAAAAAAATCTTCATCATAATTTTGTTTTATGAAGAAGCTCGATTTTTATCTTACTTCTTGCATTAATTTTTTAACAATAGGAGATATCAAAATTAATACCACACCGGCAATTAGTGCGTAAAGTCCTAATTGTTTGTAGCCATCGGTGTAGGTTAAAAGTGCTTCCGCTTTACCAGCGTTTTCTCTTGCTTCTGCCATGTTTGCACCGATTAATCCTGCAACATATTGACCATAAGCGGATGCTAAAAACCACATTCCCATCATGATACCTTGTAATTTTGCAGGCGATAATTTCGTCATAATGGATAACCCAATTGGTGATAAACAAAGTTCTCCAATGGTGATGACAAGTAATGCTGTTGTAAAGATGTCTAACGATGAAACACCATCTGTTGCAAAGAATCTTGTGGCAAATAATACATAATATCCTAAACCTAAGAAAATAAATCCTAGACCGAATTTAATGATGGTATTTGGTTCGAGTTTTCTTTTTCCTAGCCAGATCCAAAGTAGTCCAAATAATGGTGCTAACAAAATAATGAAAAATGCACCACCTGAGTTATTAACGCCATTTGGGTCAACTGTTAACCCGACTAAAGAGTCATTAAGGTTTTTGGCAGCGAAAATACTTAATGAACCTCCACTTTGTTCATAAATTCCCCAAAAGATAATTGAGAAAATAATGAATACTAATGCTGCAGTAAGTTTTTTACGCTCAGCTGCTGATACTTTCGACATCTCAAAGAATAAATAAACCAAAGTTGCTGGTCCAATGATGTACATGAAATAATC
>JAEXRP010000003.1:0-158895 GCA_023440705.1 Bacteroidota bacterium
ATGCAAAAACGCGCTGATATTTTGAGCCTTCATATTCCTTTGACAGATTTGACGCATTATATGATTGATGAAAATTTCATTAATAAAATGGAAAAAGATTTTTATTTCGTGAACACAGCGCGTGGTAAAAATCTGAAAACTTCGGCTTTGGTAGAAGCTCTTAAATCTAAAAAAGTAAAAGCTGCAGCGCTTGATGTTTTGGAATACGAAAAATCATCTTTTGAAAATCTCGATGTTGAAAATGATGATTTAAAATATTTATTAAATTCTGACAGTGTCATCGTAACGCCGCATATCGCTGGTTGGACGCATCAAAGCAAAGAAAAGTTAGCGCAATTTATCGTTGATAAAATTTTGAAACTGTATAATAATTAATAGAATAAATTATTCATTTTAATAAAAATTGAGAGAAGCTTAAATAATTTTAGGCTTCTTTTTTTGTAATTAATTTAACATAAAATAACATTTTCGGGTGCTTCATTTCTTTTTACAAATCCATAATTTAGCGATTCTGTTAATTGAAAAAATGTAAGGAACAATGAAGAAATCCAAAGGTGTGTTTTTATTAGTGATGTTGTTGTTATTTTTTAGTTGTAAAAAAGACAATTCACCTACGGAAAAAGAAGCTTATCAAAGCAAATTACCCAATTATTCTAATGTCAAACTTGATAAAGTTTTCACTGACGAAGATCGAAAGCTTGACAACAAAGATCAAATCGTTTCGCAAATCGATAATTACTATAAAACAGTCTGGGAAAACGGAAATCTTAGCGGAAGTTTTTTAGTGGCAAAAGGCGACGAGATTTTGTTTGAAAAATACCGAGGTTTTGGTAGAGAAAACGAGCAAATGCCGATTGATAAAGATACGCCACTTCATGTTGCGTCGGTTAGTAAGACGATGACAGCGATGGCGGTTCTCAAATTAATCGAAGCTGGCAAGATGAATCTCGAAGATGATTTAACCAAGTTTTTTCCAAAATTTCCGTATCCTAATATTACAGTTTTTAGCTTATTGTCGCAACGCAGTGGACTTCCGAAATATGAGCATTTTGACCAATCTGTAAAACCAGCGCCGGCCGAACTTCAGAAGAAATTTATCACCAACCAAGATGTTCTTAATATTTTGGAGCGCGATAAACCAGAATTGGCGCGCCCTAGCAACACAGGTTTTATGTATTGTAACACGAACTTTGCGATGTTGGCTTTAATTGTTGAAAAAGTGACAGCGACCAAATTTCCTGAAGCGATGCAAGAGATTTTGTTCAAGCCTTTGCACATGGAGCATTCTTTTATTTTTGAAGAAAAAGATATTCCGACGGCTTCGCAATCCTTTTATAATGGACAAAACAGATTATACCCGCTTGATCATTTTGACCTAATCTACGGTGATAAAAATGTCTACACAACGCCAAGGGATTTATTGAAATTCTCAACTGCAATGTTTTCTAAAGATTTTTTAAAACCAGAATTAAAAGCTAAAATTTTTGAACCTTACAGTAACGAAAAAGCTGGCGTTAATAATTACGGTTTAGGTTTCCGAATGAAAATCTTTGACGAAAATAATAAGCTGACTTATCATAATGGTTGGTGGCATGGCAGCAATTCGGTTTTTGTTCATCTTTTGAAATCTAAGGTGACGATAATTGCGATTGGTAACAAATATTCGCAGCGTGTTTATTCAGCAATGGCATTGTCAGGCTTGTTCGAGCCGTTTCCGTTTGAGATTGAAAAACTTAATAAAGTTATGAACGGCGACAAACCAACCAACGAAAATGCGGATTCTGTCAATGTGAGTAACACGAATTATTCAGAATAAAAATCATAAAAGGAACTAAGAGCTTGTGTGAAATTTTATTGCTAAAATTTTAATAGCTATTTTGAGATGTTTTTTTTTATTTCATATTTGAAGATTTAGCGGGCTAAATCAAAAATGAGAAGTGAAAAATTGGCTAAAAAGAGCATTAAATTTAGCAAAGATTATTTTGAAATTAGACGATGTAATTTCGTTAAAATTTTTAAACAAGCTGTTATTCGTATTTTCCGTTTTAGTTTTTTTATTTTTGCAGTATAAATACCATAATGAAGAAGATTTTTTTTCTTTTCCTCATCAGTTTGTTGATGCTGTCTTGCGCGCGCGTTGGTTCTCCTAATGGTGGCGCCAAAGATACAATTCCGCCAAAAATGTTGTTTAGCAATATCGATACAACACGTGTTAATGTGCCTGTGACAACTAAAGAATTGCGCATTGAGTTTGATGAATATATCAAGCTAAAAGATATTAACAAAAACCTGATTATATCGCCACCGATTAAGAATATCAAAAAGATTTTGCCCGCTAATCTTGGGACAAAATTCTTGATGATCCAATGGAGCGATACGCTTAAAGAAAATACAACTTATAATTTCAACTTCGGGAATGCGATTAATGACCTTAACGAAGCTAACGTTTTACCATATTTTAATTACGCATTTTCAACCGGTCCCGAGATTGAAGACAATTATCTGAGCGGAACTTTGGTGGATGCACTCGGTGAAAAGAAATCCGAAGGTAAAGATGTCAATTATGTTGTAGGACTTTATCAGGTTAAAGACTCGATGGACTATCGTCAAAAGCCTTACTATATTACGAATGTTGATCCAGATGGCTATTTTGAACTTAATTATTTATCGCCAGGAAAATATAAAATTCTAGCTTTTGAAGATCAAAACGGAAATTCTATTTTTGATAATGGAAAAGAGAAATTTGCCTTTTCTAAAGATGATGTTGTTATCGAAGACAAGAAAAATATTTCTGGGACAAAACTGAAACTTTATCCAAGTGTTCCTCCTATTAAATATAAAGAATACAAACAGACAAATGGCGGCATAATGTTGTTGTATGAAGGAAAACCTGAGAATGTTGAGGTGACTTCTGCATCTGCCAATCTCAAAGATTACAAAGTCACGCATCGTACAAAGTCGGATTCGGTGTTTGTATGGTTTGATGCAATTGCGCAAAACATAGGTATTGATAAAAGTGATAACATAAAATTAGCTTCAAAAACTGTTGTTAAAACAGATTCTGTTTCGGTTTATTATAAAAATGATCCAAGAGCGGAAATGACTTTAGCAAGTGGATCAGACAAAGTTTTAGCGCCAAATACATTATTTAAAATTAAAGCTAATTTTCCAGTGTCAGAAATTCAATCGGACAAATGGAGATTGACTTCGGATAGTATTTCGCAAAATTTTACGGCAAATATTTCTAAGGCGAATAGCGAGGATATTATCATTAATTCTGATTTTAAAGCTGGGAAATCTTATCAACTTTCCATTCCAAAAGAAAGTGTAAAATCTTTCTATAAATCTATCGCAAAATCTTATCGACTCGATTTCGAAATCGGAAAACCTACAGATTTTGGAACTTTTAAACTTGAAATTTCCAATGCGCCGACGTCACATTTTTGGGTACAAATGCTGAATGAAAAAGGCGATGTCCAATACCAACAATACACTAAGGAGAATGTTGTCTATTTTAAAAACTTAAAACCTGGTGATTATTTTCTTCGTATTTTGGTGGATAATAACGATGATGCTTATTGGGAAACCGCTTCCTTTGCGGAGAATCGATATGCGGAGGATGCTTATTTATTTAAAAAAGGAAAAGATCAAAATCCGATGACTAAAGTTAATATACGACCGATGTGGGAAATTAACGAAAAGTGGGATCTTAACGCTGAAACACAAGGGAATTGAAAAAGATTTTAAGAATTTTAATTGTTGTAATTGTAATATTTGGCTTGATACAATTAATTCCGATTGATAGAGTTAATGAACCTATCAAAAAAGAGGAGAATTTTGTAGATAATTATAAAGTGAGTCCGCGTGTCAAGAATTTGATAATTGCGGCTTGTTACGATTGTCATTCTAACGAGGTTAAATATCCAGATTATGCTTATGTAGCGCCAATTTCGTGGATGGTGAAAGATCACGTTTCGGAAGGTCGCGAGCGCCTTAATTTTTCCAAATGGGGGACTTATAATACTTTCCAAAAAGAGGGGATGATGGAGAAAAGTAGTACTACAGTGGAAAATTATACAATGCCGTTGCCTGCGTATATCTCAAAGCATCCCGAAGCTAATCTTAGTAAGACAGATCGAGAGTTGATGGCAAATTTTTTCCGTGAAGTTCTTAAAGATTTAAAAGAAAAATAAAATTTTACTATCAAATCACCAACCGTAAATAAAACTAAACATGAATTTTGAAGATTTTATCATTGCTCCAAAACCCATAAAAACTGAAGAATGGCAATTGGGCGCTCATATCGCAAATGAAATTTTGGAAGACAGCATTGTGTTGTTGTTTGTTTCAGATAATCGTGGTGCGCGCGGTGATGCTGAGGTTCAGGATTTTATGAATGTTCGTCGTGAGTTTTACAGGTTGTCAAAATTGGATTTTGAAATTCCGATGGTGGATTTGGGCGATTTGGTGTCTGGTAAAAGTCTAGAAGACACGCATTATATTTTGCAAGAAGTGCTTTCTGCTTGTCATTACAAACGCGCGATTCCAGTTGTGGTTGGCGGTTCTACAGATTTCTCTTATTCACTTTATGCCGCTTTAGATTTTCATTATAAAAAGATAAATTATACGCAAATCAATAACGTTGTGTCTTTGGCGCAAGGTGACGAAATCAATGAGCGCAATTTTTTAAGTAAAATTTTGGGTTCCAAAAACTTCGAAATTCAGAATTATCATCACCTTGGTTATCAAAAACATCTTAACGAATTAGATTCTGTTAAATTGATAAAAGAAGTTCAGTTTGATGTTATTCGTTTGGCTGAAATGATGAATTCTACAGAGCGCACCGAACCTTTTTTTAGAAAAACAGATTTAGTAACGATTAATTGTGACGCCATCGAAAGCGGCATGGATCCTTTCTCGATAAATCCTCAAGTTAACGGACTTAATAAGCGCGAAATTTGTGCTTATATGAAGGAAATCGGTCTTAGTGAAAACCTGAAATCTGTTGGTATTTTTAATTTTAATATTTATTCTGACGACCGAATGAATCATCAGCTTTTGGCGCAAATGATTTGGTATTTGATAGAAGGAATCAATATCCAGCGATCACATCCTAAAGAACGAAAATTCGAAACTTATTGGGTGATGGTTGGCGAAGAAAGTCATGCTTTCCAACGTGATACATTTAGGAATCTTTGGTATTTTGGGGAAGATGAAGATTCTAATAATTTAATTCCGTGTTCGCGTTCGGATTTTGAAGAGGCAAAAAGAGGTTATTTGGGCGAACGTTTTACTAGAAAATAAAAAATATGCGACCAAAAGTTTCGGTAATTGTTCCCGTTTATAATGTTGAAATTTACCTTGAAAAATGTCTTAATTCGTTAATTAGTCAACAACTTTCCGCCATTGAAGTTATTATTGTTAATGACGGTAGCAAAGATAATTCGCAACAGATTATCGATGATTTTACAAATCGTTTTCCTGAAAAAATTAGAGCTTTTACAAAAGAAAATGGAGGCCTTAGTGAAGCCCGAAATTTTGGATTAAAACATTGCACTGGCGAGTATATTGGTTTTGTAGACAGTGACGATTATGTGACGGATGATATGTTTGCGGAAATGTACGATTTGGCGCAAAAACACAATGCCGAAATGGTCATTTGTAATTTAGAAAAAGTTGATCAATTCGGAAATGTTACGCAAAAGTTGACGCAAATCCCAAATATGCCAGAGAAAATTGACTTGAGCGAGCATTTTTCAGTGTTTTCGGATTTGAGTTATTTTGCTTGTAATAAAATTTTTAGAGCTGATCTGTTTTCAAATAAAAATTTTAAAAAAGGAATTCATTTCGAGGATATACAGTTAATTCCACAGCTTTTGTTGAATTGCAAAACGATAGCACAAACTCAGAAATTCCATTATCAATATCTAGAACGCACCGATTCGATAACCAAAACACATACTTTGAAAGGCCTTGATATTCTTAACGCTGTTAAAGATGTTGAAGTTGCTTTTAAAAATTCTAGTTTTTCTAACCGAACAATTGAGCTTAAGAATTTCCAGATTCTAGAAGGTGTTTATACTTTTTTAGCTTATTTGGCTTTTGTAAAAGATAAGTCTACATATCTGCAAATGCGAAATGCACTTTCAACTTTTATGAAGGAACGTCAAATATCACGAAATGATGTTTTTGCTTACAAAAGATTTGGAGAAAACTACTTTTCTAGCATGCCAATAACGAAGCGAGTTTATTATTTAATTCAATTTTTTGTACCAGTAAGTTTGCATAAAATTATTATTTCGAAATTATCTAAATAACTATTAGAAGATACTTTTACTATTTAGATTAAGTCGTAATTTGAAATTTTAATACAATTTTTTTAATTTCAGTAAAGCTATCTTGTGTTTTTTTTAAATCAATGTCAGCTTATTAGGTATTTATTAGTATTTTTGCCAGAAGATGAGAGCTTAGGCTAAAAATCTAACACACAACACATGATGAAAATTTACGATTACAAACGATGGACAAGATAGTTTTTGTACAAAATATGGATTTTGAATCTGTCTTTGTATTAAAGATGGTGCTAGGGTTCATTATTTCTTTTTTACTAACCTATTTTACGATACCTTCTATTATAAAGATTTCGCGCCGAAAAAATTTGATGGATGAACCGACGATGAGAAGTTCGCATCAAAGAAAAATTCCGAATCTTGGTGGAATTGCGATTTTTTTTGCGCTTGGTGTTTGTGCGCCAATTTTCGCCTACGAATTGTTTGATCAATACAAGTTTTTGTTTGCATCACTAGTTATTTTATTTTTTATTGGTGTAACTGACGATATCGTTGTTATGAGAGCATATAAGAAATTAATTGCTCAGATAATAGTTTCGGTATTGGTTGTAGTAGGATCTGATGTACGAATAAGAAGTTTTTTTGGACTTTTCGGTATTTTTGAGTTGAATTATTACTTCAGTATTTTTTTTAGTGTTTTAACTTTTATTATTTTAATAAATGCTTTTAATTTAATTGACGGTATAGATGGACTTGCCGGAGGATATAGTATTTTATCTAGCGGTCTTTTTGCCTTTAGTTTTTATAGATTGGGAGAATATAATTTTCCTTTAGTGGTTTTTTGTGTAATTATTATTGGCTCGGTATTAGGCTTTTTAAGGTTTAACCTGTCAAATGTGCGTAATCAAAAAATTTTTATGGGAGATACAGGTTCCATGATTTTAGGGTTTTTATTGGCCTTTACAGCAATTAATTTTATTGATATTTTTATAGATAAGGGCGATTATTTTAAGCCGCATTATCATTTGCTAAGTGCGCCTGTAATCGCATTGTCAGTGTTGATTTTGCCAGTTGCGGATACCTTTTCTGTAATTTTAATAAGATTAATAAAAAGGCAGTCGTTATTTAAGCCTGATAAGAATCACCTTCATCACAGGGTGGTAGATTTAGGTCTGAGTCATAAACAAGCAACATTAAGCATTTGTATTGTTTATTTAATAGTGATTGGAATTGTTTACCTATTAAGACACCAAGATTTAAATTTACTTTTTGCTTTGGTGTTTATAATAGGGTTGATGTGTTCTTTTTTGCCTTTTTTATTGAAAAAAATGTTAAAATAAATATTTAATTTTGTGAATGTTTTAAATAATGAAAAAAATATTTTTATATCTGCTCTTACCCGTTTTGTTGTTATCTTCTTGTGTTTCGAGAAAGGATATTACTTATCTTCAGCCAAGTGCAAGTTTAACAATAAATGAGGATGGTCTTATCCCTTATAACATTCAAGAATATCGTATAACAAAGAATGATATTTTAGGTCTTAATATTATCACAACGCCGAAGGGGGATGCTGCACAATTTTATTCTAGTTATAACGTGTCAGCGGCTGGCGAGTCTGGAGGTGGAGGATTGAATCCTGCCACAGGTGCCGGTTCTATAAATAGCTCTGGAGGAGGAAATAATGTAGGCAATTCAAGATTTTATTTTAATGGAATAAAGGTTGATTCTAAAGGCGATATTTACGTTTTTGGTATAGGTTTTATAAAAGCAGAGGGTAGAACTTTAGAAGATATAAGTCAAGAAATTCAGACAAAAGTTAATGAAAATTTTTTAGAAGGAAAATCTGAAGTTCGAGTTACTATCGATGGTATTAACTATTATATTCTTGGTGACATGGAGGGCACTGACTTGACTGGTGCAAAAAAAGCGCATGTACAACAGCTTAATATATTAGAGGCTATATCTGCTAATAATGGTCTTAACAGAACTATAGACAGAAAAAATATTACTCTTCTTCGTAAATATCCAGAAGGTATCAAACGTATTAAGTTGGACTTAACAAGAGAGGATGTGATGAATTCACCTTACTTTTGGTTGCAAAATGGTGATATGATTATGTTAAGTACAAATAAGAAGGCGATTTCTGGATTTGGAAAAGAACCTCTGCAGAGTTTATCAACGGGTGTTACTTTGTTGACAACAGTTTTATCTATTTATTTGATTTTTACGAAGTTATAATATGATCCCTGATAATAATAAAAAACAAGTAGAGGTTGAGGAAGAAGTTAAATCAAAATCATTTAGCTTGTTTGATCCTATGCATTTTGTACATAGGTTATTAAAAAATTGGTATTGGTTTGTTATCCTCGGCATGCTTGGTTATGCGATTTCATATTTTTATAGTAAGTACTATGCACAACGAGTATATGAGTCAAACTTATCTTTAAGTATTTCTAATAATACTGCTAGTTATTTTACACCCAATCAGTCAATTAATTTCATTTGGGGGCAGACAGGAAATCAAGATGGAGTATACATCAAAAAGATTTTGATGTCAAGAAGCCTTAACGAATTTTTGGTTAATAAACTGGACTTATACACCAATTATACAACAAAAGGACTTATTAAACAGACTTATCTTGATCAAGATGATTCGCCAGTAATTCTTAAAATTGATAAAGCACATGCGCAGCAAGTTAATTATCAAATTACATTAAAAGCAAAAGGAGGAGATAAGTATGAAGTTATCCTGCCAGAGGAAGGGGAATCTACATCGTTGTATAATTATCAAACAGAATCTTATCAAAGTGTGTCTCCATATAAAAGGCCAGCTAATAAGATTATCGGGATTGATGAATGGTATACATCGCCCAATCTTAGATTTAAGTTAGAACGAAATCCTACTCCTAGTGCTGTAAAATATGATAATATTAATGTTACATTAGTTACTGTAAATGCTGCAGTTAATGGGATAATTTCATCTTTGGGTGTTAAATTTGATCCAGAACTTCCTTCCATTATGATAATTAGCAAAAGTGGTTACAATCTTAATGGTACTGTACGTTTTCTAAATATTGCTATCGAAGAGTTGATTAAAAAACGACTAGAGGATGCTAATACTGTAGATAAAAATACATTAGAATATCTAAGCAAAAATATAGGTGAAGTTCGAGCAAAATTAGACTCAAGTTCGACAAAGTTTAATCAGATTAAGATTGATAATAAGCTTTACGATATGAGTAATCTTGATTCAAAAACTTACGAAGAACTTAAAAAATTAGAAACTGATCGTGCAGCACTCATTTCAAAAATGAAAAATCTTGATCAGGTTAGAAATGTAGTAAGCTCTAATAATATCGAAAAAATAATCAACATCAGTTCTGCTGGGATCGAGGATGGTGCATTTACAGCTTCGGTATCAGAGTTGAAAGCGCTCTATGCTAAACGTAGAGAAATGGCGACGATTTATACTCCCGATTCGGAGCCAATGCGCGAAATTAATAGACTAATTAACGAGGCCAGAAATAATTCTACCAGCGGACTAAGGCAATATTATCTAAAGTTTGATGAGCAGTTAGCTGATATCAATAACCAAGTTGAGAATATTGACAAACAACTCTATACTTTACCAGAGAAGGAACGACAATTTTTAGATGCTCAAAGAGGATACAACATTATCGAAGCTACCTATAACACTTTGTTAAGTGAACAAGCAAAAGCACAAATGCGAATTGTTTCTAATAAAAGTAATTTGACAATTATCGATAAGGCAAAGAATCTTGGGCAAGGTCCTATTGCACCTAATGTCAAGGCAATCCAAAGTGGTATTATTGGTGGATTGTTAGTAATTCCTCTTTTGTTAATTGCGTTGTCCGAAATCTTGGATAATCGTATTCGTAATATTAAAGAAGTTGTTAATGTTACTAAAATTCCGTTATTAGGTGTTATTGGTAAGAATGCAGAGGACAGTAACCTTAGTGTATTAGATCGACCAAAATCTTCTATTGCAGAAGCTTTTCGCGGTGTTAGATCCAATCTCAAATTTTTGGTTGATGAGTCAAAAACTAGCAAGGTTATTTTGATAACATCATCTATTAGTGGGGAAGGGAAAACTTATAATTCTATGAATCTGGCAACAGTATTAGCCATCAGTGGAAAGAAGACGGTTTTATTGGGGATGGATTTGCGAAAACCAAAGATTTTTGGAGATTTTAAATTCACTAATAAAAATGGTATATCCAATTATTTGACTGGCGAGGTTGGTTTAGAACAAATTATTAACTCAACACAAGTCCCAAGTTTGGATATTATTACTTCGGGGCCTATTCCACCAAATCCTTCGGAATTGTTATTGGGAGAACGTAATAAAAAATTGTTAGAGGCTCTTAGACAACAATATGAGTATATTATTATAGATTCACCTCCGGTGGGGCTAGTTGCAGATGCATTCGAAATTATGAAATATGTCGATGCAACTGTGTATATCGTACGACACGAATACACAGAAAAGTATATGCTTAATCTAATTAAGGATAAATTAGCTAAAAAAGAGGTCTCTCATATTGGACTTATCTATAACGACTACGAAGCTAAACAAGGTTATGGCTACGGTTATGGTTATGGCTATGGTTATGGCTACGGCTATGGTTATTTTGAAGAAGATGCAGATTACAAAGAGCCTGGAATTATTAAGTTAAGAAACAAAATACGTAAGCTTTTTAAGAGGAACTAAATGCTCCGAGATTGCAATTACAAACTGTATTTTTAAATGATTTAATAATATTTTTAAAAAATTACGTTATTTAATTAACTTATTTTAATGAGATCAATTGTTTTTTAACGAAATTTTAAGAAGTTTCCTAACCTAAAAATGTGTTATATTTGCACCAATTTTTAGGGAGAAATTATCCCCAAAGAATATGAGACTAAGATTTTTTTATACTTTTTTCCTTGCAGTTGTAGCCCTTTTTAGTACCAATACTATCAAGGCACAAAGACATGAAGTTGGTGTACAAGCAGGGATGAGTAACCTTGTGGGCGATATTGGCCGTATAGGATTTATATTGCAAAAACCAATTCTTGATAAAAAACTTACCCTAGGAGTTCCTTTATACATTGGTGCAATTTACCGTCTCAATGTTAATCCTCAACAATCTATTAGACTTAGTGCAGGATATAGTAATGTGCAGTTTAGTGATTTGCACGCTGCCGAAAATTATAGAAGGATGAGAAAGCTTTATGGTAATAACTCTATTTATCATGCCGATTTAACATTCGAATATTATTTTTTCGATATTAATGACGAGCATAAAAGCAAAGTAAGTCCTTATGTTTTTGCTGGGATAGGAGGTATGATGTTTAATGTTGTTAAATTAACAGATTTGCAAGAGCAAAATGGTGTACCACAACCAACTTACGAATCTGCTAAAAAAATATCTATGGACTTGCCTTTTGGTGTAGGCCTTAAGTATAAATTCAATTATAACTGGGCATTATCTGCAGAGGCGACTTTTAGACAGACTTTCTCAGATGCAATTGATTATAGCACGATTGTTTCTAATGTGGAAGGTGTGCCAGATACTTTCCGACAAATAGGAAATCCAAACTCTAACGATTGGATTAATTCTGCAACAATCATTTTATCATATTCATTTGGACGACCGCCTTGTTATTGTAAATAATCACATGTCAGATTTAAAAGAAAAAATAGATAAGGCGAATTTGCCACAACATGTTGCTATCATTATGGATGGCAATGGTCGTTGGGCAAAAACAAGAGGAAAACAAAGAACTTTTGGACATCGTAATGCTATCGAGGCTGTTCGTAATGCGATTAATGCGTGTAACGAAATCGAGATTCCTTATCTTACATTATATACTTTTTCAACAGAAAATTGGAAGCGTCCAACAGACGAGGTTGATACATTGATGTCTTTGTTGTCAGAATCTTTGCTTAACGAAGCTGAAGAAATCTACACCAAAGGACTTAGACTTCATTTTATTGGAGACATTGCAAAGCTTCCTGATCTTGTAAGAGAGCAGTTACTTAACCTTGTAGATCTTACAAAAGACAACAAAGGAGGAAATCTTATATTGGCACTCAATTACGGAGCACAACATGAGATTTTGAAAGCGGTTAAAGAAATAGCTTCTGATGTTAAAGATGGTAAAGTAGCCATTAACGACATAGATGATAAGCTGTTTGAAAATTATCTTTATACAAAAGATTTTCCGCCAGTAGATCTTATGATTCGTACCAGTGGAGAGATCCGTATTAGTAATTTTATGTTATGGCAAATAGCTTATGCTGAGCTACAATTCTTAGATGTATTGTGGCCAGATTTTAGTAAAGACATATTTTTCCAATGTATATTGGATTATCAAAATAAAGAAAGACGTTACGGGATGACTAGTGAGCAAGTCAAGTAACAATTTGGGATTTAGCGATTGAAGAACTCAGGAAGAGAAATGAAAAAAA
The DNA here is from genome assembly GCA_023440705.1 of Bacteroidota bacterium. GTDB lineage: Bacteria > Bacteroidota > Bacteroidia > Flavobacteriales > Weeksellaceae > Soonwooa. Next base: position 12,769 of record JAEXRP010000003.1, read on the forward strand.
TTATTTTACCTATAATATTTTTTGCAACCACTTTTAGCGTGGTTAATGCACAAATTAACCCACAAACTGGTAACCAAACTGCAGAAGTACAGCAAGATACAGACACTAGCGAATATTATCTTAAAGATATCGTTGTAGACGGTGTTAAAAAATATTCTTCGGCGCAGATCCTTAGAATGGCAGGCTTGGTAAAAGGCGAAAAAATCGAAATACCAGGACAACGTATTAGCTCTGCAATTAAAAAATTATGGGACTCACAATCTTTTTCTAAAGTTGAAGTTCTTGTAGAAAATGTTGAAGGCGATCAAGCGGTTCTTAAGTTTTCATTACAAGATCTTAAAGAACTTGGTGAAGTTAAATTTACAGGAAAAGGTATCGGTAAGTCTAAGAATGAAAAATTTATTAAAGACAATAACCTAAAGCCAGGAACAAAAATTAATAATAATTTAGTTTCAAGTTTACAAAACAAGATTCCTCAAGAATATATTAAAAAAGGTTTTGCTGACGCTAATATCAAAATCACTGATAAGCCAAGTGCTACTGATCCAAACATGGTAGATTGGACTATTGAAGTTGATAAAGGTAAAAAAGTAAAAATTGATGAAATCGTTTTTAAAGGAAACCAAAATGTATCTTCTAGTAAGTTAAGAAAAAAAGGTTTCAAAGACACTAAACAAAAACGTTTTTTAATCGGACTTATTAAGCCTTCAAAATTTATTGAAGAAAAATATGAGGAAGACAAAAAACATCTTATTAGCTACTATAACTCGTTAGGTTTTAGAGATGCGGCAATTGTTTCGGATAGCGTTACGCGTGACCAAAAAGGATTCCACATCAATGTTGACCTTAGCGAAGGGAAAAAATATTATATCGGTGATATTAACTTCATCGGTAACACAACTTTTACAACAGAGTTTTTACAAAAAATCTTAGGTTATAAAACTGGAGATATTTATGATGCGGTAGGATTTAACAAGAAAGTTGGTGAAGATGGTGGTAAAGAGGACGACTCTGACCTTAAGTCAATCTACATGAACAATGGTTTCTTGTTCTCAACGGTAACACCAATCGAGAAAGCTGTTAAAGGTGATTCTATCGATCTAGAAATCCGTATCAACGAAGGCGAAAAAGCAACTTGGAACCGTGTAACTTGGTCTGGTAATACAACAACGCATGACCACGTTATCCTTAGATCTTTACAAACGAGACCTGGTGCTTTGTTTGCAAAATCTGATATCAAAAGAACTTATTTCGAATTGGCAGGTATGCAGTTTTTCGATCCTCAACAGATTGGGACAGATGTAAAGCCAAATCCTCAAGATAATACCGTTAACATGCATTGGACGTTGGTGGAGAAAGGATCTTCGCAAGTTCAGTTACAAGCTGGTTACGGCGGTAACTCTTTTATCGGTACTTTGGGATTAACGTTTAATAACTTTTCACTTAGAAACTTCTTGAAGTTTAAAGATTTTAAACCAGTTCCTCAAGGTGATGGTCAGGTTTTATCTTTACAAGCACAGGCTGGACAATACTTTACAAACTACTCAATCTCTTTTGTTGAGCCTTGGTTATATGGTACACGTCCAACCGCTTTGAGTGTTGGTTTCAACTACTCTCGTGTTAATTATGATTATTATACTGGTGAAAACCAGAAATTAAATATTTTCTCTGCTAACGTAGGTCTAACGAAAAGATTGAGATGGCCAGATGACTATTTCTCATTCTATACAGGGCTACAATTCCAGAGTTATAACTTCCAGAATTATCCTTTCCAATTTGGTGACAAACAAGAGATGAATGGTTCTACGAAGTCATTAACGATGAATTTAGGACTTTCTCGTAACTCTGCGGGTCTAGATCCTGTATTCCCAACTTATGGATCTAACTTAGATTTGTCTGTTAAATTCACGCCACCTTATTCGTTATTTGAAAAGAAGGACTATGCAAATATGCCTGCCTTGGATAAATATAAGTGGATGGAATTCTTTAAAGTTAAATTTAAAGCAGATTTCTATAACGAAGTTGTTGGTAAACTTGTTCTTAGAACAACTGCCGAGATGGGTTACCTTAGTGGATATAACAAAGATTTGGGAGCACCACCTTTTGAGAGATTCTATGTCGGAGGTGTAGGGCTTTTCAATGGTAGATTCGATGGTAGAGAGATTGTGCCGTTAAGAGGTTATGAGAACGCTTCTTCTACAGGTTTTACAAGTTCGACACCTTATGATATTACACCTTACGGTGGAGCAACTATTTACAATAGATTTGCGATGGAGTTAAGATATCCAATCTCAATGAACCAAACTGCCAAAATCTTCGCATTAACATTTGCTGAAGGTGGTAACGCTTGGAATTCTTGGGGAAGTTATAACCCATTCCAATTAAAAAGGTCCGTAGGTGTTGGTATTAGAGTATCGATGTCTGCATTTGGATTAATCGGATTTGACTTTGCGTATGGATTCGACAAAGGTATTGGACAATCAGAACCTTCAGGATGGCAGACTCACTTCCTAATGAACCAACCATTATAATTTTTATACATTTGTAATATGAAGAAATTAGTTTTAGCTTTTGCAGTATGTGTTTTTTCTAGCACAGCTTTCGCACAAAAAATGGGTGTTGTAGACACTAATTATATATTGAGCAAATTACCACAATATAAAGAAGCCGAAACTAGACTTAATACACAAGTTGCGCAATGGCAAGGTGATTTACAAAGATTACAAAATGAATATGAAACCAAAAAAGCTGCTTTCGAAAGTGAAAAGGTTTTATTAGTTGGTGATCAATTAAAATTGAGAGAAAAAGAAATCTCAGATTTAGAAAATAATATTCGTAATTCTATCAACGGACGTTTTGGTACAGGAGGCGAGATCGATCAATTACGCGCAAGTCTTGTTAAGCCTTATCAAGATCAAATCTGGAATAGCATCGAAACAATGTCTAAGAAAAATAGCTTGGGCATAGTCTTTGATAAAAGCAATAACACAAGTGTATTGTTTTTAGACAAAAAGTATGATTATACAGATGCTGTGTTGGATTTATTGGTAAAAACACTTCCAAAATCGAATACGGATACAAAAAACAATAACAAAGTTGGAGCACCAGTTCTTAATAATGATCGTGGAACTAGAAGTAGAACCGCACCAACTAAAACCAACAATCCAAAAGCATCTCAACAGTTAAAGACTGAGAGTTTGCAAATGGAAGTTGCTAAGTAACAATTAAAATTATATAAATTCTATTATGAAAAAACTAAGTGTATTATTTGCAGCAGTTATGATGTTTGTTGCAGTAGGCGTTGCAAAGGCTCAAAAAATAGCTTCATTAGATGTTGCTTCTGTACTTAGCGTTATGCCAGAGAAAATTAAGTTAGATCAACAAATGAAAACTTTGTCTGATACTAAAAAAGCGGAATTAGAAAAGAAAAGAACTGCAGCTCAACAAACATTTGAAAAATATCAAAAAGAAGCTTCTACTCAAACTCAACAGATCAATGAGCAAAGAAGTGCTGAGATGGAAAAACTTCAATCTAACCTTCAACAAGAAGCTATGGCTGGTGAGAAAGATATCAGAGACAAATATGACGCTGGTCTTGCTCCAATCGAAGCTAAAATTAAAGATGCTATCTCTAAAGTAGCTAAAGCTAAAGGATACGATTTCATTGTTGACGATACAGTTTTCGTATACAAAGGAGGTCCAGATGCAACTCAAGATGTTAAAACGCAATTAGGTATTAAATAATTCGTTTTAATTAACAAATATTAACCACTCTTTCTGGAGTGGTTTTTTTATTTTTGCGCTATGGAAAAAGAATTCAAGAGTTTAGCCAAAATACGTTTCGGAGATTGCGATCCAATCGGGCATCTTAACAATATCAACTATTTGGTATATATGCTTAATGCGAGAGAAGATCATGTTGAACAACATTTTGGATTTACTTATGAAGAATACGCTACCAAAACTGGTTTTACATGGGTAAGTATTCAGAATGAGATAGCCTATTTCAAAGAAGTTAGATATAATAAAAAAGTTGTAATTTCCAGCAAGTTAATCGAGTTACAAGACCGCGTTTCTAAAGTCGAAATCTTAATGAAAAGCGAGGACGAAAAAACAATCCACGCAGTTCTTTGGATGACGGTTATTCATTTTAGTATGAAAGCCAGAACTAGCGTTCCGCATCCGCAAGAGACTTTGGATTTGTTTGCGCCGACTATTGTTGATCTCCCCGAAAAAGAATTCAGTGAGCGTGCAAAAGTCTTAAGACAATTTAATAAAGCTAAAAATTAATACTATGAAAAGAATATTAGTCATTGGTGCAAACGGCCAATTAGGACATTGTTTACAAAAATTAGCACATCGTTATCATGATGTTTTCGATTTTAATTTTACAAGCTCTAGCGTTTTAGACATTACAAAACACGAAGATATTTCTCGTGAGTTTCAGGACTATCAACCTGACTACTGCATCAACGCTTCAGCTTACACGGCTGTAGATTTGGCAGAAACTGAGGAAGATAAAGCCTTTGCAGTTAATGCTTATGCTGTTGCAGATTTGGCAGATGTTTGCGAAAGCCACGAGTGTACATTAATCCACGTTTCGACAGATTACGTTTTCGAAGGTAATACCAACATCGATTATTCTGAAGACAATTTTACAAATCCACAAGGCGTTTATGGTGCAAGTAAAAGAAAAGGCGAAGAGTTGGCTTTAGATAACAACCCAAAAACGGTTATTTTGAGAACGTCGTGGTTATATTCGGAGTTTAACAAGAACTTTGTTAAAACCATGCTTAACTTGTTTGCAACAAAAGATGAATTAGGAATTGTTAATGACCAATATGGACAACCTACTAATGCAAACGATTTAGCAGACGCGATTATGGAAATTATAAAAAAAGATGCGAAGCATTTTGGGATTTTCCACTTTTCAAATTATCCTGAGACGACTTGGTTTAATTTTGCTGAAAAGATTAAAGAATATTCGGGTTCTAGCGTTAAGCTTAACCCAATTACAACAGAGCAATTTCCGACGCCTGCAAAACGTCCAATGCGTTCTACAATGAATCTTGACAAAATCGAAAAAACTTATGGTATCGAGCCTCGTCGTTGGGAACATAGTTTGGAAGAATGTGTCGAAGTTTTAAAAAGTTTAAAATAAAACTTGGTTTTTCAAGTTTAAAAATCAAAAATGAATATTAAAAAAATAATCTCTTTCGGCGTTCTATTGCTTAGTGTGATGACGTTTGCACAAAATGTGATTCTGAGCAATGTTGCAAAAACGCATGAGAATACCGATAAGTTTCTATACAAAATAAACCCAGAAGTAACCAAAGGCGAATACCTTGGAGAGATTTTGGTGAATGGTTTTTCTAACGATGACGTTGCGGTTTTTGATGCCGTTTACAAAAAAGCAAAACAAATCGGCGCTAACACTTTTTCGTGGAGAAAACCCGATGGATTGGAAGATGAAGCTTTTAATCCCAATCATTATATGTTGAGTTTGTACTACGTTGCAGCCAACGACATTCCGAAAGAATTTAATACAATTTATTTGGTGGCGTCGTCTAATAAGGATCAAAAAATCAGTATTAATAAAGATAAATTAGAGCTTAAAGAAAGACATTTTATCAAAAAAAGTTTTAATGCAGGTGAAGAAATTACTGTGTCGACGCGACAGTTTTTGGGAAGTGGAATAAAAGTTACAGGCAAGGAAGAACATCCGGCGCAATACTTCCAAATCTCGAATTTTAAAGTGAAAGAAAACAACAGTATTTATGGTGGTATCAATATCAAATCCAGCGATATTATTGGACTAGAACGTTCTTACGGCGATTTTTTAACCACGATTTATACAGAACAGAAATAAAACAAAAAACATCTCAATTGAGATGTTTTTTTATGATTAATGGATGAACTTACTTAAAATTTTCCAACTTTATCGTCGTCAATTCGAGTAAAAATCAGGAAGATTTTGTATCGAGAATTTTTTTATGATTACCAAATGGATTTCAGTTTCCAAAGTTTTATTAAATAAGGGACTAAAACCAAAATTTCTAATCGAACATTAATGTCAATATTGTCCCAAGTAGAATGCTGAATAAACATGGCGAAAAGACAAAATGCAATTCCAAAAATGGCATCCACAATTCCTAGATTAATCGCCCAATCTTTCTCGAACCAAAGTCCAAAAGCGACCAAAGCTTTAAATAGGAAAATAATTAAAATTGCAATACCATCAAAAGTCCAAACTTGGTTGGTCGTGATGCCATAAATCGACAAATCTATTTTTGAACTGAAAATCCCAAAAATCGGAATAAATAATGCGACAATCCCAGCAATTAAAAAAATCCATGTAAAGACTTTCATCCAAATTGGAAGAAGTGCGCGGCGTCTAAGGTTTTCGTTGTCAAAAGAATCAAAAATGTCGAGTTGCTCCATAATTTTATTTATGGCTTCAAATTAAGAAAATAATTCCATAATAACCTTATTTCATTGAATTCAAAATCTGATGGCAAAACACTTTTCCAATCGTTGAGCGTTTCTTGTGGATTTTCTTTAAATGCTTTTTCGAAGCTTTCAATTTTTTCTTTTGGATAAATTCTCAGAAGATCTTTCTTATCCAAAACGCCTTGTTCCGCAAATTTGGCTAAATGGCCATAGACCGTCGATACAACCAAACCTCGTTCTTTAGCGATTTCGCCCAAGGTTTTCCCATCTTGAAACATTTGATAGCTGATAATATGCGTCGGTATTTTTTTGATAGTCGCTGAGACTTCGACATCATTTTTTTTGTCGAATAATTCAACGTTAAGAAGCTTCGCGTCTTTGATGTCTTTTAAATAGTCTTGTAAATCATCAATCCAAATTTTAAAATCTTCATTGTAAGCTTTAAGTCCTTTGACACCTTTTGTAGTTGCATAAAAATCTTTTAATGGAACAAAAATTTTATCATTAACATTCGTGAAAAAGAAATTAACAGCGCCTTTTGCTTTTTCTTCAACTTGCTGCCAATCGCTTTCCTGATTGATGAATTTATAAGTTAATTGTTTTAAAATCTTTTCGAACTTAACAAAAATTTGTTGCAGATTATTGATTTCTGGTTTTAAAGTTAAATACAAATTTTTCTTCTGCTCACGATCGAGATAACGACTGTCTTTTCCACTATTGTACCAGATTTCTAAAGTCTGCGCAAACCAAGTGCAGTCCAATCTTCGGATAACTTTTTCGATGCTGTAATCGTATTTTTCAGCTTCCAAAATGGCTTCCATTTTATCATTCGCATTGGTCGTCGATTGGAATTCTGCAACGCGATGATCTTTAAAAATAACTTCAGGTGTAATCCTAGATTTCAAAACAATACCTTCCAACGTTCGACAACGTGACAAAGCAACGTAGACTTGCCCAGAAGCAAAACTTTTTCCTGCATCGATAATCAATCGGTCAAATGTCAAACCTTGGCTTTTGTGGATGGTAACCGCCCAAGCCAACCGAATCGGATATTGTTTGAAGCTTCCCAAAACCTCTTCTGTAATATTTTTTTCGGCGTCGAGTCCATATCTTTTTTGTTCCCAAATTTCAGGTTTAATGACAAATTCTTCTTCGCTGCCTTCCATGACAACGCTAATTTCGTCACCGTTGATGTAGGTGATTTCGGCCAGTTTTCCGTTGTAATAACGTTTGTCGGGCGATGTGTCATTTCGAATAAACATAATCTGCGAACCAACTTTTAGTTCTAAAGTTTCTTCATTCGGATATTGACTTTCTTTGAAATCGCCAACAATTTCGGCATCAAAATAATGTGAAGAATTGCCGAGTTCTTTTAATTTTCGTTGATTAATTTCATCCGCTTGTCGATTGTGCGAGCACAGATAAACATAAGCTTCTTCATCGGCTTCAAAATCTGGATCGTAACGAGAATTTAATTCATTAAAATCAATATTTTCGACATCACCATTTCTGATGGCATTTAATATTTCTAAGAATTTTTCATCCGTTTGTCGATAGACTTTTCGAAGTTCTATCGTAATAATTGGATAGTCTTCTAAAGCTTTTGCATGAAAGAAAAACGGCGATTTGTAATATTGATTGAGTAGATATTCGTCTCTAACAACGGGCGGCAACTGGTAAAGATCTCCAATAAATAACATCTGCACACCTCCGAATTTTAAAGGATTTCTGCGGATATGTCGCAGCGCAAAATCCATCATGTCCAAAACATCAGCACGCAACATTGACACTTCATCAATAATGATGACTTCGATCTCACGAAGAAGTTTTAGTTTATCTTTTCGGTATTTAAAGTGCGGCATAAGATCCGCAATATTATTCGCTATATTTTGGTCGATACGTTCCGTTGTTGGGATAAAAGTCCTCAAGGGTAACCCAAACATCGAGTGTATCGTAACACCGCCAGCATTAATAGCAGCGATGCCCGTTGGCGCAATAATGATGTGTTTTTTCTGAGTTTTTTTGACAAAATTATTGAGGAAGGTGGTCTTACCAGTTCCTGCTTTTCCTGTCAAAAAAATACTACGATTGGTATGCTCAATCAAATCAAATAAAGCCTCGTTTTGTTCCATAAAATTTTAGTTTTATTTAATTCGATTAGGATTTTGTTTAAGAAAACTATCCCAACCAGTATAAGATTTTGCGGTGGAAATACTTCCAGAATTAAAATGATGACAAACGGCAACCGCCAAACCATCGGACGCATCCAGATATTTGGTGGGAAATTCTTTTAAGTTCAAAAGTTTTTGTAACATGCCTGCAACTTGTTCTTTGCTGGCGTTTCCGTTTCCAGTAATTGCCATTTTAACCTTTTTGGGAGAATATTCCACAATCGGGACATCGCGATGCAGACTAGCAGCCATCGCTACACCTTGTGCGCGGCCAAGTTTTAACATACTTTGCACGTTTTTTCCAAAGAAAGGCGCTTCCAAAGCGACTTCATCAGGATGATATTCGTCTATCAACGAAAGCGTTCGGTCAAAGATGTGTTTTAGTTTTATTTCGTGAGTATCGTATTTTTTAAGAATTAATTCATGGATTGCGAGAAGAGACATTTTGCCACCTTTAATAGTGATAAGTCCAAATCCCATCACGGCTGTTCCTGGGTCAATTCCTAAAATGATTTTTTCCGTTTGCATCCTCACAAAGTTACGTCAAGATTTTTTAAAAATTTGAATATTAAAAATTTTGCATTAAATAAAATAGTACATTTAGAATCACAAAAAATTAACAAAATATCTATGAAAAAACTTTTACTTGCCTCAGCATTTTCGCTGAGTTTTGGTGTTGCGCCAATTGCTATCTATGCGCAAAAAAACATGACAGAAGCTCCAGTTTTTGTTAGCAATACCGAAGGAATCAAAGAATATACTTTAAAAAACGGACTCAAAGTTCTTTTGGTTCCAGATGCTTCACAAAGTAATATGGTGGTTAACATCGTCTATAATGTTGGCTCGCGTCACGAAGGTTATGGCGAAAAAGGTATGGCGCATTTGCTAGAACACATGCTTTTTAAAAGTACCAAAAAATTAGGTGACATTAAGAAGCAATTATCTGATAAAGGTGGCGCTGCTAATGGAACAACTTGGTACGACAGAACTAATTATTACGAAGTTTTCCCTTCGAGTGATGATAATCTTCGTTGGGCTTTGGAGATGGAAGCGGACAGAATGATAAATGCTACGATTTTGCAATCGGATCTTGATAAAGAGTTTTCTGTTGTTAGAAATGAATTCGAAATCGGTGAGAATAATCCAGGGAATGTTTTGCAAGAAAGGATCGTGTCAACCGCTTATTTATGGCATAATTACGGAAATTCGACAATTGGAAGTAAAGAAGATATCGAACGTGTAAAAGCGCCAACACTTAGAAAGTTTTATGAAAAATTCTATCAACCAGACAATGCGACGTTAATTGTTGCTGGTAAGTTTGATGAGAAAAAAGCGCTAGATTATGTTTCTCAATATTTTGCGCCCATCCCAAAACCTTCGCGAGTTATCGACTTGACTTACACGGTTGAACCTGCACAAGACGGTGAACGTTTTGTAGAGTTGAAGCGTTCTGGTGACAGCAAAGTTATTGGTGCGCTTTATCACACTGCGCCATTTGCTGATAAAGATTATGCGGCTTTGGATGCACTAAGCGAAATTTTGACTTCAGATCCATCAGGATATTTGTACAAAGCTTTTATCGATACACACAAAGCGGCTTCTGTATACGCTTGGCAACCAACAGTTCGCGATGCTAGTTATATGTATTTTGGGTTAGAAGTTCCGAATGATAAAGATGTTAAAGCAACACAGGAAGATTTTAGAAAAGAATTAGATAAAGTTTCAACAATTAAATTTACAGATGATGATGTTAAGCGTGCAAAAGCGAAACTTCTGAAACAGTTGGAAAATACCAAAAACAACACGATTAATTATGCTATTAATTTAACAGAAATCATTGGTGCTGGTAACTACAAACTTGAAATGCTTTATCGTGACAATATCGAAAAGTTAACGAAAGCGGATATTCAACGTGTTGCCGAAAAATATTTTAAAAGTAATAACAGAACGGTTGGAGCCTTTATTCCAACTAAAGATGAAGTTCGAGTTAAAAATTTAGAGTTTTCGGATGCGCAGATTGCAACTTTGACTAAAGATTATAAAGGTCGTGCCATCGAGAAAGAAGCAGCGCCTTTTGAAGCATCTATCAAAAATCTAAAAGCAAATCTTACAGAGTCTAAGTTGAGCAACGGGATGAAGTATGCTTTGATTAAAAAGGAAATAAAAGGCGGGAAAGTTGTTGCCAATTTCCGTTTTCCAATCGGGAATGCTAAAGATTTAACAGGAAAATCTGATGTGGCTTCTTTAATGGCTGAAGTTCTTAAAACTGGAACTAAATCCCATACCAAAGAGCAAATACAAGATATGTTGGACGAGTGGAAAACTAATCTTTATTTCGGATTTGGTGGTCAAAATTTAGTTGTAAATGTCAGCACTTACAAAGAAAATTTGCCGAAAGTGATGAATTTGGTTAAAGAGATTTTAACTGAATCAACTTTCCCAGAAGCTGAATTGGTAAAAACGGTTAACGAATATAATACGTATCTAGAAGGTTCGCTTAACGATCCGCAAGCTATTGCTTTTAACGAGATCGAGCGTGTTGCTTCACCATATTCTAAAGAAAGTATTTATTACACGCCATCTATTAAAGAGCAAATCGAAAATAACAAGAAAATAACACGTCAACAATTAGTAGATTTCTACAATTCGATGCTTGGTAGCAATAATGGCGTTGGTACTGTTGTTGGAGATTTGGATGCAAAAACGACTGGTGCATTGCTAGAAAATACTTTTGGAAAATGGAATTCTAAATCAAAGTATGAATACATAAAACCTGAATTATTTTCAACTAAAAAATTAGATAAAGAAATCATTACGCCTGATAAGGAGAATGGTGCAGCGGTTGGACGTATCAACTTTACAATGGATCGCAACAGTCCAGATTATCCTGCGATGGTGATGGCTAACGAGATTCTTGGTAGTGGTGGCTTCTTGTCTGCGCGTATCCCAATGCGTCTTCGTGAGAAAGAAGGTATTAGTTATGGTGCGGGTTCTTTTATGAACGTCCCTGCTAACAACGATGTGGCATCTTGGTCTTGGTATGCTTTCTATAATCCGACTAAAAAAGATGCTGTTAACAAGGCTTTGAAGGAAGAAATTGCAACAGCTCTTAAAGGAGGTTTCACGCAAGAAGAGATGAAATCTAATCTAACATCTTGGCTTAACTCTCGTAAAACAGGTTTGGGCAATGACGGAACTTTGATGAATTTAGTGAACACACAATTGCAATTTGGTGTGGCATTAGACGATTATGACAAGTTGGAAGCACAAGTTTCTGCACTCAAATTAGATCAAGTTAATGCTGTTCTTAGAAAGTATATTTCTGAAGATAAATTAACATCAATTTTTGTTGGAGATTTTAACAAGAAATAGTTTTAAACCAAATAATATTTAAACAAAGTCCGAGTTATTTACTTGGACTTTTTTATTGGTTCTAATTTTTTTAGGATTAAATGTTGCATGTTTTTGAATGAAAATTTCAATCAAATTTCAAATCCAAAATATCAATATATTTTTGAGGAATAATGAAAATTTTATTTTCAAAATCCACTTCAAATTGGAAAGTCTGTTGCTGCGAATACGACTGTATCGAAATCCAGTTTTTACCGTCAGCGTAATGAATTTCGCAACGTCCTGCTATGCTAAAATATTTTCGCTTGTCTTTGCTTAACCAGATTTTGGTGCGATTTTGTAAACTTTCAGAAGCCCAGTCAGGGTCTGCAACATCAGCTCTATAAACCATTTCTGGCGTAGGTACATATTCAAAATCTTTACTGATGATTTTTAAAACGGTTTCCTTGGATTTTTCGTTGGATTTATAAGCTTTTAAAAGTTTTTGTTGGTCATCATAAACTTCGATTATCGCAGTGCCATAAAACACAATAAGATCTTCGGTTTTAGAATTTAAGTGATTATTGAAAGTCCCAGCGTGATAATAAATTGCCTTGATGGATTTGCTGACTTTTTGGTTTTTAAAATCAATAATATCAAAACTGTTTTCTAAAGCACCGATTAAAAAATCTTTATAAACTATAATCGATTTATACTTTTTTGGAAGTTTGATTTTTTCAGCAACTAAATCTGGAATTAAATAAGAAGCATTTGCATCTTGATAATGATAATAATTTCGATCATTAAGTTTTATTTCATCCTGTTCTTGGTCTATTAAACTAAATTTTTCGGCGTTAGATTTCGAATAAAAATCAACTTGACTGTCTTTTTTCATTGCTAAATAATCAGTGAAAAAGAAATCTACACGTTGATAGCTTGGGGCTAAAAATTCTGTGAGATTTGTCTTGTCAACGATCCCGAAAACACCGTTGTGGCCAAAAGCGGAATATCGATTTTGAGAGAAAATAAACGAAAATAAAACTAACAATGAAAGTAACAGAAATTTTCTCATAAAAATGTTTTTAGCTTTTCGAAGATAATATTTTTGTTTTGAATGCATCTAACTTGAGTTCGAGATAAGAAAATTAACGTCAGTTCGAGTAGATTTTGCAAAAATCGTATCGAGAACTTGAATTAAAAACTTCTCGATACAAAATCTTTCAGATTTTTACTCGAAGTGACGCCTCGTTTAAAGAAAAGTGCTTTATCCCAAACAGACGTTATTTAGGAAAAAAAACCTCAGAATTTCTGAGGTTTTTGTTATTGTATTTTTAAATGAGAGACGATAATTTTGTGGTGGTCGCAATCTTCAAAACATATTCCGTTGGCTTTCCAATACGGATTTTTGGGTTCAAGAATCGGAACTTTGTGATGATTTAGATTTTCCAATATTTGATCATATTCTGATTGTGAAGTAGGATAAAAAACCAAAATATCATCGTCGTCAAAAACAGCTTTTGAAGCTTCGTTGCTTTGCGTGAATTCTAGATGCCAGTTTTCATTTCGCTTTCCTAAAAATACACGGTCGTAATTATCATGATTTTTAAAACTTCCCAAAACTTCAAAACCTAAAATGCTAGAGTAGAAGTGGCTTAGTTTTTCAATATTCGAGGTATGTCTAGCGATGCGAAATATCATTTTTTAAACTAAATAAAATTGGTTAAGTTTTTCTTCGCACAAGGTTTTAACAACATTAATCCATTGGTCTTCGTCATTAAGACAAGGGATGTAATGGAAACTTTCGCCACCAGCATGTAAGAATTCTTCTTTGCCTTCCACCGAAATTTCTTCTAAAGTCTCCAAACAATCGGACACAAAAGCTGGACAAACCACAGCAATGTTTTTAATTCCCTTTTTAGGAATGCTTTCGAAAGTCTCGTCCGTATAAGGTTCAACCCATTTGTCTTTCCCCAAACGAGATTGGAAACTCACGATAACTTTCTCTTTCGGAATACCCAATTTTTCAATCACCAATTCAGTCGTTTTGTAACATTGATGGCGATAGCAATAGGCATTATGCGTTTCTACTTGGCTGTTGATACAATTGGCATCATCAATTTTGCAAGTGTTAGAAGGGTCGGTTTTGTAAAGATGTCTTTCTGGAACGCCGTGGTAAGAAAACTGCAACGCATCAAAATGAGTCGGCAATTTTTCACGAATACTTTCCGCTAAACAATTGACGTAATCTTCACGATTATAAAATGGCTGAATGTAATTAATTTTAACATCAGGAAATTTTTTCTTGCGAACGCTTTCTGCTTTTTCGATTACCGTTTCTGTTGTGCTCATCGCATATTGCGGATACAACGGAAACAAAACAATCTCCGAAATGCCTTGATCAACCAATTTTTGAATGCCAGTTTCGATGCTCGGTTCTGCGTAACGCATTCCTATTTCTACAGGAACATCAACCAATTTTTGAAGTTTGGTTTTTATCTGTTCTGTAATAACAATAAGTGGAGAACCTTGCTCCGTCCAAACCGTTTTGTAAGCTTCGGCAGACTTTGCAGGACGCGTTTTCAGGATAATACCTTGTACCAAAAGCGCACGGCCAATCCAGCGATAATCGATAACACGTTCGTCCATCAAGAATTCGTCGAGATAGTCTTTGACATCTGTAACAGAAGTTGATTTTGGAGAACCTAGATTAACAAGTAAAATCCCTTTTTTGTTTGTGTTTTTTGGAGGTATATTATTGGTATTCAATTTTTTGTATTAAAAGGTTTTTGAATTTATTTTAAATCTTAGCCGTTAACTGCTTCAACTTTTTCCACCAGATCGGGAACAAATTGTTTTAAAATATTTTCGATACCGTTTTTAAGCGTTGCTGTTGAAGAAGGGCATCCGCTACAAGCACCTTGCAGAAGCATTTTTGCTGTTTTGCTATCTTCATCATATTCCATAAGTGAGATTTTTCCACCATCATTTTCTACAGCTGGCGCAACATATTCCATAAGGATGTCGCTAATTTTTTGCTCGTTGTCTGTATAATCTCTGTTAAGGATTTTCTGTACTGGATTTTCGTGTGGATGCGGTTCTACATTAGAAATTTCGCCGCCGCCTTGTAGATAATCTGCAACTTTAGAACGTACTTGCGTCATAATCTGATGCCACTCGTATTGGTTGTCTTTAGTAACAGCCACAAAGTTATCACTGATAAAGACTTCTTTTACAAAATCGAATTCGTCGAAAAGTGCTTTTGCTAAAGGAACAAACTCTGCGTCTTGTACATTTTTGCATTCTAAAAAGCCATCCATAAGCATTTTGTTAGAAACGAATTTCATAACATTTGGGTTAGGCGTCATTTCAGAATAGATCTGATACAATTCTTTTTTCTTTTGAAGATAGATTCTTGGATTGGCAAGAAGTTCGTCTTCGATAACGTTTTTAAGATTTTCTGCTACATGTTCCCATTCTACGCTGTCTTCTTTGGCAACTGCGATAAAGTTAGCCGTGATAAAAATACGGTTAACAAAAGGATAGTTGAACAATTCTTGCGCTAATGGGATTTCCGAAATGTCGGAATCTCTATCGAGTTCTAAAGAGCCTGGAATAAGGTTGTAATCTGCTACAAACTTTAGGACTTTAGGATTTTCTGTTGGTTCTATTAAAATTTGTCTCATAGACTGGATTTTTCTTATGCAAAAATATCGTAATTTGGTGGAAGAAAAAAATGTAAGAATGCTTAAGAATTCTGTGTTGGCTTGAGGAATAGGAGTTTAGAGGTTATTTGAATTTTCTATCAGACCTATGGCTTATCGAAGCACAAAATTCTAGCCCCGATTGCAGCGGCATCCTTTTGTTGTGGCGGCCGAGCGTAGCGAGGTCGCCACAACAAAAGATACAGCGGAAAGCGGGAATAGCTTCTAAAAAAATTAAACTTAAATAATGGCAATAGTTAGAGAACTTCTAGGAAAAACGCCCAAAATGGGAGAGAACACGTGGTTGGCTGAAACTGCAACGGTAATTGGTGATGTGGAAATGGGAAGCGATTGTAGCGTTTGGTACAATGCGGTGATTCGTGGAGATGTTAATTCCATAAAAATCGGTAACAAAGTTAATATTCAGGACAACGCGATGGTACATTGCACGTATCAAAAAAGTGCGACTGAAATTGGAAACAATGTATCCATCGGCCATAACGCGATTGTGCACGGTTGTACATTGAAAGATAATGTCCTAATTGGGATGGGCGCGATTGTGATGGACGATTGCGTGGTAGAAAGTAATTCGATTGTGGCTGCAGGTGCGGTTGTTACGGCTAATACACATATTGGCGAAGGCGAAATCTGGGCTGGCGTTCCTGCTAAAAAAGTGAAAGATGTTTCGCAACAGTTAATTGAAGGCGAAATTAACAGAATTGCCAACAACTATATGAAATATTCTGGTTGGTATAAAGAATAAAATATGCTGAAAATAATCTCGGACTTCTGGAGTGTTCTTAAAGAAAGCTTTAGCGAGTGGATGAAGTCGTCTGCGAGCAAAGACAGTGCGAGTATTGCATATTATGCGATTTTCTCGCTTCCTGGATTGCTGATTATTGTGATTTGGGTAGCGGGAAATTTTTATGGTGAGGAAGCTATTCGTGGAGAAATTACCGCTCAGTTCCGTGGGATTATGGGGAAAGATGTTGCTTCTAGTATCGAAAGTATTGTTACCAGCGCTGTTATTGATAAACAAAATATTTGGATGAAAACTTTGGGTGTCGGCACTTTAATTTTTGGTGCTACGACTTTGTTTTTCCAAATGCAGACGTCGCTTAATCAACTTTGGGACATCGAGTCTGCTCCAAAACGCGCTTGGCAAAAATTCTTGTTAGACCGCGCCAATTCTTTGGGAATGATTCTCGTTATCACGTTTTTGCTTTTGATAAGTATGGTCTTGTCGTCGCTTTTGGGACTTGCAAATAATTTGATAACTGGTTATTTCGGGATTGAAACTTACATTCTGATGCAAATTTCCAATTTTGTGTTGGGGTTTTTGGTGGTAACTTTGTTATTCGCTTTTATGTTTAAAGTTTTGCCCGACGTCGAAATTTCTTGGAAGTCCGTTTGGATGGGCGCTGTGGTAACGGCTTTATTATTCAATATTGGGAAAATGTTGTTGAGTTTGTATTTTGATTTGTCGAAGCCAACTTCTGTTTTTGGCGCTGCTGGGACGGTTATTCTTATTATGATGTGGGTTAATTATAGTTGTCAAATTATCTTTTTTGGTGCAGAGTTTACAAAAGTTTATGCTTACAAAAAAGGACATTATATAAAACCTTCAAAATTCGCAAAATGGAATGCCGAAAAGCGATTGCGTGACCAAGAAAATAGTATTATTGTTCCAACAGAAGAATCTAAATCTTAGTATTCTTCTTTTCAAATTTAATTTTTTCTTTATTAAATAAGCTGAGTTCAGGATAAGAAAATTAACGTCAGTTTGAGTGATTTTCGCAGAAAATTGTATCGAAAACAAGTTAATTTTCATATCAATAAAGTTTCTCGATACAAAATCTTACAGATTTTTACTCGAAATGACGCTTCGTATAAAGAAAAGTACTTTAGCTATATAAGCTTTGCGAATCTTTGTTGAAATTCATTTTAAAATTTAAAATAGGATTAAAAGCCTTGGCATATTTTTCGCTACTTGGTTAAGCCTATTACTATTTGTAACAAAATGAAATTTGATGTGACAAATAGTCAAACTAAATAACAACTTTTTATAATGAATGAATTACAACATTTTCTAATACTTTGTTCGGGTGCGAATGTTCATATTTTGAAAAAAACGCCCTCGGAATGGAACAAGTTTGCAGGTATTGGTGGCATCGTTTTGTTTACCGCAATTTTTGCAACTTTGTCTGCTGGCTATGCCATTTTTACGGTTTTTGATGACTATTGGGTTGCTGCAGGATTTGGACTTTTGTGGGGTTTGATGATTTTTAATCTCGACCGATATATTGTATCATCGATTAAGAAAACAGTCGGTTGGTGGCATCAATTGTTGATGACTTTGCCGCGTTTGGCTTTGGCAACTTTTCTCGGGATTATCATTGCAAAACCTTTGGAACTTAAGATTTTTGAAAAGGAAGTCAACAAACAACTTAACACGATTATTCAACGGAATAAAAAACAATTGCAAGCCGAAATGAACGGTCGTATTCTTCAACAATCAGGACCATTTGACACCGAAAAAAAACAGATCAATGATAAAATTGCAGCTTATAGAGTTTCGTATGATTCGGCAGCGGTAGAATTGGAAAAGGAGATTCTCGGTACCAAAACAGGACTTACCAGCGGTAAAGAGGGTTATGGCCCAAATGCTAAACGTAAAGCAGAGCTGAAAGAGCAACGTCGACAAGATTTAGAAAATTATCAAAAACAAGTCGCACCGCGCTTGGAGTATCTCGATAAAGAAGTGTCAAAAGTCTATACCAACCTAGAGACTGAGCGTAAAAGCACGGAAACTTTTGAAGATAAATTCAATGGATTTGCGGCGCGATTACAAGCTTTGGATGAGTTGGGTAAAAACTCTGCAATCATTGCTCTAGCAGCGAGTTTTATTATGGGAATGTTTATCTGTCTCGAAATTTCGCCAGTGTTGATTAAGCTTATATCAAATGTTGGTCCTTATGATTATCTTTTAGAAAAAACCGAACATTCTTTTAAAGTTTATGCCAAAGAAAAAATTGCAAAAGGTGATATGAGTACTGAACATCGCCTGAAGGTTTTCGAACGGGATTTAGATAAAGAAGAATAAACTTAAATTTTACATGTTTTAAAATAGATTTCATTAATAGAAATCTATTTTTTTGTGCTTTAGTTTTATCTTAATGTTAAATATGAGAAAAATCTTTTTTCGTATTTGATTATTTCTATATTTTTGCGAAAACTAATTTCTATGAAACTTATTACCAGTACTCTCCTGATTCTGTTGGGGAGTATCAGCGCAAAATTTTCTGCGCAAGAGACACCATTTATCGGTCAAATTATGTTTGTACCATACAATTTTGCACCTCAAGGTTGGCATGATTGTGATGGCTCTCTTTTACAAATTTCTCAAAATACTGCATTGTTTTCTTTAATAGGGACAACGTATGGAGGTAATGGTATGACTAATTTTGCATTGCCTAATGCACAAGGTCGCGTGATTATTGATGATGGACAAGGCGCAGGTCTTAGTGGTTATTTAATAGGACAAACAGGTGGAACAGAAAGTGTCACACTTTCCATCGCAGAAATGCCAACACATACACATCAACTGATGGGTACGACAGAAGTGGCAAATCAGAATAAACCAAATGCTGCTTATCCTGCAAAGACAAAGACGCTTGACAAAGAATATTCAACTTCTACACTTGCTGCAGATGAGGTTATTATGAAATCTACTGCTGTTAGTGCCGTTGGAAGCAATCAAGCACACGAGAATCGTATGCCTTCTTTGGCTTTAAAATGCATTATTTCTCTACAAGGTGTTTTTCCAGCAAGACCATAAAAACTTTTACCATGAATAAATTTAAAAAACTATCTATCATTGCGTTGTTAATGATAGGTGTCAAAGGCTTTTCGCAAAACGTGCCCATGATTGGCCAAATCATGTGGGTTCCCTATAATTTTACGCCAAGAGGTTGGGCGCCTTGTGATGGAAGATTGTTGAACATTAGCCAAAATACTGCTTTGTTTAGTTTGCTGGGTACACAATTTGGTGGCAATGGTACGGCAAATTTTGCTTTACCCGATATGAGAGGACGTACCATAATGGGAGATGGTCCTAACTATGTAGTTGGTACACAAGTTGGGGTTCCTTGGGTGACCTTAACTTCCAATGAACTGCCCACGCATAATCATAGTCTAACTGCTGTAAAAGTTGCAGGAGATACGTCTAATCCCAGTGGTAATCGTATGGCAGATACTTTAGCTGGCGATCCCGAGTACTCGGATGCGACTGCAGATACAACAATGTCAAATAATACGTTGTCAGGTTCAGGAGCTTCTCAACCACATAACAATATGCAGCCTTATACGACATTAAAATGTATTATCGCACTACAAGGTATTTATCCGTCACGTAATTAATTTTAAATAACTAAACCATGAAAAATAAACTTTTATTACTAAGCATTTTGCTTGCTTTTATAGCAGGTAATACTAAACTAAAAGCACAAGGCGGAGGTGATGCTTATTTGGGACAAATGCTATATGTCGCATTTACTTTTGCACCGCAAGGCTGGGCAGACTGTAACGGTCAACTAATGTCTATAAATGAAAACTCTGCTTTATATAGTTTGATAGGAACAACTTATGGTGGCGATGGTGTGACGACCTTTGCATTGCCTAATGTACAAAGTCGCGTATTGGTTGGTGATGGTACTTCAACTACCAGTGGTGGTAATTATGTATTAGGACAATCTGCTGGCACAGAAAAGGAAACTTTAACAATAAATCAAATGCCTATGCATAATCATCAAATTACTGCATTTAGTGGTGTAGGTAGCCAAAATCTTCCTACGAATGCTTTGCCGTCTGATAGTCAAGTTTTGGATAAAAAGTATGCGACAAGCGGGACCTTAGCACCAATGAGTAATCTTTCTGTTAAAACTGCGGGAGGTAATCAGCCACATGATAACATCCAGCCCTACATTACTTTTAAGTGTATTATTGCTACTCAAGGTATTTATCCATCACAAAACTAAAAACACTAAGATTATGAAAACTAAAATACTACTGTCTTTGTGCTTGGGATTTGGATTATCTAAGGCACAAACAATTAATTATAAAGGTTGTTACAATCTATTTAATAACCAAGATTTTGTTTTGACTAAAACCGGCACGGATACTTACGGTAAAGGCATCTATATTACAACGCCTGTTACAGGCGATCAACCTTGCGGAGGACTTGGGATTTGCGAATTCAAAATCCAATGGAATAATACCAATACGAGATGGGAGTTTCTGGCTGACCAAGGTGATGGTGATTTTGTTGATCCTTATGTTGTTTTTTATAACGCTACTGGAAGCTCTTCAGCTGTTAATCCACCAAGCAATACTACGGGAGAATGGATCGAGAATACTGCGATAACCCAAGGTGAATGTGGCGGAAGTATGTCTGGCGCTAATTCTACAATGACCGGAGATGTCCATACTTCAACATTGGCTTTATCAGATTTTAATAAAAATAAATTTAAGATTTACCCAAATCCAGTTAAAGACGTCTTGAATATTATTGCCGATGAACAATTAAATTCAATATCGATTTATGATAATGCTGGAAGATTAGTCGTTTCGGAAAAATCTAAATTAAACATTAATGTTTCAAAACTTTCAAAAGGTTTGTACATCATAAAAATTGAAACAAAAGATTCTAAAAATCACGAAATTAAATTTATTAAAGAATAGAAACTTCTATTTTTAAAAAAAGTAAATCCGACTTGGTTAGCTGAGTCGGATTTTTGTTTTACTAAGTTTTCTAAATTCTCGATACAAAATTATTGCAGAATTTCACTCAACCAACGCTATGAATATAGATCCGATATTTGATTGTTTTATCTCGAAAGTTAATATTTAATTCCAAAAAAAATAAAAAATTAATTGGTGCCCAAAGTCAAAATAAGGGCGTCTGTTACACTTTTCTGCGAATAATATTTAGCTGAACAAACATTTGATCTTAAAGTGTAATTTCCTTTATCGATGATAAATTGGTTTTTACTGTTTTTAGAAACAGGAAGATTGTAAATTTTGTTTCCGCCAGATTGTGTTAGACGGACAATAATATTACAATTCGAAGTGTTGGTAATGACGGCGGCAGTTTGCTTTTCTTTTGGGTCAGCGTCGTTGAGTAAGTAGGTGAGGACTTTCGCAGTTTCGTCATTTTTATTGATTTGATCTTTCGCGATAAGATCAGCAAACTCGCGACTTTCGTTGGTTGAGGAAGTTGTACCCGAATTTGGACGATAGATAGCACCTGACGGAATCACGTCACATCCGACTAATGACAACAGTAATACTACAAGAAAATAGTTTTTTATTTTAAACATGAATTTTAAAAATAATTTTGATCTCTAGAGTTTTCAAAAGTAAATTCTCTAAAAATTTTATGAAACTTAAAATTACAGAAATAAGTTTTATTTTAAATCAAATTTCATTTAAAAAAAGTTTACTCCTAAAAAAAGCTGCCACAAAGGACAGCTTAATAGTTTTATCTAAATCTTTAGTTTTATAAAGAATAGTTAGGTGCTTCTTGTGTGATGATAACATCATGTGGGTGCGATTCTTTAAGACCGCTTCCTGTAATCATCACCATTTTAGAATCTTTTTGAAGTGTTTCAATATCTTTTGCACCGCAATATCCCATACCAGCACGTAGACCACCAGTCAATTGGAAAATAACATCCTCCAATTTCCCTTTGTAAGGTACACGCCCTTCGATACCTTCTGGAACGAATTTTTTAGCTTCACTTTGGAAGTAACGCTCTTTACCACCACGCTTCATCGCAGAAAGACTTCCCATACCTTGATAAGATTTGAAAGTTCTACCTTGGAAGATGATTTCTTCGCCTGGCGCTTCTTCGGTACCAGCCAAAAGTGAACCCAACATCACAGCACTTGCACCACTAGCAATCGCTTTTACGATGTCACCAGAAAGTTTGATGCCGCCATCAGCAATAACCGCAACATTTTTCTTTTTAGCATATTCGTAAACGTTGTAGATTGCAGAAAGCTGAGGTACGCCAACACCAGCTACAACACGTGTGGTACAAATCGATCCTGGACCAACACCAACTTTAAGAACGTTAGCGCCAGCTTTTATTAAATCTTTTGCAGCTTCGGCAGTTACGATGTTTCCGCCAACGATGTCTAGGTTAGGATAAGCTTTTTTAATTTCTGATATTTTGTCAAGAACACCTTTAGAATGTCCATGTGCAGAGTCAATCGCCACAATGTCAACGCCTGCAGCAACTAGTGCTTTAACGCGATCCATCGTGTCTTCGCCAACGCCAACGCCAGCACCAACGATAAGGCGCCCGTTTTCGTCTTTGTTAGCATTAGGATATTCCATTTGGTTGTCGATATCTTTAATAGTAATTAATCCAACCAATTTATTTTTCTTGTCAACAATCGGTAGTTTTTCAACACGATTTTTAAGAAGAATCTCTTTTGCTTTTTCTAAGTTAGTGTCTTTGTCAGAGGTGATAAGATTTTCGCTTGTCATAATCTCAGCGACTTTCATATCAAGGTTTTCCTGATATTTAACATCACGGTTTGTGATAATACCAACTAAGATTCCGTCAGCGTCAACAACTGGAAGTCCAGAGATTTTGTATTTAGACATCAGATCTTTGGCTTGTCCCAAAGTATGATCTTTTGACAAAGTTACAGGATCGGAAATCATGCCGTTTTCTGAACGTTTTACACGATTAACTTGTGCAGCTTGTTCAGCAATTGTCATGTTTTTGTGAATAAATCCTAAACCACCAACTCTTGCCAAAGCAATTGCTAAATCTGCTTCTGTAACTGTATCCATTGCTGCAGAAACGATTGGCGCATTAAGCGTGATTTTGTCTGTAAGTCTAGATTTTAAAGATACCTGATTCGGTAAAACTTCTGAGTAAGAAGGGATGAGAAGAACATCATCAAAAGTGATGGCTTGTTCAACAATTTTGTTATGAATAGACATTTTTACTTTCTTGCAAAATTAAAGCTTTTTAATGAATTCTGAAAATCAGGAAATTGATATTAACTAAATTTAATTTTTGTCTTTTCTATTGCTTGAAAATCAATGTGTTAATTCTTTTAGCGCAAATCCCAACGGTTCTCGATGCCCAAAGTATTGTAGATTATCTTGAGGTGATATTTAACCGTATTCTCCGAAATGTAGAGCTCAGCACCGATTTCTTTATTGGTTTTGCCGATTTTTACAAGTTCGATAATTTCAAGTTGTCTATCGGTGAGATTGGTGTTTTTGAAATCAGAATTTTCTGATTCATTTTTTGAATTAAATAAAATCTCATCTAGTTTTTTTCTGATTTCTAAATTCTCAGATTCGACTGCAAGACGTTTTTTTCTATTTTTAAATAGAGTAAATCCTAAATAGCCTAAAATGCCGAGAACAATTACAAATCCAACAATTATTAATAGTTGTTTATTTTGTTGTGCTTCGTATTCTTTTCTTAGGTAGTCGGATGTCAGTTTCTTTTCGAGTTCGATAAGTTTTAGGCTATTAATATTGATTAAAGTATTGTCGTCTTCTTTGAGATTATCCGCAATTTCGCGATAATGTTTTGCTTTCTCGAGGTTGTTTTGATGGGTGTAAAATTCCCACATATTGATAGCTAGATTCTTTATATATAAGTCTGTTTTGTATTTTTCTGCATAATACATAGCCTTTCGAAAGGCTTCTTCAACTTTTTCTGGTTGATTGAGTTTTTGGTACAGAAACATTTTCTTACCATAAATATTGGGTAGATCTTTAGGACTTACTTTTTCGTAAATACTAATTGCATTATTAATTTTGTCATTGGCATCATCGTAGTTACCATCTATAATTTCAATAATGGCTAAGGCAGAAAGATAAAGACCTTTTGTTTCTTCATCAATTAATGATAAGTCGATGTTTTTGTTATCATTTATCATTTCCCGAATTTTCTCAAATCGTTGTAAGTCGAAAATGATAAAGAACTTTTCAATAGCGATCTTAGAATTTACTTCTTTTACTTTATCGGTTTTTAAACCTTCTTCTAATGCGTAGTTGAGGTTGCCATAAGCTTCGTTAAAGTTGTATATTCTTTTATATGTCAAAGATTTTTGTAGATAAGCATTGTATTTTTCGTAATGTGAAGACTTTGGATTGTAAAGAACTTCATAGATTTTGATAATGCTTTGTTCGTACTCATGTTTGCCATTAAGTACATATATTTCGTCATTGAATTTTTTCAGATTCCCATTTTGGGCAGAAATAAAACAACTAAATACTAATAGAATAAAGATGTATAAAGTTTTCATTTAATTTAAAAAAAATTATGAAACGCTCTCTTGTAGACTTTCACGAAGATTCCAACGGTTTTCGATACCGAGATTGCTGTATATAATTTTGAGGTGATATTTAACTGTATTTTCAGAAATGTAGAGTTTTTCACCAATTTCTTTATTGGTTTTTCCGAGTTTTACAAGGTTTACGATATCTATTTGACGATCGGTAAGGTTGTAATTGGCAAGATTTATTTTGTCTTCACCTTGCTCATTGACTTCATTTGTAAGTTTTTCGAGCTCGGCGCGCATACGGTTATTTTCGCGAAGGATAAGCTTATTTTTCTCTCTGTTAGATTGATATAACTTAACAACAACCACTAAAAAAGCTAGCAAAATAGCTGATGCAAAAGCGAGGATATATTTAATTTTTTTCTGGTAATCGAGTTCTACATTTTTTCTTTTATTCAAAAGGTTTCTTTCGAGAACAGATAATTTTCCATTCTGAAATGCGGCGTTATATCTAGCTGAGATTTCGACACCCTGATTCTCGTAGAGATAGGCGTTTTTATAATCTTCGAAAGTCAGAAAAAAATGGCTCATCGTGTAATACATAGATATTTTGTAGATATCCATATTGTATTTTTCAGCATAATAGATTCCTTTATCAAAGGCGTTTTGCGCTAGGTTTTTATCTTTAAGATGTTCTGAAAGTCCAATGATTTTGGTGTAAATAAGTGGAAGATGTTTGGGGCTTTTCCGTTCCAAAATGCCAATTGCATCCTCCAAAGTCAACTGTGCGGCATTGTAATCTTTATTGATGATTTGTAGGACAGCGACCGCACTTAGGTAGAAAGCTTGCGTCTCGGCATCTAGCAAATCAATATTTTTTTTGGATAAATCTTTGATAAGTTTTTCGGCTTTATCGAAGTTTCGTAAGTCGAATTCCACAAACATCTTTTCCGTTAAAACACGAACTTCTGCTTCTTCCACAAAGTCTGTATCTTTCGCTTCCTCAAAAGCTAAATCTAGGTTTTCTAAAACTTCTGGATAATTATAAAGTCTTTTAAAGGTTAAAGCTTTTTGAAGGTAAGCATTGTAACGATCGTAATTTTGAGATTTTTTATTGTGAAGGATTTCTTCAAGTTTAATGATAGATTCCTCGTATTTGTAAGCGTCGTTAAGTTGTGAAATCTCATCATTGAATTGCTCATAATGTGTGTTTTGAGCAATTGTTAAATGACTAAATAGTATAAAAAAAACAAATAGTAAAATTTTAATCATAAATTACGTGTCATGCTACTTATTAATTAATATTAAATTATTATTATTAATTTAATATGGGTAGTCGCTGGGTAGTTATTAGGTGATATGATTGCAAAAGTAATAATTTTAATCTTTTTTAATATATGCTGTCTATTAATTAATTTGTGTTTGGTTTATTACATCAATATTCAGAATTAATAATACGCAATCCTATTTTTTTTATAATGCTATCTTTTATAAATACGTATGTATTTTATAATATTTGTGAATTTGTCGTAAATAAAAACTTTTATTAGAATTAATAATTAATGTAATCTTTATTAAAAATTTTAAAATCCAGAATTTGGATTGAATGGTTTTTTGATGAAAATATCCATGATTTTTCGCACTACCTAGGTGGGTAGTGCTACTAACTATACGCTTACTACCCCTCTGTAACTGGTTGTTCATCGGCTAATGATTGATATTTGCAACATAAATGCAGTGCTGGTCACATCTCTTAATTTTTCAGAAACAAGTATTAAAAACATTAAATCATACCACGTTTCCGTTGGAGTAGGTTCTTGTTTTTAAGTTAGAATTATGTTGCGTTTATTATCATTGACTTAATAGTATTTTAAAATTTTTATTACAATCATGAAAAGAGTTTTACCCTTTTTTGCAAAGAGATTTTTAACAGTTTCCTCTTTGTCTTTGGCAGGTATGTTATCTGCGCAAATTGTTAATATTCCAGATCCTAATCTCAAGGAGTTATTACTTAATAGCCATAGTATCGATTCCAATGGCGATTCTGAAATTCAGGTTTCCGAAGCGGCGGCCTATGATGGGGTATTGTATCTTTTTGCTAGTTCTGGGAAGACTATTACAGATTTAACAGGTTTAGAGGCTTTTACTAACCTTGCAATCTTGTATTTATCTAATGTTAATTTGACGCAGCCTGTTTTAGATTTTGGAAACCACCCCAATTTGAAATATCTTAATCTAAATGCTGTCAATGTTTCAGGAATTGACACTTCTAATAATCCACTGCTGAAAGATGTTTGGATTAGATATAGTGCTTTGACTTCAGCTGATTTTCGACAGAACACAGCTTTGACAGAGGTAAGAATGGAATATAATCCTAAACTAACCTCAGTTAACATAGGAACGTTAGATCTTAATAAAGTACAAACTTTGTTGTTCCAAAATAATGTAACGTTGTCATGTGTACAGGTTAATGATGTTGCAAAAGCGAATCAAAAATTTTCACAATGGAAGGATTTTTATACTAAGTATTCATTAGATTGTAGTACGATGCAACCACCAGTTGGACCATTTGTAGAGTTTGTAGATCCAGTCATGAAGTTGATGATGATCAAGAATCAATCACTTAATACTAATGGAGATACCGAGATACAAATTAGCGAAGCTGAAAATTATACATTAGATTTAGCGATTAAAGAATACGATTCTAATACTCAACTTTCTGTTACACAACATGATTTTGAATGGTTAAAGCATTTTAAAAACATTACAGGCCTTTCTTTGGCTTATGATAGTGTTGAATCCATTGATTTATCCTTTTTTAACAAAGTTGAGAATTTGCAAATCTCATCATCTGCACGTACTAAGCTTAATAATGTGGTCTTACCGACACAGTCAGTTATAAAGGAGCTTTCAATACAAAATACTAATATTAAGCAATTAGATCTGTCTTCCCAAAATGAACTTCAAATGATAAGATTTGTAGAAGTTCCACTGACTTCATTAGATCTTACAAGTAATACAAAGCTTAATGAAATTAATATAAATTGTGAGAAAATTAGCTCTATTGAATTGGGAAATAAACCAGAATTAACTAATTTCCAATTTGCATCAGAGAAATTACAGTCTTTGGATTTTACTCATTCTCCTAATTTATCTAACATTTATGTTAGCTCTCCAATTCTTAATAGTTTTGTTCTTGGTACTAGTGAGAATTTGATTTCTATTGATATAGGTAGAAACGAGCTTACAGTTTTAGATTTGTCTAAAGCCAAGAATCTTCAGTATTTATATATTGATGAAAATCAATTAGCGAATCTCGATTTGTCAAAATTAGTTGACCTAAAAGCGATTGAAATCGGAAAAAGTAATATTAATCATTTAGATTTGTCAAATAATCCACTGCTAACGCAAGTGTATCATTCAGCAAATACATGGACTATTGCACCGAATAATAATATTGAATATTTTGGACTTATTTCCTCCAGTGTTGAAAATTTTGACTTTACAGGTCTAGATAATGTGCAAAACATTTCCGTTTATAATTCGCTTAAAGATCACATTAGATTGGTAGCTGTTCCTAATAATTCAGCTGAAATAATTTTTTCTGATATTCGATCGAAAAGCTTGGATCTAAGAGGTTTGAGTTTAGATGTGCTTGATAATTTTAGTGTTTATAATAATCCAAACCTTTCATGTATTCTCGTGGATGACGTACAAGCAGCACAAGGTAAAGGCTGGAATTTGGACCCTTGGAATACAATTACAACAGACTGTAATACAATTCCTAATCCTGGAGCTGTCGTGCCTATTTTTGATACTGAAGTGAAGCTTGATATGCTTTATAAAAATGATTTGAATAAAAATTTTGACAATGAAATTCAAGTTACAGAAGCCAAAGATTATAAAGATTTAAATCTTAGTGGAATCTCAAACTTCACCGAAGCCAATTGGTTAAGTTATTTTGAAAACATGATTTCTTTATCTATCTCTAATACAGAATTACCAAAAATCAATATTGAGCACAATAAAGCTTTAGAATACTTTAGTTTCTATTCAAATTATTATATTGAAACATTAGATTTTTCTAAAAATACAGGTTTGAAAGAAATCTCATCGTATTCTAACAATAAACTTAACTCTGTTAACTTATCTAATATTACTAACCAAACACGAGTTGTTTTTACAGATAGTAGAGAGTTAAAATGTATCCAAGTAGATAATGTTCAAGATGCTTTGCAAAATGTTACAAATCAACAATGGTATGTTGACGATACATCTTTGTTTAGTACAAATTGTTTTTCAACGTTACAGGTTGGAGATACAAAAAAGGAATCAATTACGTTGTACCCTAATCCAGTAGATTCTATACTTTATCTTACCAAACCAGGAGTTATAAAAATATTTAATTCAGTAGGTCAGTTGGTTAAAGATGCGAAAGGCGATGCAGTAGATGTTTCTGCCCTTAGTAAAGGTATTTATTTTATAATGATTTTAGATAACAACGGAAAAGTCATCCAGAAAAGTAAGATTATTAAAAACTAAAAAACAAAAACTAATAACCATTAAGCCAGTCCTTCATTGTAAGGATTGGCTTTTTTATTATAATTAAATTCTAAAATCGACTTACAATTCCCCAATGGATTTTGGTTTCAGAAAATTTAAAAGGATTCCCGAATTGATTTCCATTCGAGATTTGGAAACTCATCAAACCAACGGGCAAGAAGAAATTAAAGCCCAATCCCAAACTATAAAGACTTGGACTGGCATTCAGACTTTTGTTAGACATCGTACCATATTGTGCGAAAACATCAAAGAAAGCTTGATCGTTGACGAGATAACGATATTCGGCGCCACCAAAGGCATAGAAGTCACTGACCAAACTTAATTCGTTAAAACCTCGCATCGAGTTCCAACCACCAAATCTAAAAAGTTCGTTGACGGACAAATCGTTTTTTGCCGATAACAAAGCCGACTCACCGCGAAGATTCAGATAATGATTTCCTTTTAGATGAAAATTATGTTCACCCGAAACAAAGTAGCGCAATTGGTTAACCGAGAGATTGGTTTTATCGTAATTACTTTTAATAAAATCAAATTCTGCTCGGATATTTGTATTGTAAATAAACAAAGGAATCTCGCTTCCAGATTGATATTGATACCAAACACCAACACCTTTTTTCGTGAAATCTTGCGCCTGTGTGTACAACGAATCTAGAACGGCAGACGATTCAAAAGTCCCTCGAAGTCCAATTTTTTGATTCTGTGATAAATGTAAATACAAGGCAGGACGGAATTTCACTGTCGCAAAAGTCGAATCTTGTCGATAGATATTAACGCCAACATTAACACCGACATTCGATTTAAAAGTATACGGAATATCGGTTTGCAAATCAAAAGTTTGACCTTTGTCAGGATTACGTTGCCAGTAAAGACTAATGCTTTCGAAACCGTTGAACATATTACGAAGCGCAATATTAATTGTTCCGTTAAAAGTGAATTTCTCGGTTTTATCGTTTCCAAAACCTAACATTCCGTCAAAATTATTGACACGTTTTTTTTGAAGAAAAAGATAAATTTGTGTAGAATCTTTCGTGAACAAAGTTTGAGGCGGCTTTTCCAAACTTACAAAAGTGTGACCTTGTAGATCTTTGTTAATGGCGACAAGGTTTTTGTCATCATAGACTTTCCCGAGATAGGCTTTTTCGAGGTTTTTGACAAAACGTTTGGGGACGCGCTCGTAACCGCGAACAACAAAAGAATTGATGCGTCGCTGTTGCGTAGGAACCACCGAAATTTCTATCGTTGGTTTATCGTTTTTAATCTCAATAAATTTTGTTTTAACACGATTAAATGCAAAACCTTTGTCTCTATATTTTTGATTAATTTTTAGCTTTAAAGAATCCAAATTTTTCACATAAATCTCTTTTGGATAATTGAATTCTTTTTGCAAACTATCTGAAAATTTAACTTGTGCTTGGTTGAAGTTGGGACCTTTGTCGTAATAGATTTCGGTGTGTTGATCTTTATTTTC
This sequence comes from Bacteroidota bacterium, assembly GCA_023440705.1. Lineage (GTDB taxonomy): Bacteria > Bacteroidota > Bacteroidia > Flavobacteriales > Weeksellaceae > Soonwooa. Next base: position 43,770 of record JAEXRP010000003.1, read on the forward strand.
GACTTGATGTAATTTCGCAAAGAAGTAAGAGGTTTGCGCGAGACTGTCCAGAAATTTGACCGCCGCCGCCGAATCTTTGACGATGTTTTTCGTTTGCGTGTCTTTGTCAATTAACCAAAAATCCCGTTGCTGTGCTTGCAAAAACACAGTCCAAAAAATCGCAATGATATAGAATAGAGATTTCGGCATTAACAACGACCAACATTAGTTTAACAGAAATTACTTTAGATTATTGTATTTCTTCATCAGATGTTCGTAAAGGTTTTGTGGCAAAATCCATTTCAACGGAACACCGATTTTTTGTCCAAAAGCACCAAAATAATAATGTGCTTTCCAACTTGATTTTTGTAGAAGTTGGTCGATGTAGGAGGCAACTTCTAGCGGTTCATTTCCTTTGTCAACATGTGCATTCATCAAAGAATAAACTTTTTCAAAAATTCCTTGATAAGGTGCCGAAACATTGGTTTTGATGCGGTTGTCAGCGATATTGGTTTTAATGTCACCAAGATGTAGCGAGCAGACGTTTACGCTCCATTGTTCAACTTCGTATCGCATCGCTTCCGTAACTTTGTCGACCGCTGCTTTGGACGCCGAATAAAATCCACGGAAAGGCAATCCCATTTCGCTACCAATACTCGAAATATTTATAATTTGTCCCGATTTTTGGGTGCGCATTGTTGGCATTACCGCACTTATCATTTGCACCGTTCCAACAAGATTCAGATTAAAAAGTTTTAAAATTTCATCTTGGCTAGAATCTTCCACAGCGCCAACCATCCCCATTCCAGCATTGTTGATAAGAACATCGATTTTGCCTTCTTTTTCAAGAATTGTCGCCACCGCATTTTTAACCTCGTCATTATTGGTAACATCAGTTGGTAGACACGTAAAATGCGGACTATTGGTCATTTTTCGGCTAAGACCGTAGACTTTATTCCCTTTTTTACCTAAATATTCAGCAAGTGCAAAACCAATTCCAGTCGAACTTCCCGTGATGATGTATACTTTTGACATTTTTTATTTTTTTTAGAAGCAAGAACATTTTGTCGTTCTATGACAATTTGGTCCCGCTGTTCGCTATATCTTTTGTTGATTTGGGTTGCTGAGCGGAGCCGAAGTACACCAAATCAACAAAAGGATGCCGCTTCCATCGGGGCTAGCGATAACTATTTTTACTTTTGTTTGATTATAATTGTTCAGTTACTTTTTCAAAATCTGTCCAAAACTCAGGATAAGATTTTTCAACCACTTGATCGTCCAAGATTTCAAGATCGTAAAGCAAAGCTGCGGGTGCAAAAGCCATTGCCATACGATGATCGTTGTAAGTTTCGATTTGGATGTGCGCGTCAGCTTCACCAAAGTTGACAGATTCAATCCTATCATTAGTGATGATGGTTGTGGCGCCTAGTTTTTTTAACTCGTTTTGAAGTGCAACCAATCGGTCCGTTTCTTTAACTTTCAAAGTTTGCAAACCCGTTATAGAAAACGGAATTTTAAGAAGGGTCGCTGTCACACACAAAGTTTGTGCGATGTCAGGACAATCATTCATATCCAAACTAATAAACTCGATAAGCTCATGATGCGGATCGGGCATTAATGCAATACTATTTTCTGCAAAATCCGATAAAGTATCAATCCCGAAAAACTTCCAATACAATTCTTTTATAACGCTATCGCCTTGCAAAGACAAAGTTTTAAAACTTTTTAGATTAATAACTTTGCGACCAATTGCTGCCAAAGAATAATAATAAGATGCTGATGACCAATCGCTTTCCACTTCATAATATTGCGTTCTCAGACTTCCCGTGTGTGCGTCGATTTTTATTTGTTGTCCATCAAGCTTAGCTTCAATCCCGAGATTATGCAGAATATGTAAGGTCATTTCCAGATAAGGACGAGAGGTGATTTCGCCAACCAGATTGATGTTAAGACCATTTTCTAGTTTAGCACCGATCAACATTAAAGATGTAATAAACTGACTCGAAATATTAGCAGGAATTTCAACTTCGTTTTTAGAAAGTTTTTTACCAACAATTTTTAAAGGCGGAAAACCATCATTTTCCAAATATTCAATATCAGCACCTAAAGATTTTAAAGCCGAAACCAAATCTTTAATCGGGCGTTGTTTCATTCTATCCGAACCAGTCAAAGTCACCGTTCTGCCTTCTTGTATCGCAAGATAAGATGTCAAAAATCGCATGGCTGTTCCCGCATGATGGATGTCGATAACATCGCCCGTTTGGTTAAGCGCAGCCTCTAGAAGTTGCGTGTCTTGCGAATTTGATAAATTGAGAATGTCGATATGATTATACAGTCCGGCCAAAATCAAAAGACGGTTCGAAATACTTTTCGAACCGGTAATTTGTATCTGTTGTCCGTCTATCAGTTGGGACTTTTTTAGTAGCATAAAAGCTTTATTTTAGTTTTTCATTTTGAGCATGCCTTTCTGCATCACGCTCGGTTTTTAGTTTCATTTTTTTATCGAAAGCAGATTGCAAGTCCACGCCTGTTTGGTTAGCAAGACATAAAGTTACGAAAAGAACATCAGCTAACTCTTCACCCAAATCTTTGGATTTGTCAGATTCTTTTTCACTTTGTTCACCATAACGACGCGCGATAATTCTTGCCACTTCGCCAACTTCTTCGGTCAACATCGCCATATTGGTCAACTCGTTAAAATATCTAACACCAATCGTTTTTATCCAAGCATCGACTTCTTGTTGAAGTTTTGTGATTTCCATTTTTTTAAAAGAGAATCTATTAAAATTCGTAAGCTCCAATTGTTGATGGATTCTTTCTTTCTGTGCCAGTAATATCTTTTTCACCAGCCACAAGACGTATGCCTTTTCCGATTGCGCCAGAACCTTCTTTAACTCTTAAATTCATTTTGTGAATATAGTAGTTAGCGAATTTTGGTTCCACGTTTTTAATAGAATTTTGGATGTTGTTATTGTTTTCAAAAGCGAAACCTGCTTTATCATCATATTTTAACAAAGAGTTTTTAATGTTATAATTAAAGACTTGTCCAGTTGTTGGTGCAAAAAGAACTGCATTTGACAAATTGTTATAAGCAATCGAGTTAGTCATGTTGAAAATAAGCGGTTCTTTATACTCGTTATCGCCGTCTTTCCAAGAGTTGGTTGCGTAGATGCTCAATCCAGAAAGACTTCCATTTAAGTCCCAATAATTTGCAAAAGTACTGTATGTCAAATTGTAAGTACCACCTTTAAAGATTGCTAAATCTGCTTCGCCGCAGTTATTCATCACCAAATTGTTGGTTTTCAAATTTGCGCCAATCGCATAGATTCCGAAACTTTGGAAAGTGTGGATAATGCTATTGTTAATTGTTGCAATATTATCTTTTAGTTGCAGACCAACCGTTCCGCCATAGACTTTGGCGTAGTTCATATTAAGTGTAGAGGCAGCTTCCATACGTATTCCGTTCCAGTTAGCAGGCAGCGTGTCGTATCGTGTATCGTTTCTATCACCACGGAAGGTCACTTCGTTTTGATATTCACCTTGTACATTAAGCATGGCATTTTTAGAAATGTTAAGTCCACTTTTCTTGTGGAAATAGACTTTAGTTCCTTTTTCAACCGTAAGTTTTTTGCCTTCAGCAAGTGTTAAATCACCAAAAATAATTTTCGCTTTATCGTTTTTCCAGGTTGTATCTTCTGTTAAGATGTTTGGATTTTTATCAGATTGAATAAAATATTCAGCATCTTGTACTACCGAGAAAAGCGTTACTTTTTGTTGTCCAGCTGAGGTTTCGAAGACCACTTTGTCCTCTGCGATTGCTTCTGGCGCATTGACTGTTGGTGCAATTTCTACGAAAACAAAAAGACTGTCATTTTTTCTTAAAGGAACATTTTTGAAATCAGTTCCAGATTTTCCATCAACATTAATACGATAAAGAGAAGCATTGCCACCTTCTAGAGAAATTCTCGGGATTTGCACATCTTTGTTGTCGTTATTATAGACTTTTACAGCATAAGTTTCGGAACGCATTTGGTTATAAACGGTGTCGCAAAACACTGTGTCTGTCGAAAATTTCAAGGATTGTGCTGGCGTATCAAAAACGATATCGTCATTTTTACAAGAGAATAAAAATAAAGCACACCAAAAAGCTAATCCTAAAAGTACTCGTAGTTTCATCAATTTTTTTTAAAGTGTTTCAAAACTACAATAATTTTTTTTTTCAATCAATCTAAATTGAACTTAATCCTAAATATTGATTAAAATCACTAACTAACGTTTGTTAGTGTCGATTATTTTTTTATATTTGTAAACGACCAATCACAAAATATTAATCTCGAAAATGATTTTTAATCCCAATGCAGAAACTTTAGCAAAAGATAAGCTGAGAGCACTTCAGACGGAATCTTTGCAAAATATTGTTCAATATGTTTATGACAATGTTGAGTTTTATAAAAGTAAGTATGACGCATTAGGGATTGACATTTCGGGGATTAAATCTTTGGAAGATTTACACAAACTTCCGTTCACCAAAAAACATGATTTACGCGACAATTATCCATTTGGATTGTTTGCTGTGCCTCAAGAAAAAGTAGCAAGATTGCATTGTTCGAGTGGAACGACAGGGAAACCTACAGTTGTTGGTTATACAAAGAATGACATCGAATTATTTTCTGAAGTTGTAGCAAGATCTTTGGCAGCTGCAGGTTGCGAAGCTGGAATGAAGCTGCAAAATGCTTACGGTTACGGACTTTTCACTGGAGGTCTTGGCCTTCATTATGGCGCAGAAAAATTAGGGATGAATGTTATTCCTATTTCTGGTGGCGGAACCGAACGTCAAATTATGTTGTTGCAAGATTTTCAACCAGAAGCCATTGCTGCAACGCCGTCTTATCTTCTAAGTATTATTGAAGAAATCGAAAGACGAAATATCGACATCAAAACGCTTAATCTTAAATATGCTATTCTAGGTTCTGAACCTTGGTCGGAAAGTTTAAGAAAAAGAATCGAAACTGGTCTTAATGTGAAAGCTACCAACATTTACGGTTTAAGCGAAATTATTGGTCCTGGTGTGGCGCAAGAATCCGTGGACGAACGCGGAACAGGAAGTTATATCTGGGAAGATCTTTTCTATCCAGAAATCGTTGACGAAAAAACTGGCGAACCAGTTGCTGAAGGCGAATATGGTGTTTTAGTTTTAACAACTTTAACCAAAGAGGCGATGCCGATTATCAGATATTGGACGGGCGATATTACGAATCTCACTTACGAACATTCTAAGTCGAGAACTTTAGTGAAAATGGGGCCAATTGTTGGTCGTGCCGATGATATGATGATTATTAGAGGTGTTAATTTTTTCCATACTCAGATTGCTGATGTTTTGGAAAACTATGATTTTGCGTCTGCTAATTATCAAATTGAATTAACACGAAAATCGGCAATGGATATTGTGAAAGTCTCTGTGGAAATTGAAGATGCTTTTTTGAGAAGTTGCGATATTTCTAAAATTTCAGATGAAAATAAATCTTCAAGCGAACAGCTTTTACAAGTTAGAAAGACGCTTGAGAAGAAAATTAAAGATTGCATCGGATTGTCAATGGAAGTTTGTCTCTGCAATATTGGTGATTTGCCAAGAAGCGAAGGAGGAAAACTTAACCGAATTATCGACAACCGAAATATCTAATTTAATAAGTTTAGTAAAAAGTAAAAATGGAATTAACCCAACCTAAAAAAAATATTAACGAAAGCAATTTGGAAGATTTTCTGAAGAATGCTTATCGATTGATGTTTACTGCTAAAAGTCTTACCGAATTGTATGAGGAAGAAAAACGTGTGGCTTCTAAATATGTGCATGCGACATCTCGTGGTCACGAAGCGATACAATTAGCAGTAGGCTTACAACTTTTACCACAAGATTTTTTGAGTGCTTATTATCGTGATGATAGCATCCTTTTAGGCATCGGAATTACGCCTTACGAGTTGATGCTTCAACTTTTAGCTAAGCGTGATGATCCTTTTTCTGGTGGTAGAACTTATTATTCGCATCCGAGTTTGAGACGCGATGACATGCCGAAAATTCCCCATCAGAGTAGTGCGACAGGTATGCAAGCGATTCCAACAACTGGTGTTGCGATGGGTTTAAAATATAAAGAAGAACTAGGTCTTGCAGAAGATTTCGATGATAAACCAATTGCAGTTTGCTCTCTTGGAGATGCAAGTTGTACGGAGGGTGAAGTGGCAGAAGCTTTCCAAATGGCAGCTCTGAAGCAACTTCCGATTTTGTATTTGGTTCAAGATAACGAATGGGATATTTCTGCACACGCTTCAGAAATTCGTGCGCAAGATATGTCAAAATACATTCAAGGTTTTGATGGAATCGAAGCACGAACAATCGACGGAACGGATTTTATTAAATCTTACGAAACGGTTAAAGAGTGCATTCGTATTATTCGTGAAGAGCGTCGACCAATGTTAATTCATGCAAAAGTTCCATTGTTAAATCACCACACGTCTGGGGTTAGAAAAGAGTGGTACCGTGACGATTTGGAAGAAGCTGCGACAAGAGATCCACTTCCGAAACTTAGAGAAAAATTATCAGAATTCGGAATTGAAGATTCTGAAGTTTCAACAATAGAAAATGAGGTTTTAAACCTTGTAAAAGCCGATTATCAAAGAGCTTTTCAGGCGGAAGATCCTCGACCAGAAGATTTGTTTACCCACGATTTTGTGCCAACATCAATTACCGAAGAAAAAGGAATTCGTGTGCCAGAAGGCAAAGTGCCAACAGTAATGGTGGATTGTGCGTTGTTCGCCATTCGCGAAATTATGGACAAACATCCCGAATCTTTGTTGTACGGACAAGATGTTGGTGCGCGTTTGGGCGGTGTTTTCCGTGAAGCGATTACTTTGGCAGGACAATTTGGAGACAAAAGAGTTTTCAATACGCCAATCCAAGAAGCTTTTATTATTGGATCGACAGTTGGTATGAGTGCTGTTGGGCTAAAACCAATTGTTGAGGTTCAGTTTGCAGATTATATTTGGCCGGGCCTTAATCAATTATTTACCGAAGTAGCAAGAAGTTGTTATTTATCAAACGGAAAATGGCCAGTTTCCATGATTTTGAGAGTTCCGATTGGCGCTTATGGAAGTGGTGGCCCTTATCATTCAAGTTCTGTAGAAAGTGTTTTAACAAATATCAAAGGAATTAAAATCGCTTATCCATCAACAGGTGCAGATCTTAAAGGTTTGATGAAGTCGGCTTATTACGATCCAAATCCAGTAGTGATGTTGGAACATAAAGGACTTTATTGGTCAAAAATTGCAGGAACTGAAGAAGCTAAAACAATTGAGCCAGACGAAGATTATATCATTCCATTTGGGAAAGCTAGAGAAGTTTTGCTAGCGGATTCTCAAAAAGAGCAATCGACCTTAACGATTATCACTTACGGAATGGGCGTTTATTGGGCGAGCAATGCAGCTAAAGATTTTGAAGGTCGTGTAGAAGTTATCGATTTAAGAACTTTGGCACCGCTTGACGAAAATCGTATTTTTGAAAGTGTTAAAAAGCATAATCGTTGTATCGTTTTAACAGAAGAACCTGTACAGAATAGCTTTGCGCAAAGCGTTGCAGCAAGAATTTCGGATACATGTTTCCGCGATTTGGATGCGCCAGTTAAAGTGGTTGGTGCTGAGAATATGCCAGCAATTCCACTTAACTCTGTTTTAGAAGAAACGATGCTTCCAAATGCTGAGAAATTAAAAATACAAATCGACCAGCTTTTAAAATATTAAAATGGCGCCATTAAGAACTAAAGTAAATAAAAGAGAACTTATCCTTACCGAAGCGTCGAAGCTTTTTAAAGATCGTGGTTTTGGAGGGACAGGCATGCGCGACATTGCTGAAAAAGTCGGTATGGAAGCCGCGTCGATGTACAATCATATCAAATCTAAAGACGAAATTTTAGAATTGATTTGTTTTAAAATTGCAGACGCTTACACAACGCAACTTTCAGAAATTGCTGATACAGAAACTAGTTTTCAAGATAAATTAAAACAAATTATCAAAGTCCACATCGACTTGATGATTCACGACGCAGCCGCGGTTTCGGTTGCAAATAACGATTGGAAGTATCTTCGTGACGAGAAGAAGGAAGAATATAAAAGCATTAGAAAATCTTACGAGAGAAGTTTTGCTTTTGTACTTGAAGAAGGTATGAAAACTGGAGAATTCAAAACCATGAATGTTTCTGTAGCTTTGTTCACAATCTTGTCATCTTTACGCTGGATAGAACTTTGGTATAAGCCAAGCCGAGATATTTCGGCGGAAGAATTAGAAGAAGAGCTTTCAACAATTTTACTTAACGGAATAAATATTTAATAGATAATGTCAACAACTTTTCATCCTCTCAAAATAAAACAAATCAAACGCGAAACGCCAGACTGTGTTTCGGTAAGTTTTGACGTGCCAGAGGACTTAAAAGAGCAATTCAAATTTACGCAAGGACAATATTTAACATTCAAACAAATTAACGACGGCGAAGAGATTAGACGTTCGTATTCAATTTGCGCAAGTCCATGCGAAAATGAACTAAAAGTTGCGGTGAAGAAGATCACGGATGGCGTATTTTCGAGCTATGTCAATGATGTTGCAAAGGAAGGCGACATGGTGGAAGTGATGACGCCACAAGGAACTTTTTTTACAGAACTAAAACCAGACAACAAAAAAACTTATGTTGCATTTGCAGCAGGAAGTGGCATTACACCAGTGATGTCGATTGTAAAGTCTGTCTTAAAAAACGAACCTAACAGCAACTTTATTTTAATCTACGGAAACCGAAACAAAGCACACATTATCTTTAAAGAAGACATCGAAGCGCTTAAGAATATCTTTATGGATAGACTTAGTGTTTATCATATTTTGAGTCGCGAAATTGCAGATGCCGATTTGTTGGCAGGACGCATCACAGGAGAAAAAGCCAAATTATTTTTGGAGCACATTGTACCAGTTGAGACCATTGATGAAGTTTTCCTTTGTGGTCCAGAAGATATGATTCTTGGCGTTCGCGATACCTTGCAAGACGCAGGTTTAGAGCCAAAAAAGATTCATTTTGAACTGTTTTACAGTGCGACAGCTGAGGAAAAGAAAAAAGAACATGCGCAAGCGGTTAACAGAGCAGACGATAAATACAGTAAAGTAACCGTTAAGTTGGACGCATCGGCGCTTAATATGGATTTGGCTTATCACGGTCAGACCATTTTGGATGCTGCATTGCAGAATGGCGCAGATTTGCCATACGCTTGTAAAGGCGGTGTTTGTGCGACTTGTAAATGTAAGTTGGAGAAAGGCGAAGTTGAAATGGACATCAATTACTCTTTGGAGCAAGATGAGTTGGATGCAGGATTTATCCTGTCTTGTCAGGCGCATCCGCGTTCGGAGGAAGTTATTGTTAACTTTGACATCAAGTAATTATAGATTAATTATTTGGGCAGCATTTCCGCCTTCCGCTCCCGCTATTTTTTTGCCAAAGCTTAATCCGACGCAAAAAAAATGAGCTCCGCTCAAGTCGGGCTGCAACAACATAACGCAGAAAAGTTTAGCCCCGAAGGGGCAAAACATAAAAATAATAATCATCAGCCCCAACGGGGCGATTTAACAAATGATAGGATGAACTCCTATCAAAATAGAAAGAAAAGAAAGAGCTCCAACGGAGCGAGTTAACCAAGGATAGGATGCAATCCTATCAAGATAGAGGAAAAATGTTAAGCCCCAACGGGGCGATTTAAAATAGAATAGGCTGAAAGCCTATTAAAGAAGAACCCCAACAGGGCGATTTAACTAAGGGTTGGGTAAAACCCTATCAACGAAAAAAAGAAGATTATTAATCGATATAAAATAGGATTTGTCCTATTTTATAAACGATTTTAAAAAATTTAATTCCATTAAAAAATAAAAATTATGGAAACAACAGAAATCAACTTGGAACAACACTTCCAAAACAAAATCGATAACGAAATCCGCATCGAGCCAAAAGATTGGATGCCGGAAGCTTATAGAAAGACGCTTATTCGTCAGATTTCTCAACACGCGCATTCCGAGATTGTTGGGATGTTGCCAGAAGCCAATTGGATTACGAGAGCACCAAGCCTGAAACGTAAAAAAATCCTTTTAGCAAAAGTTCAAGATGAAGGCGGACATGGTTTATACCTTTATTGTGCAGCCGAAACTTTAGGTGTAACCCGCGACGAAACACTTCGTGACCTACATTCAGGGAAAGCAAAATATTCAAGTATCTTCAATTATCCAACATTAACTTGGGCTGATATGGGCGCAGTTGGTTGGTTGGTAGATGGTGCGGCAATTCTTAACCAAGTGCCTTTGTGTAGAGCATCTTATGGACCTTATGCAAGAGCGATGGTTAGGATTTGTAAAGAAGAAAGTTTCCACCAACGTCAAGGTTACGAGTTGATGATGAAGTTGGCACAAGGCTCACCGGAACAAAAAGAAATGGCACAAGACGCATTCAACCGTTGGTGGTGGCCAACTTTGATGATGTTTGGACCTCGTGATGCAGAATCAGGAAACACCGAAGCATCTATGAACTGGAGAATCAAACGTTTTTCAAACGACGAGTTAAGACAACGATTTGTAGATATGACCGTTCCACAAGCGGAATATTTAGGATTGACAATTCCAGATCCAGAACTAAAATTCAACGAAGAAACTGGACACTACGAATTCGGAGAAATCGATTGGGAAGAATTCTGGAATGTCGTTAAAGGCAACGGAATGTGCAACAAAGAAAGAATCGACGTACGTCGCACAGCTTTCGACGAAGGCGCTTGGGTACGAGACGCGGCAACAGCTTACCACGAAAAAAGAAAACAAAAAGAACAACAGAAAAAAATAAGTTAAGATGCAAAATAACGAATGGCCACTTTGGGAAGTCTTCATCAGAAGCCGCCAAGGACTAGATCACAAACACGTTGGTAGCCTTCATGCTGCCGATGCAGAAATGGCAATTCAAAATGCCAGAGATGTGTACACAAGACGTTTGGAGGGGGTTAGTATTTGGGTTGTTGAGTCCAAATTTATCACTGCTTCTAGTCCCGACGATGCAGGTGCATTTTACGAGCCTTCGGAGGACAAGGTATACAGACATCCGACCTTCTACCACGTTCCAGAAGAAATCAAAAATATGTAATAAGATTTGGGCAGCTTTTCCGTCTGAGCTTGTACTGAGCTTGTCGAAGTGTTCCCCGCTTTTTTGTTTCGCTACGCTACACAAAAAGAGCTCCACTCAGGCCGGGCTGCGACATGCTAGCGTAAAAAGTTTAGTTCTTTTGGGGTATTTTACTAAGAATGAGCTAAAACATTAGGTTAGTCCCGAAGGGACGATTTATACTAGAATAGGACAAAGTCCTTTTAATATTGAGCAATGTTTAAGAGTCCCGAAGGGATGATATAATCTAGAATAGGACAAAGTCCTATTAACATTAAATAGATAATAGGATGTAATCCTTTATTAATCAACAGAAGACAGTCCATTTGGACAACTTAAAATAGAATAGGACGAAAGTCTATTTGATAAAAATGGAAAATACAGATAACAACCAGCTTAACTATCTTCTTCATTTAGCAGATACCAGTATGATTCTTGGACAACGCTTGTCAGAATGGTGTGGCAAAGGACCTGTTTTAGAACAAGATATTGCATTGTCAAATATCGCTTTAGATCTTTTAGGAGAAGCATCTCATTATTATGAGTTAGCGGCTAGCCTACAAGGTGAAGGCAAAACCGAAGACGATTTAGCATTTTTACGCAACGAAAGAGATTTCAAAAATCTTTTAATCACCGAACGTCCAAACGGACATTTCGGAGATACCATTGCAAGACAGTTTTACTTCGATATCTATCATGTTTTATTGTTAAACGAACTTAAGAAATCTTCAAATTCAGAAATTGCAGCAATCGCAGAAAAATCTTTGAAAGAAGCAACTTATCATGCAAAATGGAGTTCGGAATGGGTTATTCGTTTAGGTGATGGTACCGAAGAAAGTCATGATAAAATCCAAAAGTCGATTCTTGATTTTGTCGATTATACCGACGAAATGTTTATTCCAAATGCGTGGGAGAAAGCTTTGATCGCTTCAGGTGAAATGCCAGACATCACACTTTTGAAAGATAAATGGACAACTCGTGTTAATCAGGTTTTAGAAGAAGCGATGTTGACAGTTGATTTTTCAAAATCAAGAAAATTAATTGGTGGTAAAGACGGTAAACATACCGAGGCTTTAGGATATATCCTTGCAGAAATGCAATATATGCAACGCACTTACCCTAATATGGAATGGTAAAAAGTTGAGCCACTTCGTGGCTCTCCTCAAAATAATACTAATCTCTACAAATGAAAATAAGCTTCAATTTGTAGAGTCCCGAAGGGACGAATTATCATAGCGTTGGGTTTTAACCCAACGAAAAAGAGGAGATGAATTAGCCTAGCATCGGGTTATAACCCGGTGAAAAAAGGGGACGATTTTACGTTTGGTTGGGTTTTAACCCAACTAAAAAGAGGAGGCGAATTATCATAGCATTGGGTTTCAACCCGATGGCTAAAATCAATAACGGCGGGTGCAACCCGTCAGCAGCAATAAGAAATGCAGTTTACAGAAGAACAAATTTGGCAGTTTTTAAGTGAAGTACAGGATCCAGAAGTTCCTGTGCTTAATATTTTGGAGCTTGGCATTGTCAGAGAAGTTCTTATCAAAAATGATGAAGTAGAAGTTGTTGTGACGCCAACATATTCAGGTTGTCCAGCAACATCAATGATCAATATGTCGATTCGATTAAAACTTATTGAAAAAGGCATCAAGAATGTAAAATTAACCAATCGTTTAAGTCCAGCTTGGACGACTGATTGGATGACTACGGAGGCAAAAGAAAAACTAAAAAGTTACGGTATTGCACCGCCAGTTTATTCTAAAACCAATCAAGACGATTTGTTTGCAAAGCCCGATGAGGTGCCTTGTCCACATTGCGGATCAAATCATACAAAATTGATAAGTCAATTTGGATCGACGGCTTGTAAGGCATTATATCAATGCGAAGATTGCCGAGAACCTTTTGACTATTTTAAATGTCATTAATAAAAAGAAAATCTAATAATAAAAAGTAAATGAAAATAGGAATTGTAGGAAGTGGCGCAATGGGAAGCGGAATTGCTCAAGTTGTCGCAATGGCGGGCAACGATGTTTGTTTGTACGATAGCAATCCGATTGCGTTAGAGAAAGCTGGCGTTATTCTAGAAGCGACCTTTCAAAAGCTGGCTGACAAAGGCAAAATTTCTTTGGAAGATTCTCAACTTTATTTTAGTAAAATTCGATTGGTTAATAAATTGGATGAACTTTCGCATGCAGAATTAATTATAGAAGCAATTATCGAAGATTTAGATATCAAAAAAGACCTGTTTCAAAAATTAGAAAATTTAGTTTCTGAAGATTGTATTTTAGCAAGTAATACATCATCGTTGTCGATGGCTTCAATTGCGGCATCTTGTCAAAAACCAAATCGTGTTATCGGAATTCACTTTTTTAATCCAGCACCTTTGATGGCTTTGGTTGAAATTATTCCTGCTGTACAAACTGATCCTGCTTTAATTTCAAAAACGAAATCTTTAGTTGAAAGCTGGAAAAAACTTCCTGCTATTGCGAAAGATACACCCGGATTTATCGTGAATCGTGTAGCCAGACCTTTCTATGGAGAAGCTATCCGAATTTTAGAAGAAGGTGTTGCCGATTGTGCAACGATTGATTATGCGATGACAAGCTTGGGTGGTTTCAGAATGGGACCTTTCCAATTAATGGATTTTATCGGACATGACGTTAACTATCGTGTTACAGAAAGTGTTTTCAAAGAATTTTTTTACGATCCAAAATTTAAACCATCGTTTACTCAAAAACGATTATTCGAAGCTGGATTTTATGGAAGAAAATCGGGAAGAGGTTTTTATGACTATTCAGAAAATGCGATACAACCAAAACCAGATACAAATCCTGAACTTTTAGAAAAAATTTTTAAAAGAGTTTTAATAATGTTGATGAATGAAGCAGCAGATGCCTATTTCTTAAATATTGCATCGGTTGAAGATATCGATGTTGCAATGACTAAAGGCGTTAATTATCCGAAAGGGCTTTTAGCTTGGGCTGACGAATTTGGACTTCAAAATTTAGAAAAAGAATTGGATGAACTTTATAACTTCTATCATGAAGATCGTTACCGTTGTAGTCCAATTATCCGTCGTTTAGCAAGAGAAAACAAAACTTTTTATTAACGATAGAAAAGCATATTAATTGTAAAATCTAATATTTAAAAAATGAACCAAGTATATATAGTAGACGGTGTTCGTACACCAATCGGAAAACTAAAAGGAAGTTTAGCTAGTATACGTCCAGACGATATGGCGGCTTTTGTTATTAAAAAACTTTTGGAACGTAACACGAATATCGACCAAAAAAGAATTTATGATGTCGTGCTAGGTTGTGCAAATCAAGCAGGTGAAGACAACAGAAATGTTGCTCGTATGGCGGGTTTGCTGTCAGGTTTGGATTATCATGTTCCCGGTGAGACAGTTAACAGACTTTGTGCTTCGGGATTATCTGCAGCGATTAATGCGGCAAGAGCAATTCAGGTTGGTGATGCTGATTTGATGATTTCTGGCGGTGTCGAAAATATGACACGTGGTCCATTGGTGATTTCAAAAACAGAAACACCTTTTGGTGGCGATTCAAAAATCTACGATACAACTTTCGGATGGCGCTTTATCAACCCAAAAATGAAAGAAATGTACGGTGTCGACGCTATGGGCGAAACGGCAGAAAACCTTGCTGAGCGTGATAATATTTCGCGTGACGACCAAGATCAATTTGCTTTTAATTCTCAGATGAAAACAAAAGCCGCACAAGAAAACGGAAGATTAGCACAAGAAATTGTAGCAGTTAATATTCCACAAAGAAAAGGCGATGATATTATCTTTGACCGTGACGAATTTGCTAAAAACGACACAACTTTAGAAGGTTTAGGAAAGTTGAGAACAGCTTTCAAAAAAGATGGAACTGTAACTGCTGGTAACGCTTCTGGATTAAATGATGGTGCGGCAGCTAATCTTCTAGCATCAGAGCAAGCGATTAAAGAATTTGGTTTAACACCAAAAGCAAGAATCGTCTCTAGTGCTGTTGTTGGTGTAGAGCCAAGAATCATGGGGATTGGTCCTGTAAAAGCTGCAGAATTAGCTTTGCAAAAAGCAGATCTTACTTTTAATGATATCGACATTATTGAGTTAAATGAAGCTTTTGCAGCGCAAAGTTTAGCATGTATCAGAGCTTGGGGTTTGGCAGATGACGATTCGAGAATCAATCCAAACGGTGGTGCAATTGCATTAGGTCATCCACTAGGAATGAGCGGCGCAAGAATCCTTAATTCTGCGATGTACGAATTACAAAATCAAAACAAAAGATACGCTTTAGCAACAATGTGT
Organism: Bacteroidota bacterium; assembly: GCA_023440705.1. GTDB lineage: Bacteria > Bacteroidota > Bacteroidia > Flavobacteriales > Weeksellaceae > Soonwooa. Next base: position 59,277 of record JAEXRP010000003.1, read on the forward strand.
GTTGGCCTTGGACAAGGCTTTGCAGTAATTATTGAAAAAGTTTAATTATTTGTTCGTACTAAAATTTTAGATGTTCTTTACATATTTTAAAGACTTTGTACATTTTACATAATACCAATTACAAATGAATCAATTAGAAAATTTCGCTTTAGGAAAATGGACCAAAGGTTCTACCGAAGGGCAAATGTTATATAACGCAATTACAGGTGCCGAAATTGCAACGGCGTCGTCAGCAGGTTTAGACTTTGGTGCGATGATGGATTATGCCCGTACAGTTGGCGGTCCAAAACTTCGCAAAATGACATTCCAAGAAAGAGGTTTGATGCTAAAGAAATTAGCCTTATACCTTATGGAACGCAAAGAAGAATTCTATACCGTTTCTTGGGCGACTGGTGCAACAAGAGCAGACTCTTGGGTCGACATCGAAGGTGGTATTGGTAACTTATTTGCCAATGCTTCGTTACGTCGTCAGTTTGGTGATCAACCTTTTTATGTAGAAGGTGATACGCACAAATTATCAAAAAACGGAACTTTCATTGGGACGCATATTATGACACCAAAACGTGGTGTTGCAATTCATATCAATGCATTCAACTTTCCAGTTTGGGGAATGTTGGAGAAGATTGCCGTTAACCTTTTAGCCGGCGTTCCAGCGATTGTAAAACCAGCAACCATCACTTCGTTTCTAACAGAAGCGGTTGTTCGCGCCATCATCGAATCTAATATTCTTCCAGATGGTGCTTTGCAATTAATTACAGGTTCAGCTAACGGAATTTTAGATTTCGTAGAGTCAGAAGATGTTGTGACATTTACAGGTTCTGCATCGACAGGACAAATGCTAAAAGCACATCCAAGAATTACTGCAGAAGGCGTTCCGTTTAATCTAGAAGCGGATTCACTTAACGCTTGTGTTCTTGGAGAAGATGTAAAACCAGGTTCTGTAGAATTTGATATATTCATTAAGGAAGTTACACGTGAGATGACAACCAAAGCTGGACAGAAGTGTACAGCCGTGCGTCGTGCGATTGTACCTACTAATTTAGTTGAAGATGTTCAGATTGCTCTAGGTCAACGTTTGTCAACGACAAAAATCGGTGACCCTAATGTCGAAGGAGTCAGAATGGGCGCTTTGGCTGGAGCAGCTCAAGTTAAAGAAGTTCGTGAAAAAGTTGAAGAACTTGCCAAATCTCAAGAAATCGTTTTCGGAGATTTAGACAATTTCGAAGTAACAGGCGCAGACAAAAATAAAGGCTCATTTATTTCTCCAATTTTATTTTTAAATAATGATCCCTTCAACAAAACGGATGTTCACAATATCGAAGCTTTCGGACCTGTGTCAACGATTATTCCTTACAATAATACTGCCGAAGCAATAGAGTTGGTGCGTATGGGGAAAGGATCGTTGGTATGTTCTATTGTGACAGCTGATAACGATATCGCGACCGAATTTGTGCTTAATGCAGGTTCGCTTCACGGTCGTATTGTTGTGTTGGATGCAGATTGTATCAAAGAATCTACAGGTCACGGTTCGCCGTTGCCATTGTTGGTTCACGGTGGTCCAGGTCGTGCTGGTGGTGGTGAAGAAATGGGCGGAAAACGTGGCGTTCTTCATTATATGCAACGTACAGCGGTGCAAGGTTCGCCTAACAAGTTGACGTCTATTACGCAACAATACCAATACGGCGCAGATTATATCGAAGATGACAAACATCCATTCGCAAAATATTTTGAAGAGATAAAAGTCGGTGATACGCTAATCACTGCAAAACATACCATTCAGCAGTCGGACATCAACGCATTTGCGGCTTTGTCGGGCGATAATTTCTACGCGCACGTGGATGCAACCTCGTTGGAAGGGACAATTTTCGAACGTAATGTGGTGCACGGTTATTACTTGTTGTCGAAGGCGGCAGGACTTTTTGTTCAAGCCAAAAAAGGTCCAGTTTTGTTGAACTACGGTTTGGACGAATGTCGTTTTGTGAAGCCAGTTTATCCAGGTTCGACGATGGGCGTTCGCTTTACGTGTAAAGAAAAAATTTCGCAGGAGAAGAAAGATGCCGATGATGTAGCAAAAGGCATCGTGCGTTGGTTGGTGGATGTCTATGACGAAACTGGCGAGACGGTTGCTATTGCGACGATTTTGACGATGGTAAAAATGTTAAATCAGGACTAATTTTTTTTGGCAGCTATTTCCGCCTTCCACTCCCGCTTTTTTGCCTACATTTTGTTTCGGCAAAAAGAGCTCCGTTCAAGTCGGGCTGCGGATTGCGGATAATTAGAAATATTGTGTTAATAAGAAAGGTAACGTCAATTTGAGTGATTTTTTCTTGAAAATTGTATCGAAAACAAATTACTTTTTGCTAACAAAAACTAACAAAAAAATGTTTTGTACTTTGAATTAAAATTCGTCAGTTCGAGTGATTTTTAGAAATGAAATGAATAAAAATTATATCGAGAACAGAATTTTAACTTTTAAAACCTCATTCTCGATACAAAATTCTTACAGAATTTCACTCGAATTGACGGTTTTATTGCTGAAATTTTCAAAATACACAATGTATACAACAAACCGAATTTAATAAAAATTCAATTTAAAAAAATAATGGAAGCATACGTAAAATCAACTATAGAAAACGGAATCGGAACAATTGAGTTTTTCCATCCGCAAAGTAACTCGATGCCAGGAAGTCAATTAAAAAACTTGGCAAACGAAATCGACGAACTTGGAAAAAATAACGACGTAAAAGTTATCGTCCTAAAAAGTGCAGGTGAAAAAGCCTTTTGTGCTGGCGCTTCTTTCGATGAGTTAATCTCGATTAAAGATTTTGAAACAGGGAAAGTATTTTTCTCTGGTTTTGCAAATGTTATCAACGCGATGCGCAAATCTCCAAAGTTGATTATTGCGAGAATTCATGGCAAAGCTGTTGGTGGCGGTGTTGGTATCGCTTGTGCTGCAGATTATACTTTTGCGACAGAAAATGCAGCGGTTAAGTTGAGCGAACTGGCGGTTGGTATTGGTCCTTTTGTTATCGGTCCAGTGGTAGAAAAGAAAATCGGAACAGCGGCTTTCGCACAGTTGGCAATCAACGCCACCGAATTCTATTCGGCGGAGTGGGCGCGTGAGAAAAATATGTTCCAAGATGTCTACGAAACAACGGAAGAAATGGACGCCGAAATCGAAATTCTAGCAGAGAAACTTGGAAAGTCTAATCCTGAAGCGATGTTCCAACTAAAAGAAATCTTCTGGAAAGGTACAGAAAGTTGGGATTCACTTTTAACAGAGCGTGCTGCGGTTAGTGGACAATTGGTGTTATCGGAGTTTACGATTAACGCTATTAATAAGTTTAAAGCGAAATAGTTGTAAAGAAGAAAATCCACTATTGACAATAGAATGCATTTGTAACAACGGAGTAAATATATAACCTAATTATCAATGCTTGCTGAACGGAATCGAAATTTTGTAATTTTGATGGGGTTTAGCAAGCATTTAGTTTTTTAGAAAGAGCCAATTGCTTTTTTACATCACGCTTGATATTCACCATTTCAAATCTTCTCGAACTTTTTTTCAAAGGAACTTCCTATATGCTGTTCCATCCGGGACGTAATTTTGTCACAATTTCAAGATTTGGCTTTATCTTTGAGAAAGATTAATTGGATTCGAGATACGAGTTACGAGTTATGCGAAAACAGAATCCATAATTGTAAACTTTGAACATTAAACTTAAAACCTTTCGTCGCTTCGAGTAGATTTTGAAAAAATCGTATCAAGAAGTCGTAATAAAAACTTCTCGATACAAAATTCTTTCAGAATTTCACTCGAAGTGACGAAACCGTAGAAACTTATAATATCAAATCGTGAACTTCGCCTATCGAATTTCAAATATCGAATTTCAAATTTCAAATAATTAAAAATGAACATACTTACTCAAAACTTCGATACACCTTATCAGACGCCACCTTTTGAAAACATCAAAAACGAAGATTATCTTCCTGCTTTCAAGGAATTAATTTCTGAATCAGAGAAAGAGATCAACGATATTGTCAACAATCCAGAAGATGCATCTTTCGCAAATACAATCGAAGCATTGGCTTATTCAGGTGAGAAATTGGATGTGGTTTCTAATATTTTTTTCAACTTAAATTCTGCCGAAACCAGCGACGAACTTCAGCAAATAGCTCAAGAAGTATCACCACTTTTAACAGAATATTCGTCTAAAATTTCGCAAAACGAAGCACTTTTCAATAAAATTAAAAAAGTTTACGACCAGAAATCAAAATACAATCTCAACGAAGAGCAACAAATGCTTTTGGATGAAACCTACAAAGGTTTTGTGAGAAGCGGCGCTTTACTCAACGATTCGGATAAAGAAAAATTGAAGCAAATCAATATGGATTTATCGGTGAAGTCGCTTCAATTCGGACAAAATGCGCTTGCGGCAACCAATGCGTATTTCAAGCATATCACCAACAAAGAAGATTTGTCAGGAATTCCTGAAGCAATTTTGGAGCAATACGCCGAAGAAGCCAAAGAACGTAATTTGGAAGGTTATGTTGTGACATTGCAGTATCCAAGCTATGTTCCGTTTATGACCTACGCAGAAAATCGTGAATTGAGAAAAGAATTGGCTTTAGCAAATGGTAAAAAATCCTTTGATGGTGGCGAATTTGACAATCAAAACCTTATCAAAGAAATCATCTCATTAAAACAAAAAAAAGCCGAACTTTTAGGTTATAAAAATTACGCAGATTACGTTCTTGAAGAGCGAATGGCGAAATCTCCAACTAAAGTTTTAGATTTCTTAAATGAGCTTTTAACGAAAGCAAAACCTTACGCCGAAAAAGAAATTGAAGAATTAAAAGCTTTAGCAAAAGCCGACGGAATCATAGATATGCAAGGTTACGATCATTCTTATTACGCCGAAAAATTACGCAAAGCAAAATACGATTTCAACGATGAAGAATTGAAACCGTATTTTCCATTAAATCAAGTTCAAGACGCCGTTTTTGGATTAGCGAATCAACTTTTCGGATTGGAATTCAAAGAAGTTAATACCATTCAAAAATACCATTCGGATGTTCAAACCTACGAGGTTTTAGAAAATGGCGAATTAAAATCAATTCTTTACACCGATTATTTCCCAAGAAAAGGAAAACGTGCAGGCGCCTGGATGACGAGTTATAAAAATCAATTCACAAAAGATGGCGAGAATTCTCGTCCACATATTTCCATCGTTTGTAATTTCAGCAAACCGACGAAAGACACGCCAAGTTTGTTGACTTTCCAAGAAGTGACCACGCTTTTCCATGAATTTGGACACGCAATTCACGGAATGTTAGCCAATACACAATATCCAAATCTTTCGGGAACCTCCGTAAAATGGGATTTTGTAGAATTGCCATCTCAATTTTTGGAAAACTTCTGCTACGAACCAGAATTCCTAAAAACATTTGCAAAACATTACAAAACAGGTGACGTTTTACCCAACGATAAAATTGAAAAAATCGAGCAATCCAAAAATTTCATGGAAGGTTATCAAACGCTTCGTCAATTAGGTTTTGGATTGTTGGACATGGCGTATCACACGCATCCTAAAGATGTAGAAGATGTAAAAGCTTTTGAAGACGCTCAAACTTCGAAAACCTCTTTATATCCAGTAAATCCAAAAACGGCGATGAGTCCGACTTTTTCGCATATTTTCCAAGGCGGATATTCGGCCGGATATTATTCGTACAAATGGGCAGAGGTTTTGGATGCCGATGCTTTCGCGTATTTCAAGGAAACGGGAATTTTCAACCCCGAAACAGCCGCAAAATACAAAGTTCTATTATCATCCGGCGGAACCAAAGACCCAATGGAATTGTACAAAAACTTCCGTGGCAGCGAACCAAAAGTAGAAAGCCTTTTGAAAAGAGCTTTTGGATAAAAAAATGTTCTACAAATATTGTAACATTAATCTAGTATAAACTACATATCCATAAACTATTTTATGAAAATTGATTATGGATATGTAGTTCCTTTTGTATTGTTTTTAATTGGATATCCAATCGTAAAAGGAACTGCAAAAAATATAATAGAAATTGGAAATTACAAGTTTAACTATTCTCTAAATCATATTATTGCTGCAGTAATTTTTGTACTAATATATTTGGTTTTTAAATTCTTAAAATACAAATCACAACCAAATGCAAAACGAAGCAATTAATTACATCAATTCGCACAACCTTATCGGAATAAAAGCTGGAAAGGAACGCGAAACTTTTCTTGAAATTTGGATGGTAACCGTTAACAATCGAATTTTTGCACGCTCTTGGGGATTTGCAGAAAGAAGTTGGTACAACACTTTTCTAAATGATTCGAACAGCGAAATAAAATGCGGTGACCAAGTTTTTAAAATCAAAGCTGAAATTCCAAATGATTTAGATGCTTTAAACGAAAAAATTAGTCAAGCTTATTTGGACAAATACGATTCTGGAGATAATTCTTATTACGCCAAAGGAATTATAGAACAAAACCACGTTGAAAGAACGATGGAATTTATCATTCAAGAACCTTAAACTATAAACTCTCAACAAAAATGACTTGTCCTTGCTGCTCTGGGAAAACCTACGAAGAATGTTGTCAGCCTTTCCACAAAGGTGATAAAACAGCACCAACCGCCGAAGCTTTGATGCGTTCTCGTTTTTCTGCTTTTGCGATTCCAAATGCTGATTATCTTTGGGAAACGACACTTCCTTCCAAAAGAAAATTCCATGATAAAGCCGAATTGCAAGAATGGGGCGAAATAAATACTTGGACCAAATTGGAAATTGTCAGAACTCCAGCACTTAATCAAGTGGAGTTCAAAGCCTATTACACCAACCAAGATGGGAAACTGCAAGTTCACCATGAGTTTTCATATTTTCAACCTGTAAAAGGTCGTTGGTATTATGTTTCGGGAGATTTTTTTGAAAATTAGAAAAACATGAAAACTATTTCCATAAAACATATTTTCACTTATTTTTACCAAAAAAACACTCATTTTTAAATAAATGAAGAAGATACTACTCATATTCAGCTTATTGTTCATTGCGGTTTTGAATGCTCAAAACAATGCAGATCAAAAAGACTTAAAACCTATCATCGAACAAATTATTGATGGTTTTGCAACTAAAAATGCAGATAAAATCAATGCTTTCGTCAACAAAGATTTAGGAATCGGTGTTGTTTTTAAATCTGAAAACCAAATCAACTATCTCAATCTTGAAGAGATGGATTTTGGTTTAAACTTCCCTAGTCAAAAGGCTTTTTGGAGTGTTACAAAATCACCAACCATTAAATTTGAAAGAACGCCTGGTTTTAATCCTGAGAAAAAAATATGGAGCAGTTACGGAACATATTGTCAAATCGATTCGCCGATTGTGCTTTATTTTTTGGATGAATTTGCAGAACGAGGCAACGACTTTTCTGACCAAACTATTTTTAAAGTTAACGAAAACACAAAAAATACAGCTTACATTGTTTTGGCTGAGAAAAACGCAAAAGGGCTACAATTTGTTTTAACGAAAATCGATGGTAATTGGACTTTGACGTTTTTTGATCTTCTGAATATTTAAATTTTTATTACAAATTTTTCTTTTTCTGCCTCAAAACATATAAATACAAACTTTCCACTTTGGTACGTGCCCAAGGCGTTTTGCGAAGAAATTTTAGCGAAGACGACACACTGGGATTCTCACCAGTAAAGCATTTGATGTTAATTTGCTTTCCCAATTCGCCATAGCCTTTGTAATATTCTAAAAGCTCTTCTAAAATGGTATCCAAACGTTTCCCGTGAAGTGGATCTTTAGAATTTTCGTCCATATTTTTTTTAAAGAAAATACTAAAACGAAAAGCTTAGTTTGCAATTTTTCATTTTAAATTCCTAGCAAACTTCACTATCTTAGCTTCATTAAACAGGCTTAAAAATGAGCAGAAATACGGATGCCAACCGAAAAGCGCACAAGAAAAAAATCGACCAAAAGAAGAGGAAAGCTCAAGAAGCCGAAGAAAAACGAAAATCTCGATTAAAAGAAATCAGAGCTAGTTTTACTGAAAAGGAGAATCAACAAGAAAATAGCGAATCATGAAAATTTTACATACTGCCGATTGGCATTTAGGGAAGCGTCTTGACCGATTTTCACGATTGGAGGAACAAGTTTCGGTGATGAATGAAATTATCGAAATCGCTGATGAACAAAAGGTTGATTTAGTTTTGGTTGCGGGCGATTTGTTCGATAATTTCAATCCAAGTGTTGAGGCGGTTGAACTTTTTTATAAAACCTTAAAACGACTTTCCAACAACGGAAAACGTCCTGTAATCGCCATTGCTGGAAATCACGATTCCCCCAATTTAATAGATGCGCCAGATCCTTTGGCTCGTGAATGCGGCATTATTCTTATCGGACATCCTCAAGCAAAAATTCAAGAATTTGAATTAGAAAATTTTCAAATTATAAATTCTCAGGAAGGCTTTTTAGAATTAAAATTGAATCAATTCGAGTATCCAATTCGACTAATTCATACCGCTTACGCTAATGAAGTTCGACTAAAACAATATTTCGGTGAAGAAAAAGAAAAAGCCTTGAACCAAACTTTAGCTGAGCATTGGAAAACAATTGCAGATGAATTCTGTGATGAAAATGGCGTTAATATTTTGACTACGCATTTATACATGAATAAGCGTGGTGCTGCACTTTTAGAAGAACCCGAAGGTGAAAAACCAATCAAAATCGGAAATGCAGATATGGTCTATTCCGATGCAATTCCGAATCAAATTCAGTATACCGCTTTGGGACATTTGCATGGATTTCGAAATATTGGAACGGAACAAATTCCTGTTATTTACAGCTCTTCACCGCTTTGTTATAGTTTTTCGGAGGCTGGACAAACCAAATACATTTCCATTATTAATGCAAAACCTAATGAAAACGTTTCTTTTGAAAAAATTGAATTAAAATCTGGACGGCAATTGGTTAGAAAAAGTTTCGATAACGTTGATGAAACAATAACTTGGCTGACAGAAAATCCCAATACTTTAATTGAACTAACCATCGAATCCGATTCGTATTTAAAAGCGGAAGACCGCAAAAGAATTTTTCAAAGTCATGACGGCATTATTTATTTGATTCCCAAAGTGAAAAACATCGAAAATCAAAAGACTGAAATCGCTGAAATTGATATCACCAAAGACTTAGAACCGCTTTTCATTGATTATTTCAAATCGAAAAATGCAAATCAAGAACCGAATGAAGAGTTAATGCAACTTCTTCAAGAAATTAAAAACGCTTAAATGATTCCACAAAAACTCACTATAGAAGGACTTTACTCGTATCAGGAACGTCAAAGTATCGATTTTTCCAATCTTACGGAAGCGGGATTGTTTGGGATTTTCGGGGCGGTTGGTTCTGGGAAATCGTCGATTTTGGAAGCGATTTCTTTTGCGTTATATGGCGAAACCGAGCGATTGAATGCTCGTGATAAGCGTGCGTACAACATGATGAACTTAAAATCCAATCGTTCGTATATTGAATTTGATTTCATCAATCACGAAAATAAATTGTTTCGGGCAACGCGAGAATACAAACGAAATTCTAAGAATTTTGAAGATGTAAAGCCAGCTTCGGCAGTGTTTTATGAATTTAAAAATGAAACTTGGGAAGCTTTGAATCACGTGAATGCAGAAGAAATTATTGGTTTAAATTATTCCAATTTCAAACGCACGATTATTATTCCACAAGGACAATTCAAGGAATTCTTGGATTTAGGAGTTAAGGATAGAACTCAAATGATGAGCGAGATTTTTCCCAAATTAAGAGAATATGATTTACAAGATAAAATTTCAATTTTAAATAAAAAAAATCAAACGGAACTCGATCAACTTGAAGGAAAACTTTCAGGTTTTGAAACGATTTCAGAAGAACATATTGCTACGCAAAAAGAGAATTTAATTCAAGCAAAAACGGCTCAAGAAAATTTAAAACTAGAATTTGAAAAAGTCAATTCGCATTATCAACAATTAAAAAATCTGAAATCGGATTTCGAACTGCTTTCAAAAAAAGAAACTGATTTTTCGGAATCAGAAAAAAATAAAGAAACAATTGATGCTAAAGAAAATCAATTAAAGCTTTATCAATCGACATTTCGAGTATTTAACGACGATTTAAAAGAAAGAAATAGAAATCAAAATCTTTTAAAATCTACGGAAGAGCAATTGAAATTGGTTGACGACAATTGGAAATCGTTGACAAATAATTCTAATCAATTACAAAAATCAAAAGAAGAATTGCAACCAAAAGTTGATGCGCTCCCGAAACAAAAAGTTCTTGAGCAAGATTTAGAATTGTTGTTTCATATAAAAACCGATGAATCCAAACTTGCAAAAAATGCTGTAAGTACGATTGAAGGAGAAAAGTTTGTAAAAGAATTTAAAGCAAAAGAAGAAGAAACTTCCGCAAAAATTCAAAATCAAGAGCAGGAAATATCAAACTTAAAATCTGAATTAATTTCGTCTGCAACTTTGATTGAAGTTGGCGAATGGTTTTCGAAAAAGCAAAATTTGTCTGACAATTTAGTTAAGGAAAAAACCAATCTTGAGGTTAACAAAAAGTCTATTGAAAATCTTGATGAAAAACTAAAAAAGCTTGATGCAGAAAAACTTTCCACAGAAATTTCAAATTTAAAAGAGAAAAAAGAAAAGCTCCAAAACCAGAAAAATAAGCTGGAAGTTTCACGCCAACTTTCGCATTATTCCACCGAATTACAAAATGGAAAAGCTTGTCCGTTGTGCGGTTCGGAACATCATCCGTCGATTGCGGTTTTCGAAAATGTGAGCAATGATTTGAAAGTTTTAGAAGAAAAACTTTTGGCTTTAAGTGGACAATTGGAAAGTTTAGAACAAAAAACGAAGGAAGCCGAGAGGTTCCAACAAGAAAAAAACTTGGTTTCGCAACAAGGAAAACTAATTCAAAATTCGATTGAAACGATAGAAAAGCAGATTTCAGATTTGGAAAAAACCTTCATTTGGAAAGACTTTTCAAAAGACAATTTTGATGAATTTCAAAAACGAAAAGCAGAAAATCAAAACAAAGAGCTTCAACTAAAAACGAAAGAGAAAGAACTTGAAACTTCCCGAACTGAACTAGATTCCATTCGAAAAAAACTAGATAAAGCCAATCAACGTTTTCAAGAAATTTCGAATGAAAATTTAGAATTTAAGACTAAAATTGCAAGCAACACAGCGCTTTTAAAAGAATTAAACCCTAACGATTATTCTGAAAAAGCGGAATCAGAAATTCAATTGCAGCTTGAAAATTTAAAACAAGAAAACCAGAATACAGAAACTGTTTGGAATCATCTTAATACAGAAATCCAAGAAAATCAAGTCAAATTATCGTCAGAAAACACGAAGCGCGAGCAATTTCAAAAGCAAGTTTTGGATTTGAATTCTCAATTGGAAAAGATTCAAAATCAATTGAATGAGAATTTAGAAAAATCGGATTTCGTTGATCTTGACGCAGTTTTAGAAGTTTTGAATCAAAATTTAGACGAGCAAAATATTCAACAAGAAATTCAAAATTTTAAAATTCAATTCGAAACTTTGAAAAACAGCATTTCGGAATTGAAGGAAAAATTAATGGATTTTTCGTTTGATGAAAATCAATTTTTAGAATCTGAAAACCTATTTAAAACTAAAGAATCTGAACTTGCGGAAGCCAATAAATTGGCTATTCAAATCACTGCTGAAATCACTCGTTTAGAACAAGAATTCAAGAAAAAAGAAGATTTGTTGAAGGAACAAGCTGCACTTTCTAAACGAGCTGACAATCTTAAAACGATGTTTAATCTCTTTAAAGGAGCAGGTTTTGTGCAATATGTTTCTTCCATTTATTTGCGACAATTATGTGATCATGCCAATGTTCGATTCCACAGAATGACGCGCAATCAATTAAGTTTGCAACTGAATGATAACAACGATTTCGAAATTGTCGATTTCCTCAACGAAGGTCGTAGTCGAAGTGTGAAAACGCTTTCTGGCGGTCAAGCTTTCCAAGTTTCGTTGAGTTTGGCATTGGCTTTAGCAGAATCGGTGCAATCCAATGCGAAGGCGGAAAAGAATTTCTTCTTTATTGATGAAGGTTTTGGGACGCAAGACGTAGAATCCGTTAATATCGTTTTTGAAACCTTAATAAATCTCCAAAAAGAAAACCGAATTGTCGGCATTATTTCCCACGTCGAAGAACTGAAAGAGCGCATTCCAATGTCTTTAAGCATCGCGAAAGATGAGGAAAAAGGAAGTCTCATTCAACTTAATTCATAAAAAAAGTCACTCCAAAAGGAGTGACTTTATATTTTTTTTTAACGCAAAGACAAACAAAGATTTAATGTAAAAAAACTTTTATTAAGTGAGACAAAGCCACTTCGTTTAATATAAGTAAAACAAAATTGTATTTCTTCAGAAGAGTTTTACGCCATTGTTTTTCTTTAAACTTCAAAGATTGAATAGCCTTATTTGTCTAACCTTGCATTTTAATGATTCACTAGATTAGTGCGCTTCGTTTCCGTCAACACCGTGTGCATGACCGTGAGAAAGCTCCTCTTCAGTTGCAGGTCTTGTGTTAAAGATCTCAACATCAAAGCTCAAAGTTTTCCCAGCCATTGGGTGGTTAAGGTCAGCAACAACCGTTTCTGGAGTCACCTCAACAACGATTGCGTTAAAGTTGTTACCTTGGTTGTCAGATAATGGCAACATCGCACCAACTGGCGGAATTCCACTTTCTTGGAACATATCGATTGGCAATTGCGCCACTGCATCATCTTGTCTCTCACCGTAAGCCTCAGCTGGAGAAATCGTGAACGTTTTTTTGTCACCAACTGTAAGACCTTTAATTTCTTCTTCGAATTTTGGAATCATCATCCCAACACCGTACAAAAATGTTAATGGATTTTCAGACGTTGTATTTTCTACAAAAAGTTTTTCTCCGTTAGCTTCGATCGTGTTCAGCGTGTAGCCTAAAGATACTACGTGGTTGTTGTCTATTGTCATTTGTTTAGATATTTAAGGATTTCTCCTCGTTGTAATTATTTCAAATTTTATGTTTACAAAGATAATCTTTTGAAATTATTTTCTTCAATAAACTTTCAATTTGGGCAATCCCCTCGCCTAAGCATTTCCCACAGCTCGGGTCGGGCTATCCGCTTGTAGTCCTCAGTCGGCGCTCGCTTCGCTCGCGCCTCCTTGCGGGCTACCGCTTCTATCCCTATTGCGACGGGATAATTAGAAATTTTTCGCTCCGATTATTACCATTCGTCCCTTCAAGTAAAAACCTGAAAGATTCTGTATCGAGAAGTGTTTTCTAAAATAGCTCTCGACTCGGTTTATCTTGAGCTAGTCGAAAGGCTACGCTACTCGAACTGACGTACTTTAGAAAATGAAGTTTACTTTATAAAAAAAACTAAAACTTTCTCGCCTTCGCCAACATCGGTATCGAGATTAATCCCATCACCAACATAATGCAAATCTGCAACGGCAACGAAATAAAAGAATAAATCAATCCTACTTCACCTCCAAGATTGCCGTCTTTCCCCATTGAGATGAATAATGCCATAAATCCAAACTTCATCGCCAAGTTAAATGCGCCAATACCGCCAGAAGCTGGGATAATCATTCCCAAAGTCCCAACCACCAAAATGAAAAAGCCGTCAGCAAATCCAAAATCAGATGTTTCGGGAAGAGAAAAACAAACCAGATAAGCCGCAAAATAATAGCAAATCCAGATTAGAACTGTATAAAGAATAAATTTTGCCTTTTGTTTCATTCGGAAAATCGACATGAGTCCGTCGAGGATTCCGTCAATAAAACCAACTATTTTTCCAAGAACTGGTACATTAGTCAGTCTTTTTCTTACTGCAAAAAAGATAATGCCGCAAACCGCTAAAGCACCAAATATTAAAGCAATTTTGTTGGGATTAATGTTAACACCAGATTGTTTGTAAAATGATAAAATCGCATCGTATTTAAAAATCAAAGTCAAGCCCAAAAAAGCCAACATACAAACCAAATCGACAACACGTTCTAGAATAATCGTCCCAAAAGATTGGTCAACAGGCACTTTTTCGACGCCATATAAAGCTGTTGCTCTTGCAACCTCGCCACTTCTCGGGATGGTCAAATTCATCAAATAACCAAAAGAAATTGACCACAACGAATTGCTATTCGATATCGAATGTCCCATTGGCTCCAACAAAAGATTCCAGCGCACGGCACGAAACCAATACGCGCCCAAACCAAAACAGGCTGCAAAAACTACCCACAGATAATTGGCTTTCGACAAAGAAGCTTTTATCACTTCAAAGTCCAAACCCTTCAAAGCAAGCCACAAAAAAAAGCCTGCAAAAGCAAGCGATACAGCAATGGTGATTGCCGTTTTTATAGGATTATTTTTTTTAGCTTCAGCCATTCATTAGGTTAAAAGGTTGGTATCTTCGTTCGGGAAAACGATTTTTGGCTGGAAAGTTTTAGCTTCCTCAGGTGACATCTGTGCGTACGCAATAATGATTACAGTATCTCCTTTGTGCACTTTTCTTGCCGCTGGGCCATTAAGACAGATTTCTCCAGAACCACGAGTTCCTTTAATAACATAAGTGTCAAAACGTTCGCCATTATTAACATTAACAATATAGACACGCTCACCAACGATAAGGCCAGCTGCGTCGATAAGATCTTCGTCTATGGTAATGCTCCCGATGTAGTTAAGGTCAGACTCTGTGACTTTAACTCTGTGTATTTTGGATTTGAATACTTCTATTAACATGTTGCAAATTTACTATAAATAAGTATTTTTCAATAAAAACTAAGCTTAAATTATTCGTATTAGTACAATTAACTTAACAAAAGTTTAATATTAAAATTCAGGAATCAACAATTTGCAATTGTAAAAGATAAATATTGCTAATATCCTTATACAATGGCAATAACAACATTACAACATTTAAAAAAAGCCCTTAATTTGGCAAATAATCAAATTATGAATTTTATAGCATAATGAAAAAAACACTATATTTTTCTCTAAAAAACATAAAAAGACTTGTGTGAAATGAAAAATGTTCTATATTTGCTATAACAACATAACTTTAATTAAATACAATTATGAACAAATCTGAATTAATCGATGCAATCGCAAAGGATGCAGAAATCACAAAAGTAGCTGCAAAGAAAGCTTTAGAATCTTTCATCAGCAACGTTACAACAACTTTAAAAAAGAAAGAAGGTAAAGTTTCTTTAGTAGGATTCGGGACTTTCTCAGTATCTGAAAGAGCTGCTAGACAAGGTATCAATCCTGCAACTAAAAAACCAATCAAAATTGCTGCTAAGAAAGTTGCAAAGTTCAAAGCTGGAGCTGATCTAGCAACTGCTGTAGCTGGAGCTAAAAAGAAGTAATTCTTGATTCTTATACAGAATAAATCAAGGCTTCCCAATGGGAAGCCTTGATTGTTTTATTTTGTTAGATAGTTTAGTCTTGTCGGTATTTAATAATTCTAGCTGGATTACCAACCACTACAGCATTATCAGGAATATCTTTTATCACAACACTTCCTGCACCGATCATACAGTTTTTTCCAATTTTGACACCTTGTATAACACAGGCTCCTATGCCAATTTGTGTTAACTCTCCCACTTCAACATTGCCTGCTAAGGAAGCATTTGGAGAAATATGAACAAAGTCTTCTAATATACAATCATGATCTACCGCTGCATTCGTATTAATGATACAATGCTTTCCAATTTTGGAACAAGAATTAATACTTACCCCAGCCATCACAACGCTTCCAGCGCCAAGCTCTGCTCTTTTTGAAATCTGCGCGCTTGGATGTATTAAAGTTTTAAAATGATATTCTGAAAGTTGATCTGCAATTTTTTTTCTTGTTAGATTATTGCCAAGAGACAGTGTTACTTCGACATCCAAAGGAATATTATGAATTATTGGATAGTCTAGTAACTCATGCTTTGTTTGATCACCATCAATAAAGGCTTCAACAGGAATCTTCAATGCTTCTGCTATTTCTAAAACGACTTTACCGTGGCCGCTAGCTCCGTACAAATATAAACTCATTTGATATTAGTTTTTTCCATTAAAAGGTTCGATACTTACTTGACCTTCTTGTGAGATACCTTCTCGTATCAAAACTTTTTTTATGGTTAGAAAAAAAATTTTACAGTCTAACAAAAAGTTAATATTATCGACATATTCAACATCAAGCTCTAACTTTCTTGTCCATGATATGGCATTACGACCATTAACCTGTGCCCAGCCCGTTATGCCAGGTTTTATCTCGTGGCGACGTTTTTGTGTTAGGCTATACATCTCCAGATATTCGGGAAGAAGAGGTCTTGGACCAATGAGACTCATATCAGCTTTGATGACATTAATAAGTTGAGGAATCTCATCCAAAGAGGTTTTGCGTACAATAGCGCCTATTTTTGTTAAACGTTTTTTATCAGGTAAAAGTTGTCCATTGGCATCAGTTTTATCATTCATGGTTTTGAATTTGATGATTTTGAAAATCTTCTCATTCTTGCCCGGACGTTTTTGAAAAAAGAAAGGCTTGCCTTGGTTAGCAAAATATAACCCAATTGTCACCAACAAAAATATTGGCAACAGTAGAATGAAGCCAATACTCGCCAAGACGAGGTCTAAAATTCTTTTTAGGAAGTTCTTGTACAATTTTTTTTGTTTAATTTCTAGTTTTTTGTTTTAGCCAAAACGCCGAATTTTTAATTCCGAATTTATAACTCATAATTCCTTAACTTCTAGCTCCGAGTAAAGATTTATATTCTGCTAAAAGTGCGTCCCAAACGACTTGCTGTTGATAGCGATCAACAATCATTGGACGGGCATTGGTTTTTAAACTACTTAATAAAGCTTGATCATTTAGCAGTTTTTGCATGGCTTCTGTTAGCGCTTTTTCATTTTTAACGGGGATAATTAATCCATTTCTATTTTCAATAATAATTTCGTTACAACCGTTGATGTTGCTAACTATAGAGGCCAAACCCATGGCACCAGCTTGCATCACAACATTCGGGAAACCTTCTCTATAACTCGGAAAAGTTAAAATATCAGCTATCGCCAAATACGGTCGAACATCGGATTGCCAGCCGACATTAATAATGTTAGAATTTGACTTTATCTTTTCCAAAGTTGACGTTTGCAAAGGATCAAGCTCATCCTCAAATGTGCCCACTAATATTAGTTTTGATTTGGTATTATCTTTCTCAATCTCTTCAAAAGCTTCAATAAGTTCATTAAGACCTTTATCGCCCACTAATCGTCCTACAAAAATAAAAACTTTGTCATCATCTTCAATCTTAAGGCTCTTTTTTAAGACAAATAAATCATTTTGATTGAGATTATCTTTATCAAAATAAGTCGTATCGATGCCATTAGAGGATCCATTAGCAATAACTTTCAACTTCGAGCTTGTTGTTAATTTATTTTCTAAAATAAATTCGGATAAACCTTTTGAGTTGGGATAGACATGCGTTGCAGCAGCATAGGTCAACTGCTCAACCAACATCAAAATCTTACGCTTTAGACCTTGCGCTTCCATCAGTGGTAGTCCCGCTACGGTGTGCAATCGATTGGGAACACCTGCCAACTTTGCAGCCAACATGCTGACCAGTCCAGCCTTAGGTGTATGAGAATGAATAATATCAGGTCGCTCTGATTTTAGAAATCGGTACATTTTCCATAAAGCCTTAAGGTCTTGTACAGGTGTAATCTGACGCGTCATTTCGACAGGATAGGTTTTAACGCCAAGCTTCTTACCGACCTCAACTAGTGCCGTTGCATCTGCTGACACTGCTGTTAGGTCGAAGTGTTGGTCCATGAAGCTAAGTTGCTTACCCAGTAGCTTTTCTAAAGAAATAGGGACAGTTGTTACCCTTATAAGTTTTGGCTTTAACATGCTTTATAAAAACGGCTTAAAGGTATTATTTTTTTAAAAGAAGTTTAAAATGATTTTGGATTTTTCACAACTTAATTCATTACAATTATATGAAAAGCTTATCTTCGTAACTCAAAACAACAATCTATGAAAAAGCTAATCTTTGTATTATCAGCCTCTTTACTACTGCAATCATGTATAGTCTCAACAGCAACCAAAGCCGTGACGGGTGTAGCTAAATTGGGTTACAAAACAGTAAAAGGAACTGTAAACGCTGCCAGTTGGGCGGTTAGCAAAGCGGCAGGAAAAATAGACGAGGATCGTGTAGATGGCACTTGGAAGGTTGTGGGGGTGTACAAAGGTTCTTATGAACAGTTTCAGCAAGATCAAAACCGAGAAAGCACTTTCGAAAGCGAATGTGGCGATGCTTACGACCAAATTATTTTTAAATCTAATAAATCCAAATTCAAACCTGTGCATTGCAGCGGACAAGATGAGGATTGGATAAAATATGATTTCGAATTCGGAAAAAACCCTATCACAAAAGAGAAGGAAAATTACATCGAATATAACTCTAACAACTACATTACGATAATTGATGTTAACAACAAAACGATGGTGCTAGAAGGTAACTTAATGCCAAAACTATCTTTTTCTGGTGCGCGATTGTATCTTTTAGAAAAGGTGAAGTAAAGCTTAATGTTATATAAATTAAATCTTCAGTACTCCATTAATCCAAAAGCATCCAAAATGCAATCATATTCATAACCTTTGGACAGCAAAAACTTGATAATTTTGTTTTTCTTTTTAAAAGCATTTGGCTCGTTGATGCTATCAGATTGCTTTTCAATAAACAAAATGATTTGCTTTTGATAGTCACTATCATCAATCTCGTCCCAGCAGCGTCCCATTAACTTATCGCTTATTTGTTTTTGTTTGAGATTAAGTTTTATTTTGTTCCGTCCCCAGTGTTTAATGTAAAATTTTCCGCGAATATAACTTCTAACAAAACGCTCTTCATCCAGATATTTTTCTTGAATCAGGTATAATAAAATCTCCTCTTTAGCTTCTGGAATCAAAAGAAACTCGCGCATTTTTTGTTCAACCTCATAATGACAACGGTCTTGGTACACACAGTAGTTGAGCATTTTAATTTTAATTTCGTCAAAAGTAAAAGATTTCTTTTCCATTACAACTAATGATTTTCCTTTCAAAAATCAGCACAAATATACTTTAAAAGAAAAATTCTATTAACATAAGGCTTAACTTTTAGTCAGTTTTCGATGTGTCGTTTTATTTTTGGCGTGCCACATGACGGCTCGTTCGGACGCTCGCTGCACTCGCGCCTCCCTCGCCGCCAGTGTCGGTCTGCGCGCAGTCGCTGTGATGCTCGGACGGCTCCGCTGCGCTCCGCCGCCTCACATCACGAGCTCCAACAATGCGCTTCGTCCTCACGCAGAGTCGGGATAATTAGAAAAATTGACCATTATTTAACTCAGATTTCAAAAATCAAAACTACATTTGTTCTCTATTTCAATAACAATGAAGAAGCTTCTATTTTTCCTAAACGTGTTGCTATTTGCTTTTATAAGCGCACAAAAAGACACCGCACAAATTGTAGTTCCTAATCGAGTTAATACCGTAGCAGATTTTCAAGATAAACCTTATGTTATTATGATTTCGGTGGATGGTTTTAGGTACGATTATCCAAAAAAATATGCGACACCCAATATCGATAGATTATCAAAAGAAGGTGTCTCAGCAGATTACATGAATCCGAGTTTTCCCTCGATAACATTTCCGAATCATTACACTTTGGTGACAGGTTTATATCCTGCGCATCACGGTTTGGTAGACAATTTCTTTTATGACTACAAAAGAAACGAAGCTTACAAAATGAATGACGGAAAAATCGTTAGCGACGGTTCTTGGTACGGCGGAAAACCACTTTGGAGTTTAGCGGAAGAGCAAGGACTTTTGTCAGCATCTTTGTTCTGGGTAAGTTCTCAGTCCGATGCGGGGAAAGCGCGACCTACTTATTATTACAACTACCACGAAAAGTTTAATAACGATCAAAAAGTTAATATTATTCTTAATTGGTTAAAACTTCCCGAAGCGCAACGTCCACATTTTATTACGATGTATTTTCCGGAAGTTGACGCGAATGGACATCATCACGGACCAGATTCTAAAGAAACGGAAGAGGCCGTAAAATCTGTCGATACCGCAATTGGAGATTTGGTTACCAAAGTCAATACTCTTGGACTCAAAAATGTGAATTTCGTTTTCGTATCCGACCATGGCATGATAAAGGTTGATAAAGAAAACGCTATCGACATTCCCGAAATCCTAAAAGATAAATCGCGTTTCGATTATTTTAATAGCAATACGTTATTGCGTGTAAAAGTTAAAAATCCTGATGAGGTTAAACAAGTTTATAAAGAACTTAAAAGAAAGAAAATCGGCGATTATAAAGTTTATAAAGAATCTTGTTTCCCTCGACGTTTGCATTATGGTAAAAAAGATGACGTATTTGATAGGATAGGTGACATACTTTTAGTTCCCAACGCTCCAAAAGTTTTTCTTGAAAAAGCTAAGACAACAAGCATCGGAAAACATGGTTTTGATCCTAAAAAAGTTCCTGAAATGCGCGCTATTTTCCGAGCTTGGGGACCTGCTTTCAAATCAGATTTTGAGATTTCGCATTTTGATAATGTTAATGTTTATCCAATTGTAACTAAAATTCTAGGTCTTAAAATCACTTCACCAATTGATGGTAAAGAAAAAGTTGTAGATAAGATTTTGAAATAATTTTTTAAAAGAAGCCTTTCAGGGTTCCAAACCCTGAAAGGCTTTTCAATTATATTTATTTCGCACAAATAACTTTGAATTCCGTTCTTCGGTTATGTTGATGTTGCTCTTCGGAGCAGTTAACATCGTTTTTACATTCATTTAATAATTTCGTTTCGCCATAACCTTTTGCGATAACTCGACTTCGGCTAAGTCCTTTTGATACTAAATAATTAACCGCCGAGTCTGCGCGACCTTGCGATAGTTTTAGGTTGTAATCATCAGAACCTCGAGAGTCTGTGTGCGAAGATAACTCCAGTTTTATTGTTGGGTTTTCAGCTAAGAATTGGTAAAGCTTGTCAAGTTCTGGTTTTGCATCCTCACGAATTGTGGTTTTATCAAAATCGTAATTAATGTTTTGCAAGTTAATCGCTTTGTCACAAGTCGCTTCCTCCATACAAACTTGAAGATTGATAAACATTTTTTTAGTTCGATCATTCTTTTTGCCGTCAAGATTTTCGGTTTGTGAGAAGTAGTTTCCTTTTTTGCCATAGATGCTGTACAATTCATCTTTTGAAGCCATAAAACTGAAAGTTCCGTTCGCCGAAGTTTTTAGGTTTTTAACTTCCGAAGTTTTTTCATTTTTAAGACTAACACTGGCGTAAGGTAAAGCTTTTTGTGTTTTGCAATCTGTCACTTTTCCTTCGATAAAGAATCTTTCGTCCTCATTTTCTAATTCGAAATACAAAGGTGTCAATGTGAAAATAGTTGTTTTTTCAATTTTTTTTGTGACTAAATTAATGTCGCGATATTTTCCTTTAAGCTCGTAATCATCAGGTTTTACATTATTAAATGTTACCTTTCCGTCTTTATTAGAAGTTCCGTAGTATGCGCGCTGACCTTGACTGTTAAATAATACAACCTCCGAATTTGGAAGCACTTCGCCAGAATATTTGTCTTTCACTAAAACTTCCATTTTGTAAGTGTTTGTCGCAACTTTAGACTTTTTATTTTTGTAAGTATTCCCGAAACGGTACACCAAACCAGCAAAAGCCCCAATAGAATGCGCCTCGTGCTCCAGCGTGCTACGACCTTGGAAGCCTTGTTGTGTGTTGAGGTTATTTTGTCCATTAACTTCCGAATATGGATAATAGCCTGCAATTGTACCTGTTCCGTTTTCTTTAATTTGGAAATGCTGAAGATAATATGCCCCAAAATTTAACCCAAGATTTTCGGTGAAGAAATAATTTAACTCTAGTTGTGCTTTTGCACTCGCAACACTTGATACATCGTAACTATTATGTTCATTAAGTGCAATGTTTTGATTGTTTGCGATTCCTGTCAATTGGATGTCGCCATTCTTCAAAGTGCTGATGCCACCACGAAGTTTGAAAATCATCGAAAGCTCATCCGAAAAATCATGTTTAAAATTAGGACCAATCCCGATAAACATTCGGTTAAGAGAATTTTCTGAAAGCTGAATGTTATTTAATTTAGCATTGTTTAAAAATAAATTATCGGTAGGATAGGCGCTTTTTGCTGAATTACTTAAATAATTAAAATCTACTCCCAATCCGAACCAAGTCCAGAAATAGTCAACATTTGCACCGACATTAAAACCAGGTTTGTAATTGATAAAAGGCGTTTTGTTATCCAAAGAAGGAAGGTCGATTCCACCATTAATTCCGATTCGGAAGTTATTGTCAAAGTCGCCATAATACTGCGCTTTTGTAGCAACAAGAGAACAACTTAACAATAAAAAAGCATAGATTTTTTTCACAGAAATAATTTTTGTAAAAATAGGGATTTTATAGTTTTAATTTGTCACAATAAAAAATACAATAAATTATTAATTTTATAATAGAAAATATTTACCTTCATCAAAACTTTTACTATGAAATGGATTTCTCCTTTTTTATTATTTTTTCTTTACGCTTGCGATGTTGGCTACAATGCAAAGTCGGGTATTAGTAGTACGCCGAAATCTGCTGAACAGGCTGCTTCTCCAAAAATAATGTATCTCTTTTTCGAAATTGAAAAAGGCAAATCTTCGCCGATTGTTAAGTTACAAGATAAAAAAATAACAGATGGCTTTATTAAATTGGAGGTTTTGGACAATAGAAGAGAACAAATGCCAAATTATCTTAAGGTTGATTTGTTAACAGCTGATCAAAAAATTGTAAAAACATTCTTGCTAGATGATCCGCTTGCGCCTGTCATGGAAAGTTATACACCTACAGGAATGGAAAAAGAGCAAGCCAATTTTGATAAAGCTGAATTTTCGATTAGATACAATCAAGATTCCGACGTGAAGATTACTCAAATTAATATTTATGAAATTAATGGACAAAATACTAGGTTAATACACAATCAAAACTTATAAATTATGAAAAAACTCTCCTTATTATTTGGGATGTTAGGCGGACTTATGTGCGCGCAGACATTCGAAGTTGTACCAGTTTTGGAAAATGGTCCACGCGACAAACGCATCAACCTTGTTATTATGGGCGATGGTTATACAAGCAGCCAGCAAGCAACTTTTACACAAGATGTTGCTAATATTGCAAACTATCTGTTTAGTAAAGCGCCTTATACCAACTACAAAAATTATTTTAATGTGTATGCTATTAAAGTAATCTCTGCGGAATCTGGTGTTAAACATCCAGGGACTGCATCAGATGTAGCAGAACCTGTTATACCGATTTCTAATCCTAATAATTATTTAGGGACTTCCTATGATGTTGGTGGGACACACCGTTGTGTTTATGGAAATGTAAACAAAACATCTCAAACATTAGCAACCAATTTTCCCGATTATGATATGGCGCTAATTGTTGGTAATGATACCGAATATGGTGGTTGTGGTGGTGCATTTGCTTTTTTGTCAAGACACAACCAAGCGCCAGATGTCGCGGTGCATGAACTAGGACACTCTTTCGGAAAGTTGGCGGATGAGTATTGGTTTTCGGGCAGTGGAGAATCTCCCAATAAAACGAAAAATAATGATCCGACAACTATAAAATGGAAAAATTGGCTAGGTACTAACAATGTTGGGATCTATCCGTATACCGAAAGTCCAACTTGGTTCCGACCACATCAAAATTGTGAAATGCGCTATCTTAATCAGCAATTTTGTAGTGTTTGTAAAGAAACTTTGATAGAAAAAATACATGCAACCCAAAACCCTGTGGAATCTTATACTCCGGCAAATACAGGAACAATAGGAGCAGAAGAACAAATGAATTTTAATGTTAATCTCATTTTACCAATTCCAAATACTTTGGCTGCTAGTTGGAAGTTAAACGGAACAGCTGTTGGTACTAATTCTGGAACTTTGATTATTAATAAAAATCAGTTGCAAATCGGGAATAATCAACTAACTTTTAATGTGGTTGATAATACTACAGATGTTAGAGTTGATAACCATTCGGCGACGCATTTAACGAGTATTACGTGGACGATTAATCGTACTAACTTAGGTGTATCAAATGTTGGAAGTCAAATCTATGATTTCGTTGTTTACCCTAACCCAACAAATGATTATTTGCAAATTGGTTCTAAACAAAAGAATCTAGGCGAATTATCAGCAGTGATTACTGATATGTCTGGTCGTGTGATTTCTAAACTTAAATTAAAAGAGTCGGACAATTATAAAGTTGACATGAAGTATTTGGCGAGAGCAACTTATGTTGTTAGTGTTTATAAAGATGCTTCGCTCTTATTTACCAAACAAGTTATTAAAGAATAGACTACAAGCACCGTTAACCAGCGGTGCTTTTTGTTTCTGCTTTTGTCCAAAGCATTTGTAAAGAATCTATTTTAGCTCTTATTTCGCGATGGCTTTTGTAGATGGCTTTTTTACCTAGCTTTTCGTTAGCGATATTGGAAAGGATGACAACAGACGTTTTAGTTTCGGGATAATACATCACCAAAGACGGTGCACCTTTAACATAGCCTGTATGTAGATATGTTTTCGGGTCCTCCTCATGAATCATAATTCCGCAACCGTATTTTACTTTTCCTAAAATATAATGATCAAAAGTTTTGGCAGGCTTTACAAAAATTTGAAATGCCGAATCGCTCAATATTTTTCCGTTATACAAAGACTTGTTCCAAAGATGAAGGTCATCAACTGTTGACAAAATTCCACCAGCTGCAATCGAAATATTATTTTTATCCAAACGTTTTGGCATGTTTGGGACTTCTTCATTTTGTTTTAAACTTCCAAGATGTGCGCTTGCAAAATTATTTCCGTTAAAGAAATTTCCTGTTGAAGAATGTGTCATTCCTAATTTTTGGAACAAAGCCATAACGTTATCATCGTAAGACTTTCCAGTAAGATTTTCGACAATATCACCTAGACTTTTGTAGCCATCATTAGAATAATGCATCGCTGTTCCTGGTTTGAAAAGAAGTCGCTCTCCAATAAAATTAATGCCAGAAGTATGATGTAATAATTGCGAAACGGTGATGTCTTGATAAGTTTTTGTTTTATAATCTTGTAGATATTTTGACACTTTATCATCGATATTAAGTTTTTTTTGCTCCTGAAGTTGTAGGATTAAAACGCCAGCAAACTGCTTACTATTTGACGCAATGGGAAAAAGTGTTTGGTTATCAATTTTTGTTTCAGTTTTAAAATTAGAAAAACCATTGGCTCGTTCATAGATTTTTTTGTTGTCCCAATCTACAGACACAATGGCGTTAAACTTATTTTTTAAAATAATTGAATCT
This sequence comes from Bacteroidota bacterium, assembly GCA_023440705.1. Classification (GTDB taxonomy): domain Bacteria; phylum Bacteroidota; class Bacteroidia; order Flavobacteriales; family Weeksellaceae; genus Soonwooa. Next base: position 84,763 of record JAEXRP010000003.1, read on the forward strand.
AAAAGCGGTGTGATTTCAGCAGTTTTTTTGGCGAGCGAAATACTGTCTTCAATGCGTTTTTGATCAATAATTTTTTGAGCTTCGACTTCTTCAGCTTTTTTGCATGCTCCAAAAAAAGTAAAAATTAATAAGATCCAAACCAATTGTTTTTTCATATTCTACCGTGTTTTCTACGAAAATAGAAAACAAAAATGAAAAAAGAAAGTCTTGTAAATTTTTACAAGACTATTATTTAATTTTCAAAGAGTTAATTAATTCTTCTTCCCAACATATTGTAGACCAGCAAGAGCTCCTTTAACATCAACTTCGACACCTTTTTTGCTAACTTTAGTGCCACCCGCTGAAATCTCTCCATTACTGCTAACTTTTACGCCGCCAACATTTACACCTTTTTTACTAACCGAAACATTATCATAATCCGATTGCGAAATACCGAAACATTGAGACTTGTTGTTAAGAGCGATGGCAATTTCATTTTCTTCTTTGTCAAAAATGACGCAACCCAATTTTACAGCATAACCACCAACAGTCTGTGCCGGAACGTTGTATACTGCTTTATCTTCGTTACTTGCATTAGCAATTGCATAAAATGTTGAACCACCAATAAGATTAGAAATCCAAATTTTATTTTTCTGAGTTTTGTCTGGTGTAATTTTTACATCCGTTTGCGCTGCATCTCGTATTTGATCTGGTGCAATTAAAGCCGATTGTGTGTACGAACCGATCACTGACTGCGCAAATGTCACGCTGACTGCTCCAATAATTGAAGCTAGTAAAATAATTTTTTTCATCTTTTATTAATTTTAGTATTATAATATTACGATGAAAAACTATTTTTATTTTTAAAAGAAAGTTAAGTTTCTGTTAAACCTTATTCTATATATTATAATAAATGTTCTATTTTTTGTTTTAAAATGAACAGCAATTTTATTTAAAATAGAGCTACTTATTTTTTTACCACTCAAATATTATTGGTTCTATAATAAAACCTCTACATTTGAATACTTCAAAAAAAATTAATTATGACTGCAGGTTTCTTAATCGTCCTTGGAATGTTAATTCTCTCTTTTATCGCGCCTTTCGTTACGCTTTATGCCGTTGCACAAGTTAGAAAAGGAAATTATGACTCGCACGCAAAAATTCAGAAAAGATTGTTCTTTACTTGCGTTATCGGAGTTTTGGCTTTAGAAGGATTAATTAGAGTTTCGGGAGGTTCAGGAAGTTTGGTTGCAAACAGCGAATATTCGAGTACGTTGTGGTTTAAAACGCTTCTTATCGCTCATATTATTGGGGCGGTTCTTACTTACATTATTTGGGGATTTCAGATTTTTAAATCTATGGGACAACAAAAGAAAACCAACTTACCAGGAAGTTTTAGCAACACTCATAAAAAGCTAGGTTACGCTGTAATTTTTGGTTTGTTTTATACTGCTATTACTGCATTTTTTGTTTGTCTGTTTGCGTTTTTCTTGTAATTATAAACGATAATAAAAAACCTCATAAGATTTTATTTCTTATGAGGTTTTCTTTTTATGAAAAATATTTTACAAAGCAGATATTCCTGCTTCAGCTACAACATGGTCGTTTTCTACTGTACTCCCACTTACACCAATCGCGCCAATAATTTCGCCATTGCTGCTTTTAATCGGAATTCCGCCTGGGAAAGTAATCAAACCACCATTTGAATGTTCGATATTGTACAAAGACCCTCCAGGTTGAGATAACTCACCAATTGCTCCAGTATTCATATCGAAGAAACGAGCCGTTTTTGCTTTTTTAATAGAGATATCCAAAGAACCAAGCCACGCTCCATCCATTCTTGCAAATGCAACCAAATTTGCTCCTGCATCTACAATTGCGATATTCATTTTCGTGTTGATAGCCTCCGCTTTTTCTTTTGCTGCCGAAATCATTTTTTCAGCATTTTCTAATGTAATATTCATATTCTGATTTTGGTTAATTACAAATATAACTTAAATTAAATAGATGAAACTGAGTGGCTTGTGTAACTAAAAAACCTCAACAATTTCGATGAGGTTTTTGTTTGTATTTGTTTTTTTATTCTTTTATAAACTTGACAACCGTAGTTTTTTTTCCGATAAGTTCTAGATAGTAAATACCTTTTGGTAGAGATTTAACTTCGATCCTATCATTTTTTATGTTTTGAGTTAGAACCAATTTTGCTGTAGCGTCATAAACCTTGGCTTTATTATAATCCTTATTGTCTTTAATATTTATGAAGTCCACAGTTGGATTAGGATAGATTATTGTAGTATTTCTAGATTCTAAACTTGCTAATTGTTTTTCTTCAAGACTTAGTAAAACGACATTATAGCCGTTTCTATTGTCAACAATGGCTTCTGAAATGTTATTTTGGAATGTTGTACCAGAAAGTCTAATATTATCCATTGCATCAATGTTAATTTTAAACCCTCGGTCGTGATTTCCTAATTTTTTGTAAGTTATAAGATTAGAATCTTTGTCAAGTTTTAATACTACATTTTCATAATAGACTGTTGAAGGGAAATCTATTTCTGTATTTTGATATTTGATTTTTTTAGCCCAAGCATGTGATATATAGATGTTATTTTTAGAATCTACATCAACTACTTTACCTTGTATATTCGTTATGACATTAGAGCTTGGTATAATCGGTTTAGACCAAATGATATTTGCATTTTTGTCAATCTTTGTGATAATGTTGGCATATTTGATATCTGGATTGTACGGGTTGTTAAAGCTTTGATTGTCTAATGTGGTTGCTTGGCGGGTATAACCAAATAATATTTGCCCATCGCTAGTCAATTTTGTGTCTAAAACGAAATGAGGAATCCCGAACGAAATGATTGTCGTAGGACTGAGATTCTTTAAAGAAACAAGGTTTCCGTTTTGATCCATATTCATTTTAATAGTTTGTGGCAAATTTTTATCAGCATTTACTGAAAAATTATCAAAAGTAAAATTTGAAGTTGATGTTTCAGCATTAAGAATAATGTTAGCTTGATTTTGGCTATCAAATTCTACAAAGATCTTGGAAAGAAGTGTGTACGGGTATTTTTTTAGAAACTTAAAATCTCCATCAGCGTTGAGTTTCAAAATAAAAAAATTAGAATCTAGGGCTGTATTTCCTTCACCTAAATCTATTAAATGTCCATCGTAATTGAATTTTCCTGTACCATGTCCTGTTACCCACGCATTTCCTATGTTATCATAATTAACACTCAAGTCCCGAATAGTATTATCTGATTTTTTCTTTTCTGGATCTAAAGCATTTTGCCATAGTAAGCGTCCTTCTTTACTAACTTTAAAAATTAATGTTTTGTCGCTAAAACGGAAGTTACCAAACTCAGGACCATTTATTTCGCAATAGTTTTGAGTTGGATAATAGCTATTATAGCATTCCGCAACAATAAGACTTTCTTCAGCATTATTAACATCAATTCGATTGGCAAATGCTGTAAGTAGATTTTGATTATCTGGTTTATAATTAGTTGTATTGTCCATGCTAAGATACCAGTCCAACTGTTGGTTCTCCTTAATCTTTGCAAGTTGGGTGGATCGATTTGGCTGGTAGATATCTTCACCAAAATAGTTGGCGATATTTCTAGAACCATCGGTGCTGATGAAGATAGATTTGTTTTTCGTAAGAAGAGTCTCTGCGTTTTCTATGTACCCGTAGTTACTGTCTACAAGATAAGTTTTCAATAACTTGTCAAAGTTATTGTTTTCGAGTGTATATATTTTAAGATCACCAGGATGTGTCGTTATATATTCGACATTATTAATGTTTTTATAATTTGTTAAATAATTGCTTTCATAATAATGTTTTGTTTGGAAAATACCATTACTGTCTAATTCTATTAATGCCTTATTGTTAAAAGAATAAGTTGAATTATTAAAAGTGATTTTGTAAGGCCCATCAATAGGATATTTTAAATAAAAATTACTGTTATCTTTTTCTATTAATTGTACTTGATCATAGCTATTAAAATAGGGCTTGTCTGTTTCATTAACAGAAAGCCATTCAAGATTTGTAAAGCTGCTGTTAACTTTCCCTAGACATATCTTCGAGGTATATTTATTGTTTGTAACAGATTGTAATACTTGGTTATTTCCTAATAGATTAAAAGCTGTAGCAGTAGTATAAACTAAAAAAGTTACATTTTGATGATTATCAATGTAAAAATCATTAAACTTAAATTCGCCGAAGCTTGTGTCGCTGGCTTGTTTTTTTATTTTAAGACTGTTTTGAAGTTTGAATTCCTTATCAAGTGCTAAAATGTAAATATCATTATTGAATTCTTGTCCATCAAATACAGCCGAACCAAAATTGATTCCACTAGCAAATAGTTTCTCATTTTTACTTTTTAAAGAGTGTATACTTAAAGGCAAGACCTTTTCTTCTATAGTTTCACCTGTTCTACGGTTTAGTTTTGTTAAAACCTTACTGTTGGCAATATTATAGATGTAGTCTTCTGTAGATACAGTCATTTGTTTGCTAAATGTGGTATTGTCTGGTAGATTCTTAACCCATATTATATTACCACTTGTATCAAAATTTATTAATACTCCAGAACCATTTTCAATTGTATCAAATGTGTTGTTACCAATGGTTACTTTTCCTATGAAAGCGAAATAAACAAAAATATTATTATACTGATCATTATAAACAGAGAGATTAAAAACGTTTGTTCCTTTCGATGTCGTAAAAACTTTTAACCAATCTTTTTCGAAAGATCCTTTTTTTGTTTTGTATATGAAAACAGAATTATTATTAGAGTTGATGTTTTGATTGTCTATATAAAAGTTACCATTTGCAATACCTAACGAATAATGATTTCCATTCTCATCAAAAGTAGAACTCAAAATTTGTCCTCCACCAAAAGTATTAGCTTCTTGTATTGTTCGAACTTCGTAAGCATTTTGAGAAAATAAAAAAGAAGTTAAAATAAGAGTAAATAATAGATGAATTTTTTTCATATAGTTTTATTATTTTGCGAATATAACAAAAAAAACCTCACCGATTTCGATGAGGTTTTTATGATAATTAACTATTTGAGCAGTTAGTAGTCTAAATCGGCTGCGACCCTGTCGTTACATATTTCTTCTGTACTTACCACCCACTTCAAAAAGAGCGTTGGTAATTTGACCAAGAGAACAATATTTCACCGCATCCATCATCACTTCGAATAAGTTTTGTTGGTTTATTGCAGCGTGCTGAAGTGTTTTAAGTGCTTCCGCAGATTTGTCGTCGTTGGCATTTTGGAAGTTGTGCAAATTCTCGATTTGAGCTTGCTTTTCTTCCTCAGTCGAACGGATAACCTCGCCTGGGCGAACCGTTGGCGAACCATCTTTTCCAAGGAAGGTGTTCACGCCGATAATTGGATATTCACCCGTATGTTTTAGCCATTCGTAATGCATCGATTCTTCTTGGATTTTCGAACGTTGATACATTGTTTCCATTGCACCAAGAACGCCACCTCTTTCCGTAATTCTGTCGAATTCTGCATAAACAGCTTCTTCAACTAAATCCGTCAGTTCTTCAATAATAAAAGAACCTTGAAGTGGATTTTCGTTTTTCGCCAAACCTAATTCTTTGTTGATAATCAACTGAATTGCCATCGCACGTCTTACAGATTCTTCCGTTGGCGTGGTAATCGCCTCGTCATACGCATTCGTGTGAAGCGAGTTACAGTTATCATAAATCGCATACAAAGCTTGAAGCGTCGTTCTGATATCGTTAAAATCAATTTCTTGTGCGTGAAGAGAACGACCCGACGTTTGGATATGATATTTCAACATCTGAGAACGCTCATCAGCTCCATATTTAAACTTCATGGCTTTTGCCCAAAGTCTTCTTGCCACACGTCCAATCACCGAATATTCTGGGTCGATACCGTTGGAGAAGAAGAATGAAAGGTTCGGCGCGAAATCGTTGATATCCATTCCGCGAGACAAATAATATTCCACATACGTGAAACCATTTGCCAACGTAAATGCCAACTGCGAAATAGGATTTGCTCCCGCTTCCGCGATGTGATAACCAGAAATTGAAACCGAGTAGAAGTTTCTTACTTTATTCTTAATGAAATATTCCTGAACGTCACCCATTAATCTCAGCGCAAATTCTGTTGAGAAAATACACGTATTTTGAGCCTGATCTTCCTTCAAAATATCAGCTTGAACTGTTCCACGAACTGTCGCAATGGTTTCAGCTTTAATTTTAGCATAAACATCTGCAGGAACCACTTCGTCGCCCGTTAAACCTAATAATTTCAGTCCAAGACCGTTGTTAGATGGTGGCAATTCGCCGTTATATTCTGGACGTTTCAGACCTTTAGCATCGAATTTTGCTTTTAAAGCTTCTTCAATTTTAGCTTCAAGACCGTTTTGTTCCAAATACTTCTCAACATTTTGATCGATGGCTGCATTCATGAAAAACGCCAACAACATTGGAGCAGGACCATTAATTGTCATTGAAACCGAAGTCAAAGCATTAATTAAATCAAATCCTGAATATAATTTTTTGGCATCATCCAAAGTTGCAATCGAAACCCCAGCGTTCCCAATTTTACCATAAATATCTGGTGGTAAAGCAGGATCTTGACCGTAAAGCGTCACCGAGTCAAACGCTGTTGACAAACGTTTTGCAGGCATTTCCGCAGAAACATAATGGAAACGTCTGTTGGTTCTTTCTGGACCACCTTCACCCGCGAACATTCTCGTTGGATCTTCACCCGTTCTTTTAAAAGGATAAATTCCAGCCGTGTAAGGGAAACTTCCTGGAAGGTTTTCTTGACCTTTCCAAGCAATTAAATCGCCCCAATCGTGGTATTTTGGAAGTGCAATTTTCGGAATTTTAAGATGAGATAAAGATTCTGTTGAGGTTTCAACTTTAATTTCTTTTCCTCTTACGAAATATGAATAAAACTCCTCATGGAAAGCCTTTTTCGTGTCATCCCAAGTTTTTAGGAAGTCGATATTTTCTTGTTGAAGTTCTTTTTCAGCTTTTACATATTCAGCATCTAAAACTTCATTTTGAATTAAATTTTTAACACCATCAATATGGTACATTTTACGAGCCAAATCAGCTTGTTTCAAAACTTGTTGGTCGTATTGTGTGTTGTTTTCAACGATTTCAGAAAGATAACGAACTCTTTTCCCTGGAATAATCGTAGTATCGCTCGTAATTTCTTGCTCTAAAAACTCTTGAAGACCAGTTGAACTAAATTTTTCGTTTACTTTTTTAACCAAAGTATTGAATAATTCGGTTGTTCCATGATCGTTGAACTGAGATGCTTTTGTAGCGAAAACTGGCATTTCGTCCAATTGACTTTCCCATAGCAAATGGTTTCTTTGGAACTGCTTTCTTACCGCTTGCAGGGCATCCAAAGCACCACGTTTATCGGATTTGTTTAAAGCAATTAAATCGGCATAATCCAACATGTCGATTTTCTCCAATTGCGTTGAAGCACCGTATTCAGGCGTCATCACGTACATTGAAACATCTGCAATATCCGAAACTTCCGAACCTGATTGACCAATACCCGAAGTTTCCAAAATAATAACATCAGGATGAGCCAATTTTAAAACATTTAAAGCGGTATGAACGAAAGGCGAAACCGAAACATTGTTCTCACGCGTCGCCATCGAACGCATAAATACGCGAGGATCGTTGATGGAATTCATACGAATTCTGTCACCCAAAAGCGCACCACCTGTCTTCTTTTTAGAAGGGTCGATTGAAATAATCGCAATTTTTTTATCTGGATTTGAACGCAAGAAACGTCTCACCAATTCGTCTGTTAATGAAGATTTACCTGCACCACCAGTACCTGTAATCCCCACAATCGGAATATTTAGATCTTTAGCTTTATCGTTGATTGCTGCGACCAATTCTGGCTTTTCGTCAGAGAAATTTTCAACCGCAGAGATGATTTGGGCCAACTTCGCTGAATCTTCAAATTTTAAATCTTCAACATCAGCAGCCGTAATTTTTTCACCTGTTGCGAAGTCTGATCTTTTCACCAAATCATCAATCATTCCTTGAAGTCCAAGCTCGCGACCATCGTCTGGTGAATAAATTCTGTCCACACCGTAATCCATCAAGTCCTTGATTTCTTCGGGAAGAATTACACCGCCACCACCACCAAAAATCTTGATTTGCGGTGAGTTTTTCTCTCTCAAAAGATCATAAATGTACTTGAAATACTCGTTGTGACCACCTTGATAAGACGTCAATGCAATGGCGTTAGCATCTTCCTGAATCGCAGTGTTTACCACTTCCTCAGCAGATTTGTCGTGTCCGAGGTGGATAACTTCGCATCCCGAACCTTGGATCACACGACGCATAATATTAATCGCTGCATCGTGCCCATCGAAAAGCGCCGCTGCAGTTACAATTCTAACCTTATTGTTAGTGGTATATTTTTGGTTTTCCATATTCAATTTAGTAACCTTCAAATATAATGATTTCGACTGATTTATTCAAAGCATAAAAAAGCGTGAAGATATTGTTAAAGTTGTAAGCTTTCTTTTAAGAATCGATGTTTATTCACTATTTTTATCACGCAAAAAAATAAATTATGAAAAAGTTATTACTCTCGGCTTTTTTTGCCGTTAGTTTCAGTATTTCTGTATTTGGGCAAGAGATTACTTACTTCGATGAAGATTGGCAGCCAACTAAGAAAGAAAATATGAGCTATTATCGTGAAGCTTATAAGCAAGGTCAAGAAACTTTAATCAAAGATTTTTACAAAAACGGAACCTTACAAATGGAAGGCACGGCTATTGATCCAACGCCTGGATCTGAAGTCTATAACGGGAAAGTGACTTGGTATTATCCAGATGGAAAGCCGCAAAGCATCACCGAATTTAAAAATGGAGAAATATCGGGTATGTCCAAAGGTTATGATACCAAAGGTCGTTTGATAGAAGATATTGTCTTTAGTGGAGAAGGCACAATGACTGGTAAACATTATAGTTATAGCGATAAAGAACTCGAGACCGAATATAATAGTGTGACCGAATTTAAAAACGGTGACGTTGTGTATTCTCGTGTTTTTTTGAGTGAAGAAAATCCGATGGGTTATGAGTCTTTTTATAAAGATGGCAATGAAACCGAAACAAAGTTTTATGGGCCTAAAGGTAAGCTTATTGGTAGTCGAAAAATGGATGCCGATTATAAAATAAAAGGTATTGATGTCTCGTTTGCTTACAATCCTTTCAGAATTAGCCGTGTTGATCAATATGATAAAAATGGCGAGATAAAATCTTACGAACTCTATTATATAACTGGCGAAAAAGCGCAAGAATATTCTAAAAAAAATAAAGAAGCCAGTAAGATTACTTTTAATAAAGAAGGAAAACAAATTGCAAAAGTTAATTATAAAACTAATCCTGACTTAAGCTATTTGATGGAGTATTCGGGAGAGGATTATACGTTTGGTTATGATAATGATGCTGTTGCGACGATTAGCGTTTATGACAATTTTAAAACCAAAAATCTTAAAAATTTTGATGAAGCAGGAAAATTAAAAGATGAAACGGTCTATGACGAGGACATGATCAAAGAAGTTATTTATTACAATCCCGACCAAAGTGTTAAGTCAAAATTAATCTACGTTGATGGAAGTCCTAGCGATGGCGAAATGTATGATAATAATGTAACATCCAAGTACGAAAAAGGGATTATGGTGTATTCTAAAGCGACTTATCCAGAGACAGGAAATACTGCTTACGAATCTAAATATGATCCTGTTTTGAAAACATTTAATACTAATGTTTATGACGAAAACAAAAATTTAACCTATAGTTATAAGCGTTTTGAAGGCTCTTATAATTTTAGTGGAGAAGTTACGCAGTACAAAAATGGTAAACAGATTTCTAAAGCCACTGTTAATGAAGGATTGCTAGTTCATGGCAAATTGCGATATAAAGACTATTATGGAGAAATCGAACAAGAGATAAAGGATAAGTGGTTGTATACTAGAAAATATACCGAGAAAGGCTTGATGTTTTCGGAGTCAAAAGAGCTTTTAAAAATCGAAGATGACGAATATTACCAACCAACTTCTTATATTTACGAAGAATTTTTGTTAGGTCGAAATTAGATGAAGCGAGCACTTATATATTTAGTCGTAGGAACATTGTTGAGTTTCTTATTTCAGTATTTTTTATCGGGAACAGGCTTGCCAAAAGTAGATTTGTATTATGCATTTGCTTTTGGATTGGGTTGGGGAATGGCGTATTATGTTGATCGCCCAGACTGGGAACTTCCTAAAAAAATGGGATTTTCGTTAATAGGTGTCGTGTTATTGGTAGCGATTGGTTTTGCATTTTTCAATTTTGAAATTGCGATTCCTTCTATTATTAGATTCTCGACGGTTTTTGTCGCTTATTACTTAATTGCAAGTTTCCGAGACAGCAAGTCATTACGACAATAGGATTTAATTTTAATCATATTTAAAAAAAAGAAAGCGCCTCAATTTATTTTGAAGCGCTTTTTTGTTTATTGAATATTGAATTAATGCATCATAATAAAACTAACAAGTCCAACTGCCATCACTAAAAAGGAGAAAGCAAAAGTATTTAGCAAAAATATAAACCATCCTATCAATATGCTAATAATGCCATGCGATTTGTAAACGCGATGATGTGCGATAAAGAAATAGATACCGCTATAGATCATTAACAGGACTAGAAAGAAATTAACGACCTGTGCTAAAAATTCGTTAGTTCCCATAGCGCTGCTAAGTTTAATACCTAATCCAGCGATTAAAATCGTTAGTAGTAAAAACGAAAAATAATGCAGTGTAAAAATACCGTGATCGAAATACCACCATTTTTTCTTGTTGTGGAAAATCCATAAAAAGAATGCAAAAATGGGAAGATAGATGAACAATGCCTTCGGTAGATTGTGGAAAGAGGTTTGCAAAATTTTAGTATAGATTTCACCTTTTTTGACGCCTTGCTCTTTTAGTTCAAAATATTTATGCGCGAAAGCATCTTGTAGCCAAGATAAACCTGTGATTTTATTTTTTGTGCCTTTGTCATAATCCTCTTGTGTTTTGTAATCAAGAAAATTACCATCTTCGCCAATGCCATTGTCAGCATCAATTAATTCTTTCCAACTAAAACTAACGTCTCCATCTATACTATTTTTATTAATGATTGTTCTTAGAGAATCAATTTTGTTATTAACAGTAGAGTCTGGGAGCAGCTTATTGTTATTACTTTTGATACTTTCTAACGCTTCCATTAAGATTTCACGTTTTGCTTGTGATTCTTTCTTTGCAGCGGTGGCTTCACTTTGTGTTTTGTACGGATTATGGGTGTTATCAAAATGAATGGTTGGGAAAAACGCAAATACGAAAAATGTGATGAAACTGACAAAAATGTATAACTTAACTGGCGGTACGAATATTTGACGTTTGCCTTCTAGATAAGTGTTGGTGAGCTTTCCTGGTTTGAAAAGAAGATTCTTGATTGTTCCCCAGAATTGTCCGTCATAGTGTGTTAAATCCTCTATGAAATGAGTGAATAAAAAATGGAATGGCTGTCTTGTTTCTGTATTTTCTTGACCGCAATGTGGGCAAAATCTTTCTTCTACGTAATGTCCGCAATTAAGACAATCTTTCTCATGCCTGATTTTTCCGTGGCTCATAATGTGATGATGTTTTCAAGCACAAATATAATTTTTCTGTTCAAATGATATTTAGAAAAAATGATGAACGGTAAATGAATTTGTCTATTTTTTATGAAATTTTGTTTCTTTTAAATCCTATTTTGTTTTTAAAGTATTTCTAATATTAAATTTTATCCTTCAAAAAATGCTGACAATTCATTATTTAAGGCGTAGAACGAGATAATAATTTTTAGAAATTTTGAAAAGGATTTTTTATTCCAAAAATATTACTTACCTTTGCACACCTTTTATAGGGAAAAATTATGTTTAATCGTAAACGATAAATTGTGAATACATTAAGTTACAAAACCGTATCGGCAAACAAAGCTACTGCAAATAAAGAATGGGTTGTAGTAGACGCTGCTGGGCAACCATTAGGACGTATGGCTTCTAAAGTTGCAAAGATTTTGAGAGGTAAGCACAAAACGAATTACACACCACATGCAGATTGTGGAGATAACGTAATCGTTTTGAATGCTGAGAAAGTAGAACTTTCAGGAAACAAGTGGGATGATAAGACTTATATCTGGCATACAGGATATCCAGGTGGACAAAAGTCTATGACTGCTGCTGAACTTATGAAAAAAGACAACCTAAAAGTTGTTCAAAAAGCAGTTAAAGGGATGCTTCCAAAAAACAGATTGGGTAGCGCTATCCTTAAAAACCTTCATGTATATGTAGGGACTGAGCATAAGCACGAAGCTCAACAGCCAAAAGTAATCAACCTTAACGAATTTAAATAATAAGTATGTCTACAGTACACAAAATCGGAAGAAGAAAAACTTCTGTAGCTAGAGTATACGTAAAACCAGGTGCTGGTAACATCACTATTAATGGTAAAGACGTTAAAGAATACTTCGGTACAGATGTTTTAGTATATAAAACAAACCAACCATTTTTATTAACAGAAACTGTAGGTCAGTATGACGTAACAGTTAATGTTTTCGGTGGTGGTATCACAGGTCAAGCTGAAGCTATCAGATTAGGCGTTTCAAGAGCTCTTTGCGAAATCAACGAAGAATTCAGAGGGATGTTAAAACCTCACGGTGTTCTTACTAGAGATTCTAGAATGGTTGAAAGAAAGAAACCAGGTCAGAAAAAAGCAAGAAAGAGATTCCAATTCTCAAAACGTTAATTTTTTTCAGACATCAGATTGGAGATGTCAGATTTCAGATTTTTTGTCTGCTGTCTCATATCTAAAATCTATTAATCTAATTTTAAAAATTGCCCGTTACGTTTAGCATCCAAACGCTTCTCCCATCTATAGAAGTTGTTGATTGTTTAAGAAACGGAAAGTAAACTAACAAAAAAAGAAAACATGGCAAAAGCAAATGTAAAAGACCTTCTAGAGGCTGGCGTACACTTCGGTCACATGACTAGAAAGTGGAACCCAAATATGGCTCCATACATTTTCATGGAGAAAAACGGTATTCACATCGTAGATTTACATAAAACAGCAGTTAAATTGGACGAAGCTTGTAACGCTTTAGAAAAAATAACTTCTGCAGGTAAAAAAGTTCTTTTCGTAGCGACTAAAAAGCAAGCGAAAGAAGTTGTTGCTAAACATGCAGCGGAACTTAACATGCCTTACATCACAGAAAGATGGCCAGGTGGTATGTTGACGAACTTCGTAACTATCAGAAAAGCGGTTAAGAAAATGAACGCTATCGATAAAATGAAGAAAGATGGTACTTTCGAAACTTTATCTAAAAAAGAAAGATTACAAGTTGATCGTCAAAGAGCTAACTTAGAAAAGAACTTAGGTTCTATCTCTGACATGGTGCGTCTTCCGTCTGCTATCTTTGTAGTAGATATTATGAGAGAACACATCGCTGTTACAGAAGCTAAAAAATTAGGTATTCCAGTGTTCGGTATCGTTGATACTAACTCTGATCCTAGAAAAGTTGACTTCGTTATCCCAGGAAACGATGATGCTTCTAAAGCTATCGATATGGTACTTTCTGTAGTATCAGAATCTATCAAAGAAGGACAATCTCAAAGAAAAGCTGAGAAAGAAAAATCTAAAGAAGAAGGGGAGAAGGCTACAGCAGAAAAAGATGCTGACTTCGAAGCTTAATCAACAGATTAATCGAAATAAAAAAAGGTTCAGAATTTATTCTGAACCTTTTTTGTTTCTTATATTTATAAATAAAATTAGCTTTTGTTGGTGCTTCTATTTAATGTAATGATAATACCTTTAGAAATACTTTTTGAAGATTCATATGGTGCATCGCAGACATTAGATTTTAACTTATAATCACCTTTTTCAACAACGATGCTTTTATCAGAATTAGCTGGAATAGCAAGGTTATAAGCTTTAGGGCCGTCAAGGGTTAATATCATGTCGCAAATGCTTTTATTTTGGATTAAAACAACAGATGTGCTCTCGTTGTGATTGGGATCTTTAAAGAGCTCATTTAGCACTTGTACAGTATTTTGCTTTTCATTCGCTTTTGCTTCTTCCATTAGTTTATTAAAAAGCGCACGATCAAGCGTGTTGGTTTTAGGATTAGATGGAAGATCCGTCACTATTGGTCTAGCAGCCATCGGTACACCTTGTCCGCTCTTCATCCAAGCTGCATTTTTTAATGCCACCAATTTTCTCTTCAAAAATAGTCGGTATTGATCGTCTTTATGAGCTGTTTGCAAGTAATTCTCAATTTCTTTGATGTCTGTACTTTGCGTGATGTGGTACTTCTTGCCAGAGGATGAGGTGGTGGCAGAACTACATGATGCTAATAAGGCAAGCCCTATAGCACAGAAGATTTTATTCATAGGTTACTTAATTCGAAATCTGATATAGGTTATAGTTTTTCCTTTTGCTGAGAATAATTGCTCATAATAAGTCTGTATTTCTCTTAGAAGTGGTGTTCCTGGTTCGTATTCTGGTGCACCATAGATATCGTGATGAGCTGTGATAATATCGTGTCCTGCGCCTTGCAAATAACCTAATGTATATCCATGTAAAAACTCTGAATCTGTTTTTAGATGAACAACACCTTCTTTCTTCATGATTTTTCTATAACGATCAAGGAAGTCAGGATGGGTAAGACGATGTTTTGTACGTCTGTATTTTATTTGTGGATCTGGGAAAGTAATCCAAATTTCGTCGACTTCATTTTCTGCAAAGAAGTGTTCAATCAATTCGATTTGAGTTCTTAAAAAAGCAACATTATTCATTCCTGATGTGTGAGCTTCTTTTGCCCCAAACCAAAAACGAGCGCCTTTGATGTCAATACCAATAAAATTTTTTTCGGGAAAAGCTTTTGCTAATCCAACACTGTATTCACCTTTTCCGCAGCCGAGTTCTAGGACAATAGGATTGTCATTTTTAAAAACGTCCTTCCTCCAATTTCCTTTTAATGGATAATTGTTAAGTGCTTCCTCGCGGGTTGGTTGAAAGACGTTAGGTAATACTTTATTCTCTTCGAATCTTGCGATTTTATTCTTGCCCATTCTTAAAATTAGGGTGCAAAAATAATGATTTAATTATTAATTATTGATTAAAAATTAGGTGAAATTAAGGATTTGCATCCGCCATATGAGAATTTCGTAGACGTCTTTGATAAACTGGAAGGTAACGTTCGATGTAAGGCTTAACCGCTTCGTAATTACCAGCTTCTGTCAAGTAAGAAATGTTGTCTGAACTATAGATGAATTGCAAGAAATTCGGGATGAATTCTTTAGGAATTTTTAAACGTGTAAAATAGTCGTCGCCAAAATACTTCTGAATACCACTTATGCTTTTTTCCATCTTTTCGTACTCATAAAGACGCTTTTTCTTTTTCGCTTCCCCAGATAACATGTCGTAAAGGCTGCTTATGCTAAGGCTGTATCCACCATCGCGGAAGCCTAGCAACGACTCCTGAGGCGAAGTACCATCACCTTTGGGCGCAGGTAGTCCAATAACTTTTCGAAGTTCATAAGACTTGTCCGTACTTTTGAGACTGGTCACATCTTTTCTCAAATTTCCGCTAGCTTTAAAGGCCGATACAACAACTTCTTGTATTTCGTAGTAGGCGATGCTCAACTCAACGAAGTTTTTATTTAATGCTAATAATTCGTTGGTTAAAGTGATATCTTTTCGATCGGTAATAATTGAGGTAAATCTAATGACGTCACCACTTTTTGCAGGAATACTAAAATTTCCGTTATAATCTGCTAAAACCGTGTTTTGTGTATTAAGATTGGTTACATAAAACTGATTAAGAAAAAGATTGGAATGATCTCTCAAATAGATTTCTCCATTGTAAGTTTGAGCTTTTAGAGAAAAGCTAAATATCGTGATAAAAAGTAGTAAAAGTTGTTTCATTTCGAGAAGCAAAAGTATTGAGAATTTTCCCTATTTTCTGTGTTTATGATAAATAAAAAGGGTTAAAGTTATATTAAACTTTAACCCAGAATTGTTAATTTGTTATAATTAAATTTTTAGTGATAGATTTTTTAATTGTTTTTAAGTAAAATCCAACCTTTTTGCTGAGTTGGCGAAGGTGCACCAAGATCTGTCCATTCCAAAATGTACCAGTAAGTGTCATTTGGTAGCGGTTTACCATTAAGTTTTCCGTCCCAGATGTAATCTTTTTTCTCTGCAGAATCGTATACTTTTTTGCCGTATCTATCGATAATGATAAACTTAGCATCCGTTTTTGATTTTAATTCAGAATAGTCAACATAATCATTTCGACCGTCGCCATTTGGCGTAATGGTATTCTGTATTTTGAGAATACTAAAGTTTGCCGTTGTTGGGGCGCAATTACTAGACGTTTTTACCGATACCGTATAGAGACCAGGTTTGCTAACATCCGGAAAAACAAAATTAGAACTAAATCCTTGGTAATACGACGGACCTTCGAGTGCGTATTCGTAAGGAGGAACGCCACCTTCGGCTTTTACTGTAACCGTTGTACCATCAATAATTATGGCTGTTATTTTTGCAGATTCAGCTTGAGTTACTTTAACTGGTTGAGAATATTTGCAGCCGTTTTGTGCTTCTAGGACGACAACATAATTTCCTATTGAAGCCTTGTAAGTTTCCTGATCCCAAATTGGCGTATTAAGATCTTCCGCTTTGTACCAAACATGACTTTTGAAACCTGAACCAACTTTTAATTCAACTGTTGTCCCAGCACAAATAGATTCGTCTTTAAGTTCCGTAGAGGCTTCTGGGCGGTTGATGTTGATTGTTAATTCTGCTAATACAGGACATAAGCCTGTTGGTGATGAAATCCGTAAATAATAAGTTTTTGTATTTGTAAATGTCAAATCTGAACTTGTTACAATATCGTTGTTATTTTGAGTGCCAGATTTTGAGTTGTGATAAGTAATATTTAAACTTTGATCAGTTGTAAAGTTAATTCTGTAAGCATCAAGATTGGTGACTGTGTATTTTCCGTCCAGATCGCCACATTCTGTAATCGTTTCTTTATCTTTTAATAACGAAATTTTAGGACCGACTTTCAAGGTGATTTTTGCTGAAACTTCTGCGCAATACTTAGGTTTTACTTTTATCCAAACATCTGTATCTGTAGCAAAAGACCACTTGTCAGTTGTAATTTGAGATGAAGCAGTCATTGATGCATTTGTATAATATTTAATATCATCAAAAAGCGAACTGTTAGCAAGAATAGTTGGTGTGACATCTGTTGAGAACGTTACATCTGCTTTGCCATCAAGATCGTTGTCGCAAAAAGTTCCAGTTAATTTTGCTGGATCCAAAACTGGTACTGGTTCGCCGATAACTTCCACGACGTCAGATTTTATTGGACAAGGCGCACTTGCAGATTTAACAATGACAAAATATTTACCAGGTTTAACAGTGATTGTTCTACTGTTAATAATCATTGTGCTAGGATCATTGTCATTATACCATTCCCATGATGTGTAGCCTGCTCCTGCATCTAGAGTATAAGTTGAAGTGCCATCATCGCAAATGCTGTAAGGCGCACCTGGAAAGGTTGGCTTAGGAGGACTTTGACGTGTTAACTCTAGTTTAAAAATTCTTGCACAATATGCCGGGTTCCAAACTCTAAAGTAGAACGTGTTAAGCCCATCTACAATACTAAGCATTGTTGGGTTGTTAACTGTTATGCCATCTACATTATTTTGAGCATCAGGAAGAGATTTGTAATAAGTTCCGCTTAATCCTGTTTCGTTAGTGAATTTACTTAGATAATCGTAAGCGTTAACATCATTACAAACATTTTCTTTATAGGTTGCAGTTCCGCCAGTTGTAATGTCTGGTATTAAAGCGCCAATTTTTAATTCAATTTCTTTGATTACAAGATCGCAGTCAGATTCTACACGAACCCAAATTTTATTATTGCCAGCAGAGAAAACATAAGGCATGTTTTGTGGTAATGCGTTAGTAGGTACATCAGCATCTGATTTTGTTTTAAAAAAATTAATTGTAAAACCAGCAGGGTTTGTCATAATACCCGCAGTAACATCATTAAGGGTAGCTTTATAATTGCCATCTATTTTGCCGTCTTCCTCATCGCAATGTAGCTTTGTGTAGTTTTCAGGCTTAACATCAGGAGCTGACATAATTTTTAAAGTCACCTCTCTGACTGCATGACAACCTAAAGTATTTTCAATTCTTGCGTAGACGATTGTGCCATCTGTTGCAGGATATGGACTTGAAATTTTCTCAGTTGCAATTTGATTTTCAGCCCCTAACTTTGATTTATAATATTCAACACTTTGAAAATTTAGTACTGTTGTGTACTTGGTTTTTGTTAAATCGAAATTAGCAGAATTTGTAGTTGAGCATTCTCCTACGGTGGTGTCTGTTGCAATAATTTGGTTAATAATAATTGTATGTTTAACCTTTTCTGTAACTGTTCCGGAAGCGTTGGAAATATTGTATTCTATCTCATCTGTTTGGTTGGTAATATCTTGATTTGGAGTATAGGTAAAAGTTGCACCACTAACAACTACAGTTCCTTTGGTTGGTTGTTTTGTAATAGTAATACTTGCAACGGCTTCGCCTGTATTGTATTTAAAACTTGGTGAGAAGGTTTGTACGCCGCAGATGCTGTCTGTGACCTTTTTTTTGCAATTTTCAAATTTTTCTTGAGGTGTTAATTCTGGATCACAAGAACCTTCAAAGATTCGACATTGATATGTTCCAGGTTTTGTTGGTTTGAAAATATGAGGATTTGCGGGATCTGTTAGGATAGTCGTAGGATCATCAACATTGAACCATTCATATTTTGTGTAACCAGGCGAAAGTTCTAAAGTTGCATATGGAATACATGCTTCTTTATCAGGATTGTAAATTGAAGGAATTCTTGAGAAACCTGCAAAAAATCCACCGTAACCAACATTAGAATCTCCTGCCGAAATACCAGCAGTAACCGCTTTGGTTGACTCAACTGAGATATTGCCAGTTACATTTAGTATAGAATAAGTGCCCCAATCATTTGCACCAGAAACAGGTTTTAAATCCGAAGGATTAATAGTTTGAATAATAGTAGCGCCATTTTTTACTATAACCGTAGCGCCTTGTTGCGTAATGATGTTTAGTTTGGTAGTATAAGATTTTGGACCAATCTTGTCAATATCAGAAATTTCATCAATAACTTTTGGAAGATAGCAACTGATAGGTGGAATAAAATTCATACCTCCAGTAGAAACTGCTTTAATGGTTTCTGTACCATTTTTAGTGTCGTTTTCTACACCAGCCATTAATTGGTAGACGTATATTTTCTTTTTGTCCTTTGCTTTGATGTATAAATTGTAATGATCTGTCCCTTGAAGTTTATATTTCGTTTCATCAATTCTGAAGTGGTCTCCTGGATTAGCAAGTGTCGTAATTGGTGATGTTTCATTATTAACGTAGATTTCGGTGTTTGGCTCAGTAGCAACTACAATAGCGCCTTCCATATCGTTGCCAATTTTACCATAACCTTTAACGATAATAAATTCGTCTCCTAGTTTATCAGTTGGTACTGATTGATCCATCAATATATCTGATCCATCTCCACTAAATGCAATTTTTGACTGTTGCCCATTGAAGTTACCATTAGTCACCGAAATAGGTTTATCAGCAGTTATATGCGCTCCTGTAAAGGCGTCTAGGTTACTAGGATTGCTAAGACTTTTCCCTTGCAAAATATAAGATTGTCCTCTGTTAAGCGTTACCTTGTATGAAGCCTGTGTAGGAACATTATTAAAAACTAAAGGTTTTTTGAATCCATCTATTTTTACAACTGTATTGTCTTGTGTTGCAATAACACTCGTCATAAAATTAAGATCTTTGTGACTAAAGTTATTTGGTGATACAACAGTATAAAAATCTCGTCCTAAAGCGGCTTCTCCTTTTGATGTTAGGATCTCCGCATGATTTTGTACTCCAAATCTGAAATTGGCAAAGAAAGGAAAGTCAGCTCTAACATAAAGTCCCATTGTTCCCGCTTTTCCTAAAGCTGAAATATCTTTCGTAATCATATACTTACTATCTATTCCAATAGTAGCTGGACTGCCTTTTTCGATGTCAGCTTGATAGATTAAAGTATTGTTATTGTATACATAAACCCTAAACTTCTTAGACGCTGCATTTGTTGATAAATGCAAATATTGAGTTTGCGGAGTGCTATAATCTTGATCGTTAAACATCGGTGCGAACCAATGCTCTTTATCAAATTGTGCGGAAAACTGTGTGAAAAAAAATAGAAGTATAAACGCCGATAAAAACCTTTTCATTAAAATAATACTTGTGCTAACAA
Source organism: Bacteroidota bacterium (assembly GCA_023440705.1). Lineage (GTDB taxonomy): Bacteria > Bacteroidota > Bacteroidia > Flavobacteriales > Weeksellaceae > Soonwooa. The sequence goes on from JAEXRP010000003.1 coordinate 105,175, forward strand.
ATGTAACGATAAAATGGCAAAAGTATTATGGATAAAAGGCTTTTTAACTAAAACTTATTCGTGTTTTATTAATAGTTTTTCAATAGAATCCAGCTTTTTAATTGTTGGGTTTTTCCAGAGGTTGGCTCTATCCAATCTGCAACATACCAATAAGTGCCTGTCGGCAAAACGCGGCCGTTTTGTTTACCATCCCAAATAAATTGGTTGGCAGAATTACCTTCAAAGACTAAAACACCGTTTCGGTTATAGATTTTCAAACGAGCTTCGGTTTTATTTAATAATTCAGAAAGATTGATAACATCGTTTTTTCCATCGGCATTTGGGCTGATGACATTGGCAATATTGATTACCGAAAAATCTCTAGATACAAGCCCACAATCATCATTTGATTTGACGTAGATCGTATGGTTACCAAGCGACACATTTGTGAATGTTGGCGAATCTTGGAAGTTGCCAGGAAATGTATTGTCATCCAATGAATATTTGTAAGGCGCTGTGCCGCCAATTACTTTAACAGTCACGGTTGATCCATTAATCTCGATAGCATCGATAATAGCAGTTGGCGCTTCTTTGACCTCGATAGTTTGTGTATAGAAACAACCATTATAACCGAGTTTTACGGTGTACACACCAACCGGTACATTTTCAATTTTTTGAGTGGTAGCATTGGTTTGCGTTACAGGGTCTTTAAAACTCCATTCGTACGATGTAAAGTGAGTGCTTGGGCTAGGGCCTTCGCCAGCATCTAAAGTTGTCGTTGTATTTTTACAAACTGTAACTTCTTTTGGCATATTAGATTTCGCAGGTTGCTTTAGAATGAATGTTATTTCTTCAACATCATCACACTTGTTAGGTTGGTTATAACGGATGTAATATTTGTTTTGTGAGGTTGATGTTAGAAGGACTTTAGTATTATTAAGTACATTATTTTGCTTTTTTGCGTCGTCTTCGGTTTTATAAAATTGAGGTGTTCCTTCTATGTCATCAGCGATGTCTTTATAATAATCTAAAAGGTCAATTTCTTTAGAGCCTTCAAGTTTATCATCACAAATCGTAATATCCGAATGAGGCTTCGGTGTGCTGTTTGAATTTTTAGAGAATGTTATCTCTTTCGTAACTGGATCACAATTTCCAGGTTTCACCCAAATCCAGACACTTTTGAAATCTGTAGTAAAGCTTATTTTATTAATTGGAACTTCGGTCGGATTGTTCGTGTTTATTGGCTTATTTTCATAATACCTAATTTGAAAATTAGGATGGCTGTCAAGAATTTGTTTCGTGTTATCATCATCCAAATTCACATTATAGATGTTGTCAAAATCTTCATCACAAACTTTAAAAGTTGTATTCTTGAAATTAGGCATCGTTTGCCCTTCAATGTTAATTTGCCCTTTAATACTGCATGTGCCATTAAGTTCAATTTCTACCTCGTAATGTCCAGCATCTTCATATTTAACATTGTAGGTAGGGTAATATCCCGACAAAATCTGAACTCCATCTTTGTACCATGTATATTTGGTTGCTCCAACTTCGGTTGCGTCAATTGTTCTACTGGTGCCTTCGCAAAGTGCATTGCCATTATTTTCTGTCCAGTCAGGCCCTAAATCTTTATTTCCAAAACTTCTACCTTTTAAAAAAACCGCTGAATCGTATTTGCCCGTTGTATCACCATGATCAGCAATAACAAGTTTTATGCTGTATTTTACACCAACTTCAACATTTGCAATTGCTTTTAAGATTTTTGTTTCTCCATTGAAATTATGCGTAGGATAGTAGGGTTTGTCGTAGGCATTAAAAGAACCAAAATATTGAACATTGCTGGGGCATTTTTCAGCACCGTTTATTGTTTTAGAAGTAACAGGGATATTTGTTCCAGGTACGACAGCTATATTTTTGTAATGCTCAGAGTTGTCCGCTTTTTTTATTAAAAAAGCAAAAGCATCAGAATAATCACAATTATCTGGTCGATATTCTTCTGACAAGAACATATAATCAAAAGCAATACTGTTTTTATTATAAGATGTAAAATCAAATTCTAGAACAGTTGCATTTAATAGATGATCAGTAGGTAAACCTGCATTGGTCAACATTTCGAAAAGATCGGGATCTGATAACCAACTTGAGTCTCCTTCACTTTGTATGTAGGAGTTGGGACCTGCTGCAGCTCTAGCTCTCCCCGTTGATAAGATAATGCCATCTTTAATAGGAAAGTCAGAAGTAGCTTTGTTAAAATATCCCCAACTTTTATCTCCATTGCTAAATTCTTTTCCAGATACGCGAATATTGTCAACAGCAATACAGCTTTGATTGTTCCCTACAAAAATATCTTTAACGAGTTGGTCTGGCGTATATGAAGTTGTATTAATACTAATACTTTGGGCATTTGATGAAAAATATCCAAATATTATTAGATTAAAAAATAAAAGTTTATGGAGTAGATTTTTACACATTTTTTGCTTTCCGATTTTCTTGTTGAGAATTCGGGGCAACAAAATTACAATATTTAATATTGTTAAAATCTTTAATGCTATTAAAATAATTTTAAAACAAAATAAAAATCCCAAGCTCGTAAAAACTTGGGATTCTAAATAAAAATATGAAAATGATTTAGCGTAAAATTTGTGTGGAAACTAGGCAAGCGCGCATTTTTTCGTAAGTACGTTTGATGTCATTGTCCAGTCCAATAGAATAGCGGATAAGTCCGTCCGACAGTCCCATGCTTTTTCTTTCCTCTTCCGGTATCTCTGACGAGGTTGAACTTCCAGATGCAGAAAATAATGTTTTGTAAAATCCAAGACTTACAGCAAGATAACCAAGGTTTTCGTATTGCATCATTTCCATGACTTCGTTAGCTTTTGGGGTTGTGCCAACATCGAGCGTCAACAGTCCGCCATAGCCATATTCTTCGCGCATCATCGATTTGTAAAGCTGATGATCTTTGTGAGATTGTAGACCTGGATATTTAACAACCAAGCCATCTTTTTCGAACATTTCTGCAAGATAAAGCGCATTGTGGCTATGTTGCTTCATACGGATATGAAGTGTTCTTAGGTTTTTAAGAATATTGGCAGCGCGCAAACTATCCATTGTCGGACCAAGAAGCATACAAGCACCAGTATTTACATTTTTAAGATCGTTGATAAAATCTTGCGTTCCACAGATCACACCGCCAACTGTATCGCTACTTCCGTTAATGAATTTTGTTAAACTATGGATAACCACATCAGCGCCTAATTCTTTAGGAGAAATGCATAACGGAGAAAACGTGTTGTCAACAACTAGTTTTAGATTGTGTTTTTTTGCAATTCGCGATAAAGATGCAATGTCAGCAACTTCCAAAAGTGGATTGCTAACAGATTCGCAGTACAATACTTTTGTATTTTGAGTAATGGCTGCTTCTACCAAATCCAATTTTGTAATATCTACAAAACTTGTATTAATATTATAATCTGGAAGAAAATTCTTCATGAATGCATAAGTCCCGCCGTAGATTGTTCTACTAGATACAATATGATCGTTTGATTTGCAAAGCTGCATTAATACCGACGTTATCGCACCCATTCCCGAAGCAGTTACATTGGCAGCTTCTGTTGCTTCCATTTGTGCAAGTGCTTCACCTAGATACAAATTGCTAGGAGAGGAGTGGCGAGAATATAGATAGCAGCCGTCTGTATTGCCTTCGAAGGTGTCAAACATCGTTTTGGCTGATAAAAATGTATAAGTCGAACTATCAGAAATGGATGGATTAACGCCTCCAAATTCCCCAAAGTATTGTAAATCTTGAATGTTGTTAGCTGGATCGAATGTGTTCACGTTGATTATTTTATACAAATATTGCAGAAAGTATTAATTATTACAAGCTGTTGATTAATATTTGGATAATATTACAATGCTTATAGTGTTTGTTAGATTTTATTGCGTAAATTTGATTTGAAACTATCTACTTAATAGAAAATTTTATGAATCTCGACGATACTGACAAAAAACTTTTGATGCTTCTACAAGAAGATTCAAAAATGACAACTAAAGAAATTGCTAATCAACTTAATCTTTCTGCAACAGCAGTGTACGAAAGAATTAGGAAGCTTGAGAAAAACAAAGTTATCAAAAAATACGTTGCATTAATCGATAAAGAATTGGTTAATCGAGATTTTGTCGTTTTGTGTCACATCAAATTGACGCAACACAAAAAAGAGTATTTGCAAGAGTTTGAAAAAGAAATTTTGGAACTGCAAGAAGTCATGGATTGCTTCCATGTGAGTGGAGATTTTGATTATATTCTAAAAATCGGTGTTGCTAATATTAAAGAATATCGAAGTTTTATAGTTAACAAGTTGACGGTTGTCAAACATATTGGAAGTTCTCACAGTGCTTTTGTTATTGGCGAAGTCAAATCTACAACAGCGGTTTCTATCATATAAAAAAACCAGTCAATTAATTGACTGGTTTTTATGTTTTAAAGATTTAATCTAAGATTATAGGCTAACTCTTACGAATCCTACAACTTTAAGATCACCGTTAACTGACTTTACATAATCAGCTACTGACATACCACCATCTTTGATGAATGCTTGGTGTACCAAAGTGTTGTCTTTGTAGAATTTCTGCATTTTACCTTTAAGGATGTTATCGATAATGTTAGCAGGTTTACCTTCTTTAGTTAAGATATCTCTTTCGATTTCTAATTCTTTGTCGATAGTTTCTTGAGAAACTTGAGTCTCGTCAAGTGCGATTGGATTCATCGCAGCAACTTGCATAGATACAGCTTTTGCAGCTTCTTCAGCACCATCTACGTTTGCAGAAAGAGCAGTGATAGCAGCGATTTTGTTACCAGCGTGGATATAAGCACCAACGAAAGGACCTTCGATTCTTTCGAAAGCACCGATTTCGATTTTTTCTCCGATAACACCAGTTTGCTCGATTAATTTATCAGCAACAGTAATACCGTGGAAATCTGTAGCCAATAATTCTTCTTTAGAAGCAGCTGTGATAGCCATTTCAGCTAATTCGTAAGCTAACTCTACGAAAGCTTCATTTTTAGCAACGAAGTCAGTCTCACAGTTAAGAGAGATAATAGCACCTAAAGTGTTATCTTCGTTAACTCTAGCGATTACAGCACCTTCTGTTGACTCTCTGTCAGCTCTGTTAGCGGCAACTTTTTGTCCTTTTTTTCTTAAGATTTCGATAGCTTTTTCGAAGTCACCTTCTGCTTCTACTAATGCTTTTTTGCAGTCCATCATACCTGCACCTGTTGTGTTTCTTAGCTTTGCTACGTCTGCTGCTACTGGTGTATACATATTTGTAATGATTTTTTAAATTTTAAAAAAAAGTGATATATTTAATCGATTTTTTTTGCGTGGCAAATATACTAAAATATCCACAAACTAAAAAGATAGAATCTACGTTAAATAATTGTAAATGTAATTTTGTGATCCATGAAGAAAATAGTTTTACTTGTTATGATTGCGGTTTCAGGAATGTATTATGCGCAAGTAAGTGTATTTACAGCGATGAATTCTAATGACCCTAATGTGGTGCAATCTTTTATAACGGCGAATCCCAAGCATCCAAAAATTCCGGAATTAAAAAAGAAACTTCAAGGTATGCGATATACAGTTGTGAGTAGTTCGGGCTCTGGTAACGATGCAGAAGCAAAACCCAAAGTTTCTAAATTGACAACTAATAAACTTGAAAAAAATATTAGCAAGTCGAAAACATCAGAAAGTGCGGAGAAAACAGCAGCTATTTTGACGAATTTATTTAATGATAATAAATATTCTAAAGAAGCTGTTTTACAAATCGTAAACAGATCTTCTTGTGAGTTAGTGGTAAAAGTTGCAGGGAAAAAGAAATATTATAATCTGAATGTACCGTCTAAAAATCAAAATTATATCCTTATCGAAAAAGGGAATTATAATTTAACAACTTCTATTTGTGGCGCTTCGTATACTTCTAATAAAAGTATTACTGCAAGTACGATTATTACACTTGGTAATAAATAATTAAAATTAATTTTAAAAATCAATAAAAAAACGCTTCAAATTTTTGAAGCGTTTTTGTTTTTTTATCCTTTGAATTCTCCCATATCGATAAACTTCTCTTGACGATCTTTCATTAGTCGATCTCCCGATTGTTTTGATAAAGTTTTAATGTCTTTAAGAATCACTTCTTTAACATTTTCAAAAGTTTGTTTTGGATCATAATGCGCTCCTCCAAGTGGTTCGGAGATAATAGCATCAATCAATTTTTCTTTTAACATGTCAGGCGCTGTCAACTTCATGGTAGCAGCTGCAGTCTCTTTATATTCCCAACTTCTCCAAAGAATTGCTGAACAATTCTCAGGCGAAATAACAGAATACCAAGTGTTTTCTAACATATAGACGCGGTTACCAACACCAATTCCTAATGCTCCTCCTGACGCGCCTTCTCCAATAATAATGGTGATAATTGGCGTTTTCATTTGGCACATTTCCAAGATATTTCGTGCAATTGCTTCACCTTGTCCACGCTCTTCAGCTTCTAGACCTGGATAAGCACCCGGTGTATCTACCAATGTTACAATCGGAATGTTAAACTTCTCAGCCAACTTCATAAGACGCAAAGCTTTACGGTAACCTTCAGGGTTTGACATTCCAAAACGACGATGTTGTCTTTCTTTGGTTGTTCTACCTTTTTGAGTCCCAATAATCATCACACTTTCACCATTTATTTTGATAAGTCCGCCAATCATCGCTGGATCATCACCAAAGTTGCGGTCGCCGTGTAACTCTACAAAGCTATCTTCGTCAGCAATCCCTTTGATATAGTCCAAAGTGTATGGTCTGTCTGGGTGACGAGATAGTTGTACACGTTGCCAAGGCGTTAGGTTTCCGTATATTTTTTTCTTGGTAGCAAGAATTTTATCTTCGATCTTTTTGCAAGATTCTTTAACATCTACACCGCTTTCTTCACCTACTAGAGCACATTTGTCATATTGCTCCATAAGGTCTTTTACCGGTTGTTCAAAATCTAAATATTCCATTGTTTGTATAAGAATTCAATCTTCAAAAATAGCGTTTTTTTATAACATCTAAATTTTTTAAAAATCGAAATGTATTATTTTATGTTAGAAATAGCATTTTTAAGTCTCAAAATACTTTCTTCTTTTCCAAGAATTGAAAGAATATCTGGTACATCTGGCCCTTTTAATTCTCCAACTAAAGCTAATCGAAGTGGCATCATAACTTTTCCCATTCCAAGGCTTTTTGCTTCTGCAAAATCATGGATAAACTGTTTTAAAGTTTCAGGTTGAAAGTCTAAAGTTTGAAGTTGATCAGCGAATTCTTGTATTAGACTTCCTGTTTCTTCATTCCAAGCTTTTTTGCTTGCTTTTTCGTCGTAAGACGTTGGTGCTTCGAAGAAAAATTTGCTATCGTTGTATATATCTTTAATGAAACTTGCTCTTTCTTTCATCAAAGAAACAATCTTTAACAAAGTTTCGTCATTTAAACTTGAATTTTTAACTTCATCCAATTCTTTAAACAATTCTAAAACTTCGGCATCCGATTTTTTCAATAAATATTCGTGATTGAACCAAACTGCTTTTTCAGGATTAAATCTTGCGCCAGCTTTGTGAACTTTATGAAGGTCAAATTCAGAAATCATTTCATCCATCGTCAAAATTTCTCTATCGTTTGCAGGACTCCAACCCAACAATGCCACCATATTGATGAATGCATCTGGGAAATAACCTGATTCTTTGTAACCTTTCCAAACATCACCACTTTCTGGATCTTTGAAATCCATCGGGAACACAGGAAAACCAAATTTAGCACCATCTCTTTTGCTTAATTTTCCTTTTCCTTCGGGCTTTAAAATCAATGATAAATGTGCAAATTCTGGAGCTTCCCAACCCATTGCTTCGTACAATAAAACGTGAAGTCCCATTGATGGCAACCATTCTTCACCACGAATAACGTGAGAAATTTTCATTTCGTGATCGTCGATAATATTGGCGAAATGGTAAGTTGGCATTCCATCATTTTTTACCAAAACTTTATCATCTAAAGTATCAGTATTTACGCTAAAATTTCCACGAATGATGTCTTCCATATTCAGCTGACGACCAACTGGCATTTTGAAACGCACAACATACGGAACGCCCTCTGCTTTTAGCTTTTCCACTTCTTCATTAGAAAGTGTCAAACTATTTTTCATGCGATTTCTCGTGAAATTGTTGTACGCAAAAACTTCACCTTTCGCTTCAAATTCGGAACGAATCGCATCCAATTCTTCTGGTGTATCAAAAGCGATGTAAGCGTAATCTGTCTTTAAAATTTGCTCTGTATATCTATCGTAAATATCGCGTCTTTCTGACTGGCGATAGGGTCCGTAAGGTCCACCGTGGATTGGACTTTCATCAGGGATTAATCCGCACCATTCCAGAGATTTCATAATGTAATCTTCAGCACCTTCCACGTATCTCGCCGTGTCGGTATCTTCAATTCTTAATACAAAATCGCCTCCGTTATGTTTAGCGAAAAGATAATCATATAACGCAGTTCTTACACCACCCAAATGCAAAGCACCTGTAGGACTTGGCGCAAAACGGACTCTTACTCTTTCCATTGTTTGAAAAATTTAGAGTGCAAATTTACGAAAAATGAAGAGATTATGTTAATTTTAGCTAAGTTTGTATGATGACAAAAGTAGAAAAGCAAAATAAAATTTTATTCTATATAAAAGGCTACTCAACGCAGTTTCTTCCAAAGCAAAATCTTGAAAAAAAAATTAATGCTCTTCGAAAAACATTGAGTAAAAGAGATTTGGATGTTGCTGAATATCGCGTTGACTACTATAATAAATTGTCTGAAAAACAAAAAGTTGCACATACTGGGACACGGATTAAAGATCTAAAACATCCTAAAACGCCCAAGTCGTACTATTTTGATACTTACAAATATGCACGCTATTTCGATGACAATCTTCTGATTGATTATGCCTTTGGTGATGTTAACACGATTTTGCCAATCCCAATGATTACAAAAAGTCGTCCGATTGCAGGAAGTAATGAGAATAATATTATTTTAAATCTCGATAAAGCAAGACATTTTGTGTCGGTCGATGATTCTAAAAGTTTTGATTCTAAAACTAATAAGTTAATCGGTAGAGCAGCGGTTCATCAACAACATCGTATAGATTTTTTTAATGAATATTTTGAAAATCCACTTTGTAATCTCGGACAAGTTAATAAAAGTGGAGGCGACCAAAAATGGTTAAAGCCAAAAATATCGATTGACGAACATTTAAAAAATAAATTTGTTCTAAGTCTTGAGGGCAATGATGTAGCAACCAATCTTAAATGGATAATGTGTTCTAACTCCTTGGCAGTAACGCCAAAGTTAAAAATGGAAACTTGGTATATGGAAGGAACTTTGATCGCGAATGAGCACTATGTGCAAATTGCTGATAACTACTCGAACCTCGAAGAAAGATTACAATATTATATAGATCATCCAAATGAAGCCAAGTTAATCATCGAAAATGCAAAAGAATTTAGAGCGAAATTTAGCAACAAAAATTTAGAAGATTTAATTGCACTTTTGGTTTTGAAGAAGTATTTTAGATTTTCGGTATAAATATCGAAAAAGAAGGGTTAATGTAATTTTCTTTTTCCTGTAATTGTATCAATAATAGATAAGATTGCGTACTTATATGGAGATGCTTTTTGCAAATTTTTTTTATTTTTTTGATATTGCAATTCACAAGTCTGTTTTGCCAATTCTATAATTTCGTAATAAGGCGAACTTTTCGGTAGTTCCGAAAGTATATTATCATAATGCTGATATCTAATGATATTTTTCTTTATAAGTCTTTTGTATGATTTAAAAGTCTTTGTGTTATGAAATGGCTTTAGTAAATAATCCATGTCATTTTTCTCAGTAAAAAATTCAATACCAACCTGTTGATTACTATGAATTCTATAAAAGAATAACTTCGAATTAATAAAACTTATACTGTTGTTACTGGAAGCGAGTAGTGCAATTAACTCATCATGATGAATATTTGCACTTTTGAAAAATTCAGGTATGCTTTCGGCTAATGTTTTTCTAATAGCTGAGGCGGCCCCAGTTACAATATTTCCAACAGAAGTTATAAGTTTAAAAAAATTAAAATCTTGTATGTTGTAATCTTTTTGATAATAAGAATAAGTATCCCAAACGGTTACAATATCTTCTCTTATACCATCATCAAATAACAAATGGCCATTTGAGGCAACAAGATTTACATATGGTTTAAGTTTGAATTCCTTTAGAAAAACTTCGACTTTATTGTGTTTCCAGATATCGTCTTGATCACAAAGAAATATAATATCTTTTGTACATAGTTTTATTGCTTTATAGAAGTTTTTTGAACTTCCCAATTGAATTGCATTTATAAAAAGCGTAATAAGATTTGGGTATTCTTTTTGAAATTTTTTAATAATTTCAATTGTATTATCTGTTGATTTGTCGTCACAAATAATAATTTCGTTTACAGGTACGCTCTGATTAATAATTGAAAGAAGCTGTTCTGATAAAAATTCTCCCCCGTTGTAGGTACATAAAGCAACTGATGATGTAAGCATTCTTTTTAATTATTTGTTTGAAATAAATTGGCATTCAAAACATTAGAAATCCAAGTGCTAAATGCATATTTTTTATAAATATCATCTTCTAGATGTTCATAAGGAGTTTTAAGGAAATCTATTATCTCATGAGAGTTTGATTCGGTAATTACAAAGATATTATTTGGTACATAAAAATCGTAGTTTTTAATATCCTCGTTGTCTGTAATTATTTTTTTTCTAAAATGAAGTGCTTCAAAAACCCTAAATGAAAGGCCGGAATGTATATCATTGTTTTGTAATTCTAAAAGACTTCCACAATGCCTAACTTCGTTAATTATTTCGTGATATTCAAGATGTTTATTTGTGAAAATTATGTTTTCAGTCGTAGGTTTTTCTTCGATTTTACTCAAGTCAAAGGAGTATAAAAATATTGAAGAATCAACTTTTAATAAATCTAGTAATTTTGCTATTTTAAATAACTTTGAAACACGTTCTTTTACGTAACTTCCTCTATAATATGTCTTGTTATCACTTGTGACATTATTGTTCTTATGGTGATCAAAATAGAAATTTGTGGAATAATAGAGATTGTTATAGGTACTGGCGTATTTTTTAAAGTCTAAAAGATCAAATACATAAAAACGATTAAATAATGGTATCAGGTTGAAGACATTAGGATACCTACTCAAGCCGTCCCATTGGTAAGCAATCATATTATTTGATCTACTTTTTAGTTTTTTAAGGGCAAAAGTATTGATTAAGTCTGGACGTATTACTAATGCATAATCAAAATTTTCGTTTGTTTCCTTTAAGGCATCTAAAAGCTTTCTTGAGTCTTGGTTTTCTATTAACTCTTTTTTAAAATTTTTGTTACCTTTTATCTTTTCAAATGCATTAATACCTCTTTGCAGCAGATTTTTATATTTAAATTTTGTGTCGGTAACGACTAGTAATTTTACATCTAATCCACTTGCACGCAATCCGTCTACTATAGACTCATAAATGCTGAAGTGGCTAGGTACTACTAAAGCAATTGATTTCATTTATTAATACTATTTTCTATTCGAGGTTTGTAATCCAACACATTCTTTATCCAATTTTCGAACGAGTATTTTTCAATTAATTCAGAATCAGAATCAACGATTGAGCTGGAAAGGAAATCGCGTAACACTTCAGACGTAATCGAAGAATCGTAAACCAAAATATTTTCTGGTTTATACAAATCATATTTTGTGATTTCAGCGTTCGTCGTAATTAGTTTCTTGTGCATTCCCAATGCTTCAAAAACGCGCAGTGACAAACCTTTATGTCTTGGATTGTAAAAGTCAACAAAAGTTTTTGCACTCAGTCCACGTCGATAAGCGTCTTCAAAACTAATTTTTTCCGTAATATAATGTAAATTTGGAATATTGCGATGTATTTCCTTGACTTCTTCTACATTATCAACAAATATTTCAAAACGAATTTTAAGATGACAATCATTAATTTTTCTTAGAAAATCAAGTATAAAATCCATTCGAGAATCGGTATAAACACCTATAAAATACAGGTCTAAATTTTCGTCCTGCTTTTTAGAACTAAAAATATCTTGATTAAAATAAAAATTTGTAATTCCTAAACATTTTTCAACACCTACATCTTGAGGATCAAACACAAAAAACCGATCGAACAATGGTATTAAATTTTTTACTTTGGGGAAAACATTTAGCCCATCCCACTGGTATCCAACCAATAGTTTAGATTTAGATTTTATCGATTTTATAACACTTTCTGGGTAGAGATCTGGACGAATGAGAAGTGCAAAATCAACATTGTTTACAGCATTAATTCTATTAGAGATTGTATTTTTTTGATGTTGAAACTTGAGTTCTTGTTTATAATTTTTATTTCCTAAGAATGTTTTTTGAATTAAATTTTGAAGCTTTTCACCAAAGTTTTTATAAGAAAAATGTTCATCATCAAAGCTGATATCAATAACTTTGAAACCCATTAACTCTAGGTTTTTGATAACTAATTTGTAAATACCATATCTTTTTGGCATTCCAAAAAAAATGGTTTTATTTTCAAATACTTTGTTGATAGCCATTTTTACAAGTAACAATTTTTTCGTCAACTACTTTTTCGTAGGTTGAGAAGTTCGTTTGTTCGTTTTTTCGATCAAAATAATCATGATGAAGATGATAGCAAATTGCACGCATTTTTAGTCGTCTTTGCTTTATATCAAAATTATTGAGACGTGCAGCCAATTCGATATCTTCATGTCCCCATCCAGACATATCGTTATTGTAACCATTAACCGCAATGAAATCCTCACGCCAAAACGAAAAGTTACAACCTTTTACATTATTGGATTTAAAATGGTCTTTTCTAAAAAAGTTTGCAATCAAAGGAAATCGAGTTGCATTGATTTTGTTTTTTACATTTTTGGAAACCCAATCCATGCGAAGATCTTTTTCTGCTAAAATTTTGATGGTGTTTTCTTCCGAAATTAAAGCACGAGAGCCATTTAAAAAATAGCCTTCTTGTTTTTCAGAAATATGATCTTTAATAAAGTTTTTATCTAAAATAATATCACCATCTATCTGAACGATATAATCGGCATCTGTTCCTGCAACAGCTTTGTTCATGATAATAGTTTTACGAAAACCATCATCTTCTTGCCAAAAATGCTTAATAGGAATTTTGCTTTTTTGCTTCCAATCTTCAATTAAAGTTTTGGTTTCTTCTTTTGATCCGTCATCCGCAATCAAAATTTCATTCGGCTTCAACGTTTGATTTTGCACAGATTGCAAAACCTTATCCAAAGCAGAAGGCCAATTGTAAGTTGATATTAATAAAGCGAATTTCATGATTTAAAGATACTGATTGATTCCGTTTTCACAGAACTTAACGCCGTTTTTCTTCGCATCCTCGAAAATTTGTTCATTCTTTTTCAAATTTTCCTTTGCATTAATTGGATGATGAATGTGAAAAACCAAACCACCCATTTTCAGAAAACGTTTTTCTTTTCCAGCATTTAGAAGCCTTGCAACAAATTCTTTATCTTCTGGTCCCCAACCTTTAAAATCCTCGTTGTAACCATTAACTTCAATGGCATCATCACGCCAGAAAGCCATATTACAACCATGAATTTCCCAACGTTCGTCGCCCGTATTTTTATAATTGGTTTCAAATTTTTTCCATAAAAGAGGAATTCGAAACGAACTAAAAAAATTGGTAATCCCTTTTGCAAAAGGATTTATTTTAATGTTTTGCGTCTTCAGTTTTTCAGAAGAAAGTTCGTCATTAATATAAATTCGACTAGCGCGAACAAAAGAATTTTTCTTCGCAAATGCCTTGTGATCTGCAATAAAATAAGGATGAAGAACCAAATCCCCGTCAATCTGCACAATATAATCTCCCGATGCTTTTGCGATGGCTTTATTCCTAATTTTAGCCAGTTCGAAACCATTGTCTTCATGCCAAATATGAATAATTGGCACCTTTGATATCTTTTGATATTTTTCAACAATATCTTTTGTAGGCGACTTTGATCCATCATCCGCAATCAAGATTTCATCGGGAAGGATTTTCTGTGCCATCACGCTTTTTAAACAAACATCTAAAGCTTCTGGCCAGTTATAAGTGGATATTAAAAGGGATGTTTTCAACAATTATTTCTTAAATTCTAAAACAGTTTTTTCGATAATGTTAACGCAATCCAACAATTCATCTTTTGTAATAACCAAAGGTGGTGCAAGACGGATAATGTTTCCGTGGGTTGGTTTTGCTAAAAGTCCGTTTTCTTTTAAAGCGACACAAAGATTCCAAGCTGTTGAGCTTTCTGGTGTGTCATTTATTAAAATCGCATTTAATAGACCTTTTCCTCGAACAGCGGTTATTAAATCGGTTTTTAGAATTAATTTCTCTATTTCAGAACGGAAAAGTTCTCCTAACTCTTGCGAACGTTCTGATAACTTTTCTTCTTCAACAACATCCAAAGCTGCAACGGCAACCGCACAAGCTAAAGGATTTCCACCAAATGTAGAACCGTGTTGTCCTGGCTTAATAACATTCATAATATTATCATTCGCTAAAACCGCTGAAACTGGATACATTCCGCCAGAAAGTGCTTTTCCAAGAATCAAAATATCAGGTTGTACATTTTCATGGTGACAAGCAATTAATTTACCTGTTCTTGCAATTCCTGTTTGCACTTCGTCTGCAATAAAAAGAACATTGTATTTTTTACATAGTTCAGATGCGCCTTTCAAGAAACCTTCATCTGGAACGTAAACGCCAGCTTCACCTTGAATTGGTTCTGCTAAAAAAGCAGCGATATTTTGAGCATCAGCTTTTAAAGTTTCCTCTAAAGCATTTAAATCGTTGTAAGGAATTTTAATAAAACCTGGGGTGAATGGACCATAATTTTGGTTCGCATCTGGATCATTAGAAAAAGAAACAATTGTAGTTGTTCTTCCGTGGAAGTTATTTTCGCAAACGATGATTTTTGCAGCATTTTCTGCGATGCCTTTTACTTCATAACTCCATTTACGAGCTAATTTTACGGCAGTTTCTACAGCTTCTGCTCCAGAATTCATGGGTAAAACCTTATCAAAACCGAAAAGCGATGTAATTTTCTTTTCGTATTCTCCTAATTTGTTATTGTAGAAAGCTCTCGACGTTAAAGCCAAAGTTTGCGCTTGATCCGTCAATGCTTTTACAATTTTCGGGTGAGAATGTCCTTGGTTAACCGCTGAATAAGCAGAAAGAAAATCATAGTATTTTTTACCTTCAACATCCCAAACATAAACGCCTTCACCCTTCTCTAAAACCACTGGAAGCGGATGATAATTGTGAGCGCCGTGCTTTTCCTCAAGTTCTATATAGTAGTTTGAATCTTTATTATTTTCCATATTTATACATATTTTGCGTTTGCAAGTTAAAAAAAATGCCCAACCTAAGCTGGGCAATTCATTATTTATTTTTAAATCTTAAATGCTGTATTCGTATTTACGATCCATCACAAAAGATTCCATAAATTTAGTTGTGTAATTTCCAGATAAGAAGTCTTCGTTGTCTAATAACTGTCTATGGAAGGGGATTGTGGTTTTTACACCTTCAATATAAAACTCTTCCAAAGCACGTTTCATTTTAGCAATTGCTTCTTCTCTTGTTTGTGCTGTTGTAATCAACTTAGCAATCATAGAGTCGTAGTTAGGTGGAATTGCATAACCTGAATATACGTGTGTGTCAACTCTTACACCATGACCTCCAGGAATATTTAATCCTGTGATTTTTCCTGGTGAAGGACGGAAATCTGCATATGGATCTTCCGCATTGATACGACATTCGATAGCATGTAATTTTGGATAATAATTGATACCCGAAATTGGCGTTCCTGCAGCTAATAAGATTTGCTCACGAATAAGGTCGTAGTCGATAACTTGTTCTGTAATTGGATGTTCTACTTGGATACGAGTGTTCATCTCCATAAAGTAGAAATTACGATGTTTGTCTACCAAAAACTCGATTGTACCAACACCTTCGTAACCAATAAATTCAGCAGCTTTAACAGCAGCTTCACCCATTTTTTCACGAAGTTCATCCGTCATGAATGGAGAAGGCGTTTCTTCTATTAGTTTTTGATTTCTTCTTTGGATAGAACAATCTCTTTCTGACAAGTGACAAGCTTTTCCGTATTGGTCACCAGCAATTTGGATTTCGATATGACGTGGTTCTTCAATAAGTTTTTCCATGTACATACCACCGTTTCCAAAAGCAGCAACAGCTTCTTGAATAGCAGATTCCCAGTGTTCTTTTAGGTCTTCTTCTTTCCAAACGGCACGCATACCTTTACCACCACCACCAGCAGTAGCTTTGATCATTACTGGATAACCTGTTTCTTTAGCGATACGCACGGCATCTTCATAAGAATCGATTAGCCCGTCAGAACCAGGTACACAAGGTATTCCAGCTTCTTTCATGGTTGCTTTAGCCGTAGCTTTATCACCCATTTTTTCAATCTGCTCTGGCGTTGCTCCAATAAATTTGATATTGTTGTTAGCACAAATTCTTGAGAAGTTTGCATTCTCTGATAAGAAACCGTAACCTGGATGGATAGCGTCTGCATTGGTAATTTCTGCAGCTGCGATAATGTTAGGAATCTTTAGATAAGAGTCTTTACTCATCGCAGGGCCGATGCATACTGCTTCGTCCGCAAATCTTACATGTAAACTATCTTTGTCTGCTGTACTATATACTGCAACCGTTTTGATACCCATTTCTTTTGCGGTACGTAGAATTCGCATTGCGATTTCGCCACGGTTTGCAATTAATATTTTTTTGAACATCTTTTAGAATTTTAAATTTTAAATTTTGAATTTTAAATTATTTTAAATGTCAAAAAACATCTAAAATCTATAATTTATAATCTAAAATTACTTACGATGGATCTACCAAGAATAATGGTTGGTCGTATTCAACTGGAGTTGCATCATCAACTAAAATCTTAACGATTTTTCCGCTAACTTCAGCTTCGATTTGGTTGAATAACTTCATTGCTTCGATTACACAAACAACTTTGTCAGAAGTAATGCTATCACCAACATTAACAAAAACGTCTTTGTCAGGTGATGGCTTTCTATAGAAAGTACCAATCATTGGTGATTTAATAGTGATAAATTTGCTATCGTCAGCTGATGCAGCTTCTGTTGCAGGACTTGCCGCTGGAGCAGAAGCTACTGCTTGAGGTGCTGCAACTGGTGCTTGGTAAGCAACAGGTTGAGATACATAACTAACTGGTTCTCCACCAAGTGGCGTTTTGATTAAAATTTCGAAGTCCTTGTTTTTATATTTTACTTCAGATACACCTGCTTTAGCAACAAATCTAATAAGATTTTGAATGTCTTTAATATCCATATTGTAGGTAAATTATTTTAGAAAGTCAAAGATAATAAAAAACCACTCGATTTAGAGCAAATTGAGTGGTTTTTTATGTCGTGAATAAGATATTTTATGCTAAATATCTTAGTTTTCTTCAGTAGTTTCTACTGTTTTTTCCAATACTACTTTTCCTCTGTAGTATAGTTTTCCTTCATGCCAATGCGCTCTGTGGAAAAGGTGTAATTCTCCAGTTGTAGCGTCTTTAGCTAATTGAGGAGCAACAGCTTTGTAATGTGTTCTTCTTTTATCTCTTCTTGTAGACGATTGTCTTCTCTTAGGATGTGCCATTACTAGTGATTTTTTTTAAATTCTATTATGAATTATTGTTATACTTAATTATTATCTTTCAATTTTTTGAGAGCTGCCCAGCGAGGGTCAATCTCGTCTTCTTGCTCTTCTTCCTTTATTTTGGGACTATATTTTTCTAAAAGTTGATGATAATCGTCTTCATCTTTTAGATTGGGAGAAAGTTTCTTCATTGGGACGCTTAACATAATACCTTCGTAGACTAGCTGTGCAATGTTAAAATCGCTGTCGCTATGCGGTATTGTGATAACTTCCTCGTTACTGTCATCATATTCTTCTCCTTGTTTTACAAGAATCTTCATGTCATGTTTGATTGGATGATCAAATTCTTCGTTACTAATGTCGCAAACCAATTCAATTTTTCCACTTATGTCAAACCAAAACTCTAGAAAAGTAGTGTGTTTGTCAAGCAAAATATCCACTTGTATTCTTGGTTTTGTAAATTCTTGTTCTATCCCGAACAAATCAAAGAACGCCTGATCGATTTCAAATCTAAACTCATGCTTACCTGTCTTAAGACCTGTAAATGCAATGTTATAATTTTTGAATTTGTCCATAAAATTCGGTTTGCAAAAATAACTTTATTTTTTGAAATAACAAAATAATTTTAAATCAAAGTTTTAAGAATCTATTTTGTTCTTAATTAACTTCTTCTGGTAAGTCTTCGTCATAGTTGTCTTTTGCGTTAACAACTCGAGGACGAAGCTTGCCTTTTTGTAGCTCGATATATTCCATTCTGTTACGATAAATGTCAATCGCTGCAAAAATAGCTTCACTAAAACTTTGTTCGTCAGCAAGATTTTTTCCCGCAATATCATAAGCAACACCATGATCTGGTGAAGTTCTGATAATTGGTAAACCAGCTGTATAATTAACGCCTTCTTCGTAGGCAATCGTTTTGAAAGGTGCTAAACCTTGGTCGTGATACATTGCTAAAACAGCGTCAAACTTTCTATATTTTTCTGGTTGGAAAAAACTGTCTGCTGGATAAGGTCCAAAAGCTAAAGTCCCTCTATTAAAAAGTTCTTCAATCGCTGGTTGGATAATTTCGATTTCTTCTTTGCCGATAACGCCACCGTCACCAGCATGTGGATTTAATCCTAAAAGTGCAATTTTTGGTTTCTCAATGCAGAAATCTTCAATTAAAGTTTTGTTAAGTTGTTGTACTTGTTTAACGATTTTTTCTTTAGAAATGTTTTCAGCAACATCTTTTAAAGGAATATGATGTGTTGATACAGCAACTTTTAGATCGTTTGTAATTAAAAACATAACGCCTTTACGGCCAGCTTTTTCTTCGAAATAACCTGTGTGACCGGCATGTTGGAAACCATATTTCAGCATTTCGTCTTTGTTGATTGGTGCCGTAACCAAAACGTCGATTTCTCTATTTAGCAAAGCTTCTGTTGCGGCTTCTAAAGACGAAATTGCAAAACGTGTCGACTCTTCCGTTGGAACACCGAATTCTACATTCGAGTTGTCTTTAGAAAGATTTAACATGTTGATTTTACCATGAGACGCTTCTCTTACGTTTTGTATGTAATTGAAATTGAGGTGCTGAAGCTTGAAAAAATTCTTTTGGTAACTAAATAATTTACCAGAACCAAAAATAATTGGCGTGAAGAAATCAGTAATCGCTTTATCTTTTAAAGACTTCATAATGATTTCTGGACCAATGCCATTGAAATCACCTATCGAAATGCCTACTCTTACTTTATGATGCTTCGCACTCATTTTATTATCTTTGAATATTAATTGAAACTACAAATTTACAATTTTTGAAATTAAGCTTTGTAGTTATTATTGAAGATTTATTCTAAGTTTAAAATCCTTAAAGAGAAAATAAAATGTTTACAGGTATTGTTGAGGCAACAGGAAAAGTGCAAAATGTCAAAAAAAATGGAACGAATGTTGATTTCACGCTCGAGTGTAATTTTGCTAACGAGTTAAAAATCGATCAAAGTCTAGCGCATAACGGCTGTTGTCTTACTGTTGTTGAGATTAATGCACCGCAATATAAAGTAACAGCAATTGATGAGACTTTAGAAAAGACAAATCTCGGAAATTGGTCTGTTGGTACAGAAGTTAACCTTGAACGTTGTCTGAAATTTGAAGGTCGATTAGATGGGCATTTGGTGCAAGGTCATGTTGATAAAACAGGAAAAGTTGCGAAGATCGAAGATATGGACGGCAGTTTTTATGTGACGATTTCTTATGATGAGGAGATTAACTACACAACGGTGCCACAAGGATCTATTACT
The DNA here is from genome assembly GCA_023440705.1 of Bacteroidota bacterium. Classification (GTDB taxonomy): domain Bacteria; phylum Bacteroidota; class Bacteroidia; order Flavobacteriales; family Weeksellaceae; genus Soonwooa. The sequence goes on from JAEXRP010000003.1 coordinate 125,251, forward strand.
GTTAATGGTATTAGCTTGACGGTGGCGGATAGTCAACCGAATCAGTTTTCGGTGGCAATAATCCCTTATACTTGGGAGTTTACAAATATGAAACATATTAATGTCGGTGATGTTGTCAATTTAGAATTTGATATCATTGGGAAATATATTTCGAAATTGATGCAAAAACAGAATGTCATTAAGTAATTATAAAGGTTATAGTCTACGTAACAGAATTTTTGTCGGATTTTTAATTGTCTGCCTTTTGAGTACAATCGGCTCTGCGGTGTTGTCTTATGTCGTGCTTCGCGATAATGCAATGACGCAAAGTAAGGTCGATAAGCAGAGTAAATCCGAGGCGTTGATGTCTTCTTTGGATTACGCGCTCAGTCATACCGAGGTTTTCGAAAAAGATCTACCTGAAGTTTTAGGGAACAAAATTTATGAAATCGCCGATATCAACAAGCATGATATTATTGTTTATGATCTGAAGGGTGATTATCTTCTGTCTAATAAAGATCCGAAGCTCATAACCCAAAAACATATGCCGACTGACATTTTAGATAAACTAAGAAAAGACGGCTTGCAGTATGATAAAACGGAATATGATCCAAAATTAAAAGCGGATGTAACTTCGTCATACATGGTTCTTAAAAACAATATGTTAGCAAACATTGGTTACGTTTATTTTCCATTGTATCATAACGAAGACGTTTATCTACAAGTTTTTAACCGTTATCTGGGATTAATTATTCTTATTAATATTCTTATTCTTTTGGTTGGAGTTTGGATTAGTTGGGTGACTTCCAATAATTTAACGAAAAAAATTACACGTTTTTCAAGTATTATTAATTCAATTAATTTGTTTGATGATAATATTCGGCCGATTCGATATTATCAAAATGATGAGCTTAACGGTTTGGTTAAAGCTTATAATAAATTGATTTCGGAAATTCAGGATCAACGAGAAAAACTAAGATATAAAGCTTCGGAAGAAGCTTGGCGCGAAATGGCAAAGCAAGTAGCGCACGAAGTTAAAAACCCATTAACGCCTATGAAGTTGACGATTCAGAATTTCGAAAGACGTTTTGATCCTGAAGATCCAGAAGTGACGAATAAGGTTAAAAAAATGTCTAAAGTTATCGTTGAGCAAATCGATCTTATTTCTGAAGTGGCATCAGCTTTCTCCGAATTTGCAAAATTACCACAGCGTAATGATGTTGTTTTTGATGTTGTTGAAGAGACGAAAAGTGTCGCGAATGTATTTGGAGCCAACAATATTTATATTCACTCTAATAAGGATGTTATTAATGTCAACATGGATAAAATCTATTTGACAAGAATCTTAACTAATTTAATTTCTAATTCCATTCAAGCGCAAGATTCGAGTCGTCCAATGTTGATAAATGTTGATATCGAAAACATTCATAAAAAACTAAGAATAAGCGTTGAAGATAATGGTTTTGGGATTCCAGATGAAAAATTAATGAAGATTTTTGAACCAAATTTCACAACCAAAAGCTCAGGAATGGGACTTGGTTTAACAATGGTCAGAAAGATGATTGAAGATTACGGCGGCGAGATTTCTGTAAAGTCCGAAGTCGGAAAAGGCACGGTTTTTACTATTATGTTACCAACAAATATGTAAAGTATGATGAAGGTTTTTAGATTCCAACAATTTGATATCATTCAGGATGAAGCGGTTTTTAGAGTTGGTACAGATGCGGTGTTGTTGGGCGCCTTAGCGAATCCAAAAGATGCTAAAATAGCTTTGGAAGTTGGGACGGGGGCTGGCGTTATCTCTTTGATGTTGGCGCAACGTTTTCCAGAACTTCATGTTTTAGCTTTAGATATTAATGAAAAGGCTGTAGAAATTGCGCAGTCTAATTTTAATGCTTCGCCTTTTTCAAATCGATTAAAGTCGCAACAAGCGGATTTCAAAAATTTTGATGTTGCTGAAAAAGTTGATTTTGTATTTTCGAATCCACCATATTTTGAAGTTAATGATTCTTCTAAAGATGTCTTAGCTCGACAAAAAATTGAATTAGGTTTTGATGATTTAATTAAAACATCAAGTGCTATTTTATCTGAATCTGGTGTTTTGGTGGTGATTATTCCTGCTCAAGATGAAAATGACTTCATTGCCCTCTGCGAGAAGGAAAATTTACACCTTAAACGAAAAGTTTCGATAAGAGGAATTGAGGGTGGGGAAGTGCGACGTGTGATTTTATCTTTTTCTAAATCGGAGGTCGATCGTTGTATTGCAGAAGAATTTGTTGTTGAAAAATCGCCTCGTCAATATTCTGACCAATATCTAGAATTTACGAAAGATTTTCATCTTTTCAAGTCATAAAAAAAGCACCAAACGGTGCTTTTTTAGTTTTATAATGTTTGAGGTTTTACTCAAATAATTCTGCGGTGTCAAGTACGCTAACTTGTCCGTTTTCGCAACGGATTGCTTCTCCCGGAAAATTCTGAATCATGTGATAATCATGCGTTGCCATCACCACGGCGCAATTATTTTCTGTTGCCACATTTTTTAGCAAAGTCATAATGTCGTTTGATGTTTCAGGGTCTAGGTTACCTGTTGGCTCATCCGCAAGGATTAATTCTGGGTGATTTAGCAAAGCTCTAGCAATTGCCACACGTTGTTGCTCACCACCAGAAAGTTGGTGTGGCATTTTGTGTTTTTTGGTTTTCATACCAACGCTCGCAAGGACTTCGTTGATGCGATCTTCCATTCTTATTTTGTCAGACCAACCTGTCGCTTGTAACACAAACAAAAGGTTTTTTTCAATATTTCTATCTGTCAAAAGTTGAAAATCTTGAAAAACAATTCCTAGTTTTCTTCTAAGGTTAGGGATGTCAGATTGGCGAAGTTTTGCTAAGTCAAATCCTGCAACTTCTCCTTTTCCGCCTTGTAATGGAAGGTGTCCGTAAAGTACTTTTAATAAAGAACTTTTTCCGGCACCAGTTTTTCCGATAAGGTAACAGAATTTTCCTTTTTGGATGTGGAGATTAACGTTGTTAAGAACTGTAAAATTCTTTTGTACAATTTTAGCATTGTCAAGATTGATAATGTTTTCTCCGCTTTCGTGTCTATGTGGCATAGTTAAAAATCTTGTGGATTAAGTTTTCGACAGCAGTCGAATATTATCTCAAAAATAAGGAAAACTTTTAGGATAGACTTAATTTTTATCATTTTTTAACAACAAAAAATGCTTGAAAGACATTACTCTCAAGCATGATTTGTATGTAATAATTCAAGAATTATCTCTTAGCGCGTGCAGCACTTACAGTTAAACTCTTTCTGCCTTTTGCTCTTCTAGCTGCTAATACTCTTCTACCGTTAGGTGTAGACATTCTTTCTCTGAAACCGTGTTTGTTTCTTCTCTTTCTCTCCGATGGTTGGAATGTTCTTTTACTCATCACTAATATATTTAGTTCGTAATTATCTTTTGATTTTCAGATTGCAAATATAAGACTTTTATTTGTTGTCGCAAATCATTTTTGAAAATTATTTTAAAAATTTATTGTCATAATTTCTTTAACGAAGTTCTAGACGCTTTTTCTAAAATGTTTACTTTTGAAAACTGTAAGTATTATTATAAAAATGGCAGTTCTGTATTCCATATTCATAGAGGTTTTTATTATCGTTTTTAAGCTGTTTGCAATGTTTAATGCAAAAGCTAGAAAAGGTTTGCTGGGTCGAAATACCGCGATTGACTCTGTACAAAGTCAATTAAATGGCGAGTCGGTCATTTGGATGCATGCTGCAAGTTTGGGCGAGTACGAGCAAGGTTTGCCGGTTTTAGAACGGTTAAAAACAGAGTTTCCAGATTCTAAAATTCTTATCAGTTTTTTCTCACCTTCGGGTTATGAAAATGTAATTAAAAAAGAGACTATCGCCGATCTTATTATTTATCTGCCTTTTGATAGAAAGTCGACAATGCAAAAGTTGGTTAATGCGATGGATGTTAAGATTTTCTTCACTGTAAAATATGATTATTGGTATCATTTACTTCGTGTTTTAAAATCAAAAAATACTAAAGTATTTGTGGTTTCGGCTTTGTTTTATGAAGGCCAAGTTTTTTTCAAAATGTATGGTGGCTGGTTTTCAAAACAGTTGAAGACTTGTCTAGATTGGGCTTTTCATCAGACTGTTGGAAGTTCGGCTTTGGCGAAAAGTGTCGGAATTAATCAATCTTCAGTAACTGGCGATACGCGATTTGATCGTGTTAAGCAGCTTAAAAACCGAGATAATCACGTTCCTTTTATTTCAGAATATGTTTTTAATAGAAGAAGTATTGTGCTTGGAAGTTCTTGGGAAGCTGAGGAAAAAGCTGCGCAAGTTCTCCATAAAAAACTTCCTAAAACAAAATTGATTATTGCGCCGCATGATTTGAAGCGAGTTCCGCATCTGAAGTTGCTATTTCCTGAAGCTTTATTGTATAGCGAAATTAATGAAAAGACTGATCTAGAGACTAATGTTCTTATTATAGATAGTATTGGTTTGTTGTCAAAATTATATTCTTATGCGACTTTAGCGGTTGTTGGTGGCGGCTATCATAGTGCGGGACTTCATAATATTTTGGAAGCTGCAGCCTTCGGAATTCCTGTGTTTTTTGGAGATCAATACAAAAAGAATCCAGAAGCTGATGCTTTAATAAAAATGAATGGCGGTAAAAGCTTTTCCGACGAATTTGCGATGGCTGGTTTTATTGAAGAATTGATTAAAAGCGCGAATCGTACACCAATTGATGAGGTATCGACTTTAAAAGAAATGTCCGAAAATGCAAAATTCTTTGTAGAATCTCAACCAGATGCGACGAAGAAAATTCTTGCTAAGATTTTAAGTTTCTTTCCCGAAAAGACAGTTGTTTAGTTTTAATTAAATAACTTCGAATACTTCATAAAGCCATTTAATGCCCAGTTAGCGGTGTAATACAAAGATTTAATTGTAGAATAATTCATGTGATCTTTGTAAACCAAATATTGATCCTTTATGATATTTTTCTTGTTTCGAGAAACACTACTTTGGTGCATTCTGTATTTTGCCATGGTTTTCGGAAGTGGCTTTCCTTCGGGGATTTTCTTTAAAAGATTGAGCCACATCACATGATCTTCACGCTTGCTGCCTTCGGGAAAATATTCTTTACCAACACGCGCAGAATCGTACATGGACGACAAAAGTGACAATCGACAAGTTTTCAAAAGATTATTAAATGTCACTACTTTATCTGCTTTGAAATCTTCAATCTGAGGAATTAAATCTTCATTACATCGCGCATAGTTAGAATAAGCAATTTCGGCTTTTTCCTTTTTCATGAAATTGACCATTTCTTCAAGGAAGTTGGGTTCCCAAAAATCGTCAGCGTCAAGAAAAGTGATGAAGCGTCCAGAAGCTTTCTCTAAAGATAAATTGCGAGCATGACCAGCACCACCATTTTTCTCAGCTTTTATTAAAATGATGCGTGGATCCTTGTATTGTTCGATGATTTCGGTGGTTTTATCCGAAGATTTATCATCCGTAATAATCCATTCCCAATCCGTCAAAGTCTGTGATAAAACCGAATTAATTGTTTCCTGAATATACTTTTCGGTGTTGTAGCTCGGTGTGATAATCGAAACTTCTGGCATTTTGTGTTTTTTGCAAATTTAATAATACTAAAACAAAAAGAGCCTTTCGGCTCTTAAATTTATTCTTGCATTTTGGCTTTCCAAGTTATTCCGCTGATGTCGGTTAAGACAATTTCGTGAATGCTTTGGTCGATTTCAAAACTTAAATTTGCTTTTGCGCCCAAAGGAAGAAGCAAACTATGTTTATGCGGTTTTATTTTTGCAACATAATAATTCTTGATTTGTTCTTTGTTGAGATTGCTCAAATCTTCCATACCTAGACTTTTGATTGAGTTGCCGTTTTGGTTCAAAAAATCAATTCCTATCAAGAAAGAACCGTAAACATCGGCACCTTCAATTCTCATAACATCAAAACTGACTTGGGTTTTATCTTGTTTAAGATTCGTGAGTTCCAATTTTGGTTTTACCGATTTGTTGTGAAGGTCGCCATAGACGCCACCATGAAAAACTTGATTAGTATAAAGTGTTAATCCAAATATTAAAAAACTGATGACTAAAAATGGCGTGTAGAATTTTAAATTTAGTTTATCATTAAATTTAGTTTCGTTTAAAATAAAATTCTTCGAAAGACCATCAATCGAAATTTTGCCGCCGCCTAATTGGAAAAGCGTGAATCCTCCAGCGATTCCCAAAACGCCAATTTGCCATTCGTCGAGGCAAGTTGTTCCAATCCAGCCTGAGCCTAATAAGATTCCTAAAGCTAAAGACATAACGACAAGACTGTTGATTCTGGTTTTGTAACCGATCATTAAAAATAAACCGACAAATCCCTCAACGATCGTGAAAATCCACATTTTAGTCAGTAGAATTTCGGGATTGCTAACGAGGTATTCTATTAAAGGTTTTATGAAAAGAGCGTTTGGTAAAAAGTGATTAAATTTTTCACCGATATAACCAGAAACTTCGGGATCGAGTTTGTTTTCTAAAATTAACCGCCTCCAAAAAGCGGAAAAATATGTCCAGCCAATAACAAGGCGGAGTGCTAATCCTGCGTTAGGAAAAGCATTGATAATTGTTTTGTTCATTATTGCAATGTTTGATTTTAAATAAATTTTTGGTCTAAAAGTTTATTTAAAAAATTGCAATTTTGAGTTGAGAATAGAGTAGAAAAAGGCGCTCTTGGACGCGCTCGTGAATGACAAAAGCTGTTTTTTCTTTAGTTTTAAAAATGAAATCTTCAACGTTTTTAAAACTGAAAAAATCATTTGCTAAAGCTTGATCAAGAACAAATTTGACTTTTGTTTTGGTTTTGAAATTTTGGGTGTCACAAGTTGACTTATCCGAAAAATTACTTTTGTTGGGAGAGGTTTTATCAAAACTAAATTCCTTTTGCGACGTCATTTGGAAAAGACTTGCCTTCACGCTACATGGCGAAAACAAAATCCCGATCACAAAAATTATTTGTAAAAACACTCTCATGTGGGCAAAAATAGCCTTTTAAAATACCAAAACAAAGTTTTTAAGTTTTCTTAATACTTTATTTGCAGTTAAATATGTGTTAAAATGCTTATCTTTGGAAGTCTTTTTGGAAGCCAAAACGAAAGTGTTTTCCAAAATCTTATCTACAATTTTTGAATTTACCAGAAAAATTGATTTTAAAACTTCTATTGTTTAAAATTTTATATCTTTGCAATGTCGTTTTTAAAGATGTTAATATTTGGATTTTACAAGATTGATAGAATTATTAACTACAAAATAATATTTTAACAGTGTTTTACGATCACCAACAGATTGAAAAGAAGTGGCAGAAGTATTGGGAAGAAAACCAAACTTACAAAACATCGGACGCTACTTCTAAGCCGAAATTTTATGTATTAGATATGTTCCCTTATCCATCGGGAGCAGGACTCCACGTGGGACATCCGCTCGGATATATTGCGTCGGATATCTATGCAAGATACAAAAGACATCAAGGCTATAATGTTCTACATCCTGTTGGTTACGATAGTTTTGGTTTGCCAGCGGAGCAATATGCCATCCAAACTGGACAGCATCCCGCGGTGACGACAGAGCAAAATATCAATCGTTATGAGGAGCAACTTAAAAAGATTGGTTTTTCTTTCGATTGGAGTCGAGAGATTCGCACATCTGATGCATCTTATTATAAATGGACGCAATGGATTTTTATTCAGTTGTTTCATTCTTGGTATAATAAGGATACGGACAAAGCAGAATCTATTGATACGTTGATTCAACATTTTGAAGCAAAAGGAACAGGAGGTCTTAATGCTAATCAAAATGACGAGCTAAGCTTTACTGCAGAAGAATGGAAAGCGGCTTCTGAAGAAGATAAGCAAGATATCTTATTAAATTATCGTTTGGCGTTTCGTGCTGAGACAACGGTTAACTGGTGTCCAGCTTTAGGAACGGTTTTAGCGAACGACGAAGTTATTGGAGGTAAGTCGGAGCGTGGCGGTTTTCCTGTGTATCAAAAGAAAATGATGCAATGGAGTATGCGTATTTCGGCATATTCTGAAAGATTGTTGCAAGGTCTTGCGACTTTGGATTGGCCACAGCCGCTAAAAGATTCTCAGGAGTATTGGATTGGAAAATCTCAAGGAGCGAAAGTTAAGTTTTTGGTTGATGGTTCGCAGTTGACGGTTGATGGAAATAATGAATCTTCCGACAACCAGCAACCAGCAGCCGACAATGTGATCGAAGTTTTCACAACGCGTCCTGATACTATTTTTGGTTCGACATTTATGGTGTTGGCGCCAGAAAATCCTTTGGTAGAAAATATTACAACAGAAGCTAAAAAAGCAGAAGTTGAAAACTATATTACTGAAACTTCTAAGAAAACGGAGCGCGATCGTATGGCTGATGTTAAGTCGGTTTCGGGTGCTTTCACAGGAAGTTATGCCATCAATCCTTTTACAGGAAAGAAAATGCCGATTTATATTTCGGATTATGTGTTGATGGGTTACGGAACAGGCGCAGTTATGGCAGTTCCGGCGCATGATGAACGCGATCACCGATTTGCAAAGAAATTCGGTTTAGAAATAATCGAAGTTGTTGCAGGTGGCGAAAATGTTCAGGAAGAAGCTTTTGCTTCAAAAGATGGAAAATGCATTAACTCTGATTTCTTGAATGGTTTAAATTACGAAGAAGCGAAATCTAAAATCATTGAAGAAATTGTAAAACGAAATATCGGCGAGGGTACAATTAATTATAGACAACGTGATGCGATTTTTTCTCGTCAGCGTTATTGGGGCGAGCCGGTTCCTGTTTATTTTAAAAACGATTTGCCTTACACATTGCCAGTTTCGGCTTTGCCATTAGCTTTGCCAGAAGTTGAAAAATATTTACCAACCGAAGACGGTGATCCACCTTTAGGAAATGCCAAAGATTTTGCTTGGGACGAAGCGAATCAAAAAGTTGTTGCAACAGATTTAATCGATAATGTAACAGTATTTCCATTAGAATTGTCAACGATGCCAGGTTGGGCAGGTAGTTCTTGGTATTTCTTAAGATACATGGATCCGCACGATGATGAGGTGTTCTGCAAAAAAGAACTATCAGATTATTGGGGACAAGTTGATTTGTATATTGGTGGAAGCGAGCACGCAACAGGACATTTGTTGTATTCTCGTTTTTGGAATATGTTCTTAAAAGACAGAGGTTACATCGAGCAAAATGAACCTTTCCAAAAGTTGATTAACCAAGGGATGATTTTGGGAATGTCGGCTTATGTGTTTAGAGTTGATGGGACAAATCAGTTTGTTTCTAAAGCTTTGACTGGTGATTATAAAACACAGAAAATCCACGTTGATGTTTCTTTGTTAAAAGGAGGAAGCGACGAATTGGATACGGAAGCGTTTAAAAAATGGAGACCAGAATTTGCTGATGCTGAATTTATCTTAGAAGACGGAAAATACATTACAGAACGCGAGGTTGAGAAAATGTCAAAATCGAAGTTTAATGTGGTAAATCCTGATGATATTAGTGAAGAATTCGGAGCAGATTGTCTTCGTCTTTACGAAATGTTTTTAGGGCCGTTGGAGCAATCAAAACCTTGGAACACGCAAGGACTTAGTGGTGTTTATGGCTTTTTGAAAAAGTTCTGGAACTTGTATTTCGATGGTGATACTTTCGTGGTGAGCGATGAGGAGCCAATAAAAGCGGAATATAAAGTGTTACATACTTTAATAAAGAAGGTCGTTTACGATGTTGAGAATTTCTCGTTTAATACATCAGTGTCATCTTTTATGATTGCAGTTAACGAATTGCAAAAATTAAAATGTAACAAAAGAGCGATTCTTGAACCTTTAGCTGTCATTATTTCACCCTATGCGCCGCATATTTGTGAGGAATTATGGAGTTTGTTAGGTCATAACGAAAGCGTGGAATATGTTGAATTCCCTGAATTGAATGAAATATATTTAGTTGAAGATGAAATTGAATATCCAGTTAGCTTTAATGGGAAAATGAAATTCAAATTACCACTTTCTGCCACTTTGACAGCTGACGAAATTGAAGCAATAATATTAAAAGATGAGCGCGTGCTTAACTTTTTGGGAGGTCAAACTCCAAAAAAAATGATAATTGTGCCTAAGAAAATCATAAATATCGTACTTTAGTGGCGTTTTTTAGTATAAATTAAGCGAGTGTTTAAAACGAAATACTATTTAAAATTTCAAAAAAATACAGGCTTATTTTAGACTTTATTAAAACGAATAAAAGTATAGAAGTAAAAATGATGCAATATTTTTTGAAATAAATATCAATATAATAATTATTTATCTAAAGCGCTAATATAAATTAGAAGTTAAATGTATACTAAGTGTTGCATTTTTAATTTATTTGCCTTTATTTTACAACCTAGAAAATTTAACAATTATAATTTAGTTTAATATGGAAATGAATGTTTCGAACACAGACGAGCAAGTAGTTGCTAGAAAAAAGGGAGGCCTTAATCCGGCTATAATTTTACCAATTCTTTACTTAGTTGCAGTAGCAATCTATCTATTTGTACTAGGTAATCCGTCTAACTTTGCTGCTAACCCAAAAGTAACGGGAGCATCAGTAGCTTTAGCAGATGTAGAATCTAAAGAATTACACCCAGAAGGATTTATGGGTATTATCTACATGGGAGGTCCAGTAGTACACATCCTTATCCTTTTCATGCTTACAGTAGTTGTGTTCTCGATTGAGCGTTTCTTAGTTTTAGGGAAAGCTGCAGGTAACGGTAACTTAGATAACTTCGTAATGAAAGTTAGAAGCTTACTTAACCAAAACAAGATTGATGAAGCAATGGAAGAGTGTGACAGACAAAAAGGATCTGTTGGTAACGTAGTTAAAGAAGGTCTTACGACTTACAAAGCTTTAGCTAAAGACAACACACTTAACAAGGAGCAAAAAATGATCGCTCTTAACAAGTCAATCGAAGAAGCTACAACTCTTGAGATGCCAATGTTAGAGAAAAACATGAACATTCTTTCTACATTAGGTACAGTTGCAACCCTTATTGCACTTTTAGGTACGGTAATCGGGATGATTAAAGCGTTCCACGCTTTAGGATCTGGAGGTGGTACTCCTGATGCTGCTGCATTATCAATCGGTATTTCTGAGGCACTTATTAACACGGCTTTAGGTATTGGTACTTCAGCTATCGCGATTATTTTCTACAACTTCTTTACTTCTAAAATTGATGGTTTAACTTATAAGATTGACGAAATCTCTATGAGTATCCAACAATCTTTCGCTGAGTTCAACTAAGAACAAACTCAGTTAGATAAAATTGCTAGCACGCAATTTGTAATTCAAGAAGTTAGTTAAAGAAATAATAATAAAATGGCGAAAATTAAACCAAAAAGACATGGAGTAGTAACCGACATGACAGCAATGTGTGATGTTGCGTTCTTACTACTTACATTCTTTATCTTGACCACACAGTTTAAGAAACCAGATGTGGAGCAAATCAAACCGCCATCATCAATATCAGAAAAATTGTTACCTGATGCGAGTCTTATGACCATCAACGTAACACCAGAAGGTAAATTCTATTTTACTCCAGTTGATAACGGTGCAGAAAGAGTACAGTTATTAGAAAAAATGGGTGCTAAATACGGAATGACTTTCAACGATAAAGAAAAGGTGGCATTTGCGAAAGTGCAAACAATCGGTGTTCCGATGAATCAGCTAAAAGGTTATCTAGGTCTTTCAGAAGATCAATTAAAAACCTTTAAAGCTAAAGAAGGAGTGCCTTTGGATAGCGTTAATAAGCAAGTTATTGATTGGGTACAACAAAGTTTGTCAGTTAACCCTAGCTACAAGTTAGCTATTAAAGGTGACGTGTCAACAAAGTATCCAAAAGTAAAAGACTTATTTGAAGGCTTGAGAGATATAGATTTTCTTAAGTTTTGGTTAATAACATCTCAAGAAGGGAAATAATAAATAGAAATGGCAGAAGTACAAGTAAAAGACAGTGGCGCCAAAGGCGGCAAGGTACGCTCGAAAAAGCAGAATACCAGAGTCGATATGACGCCGATGGTAGACTTAGGGTTTCTATTGATTACCTTCTTCATGTTTACCACTACTTTCAGTAAACCGAACGTGATGGATCTTGGTCTTCCGGCAAAACCGAAAGATGAGACTCAAAAACCGCCAGATACTGAAATTAAATTGAGCAACTCAATCTCAATTATTATTGGGAAAGATAATAGAGTTTTCTATCACCAACAAGATCAAGTTGGTCTTACTGACCAAACCTTGATGGAAACAAAGTATGATAGAGAAGGGATTACAAAAGTAATCGAGCAAGCAAAAGCGAGAGCGGCAGATCAGAGCATGTTTACTGTGATTATTAAGCCGACTGATGATGCAGTGTACAAAAATTTTGTAGATATTCTTGACGAAATGGCTATTACTAAGAATGAAAGATATGGGGTTACCGATATCAAACCTTGGGAATTGGCTGTTTATAAAAAGAAAGTGGGAGAATAATCTCCGAGCTACAATTAATTCTTAAATATTAAGAAAATGTCAGAGAATTCAAATTACAATCCAGAAAATCTATCATTAGATGAGATTGTATTTCAGAATAGAAATAAAGAGTATGGCGCATACGATTTAAGAACGGAGTATCCTAAGTTATTGACGAAGTCATTTATTTTTGGTACAATTTTCTTCCTAGTTGCAGTTATATCTCCATTTGTATATCTGAAGATTAAGCAAATGAACGCTGCTGATAAAACTGAAGTTGATGCAAATCTTATTGAGATTTTACCAGAGCAGCCAGTTTTAGAACAGCCTAAGGAAGAGGAACCACCTCCACCACCTCCACCAAAAGAGGAGCCGGAGAAAATTGAAGTAATTCAAAACGTTGTTCCTGAACCTAAAAGAGAGCCAAAGGTAGAAACACCTCCACCACCGATTACAAAACAGTTAGAGACAACTACTGGTCTTGTTAATCAAGAAGGTGTTAAGAAGCCAGACTTTACGCCACCGCCACCGCCACCTGGACCAGGTAAAGTGACGACTGCTGAAGTTAAAGCTCCTGTTAATACTAACGAGGTATATGCTGAAGTAGATCAATCTGCTGAGTATCCTGGTGGTCTTGGAAGTTTCCGTAAATATGTTGGTGAGAATATCGATTCTTCTAACATGGAAGGTGAAGGACAATTAACAGTTAAATTAAGATTCATCGTAGAAAGAGATGGTTCGGTTTCCGATGTTAAGGTTATGCAAAAGTCAGGAAATTCTGAATTTGACTCTGAAGCAGTTAGTGTTGTTAAGAGACAAAAGAAATGGAAGCCTGCTAAGCTTAACGGTGAAAGCGTGAGATCATATTTCTCAATTCCAATTACAATGCAATTTCAATAATTAGCATTTATTAACATAAGAAAGAGAAGCTTCGGCTTCTCTTTTTTTGTATCTTTGTTACTATGATGTTTAATTGGTTATCAGTAATCACGGGTTTTTTTTATGCCGTTCTAGGTATCGTGGTTATTATTTATAAATTTTTTGTAGTTCAGCTTGAACCAAATATTGCTTATCCATTAGGTGCTATTTTAATTGGTTATGGGATTTTCCGTGTTTTTCGCGCTATTAAAAAAATAAGAGATAGTCGTTATGAAGAATAGTATTTTAGTAGTATTCGCTTTTTTCTTTTTAATTTCATGTAATAAATCTAAAACAGAGGCTTTGGATACGCCTAACCAAGGCTCTATTACATTGGAAGCGGATGAATCTTTTAGAAGTGTTACAGAAGCTTTAACAGAGCGTTACATGGCTCTCAATCCCAGTACGAAAATTAACGTAGTATATACCAAAGAAGATATTGGCTTGCTAGATCTTTTAGATAGAAAAACGCGTGTCATTGTAATGTCTCGTAACTTGACAAAGTCGGAAAAGGATGCTTATGATAAAAAAATAAATCTGCCTTGGCAACCTGCAAAATTTGCGGCTGATGCATTAGTTTTTGTTGTTTCTAAAGAAAATTCTACAATTAAAGAATTAAGTGTCGATGAAATTAAGAAGAGAATTTCTTCTGATGATAAAAGTTTGATATTTGATGGTGCTAACTCGAGTAATATTAATTTTATTGCTCAGCAGTTTAATGTAAAAGCTTCTGCTCTTAAGTATTCAATTATTAAAGGTAATGAGAATATTGTCAAAGAATTAGAAAAATATCCGAATAAAATTGGTGTGATTAGTCTTAATACAATTTCGCGTCCTTTTGGTGATGAAGCTATTATGCTAAGAGATAAAATCAATGTCTTACCAATTGTTGATAAAGGCAAATCGTATACACCAACAGTTGATAACCTACAAGATATGCAATATCCTTTTACAAGAGTCTTATATTTCCTAACCAATGAGGCGTATTATGGCCTTGGTAATGGTTTTATTAGATTTGCATGTACACAACTTGGACAGATCGTTGTGGAGAAAGAAGGGCTTCAACCTTACAATCTATATCGCCGTGAAGTTCAGATGCGATAAAATGTTAACAAAATTTACGATTTTAAAATAAAATTTGGAATGAATCTTGTGTTTCAATCCATATTCAATATTTAAATAAACTAAAATAAAATTATAATGAATTATTCCAAGAAAATTGTTTTGACTGCGGCTGTTGGGTTCTTCTCTCAGTTTGCATTTGCTCAATCTGTGCAAGAAGGTATCATCTATGTTGACAGTCACAAATATGCAAAAGCAAGACAAAATTTTAATGATTTAATTACAAAAGATCCTTCAGCTAATAACTATTTTTATCTGGGGAATACATATTTAACTCAGTTCGAGCCTAATTTTGACAAGGCTAAAGAATATTTTGATCAAGGTTTAGCAAAAGATCCTAAAAGTGCTCTTAACAAAGTAGGTTTAGCTTCTATTAAAATTGGGAAAGGCGATAAGTCAGGAGAAAATGATCTTCGTCAAATTGTTAAAGATACTAAAGAGAAAGATGCAGAAGTACTTTATCGTGCAGCTGAAGCTTTAACGATTTATGAAAAAACTACGAATCCTGATTTAGCAATTGAGTTCCTTAACAAAGCTATTGAAAGATCTCAGAAAGCGGGTGTACCTGCTAATTATTACTATGCGTTAGGAGATGCTTATAGACTTAAGTCTACTAATGATCCTAAGTTAGCTGGTAGTGCTCTTTCTGCTTACGAAAATGCACTTCCTGTTGCAAAAAGTAAGGCTTCTGTCTATACAAGAATTGCAACTTTATGGATGGCAGCTCAACAATGGCAAAAAGCAAAAGAAAATCTAGATAAAGCGGTTGCAGTTGATCCTTCTTATGCGCCTGCGTATAAAGCTTTGGCTGGTTTCAATATGAAATATCAACGTAACACTGAAGCGACGCAAGATTTGGTTAAATATTCTCAATATGCGGATGAAGATCCGTCAACTCAGTTAGAGATTGCTAAATTATATTTCATCAATGATGATTATGCGAATGCTAAAACGACTTTAGATAAGATTTTTGATAAAGTTGAAGATCCGATTAAATATAAACTTCGTGCTTATGTACAATACGGTTCTGGAGATTATACAGGTGCAAAAGAGAATTTAGATAAATTTGTTAGCTCTGTAGATAAAGCTAGAGTTCAGGCTGCGGATCAAGGTCTTGCAGGTTTGATTGCTGCTGGTTTGGCTAAAGATGAAAAAGATCCTGCTAAAAAAGCGGAATTAGAAGCTCAAGTTCAGTCTAAAATTGCAATTGCAAAAGCTGCAAAAGATGAAACAATGAAGTGGGACGAAGAGTTAGCTAAAATCAAAGGTGGATTCAATGCTGCTTCTGCTGATCAAGGACCAACTAATCCACAGATTGAAGGACTTAAGAAAAAAGTGGCTGCTAACCCAGAAGATACTACATCTATGGCATATTTAGCGCAAGCTTACCAAGAAGCTAAAAACTGGAATGGCGCTGTGTTAACATGGCAAAAATTAACAAGTTTGCTTCCTGATTGGGCGCCAGCGTATAACTCTTTGGCTTATGCATATCAACAAAGTGGTAATACAGATTTAGCGAATGGATCATATCAAAAATACATCGATTTGATCACAAAAAATCCTGCTGAAGTTGAAGCTAATAAAGAATCTCTTTCTTACGCATATTTTGCGATAGCTTATGCTAACAAAGATGGAGACAAGGCAAAAGCTAAAGAATATGCTGATAAGGCGGTTGCGCTTAACCCAACATATCAAGATGCAGTTAATCTTGTTAAATATTTAAGTAAATAAGATACTAATCATAAAAAAATCCCGTGGTGAAAACTGCGGGATTTTTTTGTTTTCATAAATTTGTAAAAAATTAAGATAATGAAAGTTGACATCTTAGCAATTGGAGCACATCCTGACGATGTTGAGTTGGGTTGTGGAGGAACATTAGCAAAACTGATTTCGGAAGGAAAAAAAGTAGCTATAATCGATTTGACACAAGGTGAATTAGGAACTCGTGGTACTAACGAAACGCGCGCTGTGGAAGCTGCTGAAGCTGCAAAGATTTTGAAAGTATCAGCAAGAGAAAACTTGAAGATGGAAGATGGCTTTTTAGAAAATTCTAAAGACTATCAAATGCGAATCGTTAAAATGATTAGAAAATACCAACCAGATATTGTTTTGGCTAATGCGATTGATGATCGTCATCCTGACCATGCAAAAGGCGCAAAATTGGCTTCTGATGCCTGTTTCCTTTCAGGGCTTAGAAAAATCGAAACCGAATTAGACAATCGACCACAAGAGGTTTGGCGACCTAAATTGATTTTGCATTACATCCAGTGGAAGCATATTCAACCAGAATTTGTTATTGATATCTCTGATTTTTTAGATATTAAAATAGCATCTTGTATGGCTTATAAAACACAGTTTTATGATCCAACTTCTAACGAACCTATGACGCCAATTGCTACAAAAGACTTTTTGGAGAGTTTAACCTATCGGGCGCAAGATCTTGGGCGTTTATCGGGAGTTGCTTATGCTGAGGGTTTTACGTCTGAAAAATTAATTGCTTTGAAAAATTTTGATAATTTTATTTGATAGTTAGAATTATTGTGCTATATTTGCACACGCAAAAACGGTGATTGTAGCTCAGTTGGTTAGAGCGTCGGATTGTGGTTCCGAAGGTCGTGGGTTCGAGACCCATCATTCACCCAAATTTAAAAGCATCCTAATTTTAGGATGCTTTTTTTGTTTTGTCGATTAAGAGTTTTTTTTTGACTATCTACTTTTATTATTGTTAAACTTTTTTCAGTTGTAAAAATATTTGAGTTTTAATGATGTCGGTTCCTACGTTTTATTTCTATATTTTTTCATAATTTTTAGTAGTTAGACGAGTTTTTATTCTCGATTAGCTTTTTAGGTTTCAATCTTAAGTTTATTATGATAGTATTTGATAATCTTAATTTTCTTTAATTTTAGCACATTAATATTTTTAGCATTTAAATTCTATTAAAGTATAATAGGATGTGCTTATTTATTGATTTTAAATGTGTGTTTAATTAATTTTGTTGTTTGTAATGTTTTATTAATTATTGAACGAAGGATTCTAAAATAATATCGATACTTTATTGTTTTGATTTTCGCAGAAATATAAATTGTATTTAAAATATCTCGTTTATAATGCGTTATGATTATTGATCTAATAAATTGTAAAAATATTTGTTTAAAGTTTTGCTTAATTAAATATTAAGTTATACATTTACCACGCCTTAGAAAAGCAGTAGTGCTAAACAAAGGCAATAAATTTTTTTTCATCATTTGTGTTTTTAGAATCGTATCTCTGATACGATTCTTTTTTTATGCCTCATAGTAGAGTAGAAGGTAGATGAAGTAACTATATGTAACGCTTCCCTCTTGTCGATTTGTCTTTAAAAATAGATCATTAGTCCAGCCAAAAACATCACCTAGTACACTTTCATTTTTTTTCCTAAAAGCGATTTCGTTGGCTCTGTCTCTCTTCATTTTTTGAGAATAGCTTTTTAAAATAAATTCCACCCACTTTGGGTCAGAAGCCTGAATATTTGATAGAATGTTTTTCAAGGCAAAAAGGTTTGCAGAATATTCTAATTCTGGTTTTCCGGAATAAATACAATTTAGAAATCCAATAAATCTAGCTTCTTGCTCTCTAGCATAACCCAGTTGATGCGCCGCTTCGTGTGATAATGTAAAAGCCTTGTTGCTATCGGGTAAATTAGCATCGTATTGTGCTTCTGCTGTAAAAGGATTGTAATAGCCTAAAATACCTGTTAAGCTCATTATTTCGCCAAATAAACTTGGTTTTATAGAAATAATATTTGTTGGTGTTTTGGTATTGAATTTTGTCGGTATTTTGGCTTGTGTTAAAATGAGTTCGGATTTAATCTTGTCAAGGTTTTCGATTTGATAAATACCATTTTTGTCTTCATTAAGATCTTCTCTGTTTTTAATGCAAAGTTTGAGATATTTTAAAGATAAAGTTTTTAGTTTTTCGATTGAGATTTTATCGTTTGGATTAACTTTAATAATCGGTTTTTGAAAATACATCATTCCCCAAAATATTTGATAAACGAAGTAGATTATATTTAAGAATATTAAAACTTTTACTAGCTGAGATTTTATTCCTTTTTTAAAAATAAAATAAATAGTAGTTGCAATCCATAATCCTAAAACTACATACAAAATATCACCAACTGAAAAATTGAGGCTACTAAATATTTTTTGATGTGCTGATTTTTGCCATTCATAAATTTTCGCAAAAAAATCGATTGCTATTGTCGATTTTGATAGTAAGTAAAAAACAAAAATTTGGGCAAACCAAAGGCCTGCCCAAATTAATATTTTCTTTTTTTGAGACATTTTAGTGTCCGCTACTTTCATTTGATTCTGTAAGTTCAACGCCTTGTTTCTTTAGAATTTTAGGTGTAATATAACCAAAAATTGCTAGATATAAAAAGCAAAGAGCAGGGATGATATAAGAGAAATGTGTGTATGTCATTCCCATGATACCGCCATGTCCAGAAGGACCATTGTCAATATCGCAAATTGCACCTTGTACTAATGGGATAATACCGCCACCCAAAATCATCATAATAAGGAAAGATGATGCTTTACCAGTGTTTTTGCCAAGTCCTGCAATCGCTAAATCGAAAATTGCTGGCCACATAATTGAACAGAAAAGTCCTCCAGAGATCAAGAAATATTTTGCTATATTTTTGTCTGGATAGAAAAGTCCACAAATCATCATTATGATACCTGCAACACCAAAAATCATAAGTGTTTTTCCAGCGTTTTTTCCACCGATAAAACTGATAAAAATAAATATTGCAATCCAAATAGGATAGATATAGAATGATGTTACATCTTTACCACTCATGTTATTTGCGAAAATAATAATCCCAAATGCTATGAACGGAACAATGATTTTTAAAAGTAAATTAACAGCTTTTGAGGTGTTAAAAACGTTGATCCCGCCATTCCAACGTCCAATCATAAGACTTCCCCAATATAGAGAGACAAACGGCGCAATATTGTTTTCTAAAACGCTTCCGAATTCGCGAGTATGCAGTAGGGCAGGTAGATTACTAATGATACTAACTTCCACACCAACATACAAGAAGATGGCGATCATACCCAAAACAAGTTGAGGGTATTTTGTAATTCTAAATTTCTCCGAACCTTCGTCAATTAACTTTTCTTCTTCTTTTGCAGGATCTTCAATTTTTGAAAATAACATGAAAATCGCTACCAAAATAAATGCGATTCCTAAAATTACAAAAGGCATTTTAACGGTGCTAAGTTTGCCTTTTACAAACTCTTTTGGATAGAGTGTATTAGAAGCTTCTTTCTTGGTGTCGTCAAGCTGTTTTGAATATTGATTAAGTTGCTCGTCAGAAAGATTAGCGCTAGCTTCCAAGGAAGAAAGTCCAGTATTTAATTTGCCGATTTGATCATTGACTTTAGTTTCTGTAGCTGCTTTTTCTGCAACGTCAACATGTGTATCTTTTCCTAAATCTAAAATGTTAGTTTCAAGCTCGGTTTTAAGAGTTTTGTATTCGTGTACTAAAGTTTCGGTTTTGCTAAGATTGGCTGGAAGAGTTTCACTTTTATTACCAGTTCCGAACAAAGCGATACCAACGATAATTGGGCCTATCGTCGTTCCCAGAGAGTTAATTCCACCTGCTAAAGTCAATCGGTGCGCACCGGTACTTGCGCTTCCCATTTTGATGGCTAAAGGATTGGCAACAATTTGCTGTACCGAAAATCCTAATCCTACCACAAATAATGCAGTTAAGAAAAACCAGAAATTGGCTGTGGATGCAGCTGGGAAGAATAAAAATGCGCCAATTGCAGAAATGCTCAATCCAACAGCAAGTGTTTTTTTGTAACCAAATTTTTGTAAAATATCACTTTTAAGCGAAATGATGAAGAATATTACGGATCCAACAAAATAGGCGGCGTAGAAGGCCCAAGCGACCAGTTGCGACTGTAATTGTGATAATACAAACCATTTTTTGAAAACGGGAATCAGGATGTCATTACTCGCTGCTACAAATCCCCAGAAGAAGAATACAATAACCAAGGACAAAAACTGTGACCACTTGGTTTGTTCGTTATGTTGACTCATTTAATAAAAATATGTTAAACAAATATAATTATTTATTAATAAGATAATACTTGTTTAAAACATTTTTAATTTCCTCATACACAACGGATTTTAATTCTGTCATTGATAAGTTGGGTTCGTAGATGCCATTAAAGTAGGCTTTCGCGCATCCCGGATAACCTTTTTTATTGTTAAAAGGAAACATTTCTTTTAGACCAATAAATGTGAAAGCAGCGATAGAAAACTTATGTTTTGTAGCTAAAATAAAAGCTCCATCTTTAAAATTATCCAAAATAATAGAGGTGTCATCTGGCACGCCACCTTCAGGGAAGATAACGATACTACTACCTTCTTGCATTTTTTCGGCACAACGTCGGTAGACATCAGCACGACTTCTGGCGCTGCTTCGGTCAACCATCACACAAATTCTTTTATAAATAGTTCCGAAAATCGGAATCTTCACCAACTCTTTTTTACCGACGAAACAAAGCGGATGATTTGGTAACAAAATCAGCATCAACATAATATCCATGATCGAAGTATGATTGGATACAAAAACATATTGTTGGTTTTTGTTGAGATTTTGCTTAGAAATGTTAATGCGCTTATAACTCATGCCCATGCCGTAGTACATACAATACGCCCACATACGAATAAAGAAATAACAATATCTGTAGTGACTTTTTCTAAAAGAAAGGATATAGACTGGGATTCCCCAAAGTATGGTGAATATAAGTCCGATGATTACCATCCAAACGCGCCAAAGTATATTAAGAATTGCTGTCATTTTAATTATCCATTAAAGATCACTTTCTTTTTGATGCTGTAGTTAAGTACAGAAACCGTTACAATTGCAGCGATTTTACTAATCATTTCTGGAGAGAAAGTGAAAATCTTGATGCTAAAATAACTCGTAAAGACGTAATGGAAAAATATTTGGAATAAGGTTAAACTTAATATAGTTGATATAAAAGAAACAATCATAAAGTACATAAACTCACGACGTTTGGAGTGTTTTCCTCTTTCAAAAACAAACCAAATACTCAAAAAATAATTAGTAATAATACCACAACAAGTTGATAAGATGTTACTCAAAGGATATTTTATGCCGTAAAGATTATATTCCCATGTTGCGATTTTGGGGATGTTAACGCTAAATAGTTTGAAGCTGCCGATTTCTACAATGGCGCTTAAACCTCCAGCGATGATAAAAAACAAAACCTGTTTTTGTTTTAAAAGTAAATCTTTCATTTGGTGCAAATTTAAACTTTTAATGTTAAAATATTAAAACAGTTTTTTTAAGATTATGAGAATCAAAAATTATGTATTTATCAGGCTTTTATAAAATCTTATAAGCTTAAACTCAATAAAATTGTGGTAAAATAAACGAAAATGACGATGAAATCTAGAAATATTGAATGATTTATTATTTAGAAAAACATTAAAATATTTAAAATAATATTAAAAAATGTTATTTTATTTTGATATTAATTCTAAAAATGTATCTTTATTCTAAGAATAACGCATTTGAAGTGTGTGTGCTGTTTTCCACTTATTTGTATGTTGTTCTTCGATATTTTTAACACAATACAATACAAATATATTATGAAAAAGCGTCCAAGTTATCGAAAATTTCAGCCTCAGTTGAAAAAAATTGAGGAGCTTGAAAAGAATAATTCGACTTTTAAAAGAATCTATTCTGAGTACGAACTAATGTCCGACGAACTGTGGGAAATAGAAAATGACGAGAAAAATTCGGTGCCGGACGATTTTATTAATGCTATACAATTGCAAACCGAATATCTCGAAGAAGAGATCAATAATTGGCTGACGAATATCACGCCAAGAGATAATGATGCCTAATATATTATTTACAGAATAATTTCCTACTTTTACAGGCCTAATTTATTTATAAAATATATGATTGCAATTGTAGATGGAGGTTCTACTAAATGCGATTGGGTTATCCTAGAACATGATGGTAAAGAGGTCTTTAAGACAGAAACCGTCGGTTTTAATCCCAATATTATCTCACCAGAACTTATTGCGCCCGAAGTCGAAAATAACAAAGCTTTGATGTCTGTTGCTAGCGATATCAAACATGTGTTTTTTTATGGCTCTGGTTGTGGCGTGCAAAAAAATAGAGAAATTGTCCAAAGAGAACTTAACAAAGTTTTCAAAAATGCTTATGTAACAGCAAAGGAAGATCTTGTAGCAGCAGCTTATGCAGCGTATAGAGGTCATCCTGAAATTGTATGTATTCTTGGGACGGGTTCTAATTCTTGTTATTTTGATGGAGAAAAACTAAGGACAGAATTGCCGTCTCTGGGCTTCTTAATAGGAGACGAGGGTAGTGGCAGCTCGCTTGGGAAGCAACTCGTGCGTCATTTTTTTATGAAAAAATTACCACCAGATTTACACAATCAGTTTGCGGAAATCTATCAACTTAACATCGAAGATTTGTTACAGAATATGTATCACAATCCTCGTGTTAATGCCTATTTTGCAGATTTCACAAGATTTATTGTTGATCGCAAAACGCATCCATATTTTCAACAATTTGTATATAAAGAACTTAGAAACTTTTTAGAATTTCAGGTTCTTCCTTATAAAGAATGTCGCAGTAGCGAACTCAACTTCATCGGATCAATCGCTTATTTTTTCGAAGATATTTTGAGAGCTGTTGCGGCTGAATTTCATTTCACGGTGGGTGATATTGTACAACGACCAATAGAAAGTCTTGTTAACTACCACCGCGACTATTTTTTACCAAAACTTTTACCCTAAGTTTTGCGTTTATCAATTATTGTAGAAGGGAATTTTTTAATTAATTAAAAAAATTAGTATGCCGAAACAAAATCAAAAAGATTTAAATGCTTTTAACAAAGCTGCTTTAGATTATCATAAAGCCGAACCAAAAGGAAAAATCGAAGTTGTACCATCTAAGCCACACTCATCTCAAAGAGATTTGAGTTTGGCATATTCGCCAGGTGTTGCTGTGCCTTGTATGGAAATCCACAACAATCCGCAAACTGTGTACGACTACACGGCAAAAGGAAATTTGGTGGCAGTTATTTCTAACGGAACTGCAGTTCTTGGGCTTGGCGACATTGGTGCGGAAGCTTCAAAACCAGTTATGGAAGGTAAAGGTCTTCTTTTCAAAATATTTGCAGATATCAATGTTTTCGATATTGAGATTGACGAAAAAGATCCCGATAAATTCATTGAAATTGTAAAAGGAATTGCGCCAACTTTTGGTGGAATTAACCTCGAAGATATCAAAGCGCCAGAAGCTTTCTATATCGAACAAAGATTAAAAGAGGAATTAAATATTCCTTTGATGCACGACGACCAACATGGTACGGCGATTATTTCTGCGGCGGCATTAATCAACGCTTTAGAAATTGCAGATAAAAAAATTGATGAAGTTAAAGTTGTTGTTAATGGCGCAGGTGCCGCGGCAATCGCTTGTACTAAATTATATATTGCATTGGGACTTTCTAAAGAAAATGTCTTGATGTGTGACTCAAAAGGTGTTATCAATCACAAAAGAACAAATTTAACACCTGAAAAAATAGATTTTATTGCTGAAACTGACATTGAAACATTAGAAGTTGCACTGAAAGGTGCTGACGTTTTTGTTGGTTTATCAAAAGGAAATGTAATGTCGCCAGAGATGTTGTTAAGCATGGCGGACAATCCAATTGTTTTTGCATTGGCAAATCCAGATCCAGAAATTGATTACAACTTAGCGGTTGAGACTAGAAAAGATGTTATTCTGGCTACAGGACGAAGCGATTTTCCTAATCAGGTGAATAACGTTTTGGGCTTCCCATATATTTTCCGTGGTGCTTTGGATGTACAAGCAACAGGTATTAACGAGGCGATGAAGTTGGCAGCGGTTCGTGCATTAGCAGCTTTAGCGAAAGAGCAAGTGCCGGAAGTTGTGAAGTTGGCTTATAATATTAAACAATTGCATTTTGGAAGAGATTATTTTATTCCAAAACCTTTTGATAGTCGACTTTTAACGAGAGTTTCTATGGCAGTTGCAAAAGCAGCGATGGAAAGCGGTATTGCGAAAAGTCCAATTACGGATTTTGAAGAATACGAAAACAATTTGCTAGATCGTATGGGACGTGACGAACGTCTGATCCGTATGATGCAAAGTCGCGCGAAGTCTAATCCGATGCGTGTAACTTTGGGTAATGCTGAAGAATATAATGTTCTGAAAGCGGCTCAAATTCTTTTGGAAGAAGGTATTGCAAAACCAATTTTGTTGGGTGAAAAGAAATTCATCAAACAACAAATGGAAAAATATAACATTAATATCGATGTGCCGATTGTTGATCCAATGGACGATGATCAGGAAGAAAATCGTGTTAAATATCGCGAAACACTTTGGAAACTTCGTCAACGTAAAGGGATGAATGAGTACAAAGCGAAACTCTTTGTGCGTCAAAGAGATTACTTTGGACCTTTAATGTTAAAACATGGTGATACAGATGCGTTGATTGTTGGTTTTTCTAAAAATTATTCTTCGGTTTTAAAACCAATTTTAGAAGTTGTCGAAAAAGAAAAAGGTGTTGACAAAGTGGCGGCGATGATGATGATTTTAACAGAGAAAAAACCAATTTTCTTTGCAGATACGTCAATTAACCAAAATCCGACTGCTGAAGATTTGGTTAATATTGCTAAAATGTCAGAAATGACGGTTAAAACTTTTGCTATTGAACCAAGAATCGCAATGTTGTCCTTTGAGAACTTTGCAGCAATTTCTGAAACTTCAAAAAAAGTGGCGAAAGCGGTTTCTATTCTTCATGAGAAATTCCCGAAAATGATTGTCGATGGCGAGATACAACCAGATTTCGCTATGAATAGTGATCATTTGAGTGATTATCCGTTCTCAAAATTAGGGACAGAACCAGCTAATGTTTTTGTATTTCCAAATTTAGAAAGTGCGAATTTATCTTACAAAATTATTCGTGGGATGAAGATGGCACAAGTTGTTGGTCCAATTTTAATGGGACTAAAACAGCCAGTGCATGTACTACAAATGCGCTCTAGCGTTGACGAAATTGTGAATTTGGCGACAATTGCAGTTTTGGATGCACAAAGAAGACAAGTGAAATAAGAATTAATTATTTTCAAAAAATAGATAAAGCGGGACTTCGGTTTCGCTTTTTTTATTAAGAATTTTTATCAATTTTAACAAGATTTTTTAATTCTCGTTTCGAATTAATATATTAGCAAATTGTTAATTAGATTATGATTTATTCATTAAAAGGAATAGTGGAGGAGTTAACGCCGACTTATGCCGTAATAGACGTCAACGGCGTTGGTTATTATGTTGGTATTAGCTTACAAACTTCGCAAATGCTGAAGCTTGGTACACACCACAAACTTTATATACAACAGATTATTCGAGAAGATGCCCATTTGCTGTTTGGCTTTAACACACTTTTGGAAAAAGAAATGTTCAATCTCTTAATTAGTGTTAATGGCGTAGGCGCAATTTCGGCACTTATCCTTTTGTCATCGTTGACCTTAGAAGAGACCGCTTCTGCAATCCAAAACGGACAAAGTGTAGTTTTGCAAAAAGTGAAAGGCATCGGTACCAAAACTGCCGAACGTATTATCGTCGATCTTAAAGATAAGGTAGCCAAATTTGGGCTTTCGTCAGAAAATATTTCTCAATTCGTAGATAATAAAGTTAAAGATGAGGCGTTAACTGCTTTAGAGGTTTTAGGTATTTCTAAAAAAATGTCGGAGAAGATTGCAGATCGCATTCAGAAGAAAAATCCAGAAGTTTCGGTGGAAGAACTGGTAAAAGAAATTTTAAAAAACATTTAACATTTTTTGTGTTTTAGATAATACAGATGTAAAAAGAGAAGATAGTGAGGAGAGAGTTTTACTTTAAAAAGATTTTTGCATTGTTGTTGGTTTTAGTTGGGTGCATACAAGCTATGGCACAAGAAAAACCAAATGACAGTGTCAATATCAAAAATCATTTCAATTTAGCAAGTCCTATTCGATACGAGGCATTCTATGATGTCAAAGAAGGGATTTATTATTTGTATCCAAAGATTGGAAATACAACGGTTGGTAATCCGTTGGTGATGACATTTGATCAATATCGTAACTATATGTTGCAAAATCAATTGAAGTCTTATTTCCAAGAAAAATCGGATAACAACAATTTAGCAAACCGAAAAGATCAAGCTGATGCTAAGAAGAAAGGTCTTTTGCCAAGCATCACAATCCGAAATAAAATTTTTGAAAACATTTTCGGAAGTAATAAAATTGAGTTAATTCCTCAAGGTTATGCGTCTTTCGACTTGGGTGTTCTTTTGCAAAAAATTGACAATCCGCTGATCTTACCACAAAACCGAAACAATTTCACGATTAACATTCAACAAAGAATGCAATTGGGACTGACGGGGAAAGTTGGTGAGAATTTGCAGTTAAAAGCCAATTACGATACCCAAAGTGGTTTTGCATTCGAGAACAGAATGAACTTGATGTGGCAAGCAAAAGGATCTTGGAAGGATTTGCAATCTAAAGGTCTCGATGACAAAACAACGGGTGGCGAAGATAAAGTCATCAAAAAAGTAGAGTTTGGTAACGTTAGTATGCCACTTTCTACCAGTTTGATTCGTGGCGCGCAATCACTTTTCGGTCTTAAGACAGATTTCCAGTTGGGTAAGACTACTGGTACTTTTGTGTTTTCGCAACAACAAGGAGAAGCTCGTAATATTGTTGTACAAGGTGGTGGAGCAATTAGCACCTTTAAAGTTAACGCTTATGATTATGAAGATAATCAACACTACTTTTTAGGACATTATTTTTATGATAATTATGACAAAACGCTATTAACATATCCAACACTTAGCACAAGAATTAATGTAACAAGACTCGAAGTTTGGGTTTTGGATCAAGGTTCTGCTAATCTTCAGGATCAAAAAAGTATTGTAGGTATCCGAGATTTGGGAGATGGTGTAGGTGCTTATCCAAGCAATGCGCAGAATGGATTATATAATGCAGTTACAGGTTTAGGAGCAGGCTTGCGTGATGTTGGTACGGCTTATAATACTATTAATGGACAAAACTTACCTAATGCGCAAGGCGGTACAGAACCTTATATTGATGGTGAGCAATTTATTTTTAATAGAAAAGCTAAACGATTAAATCCAGGTGAGTACAAATTCAATCCACAATTAGGTTATATTTCATTAAACCAAAGATTAAATGACAACCAGTTCTTAGCGGTTTCATACTCGTATACAATTGCAGGATCGGATCAAGTATATAAAGTCGGGGAATTTTCAGAAGAAAGTTCGGTTCTTGTAACTAAAATGTTGAAGTCAAATACCATGGTGAAAACAACATCGCCAATGTGGGATTTGATGATGAAGAACATTTATCCGATGAATGCAAATCAAGTTCAGCAAGAAAATTTCTTATTGAATGTCTACTATCGTGATAATACTTCAGGTGGTAAGGTTAACTATTTGCCAGGTATCACAACGCCAGAAAATAACTTATTGAAAACCGTTAACTGGGATCGATTAAATCTTAACAATGACGTCCAAGCAGAAAATGGTGTTTTTGGTGATGGTATTTTTGACTTTGTACCAGGTCTTACCATAGAGCCAGAACAAGGTAAATTAATCTTTACTAAAGTTCAGCCTTTTGGTAAAACAATGTCGGATCTTATAGAAAGTCTTCCTAATAGTAATAGTATTGATGCTAAACAATATGTTTATACCGACCTATATACCAAATTAAAAGAAACAGCCAAGCAAAGTAACCTAGCGCAACGATATACAATTGAAGGTCGTTACAAAGGCGCACAAGGTCAAGGTATCTCGATGGGTGCTATTAACGTGCCACAAGGATCAGTACGTGTTACAGCTAATGGTGTACAATTGACGGAAGGTGTGGACTATACTGTAGATTATATGTTGGGTACGGTAACGATTATTAACGAACAAGTTAAGCAATCGGGACAAGCCATCAACATTTCTATGGAAAACCAAATGACGTTTAATACCCAAAGAAAACGTTTCTTAGGATTAAATTTAGAGCGTCGTTTTAATGATCATTTGACGGTGGGTGCAACCGTTGTTAACTATGCAGAAAGACCTTTAACTCAAAAAGTGAATTTCGGTCAAGAAGCGGTTAATAATACGATGGCAGGTTTCAATATTTTGTATAATAACGAACTTCCTTTCCTAACAAGATTAACGGATAAAATTCCATTTATCAATACAGAAGCGCCTTCTAATTTAAACTTTAAAGCAGAAGCAGCTTATTTAATTCCAGGTCAGAATAAAGGAACTAACGACCAATCTTATATTGATGATTTTGAACAAACAACTTCAAAAATTTCATTAAAAGAGCCGAGTTTGTGGAGTATTGCTTCTAAACCTGAACTTAATAAAACAGATCCAATTTTTGCAAATGCAGGATTGAATGATGATACACAAAATGGTTATGGTAGAGGTTTGACATCTTGGTATAACATTGACCCGAGATTCTACGGAGTTGGTGGTAAAGCGCCAAACGGTATTAATGCACAAGTCTTATCAAACCACCGTTCGCGTCGTGTTATGATGTCCGAATTGTACAACGAAAGAGATTTTGTAGCTGGAGAACAAACCATGTTGACAACTTTTGACGTGAGTTTTTACCCAAGTCAAAGAGGTCCTTATAATGTGAATCCTTTAGATGAATCCGCTAACCAACGTTGGGGAGGTCTTATGAGATCAATCGGTGTATCTAACTTTGTTAATTCGAATATCGAATATGTTGAGTTTTGGATGATGGATCCTTATGCGGATGGTAATAATCTAGGAAATGATCCAAAATTATTATTACAATTGGGTAACGTATCAGAAGATGTTCTTAAAGATGGTAAACTTCTTTACGAAAACGGAATGCCAACAACTTCTAACCCAACGCAGACAACAAGCTCTGAATGGGGAAGTCAGCCAACGCAATTCCCGATTCTATATGCTTTCTCGACAGAAGGTGATGAGAGAACGCAACAAGATTTAGGTTACGATGGTCTTAATGACGAAGCTGAATCTTCGAAGTTTGGCGTGTCATTTAATAACCCAGTGACCAATGAGTTGGATCCAGCATCGGATAACTTTGTATTCTATATGTCGGATAAATTCCAAGGGACATTGGCTTCTTCTCTTATCGATCGTTATCGTTATTTCCGTAATCCACAAGGTAACTCACAAGCTAATACTTTAGAAGTTGCTACGCAATTGCCAGATGCAGAAGATGTTAATAGAGATTATAACTTAGACCAAAGTGAAGATTATAACCAATATACAATTGACTTAGCAAAAGACAAATTAGTTCTTGATGGGACAAACAAAATTGTTGACATCAAAGAAGTGAATGTTAAGTTTGAAAATGGTCAAAATTCTAAAGTTAAATGGTATTTGTTCAGAATTCCGGTTTCTCAATATGATGATAAATCTTTAGGAGGAAATGGTGATGCTGCAATTCTTAATAACGTGAGATTTGCGAGAATGATCCTTAAAGGTTTTGAACAAACTTCTACTTTAAGATTTGGTACGTTTGATTTGGTAAGATCAGATTGGAGAAAATATACAAATCGATTAGCTTATAACAATGCTGCAGACGATCTTAATGAAGGACAATCGATTACTAATATTAGTAAGTTCGATGTAGGAAGTGTGAACTTAGAAGAAAATGCTTTAGGAAAACCACCTTATGTATTGCCTCCAGGTATCGATAGACAAGTGTTAAGTGGTAACGCTGGTGCACAAAGACAAAATGAATCTTCGCTTTACATGAAGGTTAATAATTTGGGTAAAGAGGCGAGAGGTGTGTTCAAAAATACAAATCTTGATATGCGTCGCTACAAAAAACTAGAATTGTTTGTACACGCGGAAGATCTTAAAAATGTGATGAATACAAGTGTTGACCCAGATGCTAAATTCTTCATTCGTTTTGGATCAGATGCTACGGATAACTATTACGAATACGAAGCTTCATTAAAATATACAGCGCAAAATGCAACATCACCATTAGATATTTGGCCAACAGAAAACCAAGTTAATCTAGCGATTGAAGAATTTGTTAATGCGAAAATGAAGCGTGACGAACTGGTGAAAGATAATGCGCCAGGAGTCAAACTCGACACACGTTACGAATATGTAGATTATAAACCAGATGGCGATAATAAGAAAATCTTTATTAAAGGTCGTCCGAGTTTAGGGAATGTAACTAATATTTTAATTGGTGTTAGAAATAACGATGGCGCAGGATCTAACAGAGGAATGATGGCTGGGCAACAAAAAGATTTAATCCTTTGGGTTAACGAGATTCGTCTTTCCGAAATCGAAAATAAAGGAGGTTATGCAGGTAATGCTTCCCTTAACTTTAACTTAGGAGACTTTGCTTTAGTTAATGCTAATGCAGCTTATTCATCAGTCGGATTTGGAGCAATTGACCAAAAACCTTCAGAAAGAGCGCAGTCATCTAACTCGACATTTAGTATTAATACAACGGTTAATGTGGACAAATTCCTTCCTGAGAAAGTTGGTATGAAGATTCCGCTTAACTACTCGTATACGCAAACCATCGAAGATCCAAAATATAATCCGCTTGATAATGATGTGGAGTTGACAAAATCGCCTAACGAAGCTGATCTTAAAAAAGTGGTTAGAACATACAGTCAACAACGTAGTATTGGTGTTGTTAACATGCGTAAAGAACGTATGAATCCTAACAAAAAACCAAAATTCTATGATGTAGAAAACTTGTCTTTAACGACGATTTATAACGATGATTACTTCCGTGACATCTATACAAAACGTAATTACAGACAATACTTAAAAGGATCGATTGAGTATAATTATAACTTCAAACCATTTGTATTACGTCCATTTAACAAAATGATTAGCGATACTGCGAAGTCTTACAAATATTTGAGATGGATAAAAGAAGTTAACTTCAATCCGGTGCCGACGAGATTGTCTTTCAGAACAATGTTGGACAGAAATTACAATGAGTTAGAGTTTAGAAATATTGATGCATTAATAAATGGAAATATTGATAATTCTAATACGATTCGTAACCGTACGTTCTACTTCGGATGGCAGTATAGTTTAGGATTTAATTTCACTAAATCTTTGAAGATGGAAATTAACTCTGAAACGAGAACTCTGAATGATAATCTGTCAGTGTACGATATGAATACAAGTAGTATTTTCGGAAATCCTTTCAGAGCGGGACGTCCTGTACAATACAATCATAGAGTACAACTTAATTATCGTTTGCCGTTTGAGTATTTACCGTATTTGGATTTCATTAATGCAGAATTGGGTTACAGCTTCCAATATAACTGGAATGCAAGATCATCAGCACTTCGTAACTTCCAAAATCCTGAAACAGGCGTTATCGAAAGTCTTGGTAATGTTGGTCAAAATACCAATACGATTTTGGCGACCTCGACAGTTGATGTACCGAAGTTTTTAGGTAAGTTTAAATACTTCCAAAAGATAACGGAAACTATGTCTAAGAGAAGACAAGAGATTGACTCACTTAACAATGTCTATTCTCAAAACTTCTTGAAGAAAGGTAAAAAGAAAGAATTCAAAGCTTATAAGTTTAAAAATAAGTTGTCGCCTTTCCAAGCGGTTGCTTATGCACTAACATCAATCAAGCAGTTGGATGTTAATTATAATGAGAACAATGGTATTGTGTTACCAGGACTATTGTCAGCACCTAACTTCTATGGTGTTGGACAAACGCTTGGTGGACCAACTATTGGATTCTTGTTAGGATCTCAGGCGGATATTCGTCGTCTTGCAATCGAAAGATCTTGGATTTCGAGATCAGACTATATGACGGATGCTTATACGGAGATGACGACGCGTAACTTGACTGCGAATCTACAAGTGATGCCAGTTAATGATTTAAGAATCGATTTCAATGTGCTGCAAAACTACTCGCGTAACTTTATGCAGACTGGTTTCAATGTCAATCCAGATCCAGCTTTCTCATTCGGTTCAGAGATGATAACACACTCGAGTACGGCTTGGACATTTGGTACAGCCTTTACAGATGGTGCTGCACTTTATGATAAGATTAAAGAAAATGCGAGACTTATTTCTCAAGAATTAGGAGGCGCAGCAACGGCTACGGGTTATGCGGACGGTTATGATATTTCAAACGCTTATGTATTGATTCCTGCTTTCAAAGCGGCAGTAGA
This sequence comes from Bacteroidota bacterium, assembly GCA_023440705.1. GTDB lineage: Bacteria > Bacteroidota > Bacteroidia > Flavobacteriales > Weeksellaceae > Soonwooa. Next base: position 158,157 of record JAEXRP010000003.1, read on the forward strand.
AGGTAAGTCACCGAAACAATTAGGTAGCGTTAGAAAATCTGGTTTCCCACTTCCAAACTGGAAATTAACTTATAGCGGGCTTAAGAACCTTCCGATTGTTAATAGTCAGTTCTCGAAGTTTGATGTGTTACACAGTTATTCATCAACTTATACGATGGCAGGTGTACAATCAAATATCGATTACTTTAACAGAAAATCAGCTGGTGAAAAAGATGTTAATGGCAATTATATTAATCCATATACTTTCTCACAAGTAGGATATGTTGAGGCTTTCTCTCCGCTTATTGGTATTGATGTGACGATGCGTAATAACATGCAGTTCCGTGCATCGTATAACAGAGACAGAGCTTATATGTTAGGTTTGATAAATCATACTTTAACAGAAGATATGGGAACTGAGTATGTTATTGGTTACGGCTATATTCTTAAAGATTTAAAACTGAAAATTAACTTTAAAGGAAGACCTCGAGATATCAAGAGTGACCTTAACATAAGAGCAGATTTAGCTTTAAGAGATAATAAAACAAGAATCACAAATATTTTAATTGACGATTCTCAAGTAACGGGAGGACAAAAGTTATTGACATTAAAATTATCAGCAGATTATAATATGTCACAAAACTTTAACCTGAAATTCTTCTACGACCAAATGGTTACAAAGTATAAGATTTCAACAGCCTTCCCGCTGTCAACAGTTAGAGCAGGTCTTACCGCAACATTCACATTCGGTGGTGGAGGC
>JAEXRP010000084.1:0-21033 GCA_023440705.1 Bacteroidota bacterium
CTCAATTATTTTCTTTTGTGATAATATTCTTTGACTAATAAGATTTAGAAAATCTCCTATTTTCTTTTGTTCTTCAAGTTTTGGAATAGTAATTTGAATTTTTCCCAAGTCACTTGAATTTATCGCAGGATAGCTTGTTCCCGTACATTTTTCTATAACTTTATCTACAAATTTTTGATTGTGTAAATACTGAAAGATAAATGTCGAGTTTTCATTTGTTCTAATTTGTGCATAGCCAGTTGAAGCAACGTAATCTCCATTTTTATCAAAAAAAAGATTGTTTTTTTGATAAGGTCTAACCATTTGAAATAGAATGTCATTTTTAAATAATATTCTTTGTGCTCTACTCGGAGCATCTTTTTTTAAAATTGTGTTTTCTTTTTGTAAATATCCATCAACAACACTTTCTAAATCAATATATACAAATGTATTTGGTAAACTTTCGTTTTTGGGATTTATACTACAAACATCTTGTACTTTCTGCACGTCCCAACTACTTTCAAAACCGGGAAATCGTAAATTAGGAAACCCAAAGTTTAATTTTCCCTAAGTACATTAGGGAGTTTTTATCTCATTAATTCTTGGTCTTGACGATTTTATGGTAAAGGCTCTACCTTTAGGATTTTAATATAAAATCAAAAAAATTATGACAAAAAAGAAGAGATTGGCAGAAATCGCTGAACTATGGAAGAATGACAAAAAACTGTACGTGAAAAAATCAACCTTTTCGGCTTATGTGCTGTTGCTGGAAAATCATTTGTTGCCTGTATTCAAAGACTATTCTGAGATTGAGGATGATGAGGTACAGAAGTTTGTATTTCAAAAGCTGGAACAGGGATTAAGTCAGAAGAGTATCAAAGATATTCTCATTGTACTGAAAATGGTACTGAAGTTTGGTGCAAAAAATAAATGGATTGAGTTTATTAATTTTGATGTTCAATATCCCACAGTTAGGGAAACTCATACGATTGAAGTCTTGAGCAGAACGCATCAAAAAAAAGTGATGAGTTATATTCAGGAGCATTTTACCTTCAGAAATTTGGGTGTTTATATCTGTCTTTGTTCAGGAATGCGGATTGGTGAGATTTGTGCCTTGACCTGGGAAGATATTGATACGGATAACGGAATTATCAATATCCGAAAAACTATTCAGAGAATCTACGTCATTGAAGATGGAGAACGAAAAACAGAATTGTTGATTGATACGCCAAAAACCAAAAACTCCATACGTGAAATCCCGATGAGTAGAGATTTGTTGAGAATGCTGAAACCTTTCAAGAAAATTGTAAATCCTGCATTCTATGTTTTAACCAACGATTCTAAACCCACAGAACCAAGAACTTACCGAAGCTATTATAAAAACCTGATGCGATTTTTAGAAATTCCCGACATCAAATTTCATGGTTTGAGACACAGTTTTGCAACCCGCTGTATCGAAAGCAAATGCGATTATAAGACCGTAAGCGTTTTGCTTGGTCATTCCAATATCAGTACCACTTTGAACTTATATGTTCATCCCAATCTGGAACAGAAGAAAAAAACAATTGACCAGATGTTTAAAGCGTTGAAGTAAAACATGCGTAATAAAATGTCTTACGATTAAGCAAATTTTTGTATATTTGCACTAACAGTACACACCACGCTACCCGTAGAACAGCGTACCAGGGTGTGTCTTTTGTTTTTAATAGGGTTGGTTTCATTCTATAATTTCACTATTTTTACAAAAACTCTTAACCAGAATGTTTGTAAAACAACCAACCACCATTCCCGAACAAATAGAAATTTTAAAATCGAGAGGATTAATAATTGATGATGAAGATTTGGCAACGTTGTATTTGTCAAACGTCAGTTATTATCGGTTGGGAGAATATTGGTATTCTATGCAATCGGATAAAGAAAACCATATTTTTAAAAAAGATGCTGTTTTCTCTGATGTTATTTTCCTATATGAATTTGATAGGGAGCTGAAAATCCTTCTCTTCGATGTTATCGAGCGCATTGAAATCAGTTTACGAACAAAACTCATTTATCATCTGTCTCACGAATATGATGCCTGGTGGTTTCAAAATTTTGAACTATTTAATGACAGTTTGGCTTTAACAAAAACCTTAGCAAACATTGAAGAGGAAATTTCGAGAACTAAGGAAAAATACATCAAAGAGCACTTTAAAAAGCATAAAGATGACCAGCGTTTTCCACCAGCTTGGAAGACTTTGGAGCAAACGAGTTTCGGATCATTGTCTAAGCTTTATGGCAATCTCAAAAATACGGTCAAATCCAAAGATACAATTGCGAAAGAATTAGGTGCCGTAAATCATACCTATTTGCCAAGTTGGTTGCAATCTATTGCTCAAATCAGGAATTATTGTGCGCACCATTCTAGACTGTGGAATAAAAACCTTCCCGGAAGCCCCAAATTACTTTCGAGACCACCATTTGACTGGCTGGAAGATGTCCCTAAACCGCACGAGTTTCAAAATTTATACATTCATTTATGCTTAATGAAATACCTTTTGAATATTATTCTTCCTAAAAATGATTTTACATCAAGATTATCAGAGTTATTCAAAAAATATCCAAGTGTTGACCCGAATGCACTTGGTATGAAGCCTAATTGGGAAAATGAAAAACTTTGGAAAAACTAATACCTTAAACTGAAATGTCCAGCCAACCCGAATTTATCCTCGAACAAAAACTGATCGAACAACTCTATGAATTAGGTCACAAAAAAGTTACGATATGTAATGAGGCAGACCTCATTAAAAATCTAAAGTCTCAGCTCGAAATTCATAATAAAAAAACATTCTCAGATTCTGAGTTTGAAAAAATCCTCAATCATCTTTCCAAAGGAAATGTTTTTGAAAAAGCTAAAACATTACGTGACCGTTTTCATTTTTTCAAAGATGATGGTACTTCAGAATGGATTGAATTCATCAGTCAAGACCATTGGTGCCAAAATCAGTTTCAGGTAACAAATCAAATTGCTCAGGAGGGTAATTTTAAAAACCGGTATGATGTAACCATCCTAATCAACGGATTGCCTTTGGTTCAGATTGAGCTGAAACGTCGCGGTCTTGAAATGAAAGAAGCCTTTAATCAAATCAACCGTTACCATCATCAGTCTTTCAATTCTGGAAGTGGATTGTTTAATTATGTTCAGTTGTTTATCATAAGTAACGGAGTCAATACAAAATATTATTCTAACAACGCAAAGCAAACATTTAAGCAAACCTTCTTTTGGTCTGATGAACATAACAATAACATCACTCAACTGGATCATTTTGCACAGGCATTCTTAGAGCCCTGTCATATCGCTAAAATGATTACCAAGTATATCGTTTTGAATGAAACGAATAAAATACTGATGGTTTTAAGGCCATATCAATATTATGCCGTTGAGAAAATTGTTGACAGGGTAAGAAATACCGATAAGAATGGTTTTATCTGGCATACCACAGGTTCAGGAAAAACATTGACTTCCTTTAAAGCCAGTCAGATTCTGAAAGAAATTCCGAAAGTTGAGAAGGTTGTTTTTGTGGTTGACCGAAAGGATTTGGATTACCAGACCCAAAAGGAATTTGATGCTTTTGAAAAAGGAAGTGTGGATGCCACTGAAAACACAGCACATTTGGTTAAGCAACTTTCTTATAATACAAAATTGATTGTTACGACTTTACAGAAATTAAATACTGCCATTACCAAAGAAAAGCACGGTAATAAAATTGACAAGCTGAAAGATAAAAAAGTGGTTTTCATTTTCGATGAATGTCACAGAAGCCAGTTTGGAGATACGCACCAGAATATCAAAAAATACTTTAAAAACGCTCAAATGATTGGCTTTACAGGAACTCCGATTTCTGAAGTGAATTCAATTGGGAAAATAGACGGGGCTCCGGCAACGACTAATAGACTTTTTGAAGACTGTTTACATAAGTATGTGATTACAGATGCTATTCGTGATGATAATGTTTTGAAGTTCTCTGTGGAATATGTGGGAAGATACAAGGAAAAGGAAGGAAGTAATACTTATATTGATACAGATGTTGAAGCAATCGATACACAGGAACTTCTTGATAGCCCGAAACGCCTTGAAAAAATTGCAGATTATCTCATCGCAGAATATGGAAGAAAAACACATAACAGTACTTTTAATGCTATGTTCTGTGTTAGCAGCATTGATGTTTTGCAGAAATATTATGACCTTTTCCAAAAGAAAAAAGAAGAAGGTAAGCATCAATTAAAGATTGCTACGATCTTTAGTTATGGAACTAATGAAGAATCTAAGGATGCCAATGGAATATATGAAGAACCCGAATTTGGAATGGTTGCAGAACCGCAGGCGCAATACGGAGATTCTCATAGCAGAAATGTTTTGGAAAGATATATTGGTCATTACAATGAAATGTTTGGAACGAACTTTACAACTAAAGACAGTCAAAGTTTCTACAATTATTATAATGATATTGCTAAAAGAGTCCGCAATAAGGAAGTTGATTTAATTATTGTCGTGAATATGTTTCTGACAGGATTTGACAGTCCACAATTGAACACTTTATTTGTCGATAAAAATCTAAAGTATCACGGATTAATCCAAGCATTTTCACGTACCAACCGACTGTTAGGCGAAAAAAAATCCCAAGGAAATATTGTCTGTTTCCGTAATCTGAAATCCGCAACCGATGATGCCGTGACTTTGTTTTCTAACAAAGAAGCGATTCAGGAAATTATCATTCTACCGATTGAAGATTATATTGAGCTTTTTAACTCTGTATTATATAAATTAAAGATTGTTGCACCAGAAATTGACAGTGTCAATAGTTATCAAACCGAACAGGAAAAGTTTGAATTTATAACAGCTTTCCGCGAATTAATGCGGGTTTTGAATGTTTTAAAATCATTTGCTGATTTTGATTTTGATAAACTGGAAATGAACGAATTTGAATTTGATGGTTACAAAAGCAAATATTTGGATATTTGGAATGAGACAAAACCCCAAGGAGGAGAAGGAAAAGCCAGTATTTTAGATGATGTTGATTTTGAATTGGAACTCATTCATCGTGATGAAATCAATGTAAGTTACATTCTATCACTCCTAGCTAATCTGACAGAGACTAAAGGCCATAAACGGGAAACAAAAATCAAAGAAATCAGAGATATTCTTTCCGGAGATGCCAAGCTTCGTAGCAAAAAAGAACTGATAGAAAAATTCATAGAAGAAAACCTACCTCATATTTCTGACGGAGACAACGTTAATGAAGAATTTGAAAAATACTGGAACAAAGAAAAAAACTCAGCCTTTGAGAAAATTGCAACCGAAGAATCTTTAAACAAAGACAGATTTCGAGATGCTATTGATGACTTTATTTTTACTTCCAAAACTCCTAAAATAAGTGATACCCTAAAGCTACTTGAGATAAAACCCAAGCTTACTGAACGTAATAATATCGGAAGAAGAATTATTCAGAAAGTGCAGGATTTTGTGGAGGTGTTTATTGATGGGGTGGCAAGTTAAAATAAAATAAATGAACTCAATGGAATGGTGGCAAGAGAAATGAATGGGCATAAAGTAATTCTTCCCATCTGGCATAAAATTTCGAAAGACGAAGTTCTTAGATTTAGTCCGACATTGGCCGATAAAATGGCATTGAATACATCTATTCATTCAACTGAAGACATAATAAAAGCGTTAAAAGAACTTTGAATATAAAATTTGAAAGTTCCGTAGATTACTCTTTACGGTAATTTTAGCTCTGGTTTAAGTTACCCAAAAAATAAACAATTCCTGATATCAATACAATGCAGAAACAAATAATTCCATCTTAAATTATGACTGACTTTAGTGCTAAAGAACCATCATTAGGGTACATATATCAAATTAAATATGCTTTACTACTGCTTTTGACAAATAGTCGCGATCTTGAAAATCCTGTTTTAAGAATTGAGTGTCTCGATGATATTGATATAACTGATGTTAATTCAACTAATCTTTATCAAACAAAACTACATATTAAGAGCAAAGCACACTTAACAGATTCAAGTGTTGACTTTTGGAAAACTATTAGAATTTGGTCGCAATACATATTAGATGGGACAATAGATATTAATAAGACAAATCTGAGTTTAATAACTACTGAAAATATTCCCGAGACAAGTACTCTTTACAAACTAAAAAATAATGTATCTAGCGAGCCTGAATTACAAAATATTATAAATAGCTTGGATTCAATTTCAATTTCTTCTACGAATGAATCTACAAAAAAAGGAAGAGAAGAATATCAAAAATTAAGTATTGAAAATAAGAAAAAATTAATTCAGAGCATTATAATTTTAGATAATTCTGTTGATATATCAAAAGTTGATGCAAAAATAAAAAAACAACTAATCCTTTCTTCTTATCCTAATCATTTAGATGCATTCCTTGAAATACTTGATGGCTGGTGGTTGGGAAAAGCAATTGACAATTTAACAGGACAATTGGATTCAATAAAGTTTGAAGAATTACAACTTAAAATATCCAACATAAGAGATTCCTTTCAAGCTGACAATCTACCGAATCATTTTCCTGAACAAATGGAAATATCTGATGAGGATGTAGAGAGTTTAAGAGAAAAAAACTTTTTAAAGCAATTAGAAGTTATTTCAATTGGAATCAATTCAAGAACGGTTAAACGTGCAATTAGTGATTTTAGAAGAGCGTTTGAGCAAAGATCTAAATGGCTGAGGTTACAACTTTTGAATCCTGAAGAGGAAGAAGTGTATGATAAAAAGCTAAGAGACTATTGGAAAAATATTTTCGAGATAATGGGTGATGAAGCAAACGGAAAAGCAGAAGATGAATTAAAAAAAATTGGAAAAGATTTCTACATAAGTCAATTTGCCAACAGTTGTCCGCAAATAAAAATAAGAGAAAAATTTAATGAAGATTATTTAACTAGAGGAAGCTATCAGATTTTATCTGACGAAAAAAAAATTGGCTGGCATCCAAACTTTGATAAGGAAATATGAGAACAAATTGGATAGATAGAAATACGATAGTAGCGAACTTATTTAATCCTGCATTTTGTGGTGAGATAATTAGGGTTGCGGCAATGGAATATAACAAACAAACTAATACTAAATTTCCATTTGCTTTTTCTTTTATTATATTACCCATTTTACTGCATAAAGAAACTAGAGAAAGATTACCTCGAAGTACAAGAACTTATTTTTTTGTTTGGGTGGAAAATAATGACAATCTATTTTTCGATTTTTCTAAAAGAGCTAAGAATTTGGTCAAATATACTAAAGAAGCACTTAGTTTTTCAATAGCCTACAATAAAATACACATTAACGAAAAAGGTGAAATTGAAACTGATATGACTATAGTAAAAAAATTTAATGGAGAAGAATATGATGAATATAATGACATTTTGAAGAAAGCCCAATTATTAGGAAAATGGCTTTCTTTTACTAATGACGTAAAATCTATCTATTCCTTTCTTAGAATAACTCCTTAATTATGCAAATAAATAAAGTAATCCTATACAGTTTAAAAGGTGAAAAAAGAATACTGCCTTTCAACTTGGGTAAAGTAAATATTATAACAGGTGAATCTAAATCAGGAAAATCAGCATTAATTGAAATAGTTAACTACTGTTTAGCTTCTTCGGCATGTGATATTCCAGAAGGAATTATTAGAGATACAGTTTCTTATTTTTCTGTAATTGTAACTTTTGAAGATAATGAATCTGTTTTCATTGCAAGAGAAAACCCAAATATTAAAGGAATAGCTGCATCTACTACAGTTCAACTAACTCGTAATATTGGTGAAATAATTCCAGAGTTTGATGATATAAACTCAAATCTAAATATTGATACTCTCAAAGAATTTCTAACTAGAAAAATTGGCATTTCAGAAAACCTTCATATTCCAGATTCTTTAACAAGAGAACCATTGAAAGCAAATTTCAAACATTCTCGTTTTTACAGCTATCAACCTCAGTATTTAGTAGCTGATCCACATCAACTGTTTTATAATCAAAATAAAGAATTTGTACCACAATCTATCAAGGACACACTACCTTATTTCTTAGGTGCGGTAAATGAAGATTCTCTATTAATTGAAAGCGAGGTCACCCAATTAAAGAAGCAATTAAATAGATTAAACAGAGCGCAAAGAGAAGCCGAAAAAATTAAGTCAGAAGGAATAAGCCAAGTATATTCTCTAATTGAAGAGGCAAAAGAAATAGGAATTTTAGAAAAAACTGTTTCGGCAAACAGTCAATCTGAAGCATATAAATATTTAGAGCAGGTTTCAAAATGGGAATATCAACCTTTGGAAGTTAAAGGTGAAAATTCTGCATTAAAAGAACTGGTAGACAGGAGAAGTGAACTAAAAATTGAATTGGGAAAAATTTCAGACAATAGAAAAGCCGCTACTGATTATTTGAAAAATTCATTTGGATATTCTACAGAAGCAAAACAACAAGAAATTAGGCTAGAATCTATAAAATTATATTCGGAAAATTCAGAATTCAATCCAAACGCCTGCCCACTATGTAATAGCACTTTAGATGTTGCAATTCCTACAATTGCAAATATAAACCAATCATTAGATAATATAAAAAATGACTTGAAATTTACAAAGGCTGAAAGTCCTAGAATTCAAGCATATATTGAATCTGTAGAAGGGAGTTATCACGAAATTGAAAGTGAATTAAAAAAAATTGAAAAAAGTATTACTGCATTATACGTTGAAGATGAAAAAGCGAGAACGTTAAGAGATCTAAATATCAGAAGAGGAAAAGTAATTGGGAGGATTAGCTTATTTCTTGAAAGCATAGATACGGATATCGAAACTGAGAATATCGTATATAAAATAGACGATTTAAAATCTAGAATAAAAGAATTAGAGAATAAGGTTGATAGTGATAATGAAAAAGAAAAACTATTATCAATCTTAAACAAGATAAATCTCCAAATGAGCAAATGGGTTGAAAATCTTGATGTTGAATATCAAGATTCTCCAATAAGATTTGATCTGGGTAGATTAACTATGTTTATTGATACTGACACTAAACCAATTGCACTTCCACAAATTGGAAGTGGTGCAAACTGGGTTGCCTACCATCTTCTAATAACATTAGCACTTCATCAGCATTTCATCCAAAATAATAGACCAATACCTCGTTTTATAATTTTCGACCAACCGACTCAAGTTTATTATCCACCAGAAAAAACTGATAATCTGGTTGAAGTTAGTGCCGATGAATTGGCTGTAAATAAGATGTTTAATTTCATTTTTGAGGTTGTGGAATCACTGACTCCTAATCTTCAGGTTATCATTACAGACCACGCATATTTAAATAACGATATATTTAAGGACGCAGTAACTGAAATTTGGAGGGATGGTTTGAAATTAATACCAGATGAATGGAGTAAAAGCAGTACATAAAAAGAGTTGATTGAACAAACATAGTACTAAAAAGCCATTCCAAAATCTAAATTGAGGTTAAAATTTAATTGAAGTATTATGTTGAATACTTTTCGCTCCCAGTATTATATAGTATGGATTGACTCAGTGCTTAAAGCCAAATTTTATCAGTCATTCTAAAACAGCGCTAGTGCTAGCAAAACAATAAAACACTAAAATGAAATTAACATCCGTAACAATAAAAAATTTCCGCTGCTATGCGGACGAAACCAAAGTTGCAATTGACGACCTGACAACTTTCATAGGAAAAAACGACATTGGTAAATCTACAATTTTAGAAGCATTAGAAATTTTCTTTAACAATGAAACAGTTAAAATAGAAAATGGGGATGCAAACATTTATAGCGGTAGCGATGAAGTCACAATTACTTGTGAGTTCAAAAATTTACCTACAGAATTAACAGTTGATGCTACTTCTCCAACCACACTTGCTGACGAGTTTTTATTGTCAAGTGAAGGTACTTTAAAAATTCAAAAGGTATTTGCTTGTGGAAAAGGCACACCAACATTTGAAGCATATATTATTGCAAATCATCCAACTGTTGCTGGAGCTGAAAATCTTCTTGAACTAAAGGAAAAAGAACTTCAATCAATAATTAAGCAAAAAAGCTTAGACAGTTCACTTAAAGGTAATCCAACGATGAGAAAAGCAATTTGGAAATCCTTCGATAATTTGGAACTTAAAGAAATTTTAATACCCGTAAGTAAACCCAAAGAAGATAGTAAAAGAATTTGGGAGCAAATTGAATCTCATTTGCCAATTTTTGCGTTGTTCCAAAGCGACAGAAATAGTCAAGACAAAGACAAGGAAGTTCAAAACCCAATGAAAGCAGCGATTGCTACAGCAATCGCTGAGGTTAAAGCGGATTTAGAAAAAATACAAAATAAGGTTCGTGAGAAAGCTGAAGAAATTGCAGCAACCACTCACGAAGCATTGAAAACAATTGACCCACAATTAGCCAGTAAGCTTGCCCCAGAATTTACACCACCAACACCTGCAAAATGGACAGGTCTGTTTTCAATCAATATGGATACTGATGACGGGATACCACTAAACAAGAGAGGTAGCGGAGTTAGAAGAATGATACTTGTCAGCTTCTTTAAAGCAGAAGCCGAGAGAAGACTTAAAACTTCTAATAAAAGAAGTATAATATATGCTTTAGAAGAACCTGAAACAGCCCAGCAACCAAACAATCAAAAAATTCTAATTGATTCTTTTCGGGCATTATCCGAAGAAAAGGGCTGTCAAGTAATTTTGACAACTCATAGCCCTGGCCTGGCTTCTGAACTTCCAGCAAGCAGCATTAGATTTATCGAAAGAGATGAGCACGGGAAAACTAGAGTTGAATATGGCGTTGACGTTTTTGAAAAGGTTGCAAACGCACTGGGCGTAACTCCAGACAGTAGAGTTAAAGTTCTCATATGCGTTGAAGGGCCTACTGATGTTACTGCACTCAAAAGTTTAAGCAGAGCATTACATATAGAAAATAATGCTCTTATTGACTTATCAACAGACCCGCGAATTGCATTTGTTTTGATGGGTGGTTCAACTCTAAAACATTGGGTCAACGAACATTATTTAAAACGATTAGGATGCAAAGAATGTCATATCTATGATAATGATGTTTCTGCCTATTCTGCATCTATAACCGAAGTAAATTTAAGGACTGACGGCTCTTGGGGAGCATTAACTCAAAAGCACGAAATAGAAAGTTATTTACACGTTGACGCTATCAAAGACGCTTATGAAGTCGAAGTAGTTGTTACTGATTATCCAACGGTAGACAAAAAGGGAGTTCCAAAGTTATTTGCAGAGGCATTCTCTGCCAAAATGGGATTTGATGGAGTAATGGGAGACACAAAAGCAAAAATATATCTTGCAAACAAGGCTTTTCCTAAGATGACAGCAAAAAGAATTAAGGAACGTGATACAGCAAACGAAATAGAAGGATGGTTGAAAAAAATAGATGAAATGCTCAAGTAATAACATTTATCAAAATTGCATCTTGAAAAGGCAGACTACATAAGGAACGAAAGAATAACGAACCTATTACAGGCGTTGGGCTCAATGGCGGGTGACGTGGTTAATTGAACATTCTACCTCGAATCAACTTTTGTGGAGTATTGATAGTTTTTTGCTTCGAAATCCGCCACAGCGCCAAGCACTAAAAAGCTAACTAAAATAAGTTTGAAGAACAATACAATTTATATTTATTATTATAGTACATTGATTCAAGGGCTTTATTAAGAGAAAAGTAGTGGGTGAATTTAAATGTAAAAAGAATATTTGCAATTTAAGTTCAAAAAAATATTAGCACCTATTATGGCACCTGAAAATTAAAAATCCCTGTAAATAGTACTTTACAGGGATTTTTGCAGAGAGGAAGGGATTCGAACCCTCGATACAGTTACCCGCATACTAACTTTCCAGGCTAGCTCCTTCAACCACTCGGACACCTCTCTTTTTTAAGTCTGCAAATATAGTTAAATATTTGATTTCACCTAATATTAGTGAAAATCTTTCGTCACTTCACCACAAATATCTTCATCAAACAATTCTGCAAAATTAGCTTTATATCGAGGATTATTTAATAAGTGCATGGACTTTGTAATCGCAGCTTCAGCGGTCATATCTTTTCCATTAATTGCGCCAACTTGGCTAAAAATATTGCTATTGCTATACTTCCCAAAACTAATCCCGCCTGACACGCATTGACTGATGACAATAATCTCAACTTTACGTTGACGAAGCTCTCTTAAAACACGTTCTGTTTTCTCGTTATTAAAAATGGTTCCTGACCCAAAAACTTGAAGAATAATAACCTTAACGGAAGTTACTTCTAATAAAAAATCAAAGTTCATCCCTGGGAAAATTCTCCAAAACAAGACATTTTCGTCAAGATGCAAATCGATTTCAAAATTGGTAGATTTTGGTTTTAGAAGACTGTCTTTATCAATATTTAGATGAACGCCAGATTGTCCAAGAATAGAATAATTTGGACTTTGATAAGCATCAAAATACTCTGCCGAGAATTTTAAACTTCTGTTACCACGCAACAATTTGTATTCAAAATACAAAGTCACTTCTTGTATAACCGCTTCATCGTTTTCGTAAAGACTCGCGTAATAAAGACTTGTCAAAAGGTTTTCTTTAGCATCTGTCCTTAGATCACCAATCGGTAATTGAGAACCTGTTAGCACAACAGGTTTTCCAAGATTTTTAAGTATAAAACTCAATGCAGAAGCCGTATACGACATCGTATCTGTCCCATGAAGAATCACAAAACCATCAAAAGCTTCATAATTTTCTTGAACAATTTTTGCGATGCCTTGCCATTGTTTTGGTCCCATATCCGAAGAATCTACAGGATAGTCGAAAGACTTCACCGAAACCTCACATTCCATAAGGTTCATTTCGGGCATACGTTTAAAAATATTTGAAAAATCAAAAGGAACAAGACTTCCCGTCGCATAATCTTTCTCCATCCCAATCGTTCCACCTGTGTAGATGATTAAAACCTTTCTTTTCATGCCTCAAAAATAAGGAATTATCCCATTCTGCAAAAAGAAAAACTCAGCCGAAATTACTGAGTTTTCATAATATTATTTAGCGTGAAAAATACTATCTATTTGTTCTGCGAGACTTGTCCCTATCCTATCTTGCGCTTCCTCTGTAGATGCGCCAGTATGTGGCGTTAGCGATATTTTTGGATGTTGCAAAACTTTTTCTGAAGGCGTTGGTTCGTTTTCAAAAACGTCAAGTCCAGCAAAAGATAACTTCCCTGTGTCTAAAGCTTCCAACAAAGCTTCCTCATCAACAACGCCACCACGAGCACAATTAACAATTGCGGCACCTGTTTTCATCATATCGATTTCGCGTTTTCCAATGATAGCGCCATCTTGCGCTGGGACGTGCAATGTGATAAAATCGGCATGTGAAATTAGCTCGTCAAGTGGTTCGGTTTCGATCTCGACATTTATAAATTGTTTGTTGTAAAAATCAACGCGAACGCTCGCTTTTCCAATTCTGGTATCCGACGCAATAACCTTCATACCAAGACCTAGCGCAATTCTTGCAACCTCTTGTCCAATACGTCCAATCCCGACGATTCCAATTGTTTTTCCACGAAGTTCAACACCTTTTTCGTAAGCTTTTTTCAGCGCATTAAAATTGGTTTGACCTTCCGTTGGCATTGCACGATTCGAAACTTGCAAAAAACGACATCCTGCAAAAAGATGTGCAAACACCAATTCGGCAACAGACTCAGACGAAGCCGCAGGCGTATTAATCACATGTACACCTTTCTCGCGTGCGTATTCGACATCGATATTATCCATACCAACGCCACCACGACCTATAATTTCCAAATTGGGACAAGCATCAATCAAATCTTTTCGAACCTTTGTTGCACTTCGTACCAAAAGGACTTTTACGTTTTCGCGATTGATAAAATCCGCTAAATCTTCTTGATTCACTTTTGTTGTAATCACATCGTAAGACTTCGCTGTCAACGCATCAATCCCACTTTGTGTCAAACCATCGTTTGCTAATACTTTCATTTATTTTTATTGATTTATTATTTAAAATTGATAATTATTTTTAGGAGCTAATCCCGCTCTCAGCTCTATCTTTAGTGCGAGTCTCGGACGGCTCCGCTACGCTCCGCCGCCTCACCTCGCCCCAAAGGATGCCGCTTCCATCGGGGCTAGAGATACTACTCCGTAGATTATTTAAGTTTAATCTTTAAAAACCTGAATGCTCACATTTTTCTCTACAAGATCTGTAAATTTCCCTTTGTAACGCGTTGCTTTCACAAGATGATTATCGATCCAATGATAGTTGCCACCACGCGGTTTCCCACAAAGAATACTGTGATATTTAAAACCATGACGGTTGAGCCATTCTTCAGTTATCGCTTTCAGATCTTCCGTTCTGGATGTGAAAAAGCAAATTTGGTGACCTTCGTCGTACCATTTATTAATGGTTTCCAAAGCGTCAAGAAAAGGCAAGCAAGTTGACATTCTTTCGGGTTCCTCGTTTGGGATATCATCTGTTATCGTTCCGTCGATATCAATTAAATAATTTTTAACACCATCTTTCAGGATGGGGCTTTCGTGGTTTTTGTATTCTAACTCCATGATTATTGTCTTATCTCCCTCAAATTTAGGTTTTATCATTCACTAGAACATTACGAAATCTTTAAAATATTGAACACTTCTACAAAATTAATTATTAACAACATAAAACATTTTCGCTTGTAAAAAAGATAAACTTTTTAATAGTTCATTAATTTTTATGTAGACTTTTATATATTTGATTCAAATAAAACTATGGAAAAGAAACTAAAACTTTGGGATGCCACAATGATTGTGATGGGATCAATGATTGGGAGCGGCATCTTCATTGTAAGCTCCGACATCATGCGGAATCTCGGTTCGGGTTATTGGCTAATTGTCGTTTGGTTGTTGACAGCACTTATGACGGTTGCCGCAGCAATCAGCTACGGCGAGTTGTCAGCCATGTTCCCGAAAGCTGGAGGACAATACACTTACATCACAGAGATTTTCGGAAAAATGATGGGTTTTCTTTATGGTTGGGGACTTTTTACAGTTATCCAAACCGGAACAATCGCCGCTGTCGCCGTGGCTTTTGGAAAATTTACAGCTTATCTCATCCCAAGTCTTAATGATGCCGCACCACTTTTCCAAAGCGGAAGTTTTAAAATAACTTGGATACAAATTCTTGCAATCGCTATTATACTTTTACTAAGTTTTATCAATACTAGAGGTGTCCAAAGCGGAAAAATGCTACAAAATATTTTTACATCTTCCAAAATTATTGCACTTTTAGGATTGATTGCTTTAGGATTTATTTTGGTTGAACATTCTCAATTGGCGAGTAATTTCCAATTTGGTTGGGAAGCTTTTCAAAATTTCGGAACCGAAGTTAATGGTCACAAACAATCAGCAAGTTGGCTACCAATTTCGGGTACAACAGTTCTTGGTGGCATTGCAGCTGCAATGGTCGGTTCAGTGTTTAGTTCTGTGGCATGGGAAAACGTCACTTTTGTCTCTGGCGAAATCGAAAATCCTCGCAAAAATGTTGTTCGCGCCATGATTATCGGGACTTCATCGGTCATGATTCTTTATCTTTTGGTTAATCTCGTTTATCTCAACACCTTAACCCGTGACGAAATCGCTTTTGCAGCCAACGATCGTGTTGCTGTCGCTTCTGCTGAAAAAATCTTTGGAAATGCAGGAACAATTATTATGGCAATTTTGGTGATGATTTCGACTTTTGGCTGTGTTAACGGAATTATCCTCGCTGGTGCACGCGTTTTCCAAACCATGGCAAAAGATGGTTTATTCTTAAAAGCTGCAATTAAAAATAATCGTTTTGATGTTCCTGCCAATTCGCTTTGGATGCAAGGGATTTGGGCAAGTTTACTTTGTCTCAGCGGTCAATACGGCGATTTGCTGGATATGATTTCGTTTGTAATTGTTTTATTTTACATGCTAACCGTTTTTGGTGTAATCTATCTGAGAATTAAAAAACCAAACTTAGAACGTGGCTACAAAACTTGGCTCTACCCTATTACCCCAGCCATTTATTTAATAATTGGTATTTCATTTTGTGTACTTTTATTTATTTATAAACCGCAATACACTTGGCCAGGATTAGGCTTGATATTGATAGGATTACCCGTATATTTACTCATCAATAAAAAGTCTTCTTAAAAAATTGACCAATTGAGTAACATCACATCTTTATTATCGGACATTCAACATCGCCCTTATCCTTTACCAGAAGGACAATTTCAGTATTATCAAGAGTGGAATCGCGCCATTTTTTTACATTGGAAAGTCGATTACGACAGTTTGCGAAAATTAGTACCCGAGGTTTTTAATTTGGATCAAATTGACGGCGATTATTATATTTCTATTGTTGCATTTACGATGGAAAAGATACGTCCAAGGTTGTTGCCTTCGTTGTCATTTATTTCAAATTTTGATGAAGTTAATACCAGAACTTATATTGATAACGATGGTAAAAAAGGCGTTTTCTTCATTAATATCGAAGGCCAAAAACTATTGTCTTGTTTGGTAGCGAAAGAACTTTCGGGGCTTCCTTATCAAAAAGCAAATATGAAAAGAAGTTCGGGACAGTATGATTCTCAACTCGATTCAAAAAATCTAAAACTCCACATCGATTACGAAATCGGAAATCCTTTAGAACAAAAAATGAATCTCGACCTTTGGCTTACAGAACGATATTGCCTGTATTTGCAACATAATGGACAAAATATCCGTTACGATATTCATCATAAAGAATGGGAAATTAATGATGTTAAAATTGAAAATTTAGAAACAAAATATAAATTTGGAAACATTGACTTTACCAACAGAAATCCAGATTTAACACATTATTCAAAAGGCGTAGAAGTCGTTTCTTGGAAAAAAGTCATTTTATAAAAAAATCCGTAGCAAAAAACTACGGATTTCGTTTTAATATTGTTTTAAAAACTAATCTTTTGAAAATAAAGCCCCGAAAACAGCTGTAACAATCGACAATAGAATACTGAAAATAAACGCCCAGCCAAAGCCATCAACCGTCATACTATCCATAAAATGATCGCAAAGCAAAATCATAATAGCATTGATAACCAACGAGAAAAGTCCTAAAGTTAAGATCGTAATTGGTAACGACAAAATCGCTAAAATTGGACGAACCAACATATTAAGAATCCCTAAAACTATAGCAAAAATAATGGTCGATGTGAAATCTTGAAAATGTACGCCCGACAAAATTTTGCTTAACAAAAACGCTGATACAGCGGTAATAAGTAAATTGATAATTAATCGCATAGTTTATAATATTTTAAGTTAAAAAATCTTTTTTAGGACGTTGCAAATTTCGTGCAGTTTCGATTATAATGGCAATCTTTTGAAAGCGTCAACTTTAATAATATTAGAATCTGTCTCGTTTTTGCTCTTATCTTGAATTAAAATTCCTGATAAATGATCGATCTCGTGTTGGAAAATAACTGCTGTAAAACCTTCGACAATTTCGGTGGTTTTCTTACCCGACAAATCCCAATATTCCAACTGAATAACTTGGCTTCTATAAAACATATCTCTAAAATCAGGAATCGACAAATCGCCTTCTGGTCCGAAGTTAAGAATAGCAGACTTCCAAAGAATCTTAGGATTCAGAAAATACTCCAGCGGATTTCCTACTTTATCAAAACGTTGAACCCAAATCACATTTCGGTTAACACCAACTTGCGGCGCAGCAATCCCAACACCGCCGTCAGTCGCCAATAACGCCAACTTCATACGATTGACCAAAGTCGCCGTATGTGGATCTTTTGGATTAACATGTTTTGACATCGATAATAAAACCGAATGTTGATGTTCATCGGTAGTTTGATAAATTGGAAGCGCCGAATTTTTATCGTTGGAATTGATTAATTTGATTTCGGACGCTGTGTATTTTTGTCCAAAAACCAAACAATTAATAGAAATCGCGACAAGCAGTAAAAATGTTTTCATAGTTTTTTGAAGATAAATTTAATAAGTTTTTGTCATATCAGATGGCAAAATCAAATTAAATTCTGTCGGGACAAAATCTTTTTTAGGAAAACTTAAATCTTTGGATTCGCTTTCGACAACACTTATCACCGCAACTTTAAGACTCGGATTTGCTTTCTTTAAATACCAAAAGATTCCGCCATATTCTTTACTGTGATAATTCCCGTTATAATGCAGAAAAAGCTTTCCAGACGTCCAAGATTTAAGAATAGATTCCGCCATTGTTGCATCTTTCACCGCTTGGGCAGAAACGAAATTCATGACTTTCATTTCATCAGCGTGATCGCCCATCATGGCTTTCATTTCGGGATATCCTGGTGTTTCCAAAGTCACATTAATAGGAAGTTTTGCGATATTTATTTTGTCAAAATCTGGAAGTTGATTTAGAGATTCCAAACCTTGTTTTGCAACTTGAGATGCAAATTTTCGAGGAATATTTGTAGCGATAAATTCCAGTTTTTTTGATTTAGCAAAATCCAAAAGCGGTTGATAATCTGTCGTAAAATTATTCCAAAGTCGAACAGAATCTTTCAACTTTTTAGCATCTAATTTCCCTGCCAAATATTGGTTAAGTCCCGATTGGTTATCACGCTCAAACATTTCGGCACCGAGAATTAAATTTTTATTTTTCTCAAGCAAAGCTTCTGTCAAACGCAATTGCAACCAATGATTAATGGAATTATTATGAAACTCACCAAACAAAATGATATCATAATCCAAAAGGGATTTTATCATTTTTTCGGTTTTAATTTCTTTTCCAGATTTATCATAAACCTGAAAGGCTTTAAAATCCTGAGCTTTAAAACCAATCGCCAAAAACGTTATTAAAACTAAAACTATTTTTTTCATGTTATAAAAATACAAATTAAAAGACCGCTTTGAAATTAGAAAAAACAAAACGGTCTAACGTCAATAAAAGTAGTAATAAAAAGTTGTTATATATTTTCGATCAATTCTATTCTCGATACGATTTTCCTCAATTTCATTTCGAAAAATCACTCGAATTGACGAATTTCATCTTAATACAAAACACCTGTTCGGAATAAAGCACCTTTCTTTATACGAGGCGTCACTTCGAGTAGCGAAGCGTATCGAGAAGCTTTAATGATAAGAAAATTCACTTGTTTTCGATACAGTTTTCTGCGAAAACCACTCAAACTGACGTTAATTTTCTTACCCCGAACTCAGGTCAATTTAAGCTATTCGCAAGATTTCGCCATTCTTCCAGCTCAGGAATGCCTGGTTTTCTTTTTCCAAAAAATTGAACAATGAAATCACCGTCTTCGTTGAAAACTTCGATAGCATGCACCAATCCGTCTTCTGTCGGTTTTTTAACCAGCCAAACCTCAGCAATTTTTGAAGTATCAAGATGTAAATTAAAATCTGGATCCATCACGTTAATCCAGCTTCCTTGCCAAAAAATCTTATTAACTTCTCCCGTATGGATTTGGATAATTCCGCGATTTCCCACAAAAACCATAATTGGTAATTTCTCTTCTGAAGCTTTATTTAATAGAATTTCGACAGCCGAAGTCTCTAGTTTTGTCACAAATTCTGACGAAGCCAAACGCAAAGCTTGCGTTCTCGAAACGCCAAATTTTCTCGTCATTGAGAAGAAGTCATGCGTGTCTTTCAACTCTGACCAAGCTTTTTGGAAAGCCTCAACATAGATTTCGGAATCTGGCTTTTCTTCAGCTTTTGCAGGAATCGCTTCAAAAAGAATCGTTGGAGTTTGATTTTCTGCTTTGTATTTCTCCACCAAAGCGTCAAAAGCAGCTTCGTTACTATCTTTTGTTAAATAAATCTTGTGAAGCGCCAAGCCATCTTTCCCGAAAAATTGCAAACTTTTTTTGTCGCCATCAACTACCGCAAACGCGTGCTTCCAAGAGTTAAGAAAAATCCTTAAATCGATATCTTCACCAACAAACAATTGTGCATGAGGACTAGAAAAATCGCCATTTTTGTAAATTCCTTTTCTTTCGTGGACGCATTCTTCATTTCGTGTCAAAGCCATCACTTTTCCTAATACCTCTACATCTGTCAAAATTCCTGCAAAATCTGGTGTCAAAAGAGTTACCGTTTCGCCCAAATCTGTCATCAACAATTCGGCTTCACTAACGCCCAATTCTTCTGCAGCATTTCTTATTCTTAGTCTTGGTTTTTCAGTTTTTAACTGATTCCATTTTTCTTTTAAAGTTTGATTGATTGTACTCATATTTAAAAAGTATTTAATGTTAAAAAAAATTAAGTTCCGAAAATGATCATCGGATTTTTATTAATCGGATTTTCGCAAATCTGACAAGGGAAACTATAAGTTTCAGAAATTTTTTCAGGAGTAAAAACATCATTCGGTTTTCCCGAAGCCACGACTTTTCCGGCTTTCATCAACAAAATTTTATCTGCAAATTGTGCTGCCAAATTAAGATCATGCAAAACGACAATCGCAGAATTAGCTTTTGTTGTAAAGTTTTTAATTAATTGTAATGTTTTGTACTGATGTTTAATATCCAAATTGTTAAGCGGTTCATCCAAAAAAATCAATTTGTGAGCGACATCATTTTGAAGTTGCGCCAAGACTCTTGATAGATGAACGCGTTGCTTTTCGCCACCAGAAAGCGAATTGTAATCTCGATTTTGAAGATGCAAAATATCAGTTTCAATCATCACAAAATTAACCGCTTCGTAATCTTCATTTTTGGCTTCATTATCAAAATATGGATAACTTACCATCATTACAACATCCTTTACCAGTAACGGAATATCGTTACTATGGTGTTGAGAAAATTTTGCTTTATGATGTGACAAATCAATGATTTTCCAATCTTTTATTTTTTTGTTTTTAAATAAAATTTGTTGTTCGACATTATCTTTAATTTCGTTGGCTAAGATGCTCAACAAACTCGATTTACCAGCGCCATTCGGACCGACAATTGCGAGAAATTCTCCATATTCCACAGACACATCAACCG
>JAEXRP010000012.1:0-3619 GCA_023440705.1 Bacteroidota bacterium
GTATTAATGACCGCTACGGTAGCATCCTTAGGATTTTTGCCGATGGCTATTTCCACTGGTGCAGGTGCGGAAGTACAAAAACCTTTAGCAACCGTCGTTATCGGAGGTTTAATTACGGCGACCTTCTTAACCTTATTTGTTTTACCCATGCTGTATATTATTTTCAGTACCAAAATCAATCGTAAAAAAATGAATTTGAAACCCATTAGCACGGTTATTATTTTTGGATTTTTAATGCTTAGTCAAAGTTTAAATGCTCAAAATACGCAGTCGTTAAGCATAGAACAAGCTACTGAAATGGCAGTGAGAAACAATCCACTTTTAAAATCAAAAGATTTGGATGTAAAAGTTTCGGAAGCCTTGAAACCTACCGCCAATGAACTTCCTAAAATGGATGTCGGTGTTCAGTTGGGGCAATACAGCAGTCCGAAATTTGATCAATCGTTTTCCATTTCGCAAAGTATTCCTTTTCCAACTTTGTTTAAAGCGAGAAAAGAATTGATTAATCAAGAAATAAAAAGCAAACAAATCAATAAAGAAATCTCTGCAAATGAGTTGGCAAAACAAGTTCGAACCTATTATTATCAGATCGAATATTTGCAATACAACCAAACCAAATTGCAAAAAATGGATAGTTTGTATCAGGATTTTATCCGAATAGCAACGGTGAGATATAATGCGGGAGACATTAAGAAAATAGAGATTAATACGGCTGAAACGCAACGTGGCGAAATCAATCTTTTGCTGAAACAAAATGATGTGTATTTGCAAAACGCATACAAGAATCTGAAAACTGTTTTGTACACGCAAGATGACATACAAATTCCGCTTAATAAGCATTTTGAACCTTTAAAAGTAGATTATGTTTTAGACAGTACCGCGGTTGCAAATCACCCGACTGTGAAGGCTTTTTATCAAGAAATGGAAATCGCAGAGAAAACCAAACAAGTGGAAAAATCGCAAGGTTTGCCCGAGTTTAGTTTAGGCTATACCAATCAGTCTTTAATAGGTTTTCATACAGCGAACGGACAGGAAAAATATTATGATGCAGGAAACCGATTTCATGTCGCTAATATTGGCGTTGCCATTCCACTAACTTTTGGTGCTACGAAGGCAAAAATACAGTCGTTGGAGTATCAAAAACAAATGGCTGAAACTAATGCAAAATTACAGCAACAACAACTCACAACGCAGCTTGAAAACGCTTTCAACCAATATCAACAAGATGTGATGCAGTACGAGTATTATGTGAATCAAGCTTTACCCAATGCAGAAAAAATTGTGAAAGCAGGACAATTGGGATACAAGACTGGGGAAATTTCGTATGTAGAATATCTTTTTGCCTTACAAACGGCAACTACTATTCAGTTGAAATATTTGGAATCCATACAGCAAGTTAATCAGGCTGTCATTAGTATTAATTCTTTACTTAATAAATAACATGAAAATTAAATATATCATACTAAACCTTGCATTGGTATCTGTTTTACTAACCAACTGTAGTAAAAAAGAAACGAACGTTGAAGGCGAAGCTAAAACCGAACAAGCTGAGGAAACGCATGAGGAAGCACCGCAAACCATTGCTACGCTTACCGATGAGCAAATGAAAGCTGTGGGTGTAACACTCGGAAAAATTGAAATGAAGGAACTGGCTTCCACCATTAAAGCTAATGGAATGTTGCGAGTGCCTAACAACAACAAAGCTACCGTAACGTCTCTATACGGAGGCGTTATAAAAACATTAAATGTGCAAATTGGTAGCTACGTAAGAAAAGGGCAAGTAATAGCCACCATTGCCAATCCCGAATACATCCAATTGCAAGAGCAGTATCTTACTGTAAACAGCAGAATTACCTTTGCCCAACAAGAATACCGCCGTCAAAAGGAATTGTTTGATAATGATGCTGGAGCCAAAAAGAACCTTCAAAGCTCGAGTGCTGAATTGAAGTCTTTACAAACACAAAGAGCATCACTTTCTCGTCAACTGCAAATGATGGGGATTAATCCGAGTTCAGTGAACAATGGAAATTTGCGTTCTGGTTTAACCATTACTTCACCCATTAGTGGAACAATTAGTGCCATCAATGCCCAAATTGGAAGTTATGTTGATGTATCTTCCCCTGTTGCCGAGATTATAGACAATGCTTCGATACATTTAGATTTACAGGTTTTTGAAAAAGATTTACCCAAAATGCAAGTGGGGCAAATTGTTCATTTTAAACTCACTAATAATCCCGAAATTGAGTATGATGCACGCGTTTACAGTATTGGTTCTTCTTTTGAAAACGATAGCAAAACCATTTCTGTTCACTGCACTGTAACCGGAAATAAAACGGGACTTATCGATGGAATGAATATTACAGGTGTTGTAAGTTTGAGCAATACCACAACGCCTGCAGTTCCTAATGAAGCGATTGTAGAAGCGGATGGGAAATTTTATATTTTCGTAAAAACAGATAAAAAGGCAGAAGAACATCACGAAGAAGGCGAAGAACATGCTGAGGATAAAAGCAAGGAACAAACTGCAAAAAGTGATGGTCATGCTAACGAAAAAACAATGAATTTTGAAAAGATAGAAGTTGTGAAAGGGTCATCCGACATGGGTTACACAGCGATAACTACAATAAATGAAGTTGATCCTAATGCGCAAATTGTTGTAAAAGGTGCATTTTTTGTAAATGCTAAATTAAGCAACGCAGGAGAACACGAACATTAATTAAATACCAACATCAAAAAATAAAATTATGTCTAAACAATGTTGCAGTACAGATGAAGCTGTACCCGTAAAAAATAAAAACATCCCACCAACAGACCAACACTCTAAAGATGATGGACACAACCATGGCGAAGCACCTACAAACAAAGAAGGTATATTCAAGATGTTTCTACCTGCGACAATATCCTTTGTGATTCTAATGGTAGGATTGGCTTTTGATTATTATATAAAACCCGATTGGTTCACTGGTTGGGTGCGCATCGTTTGGTATGCCATAGCCTATATTCCCGTAGGATTGCCTGTTATAAAAGAAGCGGTAGAAAGTATAGGAAAAGGCGATGTTTTTTCTGAATTTTTCCTCATGAGTATTGCTACGATTGGTGCTTTTGCGATTGGTGAATATCCCGAAGGAGTTGCTGTAATGTTATTTTATGCCGTAGGAGAAGCGTTCCAAAATTTGGCCGTATCTCGCGCTCAAGGAAATATTAAAGCCTTGTTGGATCAACGTCCCGATGAAGTCACGATTTTGGAAAACAATCAAACCAAAACCATTAAAGCTTCGGAAGCCAAAATCGATCAAATCATTCAACTAAAACCTGGTGAAAAGCTGGCATTGGATGGTGAGTTGTTATCGGACAATTCCTCCTTTAATACAGCAGCTTTAACAGGAGAAAGTAAACCTGACACCAAATCAAAAGGCGATACGGTTCTTGCAGGGATGATCAATTTGAATTCTGTTTCCCAAGTTCGAATTACGACACCTTATGAAGACAGTAAATTGAGTAAGATTTTAGAAATGGTTCAAAATGCGACTTCACAAAAAGCACCAACCGAACTATTTATTAGAAAATTTGCTCGAATTTATACGCCAATCGTCGTGTTTCTAGCTATTGGAATCTGTTT
>JAEXRP010000041.1:0-12254 GCA_023440705.1 Bacteroidota bacterium
ATACAATGGTTATCTCTATATTGATCAACAAAGTTTTGCTGTCAAAAAAATCGAAAGTAATAGTAAAAATAGAAATGATGGCAGCGTAACTTCTGTTTGGGAACCAATTAATAACAAATGGTTTCTACAAAAGGAAAATCTAAAGTTAAGAGCGGGAAGTCAGTCATTCGATAATACGGATAAAAAACCTGAGATTAAAGACGACATGACGGCGGAAGAAAAGCGTGCAGAAAGACGAAAGCTGATGACACGTTTCGGAAATTATGTCTATATGAAAGTCGATTATTTCGATTTCGAAACGCCTGTAGATTTCACAGCTAAAGACTTCAAAGGTTATACAATGACGGTAAAAAATACAGATGGAAGCCTGCTTGATAAATATCGCACAGACAGTTTAACAATGCGCGAAAAGCTGACTTATATTAAAGTTGACAGTCTTGGACAAAAGTACAATGTTGACAAAAAAGCAAGTCTTGTTAGTAACCTTATGCGTGGCAGAATTCGTCTTGGGATGGTCGATGTCGATCCTTTTGGTAGCAATTATAACCGTTACGAAGGCATTAGATTGGCGGTTCGTGGTAAGTTGAACGAAAATTTTAACAAATACATTTCGCCGGATGCTTATATTGCTTATGGTTTCAAAGATTCTAAGTTTAAATATGGTGTTGGTGTCGATGTTAAAACGACCTTGGATTACAATTCATTTTTCCGTGCAGAATATTATGATGATGTAGAATCTTCGGGGCGATTTAGTCAAAATCTTTGGAGTTTTAAAATGCAGTTTATGAATTCTGGTGTGGATTTACAAAATGATAAATTCTATCGATTCCAAGGTGGAAAATTGAGTTATGAAGTCGATCTTAACAATGCTTTAACGATGCGCCTTTCTGCAAAACGTCAAAATGAAGAAGCGAAATTTGATTATTTCTACAATAATGAAAATCGTTTGTTCAAGAATTTTTCAACGATGTTAACTTTAAAATATTCACCAAATTCTCAAAATATTATGACGCCGTCGGGTAAGTTGACTTATGATCAAAAGTTCCCTGAGGTTTATTTTAATTTTGAACAAGGTATGAAAACTTTGGGCGGAGAGTTTAACTATTCTCGTGTGGATGTCTTGTTGACGCATCAATTTGCTACTAAATTGGGTAGAACTGGCGTTAGATTATATGGTGGATTGATGACGGGCAATGCTCCGATTTGGCATCATTTCCCAATGGGAGGTTTGGATTCTTCTAACAATGATAGCTTTTTCTCGCATTTCAATTTGACGACTTATTTGGGTTTTGCAACGATGGAAGCGGGTAAATATTTTAATGATAAATTCATGGGATATTACTTTACACATCGTATTCCTTGGTATTTTAAAAGCTTTGGAAGAAACACATCAAGCTTCGATTTGGTGTACAAAGGGACGATTGGCGATATGAAGAATATGGGGCAACATCAATTTAACTATAATAAACTAGATCATTTATACCAAGAAGTTGGATTGGAGTATAATAATTTTTTGAGTACAGGATTTAATTTAGGTTTATTTTACAGAGTTGGACATTATTCAACCAACAAATTCAGTGAAAATTTTGCAATTCAGTTAAAGCTTAAATTTTTAGGTTTTTAAGCTAAAGTGCTTTTAATAAAGACTTTTGTTGAGTTTTATTAAATTATGATATCAGTGAAAAATTATTAAAAAAAGTACATTAAAATTAATTTGAACACAAAAAGAAAAAAATCCTTATTTTTGATAAAAATTTTTAGATCTAATGAAATACGATATTATTGTCATCGGTAGTGGACCTGGAGGATATGTTACAGCGATTAGAGCTGCACAATTAGGTTTCAAAACAGCAATTGTTGAGAAAGAAAATCTTGGAGGTATCTGCCTTAACTGGGGATGTATCCCAACAAAAGCTTTGTTGAAATCTGCACAAGTTTTCAAATATATCAACCATGCAGAAGAGTACGGACTTAATAAAGTTGATGCTACTTTCGAATTCCCGAACGTAGTAAAAAGAAGTCGTGGTGTTGCTGAAAAAATGAGCAAAGGTATCGAGTTTTTGATGCGTAAAAATAAAATCGATGTGATCATGGGCGCTGCTAAAGTGAAGAAAGATCGCAAAATCGACGTTACAGATAAAGACGGAAAAGTTACAGAATATAGCGCTGATAACATTATCCTAGCGACTGGTGCAAGATCTAGAGAACTTCCTAATCTTCCACAAGATGGCGTTAAAGTTATCGGATACAGACAAGCTTTGGCGCTTCCAGAACAACCAAAATCTATGATTGTTGTTGGATCTGGTGCTATCGGAGTAGAGTTCGCTTACTTCTATGCAACAATGGGTACTAAAGTTACAGTGGTAGAATTTATGCCAAACATCGTTCCTGTAGAAGACGAAGAAGTTTCTAAACATTTAGAAAAGTCTTTGAAGAAAGCAGGTATCGAAGTAATGACGAACGCTTCTGTAGAGTCTGTTGATACTTCTGGTGCTGGCGTTAAAGCTAATGTAAAAACAGCAAACGGAAATATCACATTAGAAGCTGACGTTCTTCTTTCGGCTGTTGGTATTGCTGCTAACATCGAGAACATTGGTCTAGAAGAAGTTGGTATCCAAACAGATAAAGGTAGAGTTTTGGTTAACGAATGGTACCAAACTTCAGTGCCTGGATATTACGCAATTGGTGATATTATCCCAACGCAAGCTTTGGCACACGTTGCTTCTGCGGAAGGTATTATTTGCGTTGAAAAAATTAAAGGTCTTCACGTTGAGAAAATCAACTATGGTAACATCCCAGGATGTACATACTGTTTACCAGAAATCGCTTCTGTTGGTTTGACAGAAAAACAAGCTAAAGAAAAAGGTTACGAACTTAAAGTTGGTAAATTCCCGTTCTCAGCAAGTGGAAAAGCGACTGCTAATGGCGATACAGACGGATTTGTAAAAGTAATTTTTGATGCTAAATATGGCGAATGGTTAGGTTGCCACATGATTGGTACAGGTGTTACAGAAATGATTGCTGAGGCAGTTGTTGCTCGTAATCTTGAGACGACAGGTCATGAGGTTCTTAAATCTATCCACCCGCACCCAACATTATCGGAAGCGGTAATGGAAGCTGTAGCTGCGGCTTACGGTGAAGTTATTCATATTTAATCTTAAGATTTAGAAATATTGATGCTGTATCTTGTATAAGATGCAGCATTTTTTTATTTTAGTACTGATGAAAAAAATTCTATTGATTTCAGCAATTGGCTTATTCTGTATTCAGAATGTGTCTGCTCAAGAAAAAATGTCAAAAGATGATCGCGAAAACTTGGCGCGACAACAATTTGACGACGGTGAATATCAAAAATCTTTAACTAATTATAATATCCTTTTAAAAGATGATGAGAATAATGCAAGTTATCTTAATGGGAGAGGATTAGCCTATTTTCGATTAGGAAATTACGCAAAGGCAAAACAAAATTTTGCAATGGCAACTTTGTTTTCTGAGAAAGATGCAACGATTTGGTCTAATCTAAGTGCTGCTTATAACAATCTCAACGAAAACGAAAAGGCATACGAAACCTCAGTCAAAGCTTTGCGTTATGGGAAATCTGCTTTAACAGTTTTTAATGCAGCATCCAATGCTAATAATGTCGAAAGACTTGACGAAGCGCTTTCTATTTTGGATAATGCTGGAGAATTCAGAACAAATTCGATGGAAGATTTGTACGGCAGAGTTTACTCCAAAAAAAATGACTATAATAACAGCATTAAACATTTCGAAATTTTCTTTAAAAATTTTAATGATAATGATAAAATTACGTTCAATATTTTATCAGAAAAAAGATCCTACTTTTTTGCTTTGATGGGGAAATTAGCAGATGAAGCAGCAACTACTCAACCAAAAGAAAATGCTTTACTAAAAGAACTTTTCGAAGAATTAGCAAATAATACAGGTTACGAATTTGATTCTAATTTTCCGGTACATTCTAGTTATGAGATGATTAGAGCAATTAAAAAGAATTCGGCTTATAAAGATTATTTTTTAGAATTTGTAAAATTGATAAAAGATAAAGATAAGGCCTACATTTTGCTAAACGAATTAAACGACACACAAAACTATAAATAAAAATTAATGGAAGAACAAAACACACAAAACTCTAGCGAAACTAACCAACCATCTCAACCAGTACAACCACAAACACCTTCTAATCCGCCAAATCAACAAGAAGATTTGCAAAAGAAGAACAAACAACTTTACTACATTATTGGAGGTCTTGCCGTTCTTTTACTTGCTGGATTAGTTTACTTTTTCGTAAGTAAAAAAGATTCTAAAAAACCTGAAGTTGTTAACGCTGGTGTCAAAATGCCTGCGGATAGTGCTAAAGTAGATTCTGCGAGAACTACGGCTGGCTCACCAGAAGGTTACGAAGGCGAAGAAGGCGAATACGAGCCTTACACAGAGAATTATGTTATTGCAAAAGATGCCAATCTTCGTGACGCTCCTAATGCTCAAACTTCAAATATTGCTGGTAATCTAAAATTTGGACAAAAACTTTTTGTTGACAATCAATACGAAAACCCAAGCTTCGCCAAAGTTTATATGGAAAAACCTGTTAAAAATGTAGTTTCTCAACCTTATTACATGTTAAAATCTAATGTGGTTGA
Organism: Bacteroidota bacterium; assembly: GCA_023440705.1. Classification (GTDB taxonomy): domain Bacteria; phylum Bacteroidota; class Bacteroidia; order Flavobacteriales; family Weeksellaceae; genus Soonwooa. The sequence goes on from JAEXRP010000041.1 coordinate 4,656, forward strand.
ATATTATAATTTTGATGATTTCAAACAAGCATTTTCTTTAGGAAAGTTTTCAGAGTTAGAAGCTCGTGTTAAGCGACTTATTTTGGATAATAAATACAATGATGGGACAACATACAGCGTAACTCAGAATGCTGATCGCGCGAAGAATACTATTGCATACGGCGATTTCGATGGTGATGGACAAGCAGATGTTGCGGTTATCTTGGACAATAACGAGAAGCAAAGCTCAAGATTATTGATTATTTGTACTAACCAAAACTCTAAAGAACCATATTTGGCTTACGCAGAAAATTATTCTGACAAGATGAGATTAAGCTCTTTCAAAAAGAAAGCTTTAATTTATATGAATACTGACAACCTTACTCCTTCGCCTATTGATGGGGTTTTGCTAAACAGTGAAAATGCTAAATTGGTAATTTTGTACGATAAAAATAACCAAAAATACAGAACTTACTACCAAGAAGAATATGCAAGTGCAACTGCTGAGGCAGCTTATGACACTGCGGATTAATTTTAAGTTTTAAATAAAATAATGCGGTAGAAATATGTCGAAATACAAAACGGGTTTGGTGCTTTCAGGTGGCGGAACAAGAGGTCTTGCACACGCGGGAGCCATAAAGTTTCTAAATGAAATTGGGATTGATGTTGATATTCTGGCGTGCTGTAGCGCTGGTTCTATAGTTGGAAGTTTGTATGCAGCTGGACGAAATCCTGACGAAATTTTAGATTTTTTTAAGTCGGTATATTTTTTCAATTGGAAACATTTTACCTTTAATAAACCTGGTTTTGTATCATCACAATTATTCTCGCATTATCTCGATCCTATTTTTGGTGATTCCAAAATTGGTGACCTCAAAAAAGAAATCCGAATTATTGCTACTGACCTTATCAGCGGCGAACAAAAGATTTTTGATAAAGAAACAAAAGTAGTTGATGCGATTATTGCATCTTCGTCTATTCCTGGCATCGCCACACCTTATATAGTTGGTGATGCCATGTATAGCGACGGTGGGGTTCTCAATAATTTTCCTGCAGACATTATCCTTAGCGAATGCAAAAATATGATTGGCATCTATGTAACGCCAATTCAGGATGTCAAAATGAGTGATCTTAACTCGATCCGAGCTATTACGACAAGAGCTTATGATCTGCTTTCTCACCGAACAGAAATCCACAAATTTGCGTACTGCGACTGGTTTATAACTTCAAAAAAACTTGCGCAGTATGGCACTTTTGAACGTAAACCTTCTCGACTTGAAGAGATTTTTGACATCGGTTACGAAAGTGCTAAAAAAAGCTTTTACGATCAGGAAGAAGATTTTACTTCACTGTTTTTAAAAACTTAGTCAAAGGCTTCCAATATTCTTCGGCATCAGGAAAGTTGCTACTTAACGTAACTTCGCCGTGATAACCTTCCCAATTTGTTGGTAAAAAATCTTGTTTTTTAGTTGATTTTACACTGTTGAAAATTTCAATCCAATGCGATTTTTCATCTTTTGCAGATGACACAAAAGTTGGGATGTTGACATCTTTTGCAAAATCAGCAATTGTTTTGTTTTCGATTTTAAAATATTCTCCTGGCGAAAAAGTCACCAAAGCTGCATAATCTTGAGGATGCTTGCTAACACTATAAAAACCTAAAGAAGCAGAGTAGGAACTCCCAAAATAGATGACTTTTTTAGCATTTAGATTCTTTATTGCATAGTCGTATGCCGCTTCAATATCAGGAACACTATTTTCAAATTGCGTTGGCAAATTTTTAGAATTTGCTTCCGAAAAACTTTCATTAAGTACATTTCCAAATTTGTAACCAGAACGTAGATCTACAGCCAAAACATTAAAACCTAAAGCCACCAATCTTGGCGCAATATCGCGATAAACACCACGACTAGAACCTGCTTGATGAAAAGCTAAAATAAGTGGCGCATTTTTAGAATTTGCATCGTAATAATCTGCATAAACTCTTATTTTCCCATCTTTTGAAGGAAAGCTAATACTTTTAAAATTAAAATTATTTTGAGAAATACTAGCTAGATTTTTTGGATGGTTTTCACATGAAATTGTCAATGCGCCAAGTCCAAGTAATGATAATACGATTAGCTTTTTCATTTTTTTTAAATTTTATTCTGCTTACTTCCAATATTGATCGACCATGTAGATTAATTGCGTCATAACTGTTGCGCCTAAAAGAAGCTCGCGACGATTAACTTTTTCAAAAGTATCCTCTTCGGTATGATGAATGTCAAAATAACGTTGCGAATCTGGTACAAGACCTGCAAGATCAGTTCCAGTGGCTTTCATAGGTCCAATATCAGTCCCAGCGTAGGTTTCCGTAAAGTCGTAGATGCCATACGGAAGGAATAGATCTTTCCAAGATTTAATAATATTACGTTTGTCCTCAGACATATCGAGTCCAAAACCTCTTGGTGAAAAACCACCGCTGTCGCTTTCGATTCCGAAAATGTTTTTTTCACCTTTGCTTGCGATGGCTTTTGCGTAAGCGATTCCACCTTTAACACCGTTTTCTTCGTTAGCAAAGCAAACTACACGGATCGTATTTTTATTGGGTAAATTTAATTTTTTGAAAGTTCTCAAAGCTTCGATAGATTGTACAATTCCGGCGCCATCATCGTGTGCACCTTCACCAACATCCCAAGAGTCGAGATGTCCACCAACAACAATCACGTTTTTGGATTCCTTACCAGTTATTTCGCCGATGACATTGTAAGATTTAACATCAGCTTTCATCGTGCAGTTAGAATTAATCTTCGCCGAAAGTTTATTTGTTTTAGCAAGATTCGCTAAGTCTATCGCAGATTTTGGACCGATGGCAATTGCAGGAATTTTCTCAGCGCCATCCTCATACTTCATCGCGCCTGTGTGCGGAACATCATCATAAGCCGAACTTATCGACCGAATAATAACCGCTTTGCCTCCTTTTTTTGCAACTTCCGCAGCTGCAACACGTCTCACAGTACCTGCTTTTCCATATGCATGCATTGTTTTAATAAATTCTTGAGGAAATTCATTATTAAAAAGAACAATTTTCCCTTTAATTTGTTCCGCTGGTACTTTATTAAAATCTTCTAAACTGTTAAAAACAAGCAAGTCGCCAACCAAATCTTTTCCTTTTGTTCCTTCAGAATTACCAAGAGAAAGCATTTTTATTTTCTTCCAAGATCCGTTAGCGGTTTTAATGTTCAAAGATTCTTGACCGCGATACCAATTGGGAACCATCACTTCTTCTAACCAAACTTTATCTGCGCCAGCTTCTTTTAGTTTCTGCTCGGCCCATTTTACAGCTTTCGCATTAGCTTCAGATCCGCTTAATCGATGACCGATATTTTTCGTTAAATCATAAAGTTGATCGTAGGCTTGACCATCTTTCATAATTAAATTTGAAATTGATCTAAACTGAATTGAATCTTGTTTAGTCTGTGAAAAAGCAAAAAAACTTGCCGAAATAGCTATGGAGAAGAAGAGTTTTTTCATTGATTGTTTTAAATTTAATTTAAGCGAATTTTTCACCGCATTGTTTACAATATCTTGCATCGTTATCGTTGTCATCATTACCGCAACGACCGCACATAAAGTGATAACGTTTTCCTTTCCTGAACTCAGAAGTTACAATCCCGGTTGGTACCGCAATGATGCTATAACCGCAAAGCATTACAATAATAGACAAGAATTTCCCGACCGGTGTGGATGGCGAGATATCACCATAACCAACGGTTGTAATGGTCACAACAGCCCAATATATACTTTGAGGAATACTTGTAAAACCATTTTTTCCGCCTTCTATCAGATACATCATCGAGCCAATAATCACAATGAAAATCACCATAAACAAAAGAAAAATATAAATTTTTCTAGAACTATGGTTAAGAGCAGTTACAATGTATCGACCATCGTGCATATAATCGGCAAGGTTGAAAATTCTAAAAATCCTTAGCATTCGCAACATTCTCAAAATACCGATGTAATGTATGATTGGGAAGAATAAACTTAGATAAAAAGGGATAATAGACAAGAAATCTATAATACCGATTGGACTAAAAATATATTCTTTTTTATCCTTGATACAAGCAATTCTCAGAATATATTCCACTGTGAAAATCATTGTAATAATCAACTCCGCAGTGTAAAAAAGATTATGATATTTAAGATTGACCAATGGGATTGTTTCCACCATTAGTAAGCCCACACTTATCAATATTAATATAAGAAGACTAACATCAAAAATTTTCCCTTGGCGTGTGTTGTCAAGGTAGATAACGTTATAAACTTTTCTGAGCCATCCGTCTGCGGGTATCAAGTCGAACTCAGGTTTTATTATTCGTCTCATATTTTTTAAAATAAATGTAAATTTACACTTAGTTTTTAAATGAGAAAAAGTTCCTGTAAAAATATGAGCGCAAAAACACTAAAAGAAGTTTGTAGTCAGTTAGATAAAATTTTTAAAATTCGACAAGCCGAAGATTTTGACAATGTAGGTTTGTTATGCGGAAATCCTGATCGCGAAGTAACGGGGATTTTGGTGACACACGATGCCTTAGAAGATGTTGTGGAAGAAGCCATTGAAAAAGGATTTAACATGATTGTTGCTTTCCATCCCATTATTTTTTCGGGTTTAAAATCTTTGACAGGAAAAAATTATGTTGAGAAAGCAGTTCTGAAAGCTATCGAAAACAAAATTGCAATCTATGCGATGCATACAGCATTTGATAATGATTATTTTGGCGTTAATTATAAAATTTGTGAGGTTTTAGGTTTAAAAAATCAAAAAATCTTAATGCCGAAATCGAAGAATTTCAAAAAGCTTGAAGTCTTTGTTCCCAATGATCATGCAGAACACGTTAAAAATGCAATTCTGGAAGCAGGAGCGGGAAGTATCGGCTTCTATGACGAATGTAGCTTTGCGGTTGAAGGAACTGGAAGTTTTCGAGCGAAAGATGGCGCAAATCCTTTTTTAGGAAAGACTAATGAACGTGAAGTTGTAAAAGAAAATCTATTGTCTTTTATTTTTGAAAATTTTAGACAAAATGATATTTTAAAATCGATGTTCGCTGCGCATCCTTATGAAGAAGTTGCTTACAATATTATTGGTCTCGAAAATGATAATCAGTACGCTGGACTTGGTCGTTATGGCGATTTGGAAACAGAAATGCCTTTGGATGAGTTTTTAAAATTTGTAAAGAATATTTTTAATTTAGAAATAATTAGATACAGTAATACGAACAAAAAAACGATAAAAAGAGTAGGCGTGCTTGGCGGAAGCGGTGCTAGCGGTATAAAGTCTGCAATGGCGGTTGGTTGCGACGCTTATCTAACGGGTGATGTCAAATACCACGACTTCTTTTCGGGAGAAAACAAATTATTAATTGCAGATATTGGACATTTTGAGAGCGAACAATTTGTTACTCAACAATTATATGAAATATTGTCCGAAAATTTTACTAACTTTGCAATCGCTAAAACGAGCAAAAAAAACAACCCTGTAAATTATTTTATTTAAGATATGGCTAAAAAAGCAAACGATATCTCGGTTGAAGAGAAACTAAGAGCACTTTACGACCTACAAATCATTGACTCTAGATTAGACGAAATTCGCAATACGAGAGGAGAGTTGCCTATCGAAGTTGAAGATTTAGAAATCGAAATCGAAGGCTTAGATAAAAGAGCTAGCAAATTCGATGCTGAAATAAAAGAGCAAAATACTGAAATTAACGCTAAAAAAGAGTTGATTGCACAAGCTCAAACACTTATTTCTAAATATAAGTCGCAACAAGATAATGTTAGAAATAACAAAGAGTACGAATCTTTAGATAAAGAAATTGAATATCAAACTTTAGAAATTGAGTTGGCTGAGAAAAGAATTAAAGAATTTGGTTCTAAAATTTCTCACAAAAACGAAATGCTAAGTGAGTTGACAACTAAGATTGAAGATCTTCGTAATCACCTAACACATAAGAAGAATGAGCTGGACGAGCTAATTGCAGAAACTCAAAAAGAAGAGGAATTCTTGTTGGCAAAATCTGAAGAATTCTCAGAAAAAATTGACTCTAGATTGTTAAGCTCATACCAAAGAATCCGTAAAGGTTCTATCAATGGACTTGCAGTTGTTGGTCTAGAAAGAGGTGCGCCGAAAGGTTCTTTCTTTACAATTCCACCACAAAAACAAATGGAAATTGCTCAAAGAAAGAAAATTATCATCGACGAAAACAGTGGTAAAATCCTTGTTGACGACGAATTGGTAAACGAAGAAAATGCTAAAATGGAAGAAATCATCAACTTCGGTTAAGATTTCGAAATTTAAAATATTTAAAAAATCCGAGTGTTATAGCGCTCGGATTTTTTATTTTTTCATAATGCCACAAGTTTTCATAAAAAGTCGAACCAACTCAGACTGTTCACCTTTTAAAACAATGAACTGAAATTGTCTTTTAATTTCAAAATGTTTGATGTCTATGATGTTTAATTTGTTATATTTCAGCTCGTTTGTGATGCTACTAACTGACAAAAAAGCCATCGCATCCGATTGTGCCAAATAATTTTTGATGCTTTCTGTACTGTCAAGATTCATGATGACATTAAGTTTTGATGCTAGAAGTTTGCTCTTCTGAAGTTCGGAATCTATAAAATCTTGCGTGCCCGATCCTTTTTCGCGGCTAACAAAATCAAGTTCTGCAAGATCTTTAACAGAAATAGTTTTGTTAGATAAAGGATGGCCAACTCGCGCAACCAACACAATTTCGTCTAACATAAACGGAATATAATCGAATTGTGCCGATTGAAAAGGACCTTCGATAATACCAATATCTATTTTATTTTTCTTTAATAAATCTGAAATTTTTTCGGTGTTTTGAGAAGTCAGATCGATATGGATATCTTCGTAATAAGAATGAAATTTCACCAATATTTCGGGCAAAATATATTGAGCAATGGTTGTACTAGCACCGATTTTTAAATTGCCTTTTAGTTTGTTATTGAGTTTATTAATTTCGAATTCGGTTTCGCGATAGATTTCAAAAACCTGATTGGCTTTTTCTAAAAGAATTTTTCCGCTTGAGGTTAACTCGATGCTTATGCCATTTCGAGTAAAAAGCTTGGTGCTAAGTTGTTGTTCTAATTCTTGTATGTGCTTTGTAACAGCGGGTTGCGATATGTACAACTCTTGTGAAGCTTTTGTAAAACTAAGTCGTTTTGCAACCGTTGAAAAGACTTTTAGTCGAAAATCAAGCATTTTTATTATCTCGTTTTGATTTTAATTTTGAAAACCTTATTTCATTAAGTTCTTTAACCTTTTCAGTTTTTGTTATTTTTCGAAGGTTTTTAAGTGCGAAAACATGTTCAGCTTCACGATCGATAACTTGTACAATTTCGTCAGCTTGCGCCATATTTTCTGGATAGAAAGTATTCCAAACGATTTTACCGAAAGTCATGACTTGTCTTTTTTTGTCAAGATTTAGGAAATCCAAACTTCGGAGATAAGGAAAGGACGGATTCTTTTTACCGTTTAATTTTTTGCCAAGATAATTAAAGATTTCTCCGTTTTCATTGACTGTAAAAGTTTTGATGGATGGAATGTTTGCTTTAAGT
>JAEXRP010000082.1:0-34618 GCA_023440705.1 Bacteroidota bacterium
CAACACAATGTATGCATCGAATTTTTTGCCTGATTTACTTTGCATTCCTTTTATGAGTTTTGTTCTTCGTGTTTTTAAAAGACTTTCAATATCATTGGTACTCAATAATACTCCGCAAACATTACGATATGGATAAGCATAACAGCTTTGCCATCTTCGCCGGGCTGTAAAGACAACCTGCCTTCAGGACGGGAAACAGCAGTTCCGAGGTTTAGCGTAACTGTTACCAATTCATTGGTTTTATATCCTTTTAAAAGAGGATCAAGCAAGTTTCTCTTTTCCAGATATTCTTTGCTCAATCCAAGATTGTTCATCATTTCCCAATCAATCTGTTCCGGCTTGAAACGGTATTCGCCTGTTTCCGGAGTTTTTTGTGTTGTTTCCATATTTTTATGATTTTCTTGTTTTAACTCTGGTTCTTTTACCTCATGCTTTGCCATTACTGATTCCCCTTCTTTAGTAGGTGTATCAATCTGTTGCTGCATTTTTTTTGCCGTATCAATTGCTTCATCAGCTGGTACTTTAAAAAATTTAAAATGGGTAGGATTCTTCAGTTGACGGAAAAAATTGGAAAAGAAGTTAGAAAACATATCTCCGTGTTTATCCACACGCATAAACTGATTTTGGTTTTTCTCATTTGGCTCTACAGTTTTGAGATTGCCGTCTTTATCAATTCCTTTGACAACCTGAATCCTGTTTTTTTCTTTGTCCAATACCAAAAGTGTTTCCGATAATTGATCCGGTAATTGCGGACTATCTATTGTTTCTTCACTCATAATTTTATTGTTTTAAAACTGTTATCTTTTCGAAAATAACCTATACACAAAAAGGTATGACCAAAGCGTCCTTTAGGGGCATTATTTGTCACTTGCTGTCTTTAGTACGGTGCAATGGAGTATTGAAGCTTTCTCTTACAAACTGATGTACGTCAGTTAATTTGTAATATAATTTACCGCTGATTGTATAGTATGGTAACTTGCCAGAAGAACGATAACGTTGTAAAGAACGACTACTGATTTTAAGCATCTGAAGTAAATCCTGATTATCTAATAATACTTCACCATCTATGGTGTTTTTCTTTTTTTCAATATCTGTTAAGCTATCTTTTAGCATATCGAAACGATCCATAATGCGTTCCATCCACGATATAAATTCTATTCTATCTATATTCATAATGTAGTCCTTTAAGAATTCTTTAGTTTTCTACCTTTCTCAATGTAACTCTTGCCTTTAGCCATAAGCTCCTGTACATATTCATCGCTGGTCTGTACGGCATTGGCATTAAGCATATCTTTTATAGCTCCAATGGTATAGAAATACTGTCCATACATTTTGGAATAAGCTATTTCTCCTTTTGTACGTATTCGCCAAAGTGTTTTTTCACTAATATGGAGATACTGACATACTTCATGGTTGTTCAGCCAGAGGCTATCATAGCTGGTATCTTCTGATTTCAGGATAAAATCATTAATTGCCTTTAACCGCTCATTGAGCTGTTTCCACGCTTCTTCTTCGATTGTTATAATTTTCATTGTACACGTATTTATTAATTACGATACAAAGTTGGATTGTCTGGCTGGTATTGTCTGCCAAGCTCTGCCAATTGGTTTGGAGTTTTTTTTAAATTTTCTTGAATCATATAAACACCTAGTTGTTAGGCATTAAGAATACATGAAAGCATCAGCAATAACGGTTTGTGAACATTTGCCAATTGGCAAATATGGGTAAAGAAAAAAGCAGTACGTTTAGGGTACTGCTTTTAAGATTGGTGTATCGAAGTAACTATAGATCTTTATCCATATATTCTTCAAGAGATATTTTAAGCTGATCTAAAAATGTAGTTCGCGAACCACTCCTAGTTTTCATTCTATGAAATGCATGATGTACATCGTTAAGAGGAATTTTAAAAAGTATCTGACAGATCAAGCCGAGCTTTCTAATCCCAATTTTGCCATGACAAATTGTTCCTGACGCATGTATTGCATAAATTAGTTCAATAAGTGCATTTTTTGAGTTTGTCCATGTTAATTCTTTTATAGAATCTATATGATCCAGTTTTATACCTGTATTATCATCAGGGGCTATCTTATTTATTAAATAAGAATATAGCAAATCATTTGAAATGATTTTGGCAATTTTGTAGTCATAGTAAGTTGAGAATTGTAAATCGATTTCAAAAGCAATACTATTTAATCCATCATAACAATTAACATTACCTAACCTGAAGTATAAATCATCTCTGTCAACCCTGCCTGAACGATAGTATCTATAAAAATCAGAATTACAGATGTGCTCACTGTAATCTATCTTCAATTTTTCAAGATGCTTAGAAAAGTACTTATGATAGATCTCACCTTCATTGACTGGACAAACGGTTTCTATTCTAAACAGCTTATTGTAGTAGATTAATTTTCCTAAAATATATGGTTTGATGTTTCGGAAGAAATCAATTTCTTCTTCGTTGTTTTTAAATCCGTTTGAGATTACATAATCTTTCACAGAGAGAAGTAAATCTTGCAAAAAAATCGTCATTTGGTAGGCTTCTTCTACAATCAGAGATAACTCTGAGGATAATCTACTCTCTTTACTGTTTATTTCAGCAATAATATTTGGCAGGGATATTCTCATAAGTGACATATTTAGAAATTAGATAGTCTCTTCCATATTTTACAAAATTTGTTATTATAAACGAGAAAATTTCCCAAGTACTAACCAACTTGGGAAATTTTTATCCATTTCTAGTAGCAATATTTTTATGTTTTAATCAGAAAAACACCATGAGGACATGTCTTATTAAAGGACATAACTGTTAATGAAAAAGTATTTAAAATAATTAATGATTCGATGTCAAAACAAACCAAACGTTCGGTATCTTTGCAAATGTTGCTTGTTATAAACTATAAAGATATAATTTGGAAAATAGCTCATATACCCGAAAAAAGGAACCGGAATTAAGTAAGCAGTTGATTATCGACGCGGCTATTCACATTGGATCAGAATCAGACTGGCACCACGTAACTTTTCAATCTATTGCTGATTGGACAGGTTTGAGTAAAGGAGGGATTATCCATCATTTTAGGAATAAGGAAGAATTACTGGATGAGCTAGTAAATCAAAGCCTGATTAACCTTACGGATAAAGTAAAAAAATACAGAGATCAAAATGTCGATAAGGATGGTGCTTTTGCTTATCTGAAATTTATCTTAGAAAAGAAAAATGATGAAAAATACGCTAAAACAATGCGAATCATTCTCCAAGCAATCATGATTAACTCCAAGTATCGCCTACAATGGGAAGATTGGTACAATCTTCACATTTTGCCAACCGATGGAGAGGAGTTGAGCATACATAGTACTATTGTTTTTCTGGTGGCAGATGCTATCTGGTACTCAGAAAATATGGGTAGTATACACCTTACTGAAAAAGATAAACCCAAGGTTTTAAATTTTTTACAGCAATTAAAGTAACCGATTCTTTATTAGGTATTAACACCAATTAATGGATAATATATTGAATCACAAAACAAATAAAATGATTCTCAAGTGCTTACTTAAAACTGTTGATATTTAAAATTAAACTTGTTTGGATATAAAATATATAAAATGGAAGAAACCGTAATTCATCAAGACAAAATATTTTCCGGTATAAATTACTCTGAAAAGAAACTGAGAAACAGAGAATTCATAAAGTGTGAATTTGTCAGTTGTGATTTTAACAAGAGTGATCTAAAGGACAATAATTTTGAAGATTGCACTTTTAAACAATGTAACTTTTCAATGGTGGACGTTGACGGAACCGGATTCAGGAATGCTGTATTTATTGGGTGCAAAATGCTGGGGGTAGACTTTGCAAGATGTAGCAAGTTTGCGTTTTCGTTTTCGTTTACGGAATGTCATTTAGACTACAGTAATTTTTTTGGAACAAAGCTTCGAAAAACTACTTTCAAGAACTGTACATTAAAAGACGTTGAATTTGGTGAGGCTGATCTGACGGCCTCTGAATTTTTAGGATGTGACCTTTCCTCTGCTATATTCTCTAATTCTATTCTAGAAAAAACAGATTTCAGGACAGCAGTAAATTTTGCTATAGACCCAGACGTTAACAAGATGAAAAAAGCGAAGTTTTCGGCACTTAACCTTGTAGGTCTTTTATACAGACATAATTTGGATATAGATTATGACAGCTAATAAATTATTTGACCAATCATAACCCGTTGAATTATCTGATAATTATCACTGAAGCATGCTGTACCAAGTAATTGCTTTTCCAGTGATTCATTGCTTTATTTTTTGTACTTTTGTAATTGAGTTACAAGGAATTTGAATATAAATGAATGCAGTAAGCACCATTACTAAATCATTACCAATAATAATTTCACACTGCCTAATTCGCTCTTAATTAACCGCTTTGGTCCTAATTGATTTTTTTGTAAAAAAAAGTGTAAATACACGTTAATCGTTCATCAGTCGTTTCACAAAATAGTAAAGCATCAGTTAGTTCTTGTCCTTTTAAATCATTAATGTTAATTTGTAAATCAATTAATTCTTTGGGAGAAATGTCAAAAATATCTTGCAAAGCGTATGGAAAAAAACAAATCCCGATAATGCTAGATTTAGGAGCTATAATTGCCGATGATTTTTTAGTATCAATCCCTTTTAGATGGCAGATTGGTAAGGTTTTTCCAAATTGGTCTTTCAGTTCCGATTGATCTCCAGGATTATAGAAATACATTCTTGGATTGGTTTCAGCGAATTTGCTAATTTTTATCTCATGAGGAATACTGTGTGTTGATAAGTCATCCGACCAAATGTATTGGATGTGACGAGAAAGCTCAAGTGGCGGTATGTACAGCTTTATAGCCATTTTAACCTAGATATTTAGATTACAAATATCTGTAAAAAAATACTCAAAATGTCGTTTTTTTACAATTTTATAAAAGCAAGATGTTATTAATTTTGTCAAGAAATACAAATGCTGGAAAAAAAGAAGTGATGTTAGGTTGGCCTGATGTCACTTTTTTGTTTTGTGCAGAAAGAATAGCTTTTTCGAGCTTTTATTGCTATTTTTGTGACACGTTGAAAATCAATCCAAAAATGATTTTTAAAATTCTTAAATACTAAATTTTTTTAAACATGAGCGAAACACACATCTGTCCAAAATGTCAATCAGAATATACTTACGAAAACGGAAATCTAATGACTTGTTCCCAATGTTTCCATGAGTGGGATCCCGCAGAAATTGATATGGAAGGCAGAATTTTGGACGCTAACGGTAACGAATTAAAAGACGGCGATTCTGTTGTTGTGGTTAAAGATCTTCCTGTTAAAGGTGCGCCGAAGCCTGTTAAAGCGGGCACCAAAGTTAAAAATATTAGACTAAGACCTGATAGCGACCATAATATCGATTGCAAAATTGATGGTTTTGGGGCAATGGCTTTAAAATCTGAATTTGTAAAAAAAGCTTAAAATTCTAAAATCAATCTAATTTAAAAGTAACAGAAAAATGAAAATCGGAATTCTAGGTGGTGGACAATTAGGTCGAATGTTTATCCAAAACGCACTAAAGTATGATGATGAATTTTATACGATTGATCCCGCTTCCGATGCGCCTTGCCACAATATTTCTTATTTCACGCAAGGCAATTTTAAAGATTATCAAACGGTTTTAGATTTTGGAAAAGATAAAGATGTTGTAACTATTGAGATCGAGCATGTTAATGCGGATGCTTTGGCAGAACTAGAAAATCAAGGTGTTAAAGTGGTTCCTAATTCTAAAATTATTAAAACCATTCAGCAAAAAATTCTTCAAAAAGAGTTTTATAAAGAAAATGATATCCCGAGTCCAGATTTTGAAATTATGGACGGTTCTTCCGAAGAAATCAAAATAGAATTTCCGTTCGTTCAGAAGCTTAATACGGGCGGTTATGACGGCAAAGGCGTACAAGTTATCAAAGATGCAGACGATCTTAAAAAGCTTTGGGTAGAAGATTCGGTTTTAGAAAAATTAGTCGATATCGATAAAGAATTATCCGTTATCGTTGCTAAAAATGAACATGGCGAAACCAAAACTTTTCCTGTAACAGAAATGGTTGCAGATCCCAAATTAAATCTTTTAGATTTTAATATTTGCCCAACCAATATTAGCGATGATGTAGCGCAACAGATAGAAAAAATTACTAACAAATTTTTAGAAGTTGTAGAATCTCCAGGACTTTTTGCCATCGAATTATTTTTAGATAAAAATAGAAAAGTTTGGGTTAACGAAACCGCACCGAGATTGCACAATTCAGGACATCAAAGTCAAGAAGGTAACGCCAATTCTCAGTTTGAGCAGATGTATCGCGTGGTGACAAACTCTCCGTTAGCAGATACCGAGGCATTCACTTTTAGTGGCATGTTAAACTTGGTAGGAGCGGACGAATTTTCGGGAAAAGTAATCTACGACGGTCTTGATGAAGTTATGAAAATGCCCAAAACCTATATTCATCTTTACGGAAAAACAGAGACGAAGCCTGGCCGAAAAATGGGACATATTAATGTTCTCGCAGATTCTCGCGAAGAGCTGATGGATAAATTAATTAGCATTAAATCTAAGGTTATCGTTAAATCTTAAATTATGAAATTCGTTTTCGCATTTGTTTTCACAATTATTTTCGGAAGTTTAGTTTCTGCACAACTTTTTTCGATAGAAGATTTGTTCAAACTAAATTCGATGGATGAAGATAATTTTCAAAAAGAAATGACGAAATACAAGTTCACAGGTTTTGATAAAATAGAATCTAGTAAAGTTAAAGTCATCAATTACAGTGACGAGAACGCTTCGCTTGCGAAGGAATTTGCAAAAAACAATAATGCTACTTCCAAAATTACTTATAGTTTTGAAAGCAAAGTTTTTTTTGACAATTATTTTAAGTTAATTTCTGAACTAAAATTCCAACCAGTTCTTCAAGAACAAACCGCTGACGGAATGGTTAAACATTATAAAAAAGGAAATCAAATTTTAAAATTAATAGATACTCAAGATCCGATAACCGATGCAAAAATTTATCGAATCGAAGTTTCACAAGAATAAAATAAATCCCGAGCAAAATCTTTTGTTCGGGATTTTTTCTATTTTCTTTTAAAAATTCACAAAAACACCAAAATTAAAACTTCTTCCGCGTTCTAATAATCGTTGTTGATTGTTGCTGCTCAAAGTTCTACTCAAATGTTCTGCGTAAGCTCTGTTAAACAAATTGCTGACTTCAACTTGAAATTTAATATTCTCTTGAATTTTAAAATTTGTGTATAAATCAACCACCGAAAAATCAGGCGTTTTTAATTCTTTAAAATCGGTGTTCACACGATTCTGAGCACCCGAAAAACGATAATTTATTCCGTATGAAAATTGCTGATACTGTCCTTCAAGATTCCATTTTAGGTTAAGTGGTGCGATTTCTGCCAAAGGCATTTTTTTGTCCAAATCTTCGGCATAAGTGTAGGAAACAGCAATATCGGTTTTGTAATTTGGTAAAAACTGCCATTGCAAACGCGCTTCAATACCTGCTTTCATCGCTTTTTCAATATTCTGGATTTGTCTTACACCAGGACTTTGCATGGAATTCGATTTAACATCAGGATTAACCACTGCGCCAATATAATTTTGCATAAAAGCATAAAAGAAATCCGTTTGAAAGTGGAAATTCGAGGTATGAAAGGTGTAAATTAAATCCGCTTGATTGTTAGTTTCAGGCTTCACCAAAGGATTTCCGACAACATCATAATTATCATTTCCAACTGGGAAACGGTTGATAAATCGCTCTGTCAAACTTCCACTTCGCTGCGCACGTCCCAACCAAATCGCCAAATCTGAATGTGTCCCGAATTTTTGCTGATAACCCAAACTAAAACTGTGATTCAATTGCTCACTCTTCATTCCGCCGTACAATTGCTCAAATAACTTGGACATTTCGCCGGCGTTTGCGGTGTTGTAATCCATTCGATAAGAAGCCGTAAGTTTTGAAGTGGCAAAATTCTTTGAAAATTCATTAAACCAACCAATTTGATCGATGTGAGAATCTTGCCACGAACTCCCATCTTTAGGCATCATCATGGGCGAACTCATCGTCATACTTTCATTTTCGGCTTGTTCATGCTTGTAATCGAAACCAGAATAAAAATTCCACGAATTTTTCCCCCATTTGCTTTCAATTCTTCCGCCGTAAGTTTTGGAAGCGACATTGCTTACCATCATTCTTTTAGGATCGCCCATCGAGTGGTGAACCTGCGTGAAATAAGCATTATAAGCCATTTCTTTTAAAAGCGAATTTTTATAAATGCTCTGATGGTTTAATTGAGTCATCCATGTTTTATCGTAAATTAAATCCATTTTTAGAGCCGCAAATTCGACATTTCGGCCTTGATTCGTGTTCACTTGAAAACTTGTCATTTCGTGATCCGACCATTTGTATTGAATTTTCGAACCTATCGAATAACGTTTAAATGCAGACCGAACTTCGTCTCCATTTCCGTCTTTGTATCGGTCGCCATCGTTGTAACTTCCGAACAAATCAACATTAAATTTTTTGGAAGTTAATTGCGACATCAATTCGTTTCTGAAAATAGAACCGTTGCTATCGTAACTGCTAGAAAATCTGTTTTTTAACTTGTTTTTATCAGTGAAATTTGGTTTTTCTGAAACGAAATTAATCGTTCCACCCAAAGTCGATCCAAAGCGGAATTGATAAGGTCCTTTGTAGATTTGAGCTTCCGAAACGCTATTCATATTAATTTGCGAAATCGAAGGATCCATGCGACTTGGGCAAGCGTTAATCGCATAAACGGCGCCGTCGGCAACAATGTTAAGCTGTTCATATTTAAAACCTCTCAAAACGGGATCTGTACCGAAGTTTCCAGCTTTTTTGATTCCTGAAATTTCGGGTAAAGTTTTGAGAAAATTTCCAGCATCGTGATCGAGAAGTTGGGTAGAGCTTACTTTTATTTGTTTTGAATTTTGATGATTTTGAATATTTAATTTCGTGATTTTTACGACTTCGATATTCTGAATTTTTATGCTGTCTTGGTCTTGAGCTTGCACAAAATTAAAGCTCGCCACCGAACAGAATAAGCCGAAACCTATTTTGTAAATAGCTTTTTGATGTTTTGCTAACATGATTTTTGTATTGTTGAATGACTACTTTGCTGAATTTTAAATAAATCCAACTTCGAAAAAAAAAATTTAAAAATTATCCAACAATAGGAGGCTCGTCCAACAATTTTGCGGTTGGAGATTGGTAGAAACTTGTGATAAAATTTATCTTTTCGGTTTCAAAATAAGACTTTGAATCGATCACAAAAAATGTATCTGAAACAGGATTTAAAAATATAAATTCTGTACAAATCTTTAGAAGTTGAACATTTTGGTTGGTTTGTTCATTTTTTGACATTTGACATTTTCCGTGACATTCCAATTGCGGCTTGCTTTTGTTTTCACAATGCAATTCGTAGAAATCTTGGTTCATAGAATAATCCACCCAAAGCAATGTAGATTGACAGCTACAAAGCAATAAAAGGCTAGAGAATACTATTGAAAACCAAATTTTCATAAGACAAATGTATCATCAATTTTCGTGAAATAATACATGAAATTAATCATTTTAAAATAAAATACTTTTTAGTGTTTTATTATTTACATTTACAACATTCAAATTTATTTTCAATAAAAAATGATTTATCATGAAAAAAATTACAATGTTATCCGCGCTCTTATTTTTGAGCCTCGCCAATGCACAAGTTCCGAAGGGAACGCAGTTTGTTTCTGGACAATTCGGATTTTCGATGACTAAAGATGATTCTAATAATTCGAGTTCAGATTCGTACCGTTTTTTGCCGACTTATGGATATTTTTTTGCGCCCAATTGGGCAGTTGCCGTAAGTGCAGGTTACAGACAAACTACCGATCATTCTACGACAAAAAATGCAAATTTTGAAAATCTCAATTTAGAAGCGAAGAGTTCAGCATTTGTTGTGACGCCATCGCTTCGAAAGTTTTGGGTTTTGGACGAAAGATTTAGTTTGTTTTGTCAACTGGATTTTCCTTTAGAGTTTGGCTCTACAAAGCAATTTCTGACTTTAGAAAGTAGTGGAGTAGAGATGAATCATACTAAAAATTCTTTTACGAGTTATGGAATTAATCTAAAACCTGGAATTGATTATTTTGTGAATCGACGCTGGAAAATTGCGGCTAGTATTGGAGAAATCGGTTACAGCAATGTACATTATAAAGAAACGAAATTTAATAAAAGTAAATTTAATTTTGAAGCTAATTTTTCGACAATTCAATTTGCGGTTAAATACATTATTCCTGCAAAAAAATAAACTGAGAATTGTCATAGTTAAATAGAAGAGTTTTTTATCTTTTATTTGAAAAATAGTTTTACATTTGTAATAGAAAAATAGAAGAAATGTTTTCCAAAACTTGCGAATACGCTTTAAGAGCCTTAATCTACATAACCCAACAGACGAAAGATGGGGGGAGAATCGGTATTAAAGATATTGCTGCAGGCATAGATTCTCCAGAATATTTCATCGCAAAAATTCTGCAAGATCTCAGCAGAAAAGGTTTTGTACAATCTGCGAAAGGTCCAACAGGAGGTTTTTATTTGGATAATATTAGTCTTAATCGTTCTTTAGCGGAAATTGTTAAAGAAATGGACGGCGACAAGATTTTTTCGGGTTGCGCATTAGGACTTAAAGAATGTTCGGAGACGCATCCGTGTCCTGTTCATAACGAATTCAAGCATATTAGAAATAATCTTCAAAAGATGCTTAATGATATGAAAATTGGAGATTTTGTTGACCAATTGGATGCTCAGGAAGCATTTTTGAAAAGATAGAATTTTAAAATCTATTTTTTTAATTAAATAAAAGATAAAAAGGTATTAAAATATTAAATATGAAAACTCAAGTTAAATATCCTCTAGTTTTTGCGACTGCTTGCTTTTGGCTGGGTTTGGTTTTGGCGGTAAGTTTTTTAGAAACGCCTTTTAAATTTCAAGTGCCAGGAATGACGCTTCCAATTGCACTAGAATTAGGGAAAATCATGTTTGGGATTTCGACCAATATTCAAATGCTGCTCATCGTAATTATGGGTTTTAGTTTCCTATTTAATAAAGAAAAATTAAACATCAAATTATTAATCAATTTCTTTCTTTTAGCATTGATATTAGGTTTAGAAAAATTTTGGATGCTCCCAATTTTAGACGCTAGAGCAGATGTTTTAGCCTCAGGAAAAGGACTTCCACCAACGGCGCTTCACGACTATTTTATCTATGCCGAAGTTGCAAAAGTCATTTTATTAATTGTATTACCAATATTAGTTTTAGAAAGAAAAAATATACAATCAAAACTTGTTTTAAAATCATTAAAAACCTCTCACTAACATGAAAAAATACATCTTTCCATTAGCAATTGTTCTGGCTGGCCTCTCATTAAATGCCTGTAAACAGAACGCTTCAGATTCTAGTTCTACTTCAAAATCTGGAAGTACCGAAAATATAGCCGTTTCTGGCGCTGCCGAAGAAGCAAAATTAACTTCTGCACCCAATGTTCCAGCTCCAATCGGAGATCGTGCAGCGAAAAAATTAATCGTTCGTATGGAAACCATTGAGAAAATAGGTGAATTAGCAGACGGTACACAATATAATTTTTGGACGTTCGGTGGAACAGTTCCTGGGAATTTTATCCGAGCAAGAGTTGGCGACGAGATTGAATTTCATTTAAAAAATAATGAAAACTCAGCTTTTCCACACAATATCGACTTGCATGCTGTTAATGGTCCCGGTGGTGGAGCAGAAGCAACTTTTGTGGCTCCTGGAAAAGAAGCGGTATTTAATTTTAAAGCTTTAAATCCGGGATTGTATGTTTATCACTGTGCGACGGCGCCTGTGGGAATGCACATTGCGAACGGAATGTACGGTTTGATTTTAATTGAACCAGAAGGCGGACTTCCAAAAGTGGACAAAGAATTCTACATTATGCAAGGTGATTTCTATACTAAAGGAAAATATGGCGACAAAGGATTGCAAGAATTTGATATGGATAAAGCCATTGCAGAACATCCAGAATATGTAGTGTTTAACGGGAAAACTGGTGCTTTACTAGGTGAAGGCGAACTTCAAGCAAAAGTGGGTGAAAGCGTTAGATTCTTCGTTGGAAATGGAGGTCCGAACTTAACATCGTCTTTCCATGTTATTGGTCAAATTTTCGACAAAGTTTATATTGAAGGTGGTTCAAAAATTAATGACAATGTACAAACAACCGTAATTCCGCCAGGTGGAGCAGCTATTGTAGAATTTACTTCTAAAGTTCCGGGCGAATATGTAATTGTTGATCATGCCATCTTTAGAGCCTTTAATAAAGGTGCTTTAGGGAAAATTAAAATTACGGGTGAAGAAAATCCCAAAGTCTATAAATCAATTAAAAAATAATCCATAGTAGTAGTTTTTTGAACTTTTGGTTCATCATTGAGGATTCAATTTTAAAAATGAAAAATCTCGTTTACATATTAAGTTTGATTTTAGTTTTTAGTTGTAGTAAAAAACAATCTATAACAAAAATTGAAAGCGAAAAACCATCCATCATTCATATAACAAGCCATAAAAAAATGATGAAAGTGGACGGTGGACAGTACAGAGCTTTTGTAGGAAAAGAAAGTGATAGCTTGACGACTGTACCATCTTTTATGCTAGACGAGACTGCTGTTACTAATTTTGAATACCTCGAATTTTTAAAAGCAAATCCTCAATGGACCAAAAGTAAAGTTCTGAAACTCTATGCAGACAGCACCTATTTAAAACATTGGAAAAGTGATTTCGAAATTCCAGCCGATGTAAGTCCAGATGCACCAGTAACCAATGTTTCTTGGTTTGCAGCGAAAGCCTATGCCGAAAGTGTTGGAAAACGTTTGCCAACGGTTGATGAATGGGAATATGCCGCTCGTGCCAATGAAAATTTAAAAGATGCCACGGAAGATCCCGAATTCACAAGACATATTTTGAATTTGTATCAAGAAAAAGGGAAGTATAAACAAGCTGTAAAGCAACATCAACCGAATGCTTGGGGAATTTACGATATGTACGGAACGATTTGGGAATGGACGGAAGATTTTAACTCCGTGATGATTACAGGAGAATCACGAAAAGACAATGCCGCAAACGAAACCTTGTTTTGTGCGGGCGCTTCGGTAACGTCTTCTGATTTGAGAAATTATGCCGCCTTTATTCGCTTTGCGATGCGTGGAAGTATGAATGCCGATTATACCGTTAACAATCTTGGATTTCGTTGTGCAAAGGATTTAAATTAAAATTTATAAAATGAAAAACCTACTAAAAATTATCGTCACCGCTTGTTTAAGCTTGATAATTCTCAATAGTTGTCAAGAAAAATCAAGTGAGAATCTGGATCCGAATTCCATATTTAATTTATCATCAAAATGGGAACAAGCGGATGGAACCAAAATAAAATTGGAAGATTTAAAAGGAAAAGTCCTAACGATGGTGATGGTTTACACTTCTTGTAAAACGGCTTGCCCAAAGCTAACTCTGGATATGAAGGCGATTGAAGCAAAAGTTGGACATAAAAATCCTGAAGATTTGCGCTATGTTTTAATTTCCATCGATCCCGAACACGATACACCAGAAAAGATGCAGGAGTTTTTAAAAACCTATCAACTCAACGGAAAACAATGGTTATTTATTCGAAGTAGCGAAGCCAATACCAGAGAATTAGCCAATGTTTTAGCGATGAAATACAAGCAAATTTCGCCAATGGATTTTTCGCATTCCAACATTATTAGTGTGTTTTCGAAGGAAGGTTTGTTGGTTCATCAAAAAGAAGGCATCAACATCGATATTGATAAAACGGTTTCAGCCGTGAAAAGTGAACTTAAATAAATTAAAAATAAACAAATAAATCAGCTATGAAAAAATTAGTATTAACCGCATTAGTAGCATCATTAGCCATCGTTTCTTGTTCTAAAAAAACAGAACCTGTTGTAGAACCAGAATCTAACGTCATGTTACCAGAACCAAGTGAAAAAGCAGCAGAAAGTGCACCGGTAGCAGCTTTGTCTCCTGAAGAGGAAGGGAAAAGCTTAGTGGAAGGAACCGATTGTCTTTCTTGTCATAAAGTAGATGCAAAGTTAGTTGGGCCATCGTATCAAGATGTTGCCGCAAAATACACCGAAGCCGACATCGACCATTTAGCAACGAAAATTATTGAAGGAGGAAAAGGTGTTTGGGGTGATATCCCAATGACGCCGCACGCTGGATTGAGTCAAGACAATGCTAAACTGATGGTGAAATATATTTTAGCACAGAAAAAATAAAACCAAATACCTCATTGGTTAAATTTCCAATGAGGTTTTTTCAAAAAATTTTACAACAATAAAGGATAAAAAAGTATTTTATTATGAACGCAAGAACAGATTTAATAGGAGATATGGTTGCAGAAGATTTCAGAACGGCAGCTATTTTTAAAAAATATGGAATTGATTTTTGTTGCAAGGGTGGGCGTACCATCGAAGATGCTTGTGATAAAAAGGATTTGGACCCAAATAAAATTTATTCTGAATTGGAGAAGCTTCCAACTTCAGGAGCAAGCGGAATTGATTTCAAATCTTGGCCGTTGGATTTATTAGCGGATTATGTCGAAAAAACCCATCACCGTTATGTTGAAGAGAAAACGCCAATTATTCAGCAGTTTTTGGATAAACTTTGCAAAGTACATGGTGATAGACATCCTGAACTTTTTGAAATTCGAGATTTGTTTAATGCTTCCGCACAAGATTTAGCGGCGCATCTTAAAAAAGAAGAATTGGTTTTATTCCCATTTGTTCGAAAAATGATGAATTCTAAAATTTCGGGTCAACCAATTGAGCAACCGCATTTCGGAACGGTAGAAAATCCAGTTGAAATGATGAAACACGAACACACTGTTGAAGGCGAAAGATTAGAAAAAATAGCACAGTTGACCAACAATTATACACCACCAGCAGACGCTTGCAACACCTATCGAGTGACTTTTGCGATGCTTCAAGATTTCGAAAACGATTTGCATACGCACATTCATTTGGAAAACAACATTTTGTTCCCAAAATCTATCGAATTGGAGAAGGAATTCTCAGTGGTTAACAACTAAAAAACAAAACTATGACACCTAAAAAACTATGGGGTTGGCTGGCGTTTGTCATCATTGCCTCCTTTGCGGTTCTCATCTTTTACGGCGTAGACATCTATCGTAAAGTCCCACCAATTCCCGAAAAAGTGGTTACAACGGATGGAAAAGTGCTTTATACTGGTCAAGATGTAAAAGATGGACAAAATGTTTGGCAATCGATTGGTGGACAAACAGTTGGGAGTATTTGGGGGCATGGCGCCTACATCGCTCCCGATTGGACTGCCGATTATCTGCATCGCGAATCCACACTTTTACTGGATGAATTGGCTAAAAAAGATGGAAAAATTTACAAAGATCTTCCAGACGAAGAACAAGCGAAATATCAATCTCTATTAAAGAAAGAACTTCGTACCAATACGTTGGATGAAGCTACGCAAATGATCACCATTTCGCCAGAACGTGCAAAAGTTCAAGCTGAGTTGGCAGATTATTATTCCAAATTATTCATGGGTGATTCGTCGATGGCAAAACTTAGAGATGCATACGCTATCCAAAAGTTTACTGTGAAAGATCAAGCGAGAATGGATAAAATGAATGCCTTTTTCTCTTGGACAACTTGGGTATGTATCACGAATCGACCAAATGATACGGTTTCGTATACCAACAATTGGCCGCACGACCCAACGGTTGGGAATATTCCATCAAGTTCGTTGCATTTATGGTCTGGATTCAGTATTTTGATGTTGTTAATTGGGGTTGGCGCATTGGTTTTCTATCATGCTAAAAACAAAGAAGAAGAAATTGCGGAAGCTTTACCATTAGAAGATCCTTTGAGAAGCATGAAGCCAACCGCTTCCATGCGAGCAACGTTGAAATACATTTGGGTAGTCGCACTATTGATTTTAGTTCAAATGTTAGCGGGCGTTATCACCGCACATTATGGTGTGGAAGGAAGCGCATTTTACGGAATTCCGTTGGATGAAATTTTACCACAATCCGTATCTCGAAGTTGGCATGTTCAATTAGCTATTTTCTGGATTGCAACGTCTTGGTTAGCAACAGGATTATACATTGCACCAGCGGTTTCAGGCTATGAACCAAAATATCAAAAATTAGGTGTTAATATTCTCTTCGGAGCTTTGTTAATCGTTGTTTTCGGTTCTTTAGCTGGACAATGGTTAGGAGTAATGCAAAAATTGGGTTACGTTGACAATTTCCTTTGGGGACATTCTGGTTATGAATACGTTGAATTGGGAAGAGTATGGCAAATATTATTATTAGTTGGACTTATTCTTTGGTTGATTTTAATGATTCGTGCCTTGCTTCCAGCCTTGAAGAAAAAGGACGAAAACCGCCACATGCTTACGCTTTTCGTAATTGCATCAGTGGCTATTGCGATGTTCTACGGAGCTGGATTAATGTACGGAAGACAAACGCATATGGCCATCGCCGAATATTGGAGATGGTGGGTGGTTCACCTTTGGGTAGAAGGTTTCTTCGAAGTTTTTGCTACCGTTGTTGCCGCATTCTTGTTCACCAGATTAGGTTTATTGAGATTAAAATCTGCAACGATTTCAGTATTATTTTCAACGATAATTTTCCTTGCAGGAGGAATTTTAGGAACGTTTCATCACTTATACTTTAGTGCAACACCTACTGCGGTTTTGGCTTTAGGAGCAACGTTTAGTGCATTAGAAATTGTTCCGTTGGTATTAATTGGTTACGAAGCCTATCACAATTATCAAATCAGTAAATCCACAAAATGGATTAAAGCCTACAAATGGCCAATCTACTGCTTCATTGCGATGTGTTTTTGGAACTTTTTAGGAGCTGGAATCTTCGGATTTGCTATTAATCCACCAATTGCATTGTATTATATTCAAGGTTTAAATACTACGGCGGTTCATGGTCACGCCGCATTATTTGGAGTGTACGGAATTCTAGGAATCGGTTTAATGCTCTTCATTTTGAGAGGTTTGTATCCCGACAGGCAATGGAATGATAAATTAATTGGTTGGGCGTTTTGGTTAACTAATATCGGATTGTTTGTGATGACGACTATTAGTATTCTCCCAATCGGAATTATGCAAGCTGTAGCGTCTATCCAAGAAGGTTATTGGTACGCAAGATCCGCAGAATTTATGCAAACGGAAATTATGCATTTCCTGCGATGGATGCGTGTTCCTGGAGATATTTTATTGGCTGTTGGTGAATTGTTATTGGTGATTTTCATCATTGGATTAAAATTCGGATGGTCATTGAAAGAAAAAAGGTAAACTAAATTTAATATTGTTGCCTCATCAGTTTTTTTGGAAATTGGTGAGGTTTTTAGTTTTTCCTATTAAAAATGTTTATTGTTAAATTAATGACCTAGAAAATGGAAGCGTTAAGAAAATTTGAATTAAATCCGCTAAAAATTTCTAGTGTTTGAGCAAGGATGGGATTGTATTGGAGCGAGTTTTAGAAATTTTAGGATTTCATTTGAATTTTTAGCTGAGTTTTCAAGTCTTAATTTTTTGATTCTTTTTTATCAAGGAAAAAGAATAAGTAACAGTAATTTAAAAAATAGAAAAAATGAAACGTAACGAAAATATCATTCCACTTTCACATGACCATCATTTTGGTTTGCTTTGTTGCTGGAAAATCCGTCAAGGTTTAAAGAAAGAAGTTGAACTTTCTCGAATTCAGAAGTATGTTGATTATTTCTGGAATCAGCATTTGAAGGAACATTTCAAAGAAGAAGAGGAGATTTTGTTTCCGTATTTAAAAGACGAATTCTCAACTAGAGTATCCAAAGAACACCAAGATTTAGAAATATTATTCAACGAAATTTCTGAAAATCTTAGCATTCAAAATCTTGAAGCATTTGCGAATTTATTGGATGATCATATTCGATTTGAAGAAAGACAATGGTTTCCACATTTAGAAGAAAATCTTACTGAAACTCAACTTTTAGAAATCGGAAAAGTGCTTGGAGAAGTTCATTCCGACGAAAAAGATCAATTTAAAGATGAGTTTTGGAAATAGAAAAACTTTAATTCTAAAAATTCATAACTTTAAAATAAAAAATGAAAATCCTACTCAAAAGAGTTTACGAAGAAGCTTCTCCAACTGATGGTTACAGAGTTTTGGTAGATCGATTGTGGCCAAGAGGAATCAGTAAAGAACGCGCTGCTTTAGACGAATGGGTCAAAGATTTGGCGCCTTCTACAGACTTGCGATTGTGGTTTCATCATGATCCCAGTCGTTGGGAAGAATTTTCTGAGAAATATTTAAAAGAACTCAAGGAAAACAATTTCGGTCCCGACTTTTTAAAACGCCTTCAGAAACAAGAAATCCTGACTTTGGTTTATGCCGCAAAAGATGAAAAACATTGTCATCCATTGGTTTTAAAAGCATATTTAGAAAATTTAAAGTCGACTAAATAATCCCTTTAATATACTGAACAAGATCAGTCTCAGCATCCAAATCAAATTTTTTCTTGATGCGGTATTTGGTCATGCTCACGCTTTTAGGTTCGATGTTTAGGACATTTGCGATCTGTTTGGTGTTCATTCCGAGATGCATATAAGCGCAGTATTTTAAATCGAGGTCTGTCAATTTTTGTTTGGCTTTGTCTTGAATCGATTTAAAAAAGTTAGGATGAATTTCCTGTATTTGAAACTTCGTATGTTCAAAATCTTTGTCCAAAAGATTTTCCTCACGAATTATTCTGTCAATATTGACATTGTCATCGTCGTTCAATTTTTCCTTTAATTGATGAAGTATATTGGTTTTATGTTCCAAATGAAGCTGACTCGCCATTACTTCATTTTGCAATTTTTCTTGTTGTAAAGTCAATACTTCTTGCTCAGCTTTCAGACGAGCTTGTTCTTCTTTTTGAAGTTGAACTTGCAAATCCGCTTCACTTTTTTCCAAAGCCAATTGTTTTTGCGTTTGTATCGCATATTTCAATCGGAAATGATAGGATCGAAACATGAAAAAACTTCCTATTAAAGCTAAAATTCCACCTGCGATATACCATAATTTCTGATTTTTTTGCTGTTGAATTTCTTTCGCTTTTTTCTCCGATTGGAATTGCGCTTCCAGTTTTTTTACACTTTCGATTTGGGTTTGATCAAATAACAAACTATTTAGCTCCGTAACTTTTTCCTGATATTCCAAGGCTTTTTCTAAGTTTCCTTTTTTCTTGTAGAGTCCCGCCAAATCCCCTGTAATTTGTATTAACATGGGATAGTATAATGGTTTTTCAGTTTGTAAAATGGTATTAGCTTCCAACAATAATTTTTCAGATTTATCCAAATCACCAGCTTCTTGTGCGAGATACGAAAGCATTCCAAGATTTCCAGCTTGCAAAGACTGACTATTGCTGCTTTTTTGCAAAATTGAATGAGATTCGTTGACGTTAAATTCTATTTTTTTAACCAAATCAGACGTAAGTTTTGGATAGTAAATCAAATAGTAGTTTGCAATATTATTTCGTGCTAAAGCATATGTGTAATTTGAAACATGTCCTGGAAATTTCTGATAAAGACTTGCTGCCTCTTCCGAAAATTTAAAAATGGCCGCTAAATCTTCCTTTTTATTAGTTTTCGCATAAAGATACGAATACGCTACAGCCAAGATTGAATAGGCGTTACTTAAATAATTTTTGTTGTTCGAAGCTTTTGCCGAAACGACGCTTGCTTGCGCATATTTCATACTTTTTTGCAAATCATTCCAGTTTGTATAGAGACTATAAAGCATGTAATTAAGCTTAAATTCGATCTCATAATCTTTTTGATTTTCGGCGCTTGATACAGCAGAAAGTGTATGTTCCATGCTTTTCTTTAAATCTTGAAATCCAAAATTTTGATAAGCCTGCAAATACTCGGAATAGGCTTTTGCTAAAGCATTATTGGATTTTGAAGAAACCACTTTTGCAGAATCAATATACAAGTTGGTTTGCTCGTAAAGTGATTGATTGTTGGCGATAATACCAAGATAGGTATATGCTTTTGTAATTTCAAAGTCGTTTTTTTCCTTTTTAGCGAGTTGCAAAAAGCGTTTTCCGTATTCAGAAGCCGTTTTATATTGTTCTTCACTTCGATACATTTCTGTAAGAAGCCCAAGAACTTTCATTTTTTCTTTTGTTGGTGTGTTTTCCTTTTTAGCAATCGTTTTTAGACTGTCCAAATAGTTGTTTTGAGAATAACTAAAAATTGAGAATCCTAATAAAAAAAATATAAAAATTTTGTCTTTCATTCTTTGTGCTGTAAAGGTTGAATACTTTAACTGAGGAATAAGTTATGACAAAAAATCTAAATTTAATTAATCAAGTAATTTATTTTCTTTGAATAGATTTTTATAAATAATTGATTATTAGAAATTTATAAATAACTGTAGTAGCTTTGTAGTAGGCTGTTTTATGATGTTGTAGTACGAAGGTAGTGTTTGATTGTTAGGTTTTCGTTGCTGAGATGTAGAATTTTGATCTCAGAAAAAATACAAGTGATTAAATTCTGATTGACTTCGCTTATCCTTTTCATTTCCATTTTTTGGGATAAGCAAGTCGTCAGATTTAGAAATCGAAACTAACTATTAAAACACAATATTATGGACAACAAAACACTTGCAATCGTTTCTTACATCACCATTATTGGATGGTTTATCGCTTATTTTGTGGGAAAAGATAAAGCTGATAATTTTTTAAAATTCCATTTGAAACAAGGTTTGGCTCTTTTCCTATTTGCTATCGCATTCAATTTTTTGTTTTTTTTCATCGTAATGTTGGTACCAAGTCTAGCGTTTCTAGGCTATTTTGGTTATGCGGTTTGGGCGCTGATGATTATAGGAATTATTAATGCGGCAAACAATGTTGAAAAACCACTTCCAATCATTGGTAATTGGGCAGAAAAAAGCTTTTCATTCATTTAATTTTTTGACTAAAATTAATTCGTTTAAGTACAAAAGTCATCTTTAAAACTAAAGATGACTTTTCTTTTTCCGAATAATAACGTTATGTTAATTTAACAACTTTGGAAAAGTTTCGCACCATTTTTGTTTGTTCAAAGAAAATTTGAATATGAAAAATACAATCTTATTAGTAGCTATCGGAAGTTTAATGGCTTGCAACACACCTCAAAAAATGGTGGGAAATGATCAAGATAAACACGGGTGTAAAGGTTCTGCAGGACAAACTTGGAGCGTTTTGAAGAACAATTGTATTCAGGTTTTTAATGAAGGAACTCGCTTGAATCCTATTGAAACCAAAGAAGGCGAAGCCATTATCAGCGCATTTGTTTTAATGAATGACGATCAATCTAAGGCTGAACTTTTCCTAGGAAACGAAGCGAATATTATTTTGGATAAGAATTCCGAAGGCAATTTCGCTGCTAAAAAATATGTGTACAAACCGTCGGAAAGTATTTTGTATGTTGATGGTCACGCACTTTATCAGAAGGATTAATTATCAAAAAATAATATTCCTATCTTTGTAATTCAAAATTAACGCGTAAACATGTAGAATTCTTTTTCTTTCAACGACTTTTCAGAGCCCAATTTAGGGCTTCAAATTTCATTTTAAAGAAAAAACATGTTTACGTTACACAATATTACCTATCTGCATCCAGATAAAGAGATGCTGTTTAATTCCCTCAATTTTACGTTGAACAAAGGCGAAAAAGTCGCTTTAATTGGTCAAAATGGTGTTGGGAAATCCACTTTATTAAAACTTATTTCGGGCGAAATTTCACCTTCTGAAGGTGAAATTAGTTCCGATGAAAAAATCTATTTTGTTTCACAGGTCTATGGTCAATTGGATGAAGTTTCGGTTGCTGAAGCTTTAAAAATTGATTCTAAATTAAAAGCTTTTCACGCAATTTTGGAAGGCGAAGCTTCCGAAGAAAATTTTGAAATTCTTAATGATGATTGGGATTTAGAAAATCGAGTAGTAGAAGCTTTTTCCAAGTGGAACATTGAAGATATTTCAGTTTCAGATTTGATGAAGACCTTGAGTGGCGGACAAAAAACCAAAGTTCTTTTAGCTGGAATTGATATTCATGAAGCCGATTTTGTGATTTTGGACGAGCCGAGCAATCATTTGGATTTTGAAGCGCGACAATTGTTGTATAATTTCGTTTCTGAAACTTCAAAAACCTTATTAATGGTTAGTCACGACCGAACTTTACTTAATTTATTGGATAAAGTTGTGGAGCTTTCTTCTAAAGGAATTCAAGTTTTTGGTGGAAATTATGAGTTTTATAAAGCGCAAAAAGAAGCTTCGGATTTGGCTTTGGAAAACGAAATTAAAAGCAAAGAAAAGTCCTTGAAAAAAGCAAAAGATGTAGAACGAGAAACTTTGGAGCGTCAACAAAAATTGGATTCTCGAGGGAAGAAGAAGCAAGAAAAAGTAGGCGTTGCCCGAATTATGATGAATACGCTTCGGAACAAAGCCGAAAATTCAAGTTCAAAAATGAAAGATATTCACGCGGAGAAAATTGGTGGAATTTCTGAGGATTTATCGAAGTTAAGACGAGAAGTTTCGCAGTTGCAACAGATGAAATTTAATTTTGATGATTCGGCATTACATCAAGGAAAAATTTTGTTTAATGTGAAAGAGCTTAATTTTAAATACAATCAAGATTTTTTGTGGAAGGAAGATTTAAATTTCCAGATTTTAAGTGGCGAACGTTGGTCACTTAAAGGAAATAATGCTTCCGGTAAATCAACGTTGGTAAAACTACTTCTCGGAATTTTAAAACCATCAACAGGAAAAATTGAAAAAACAGATTTTAAATCCATTTATTTAGATCAAAATTATTCGATTTTAAATGAAAATTTCAATGTTTTAGAACAAGCCGAACATTTTAATCGATCTCCAATTCCTGACCACGAATTGAAAACAATTTTAACCCGATTTTTGTTTCGAAAAGAAGTTTGGGACAAAAAAATGTCGAGTTTAAGCGGTGGCGAAAGAATGCGATTGTTGCTAGCTTGTCTTTCAATTATGGGAAAAGCACAAGATTTAATTGTTTTAGATGAACCAACCAACAACCTCGACTTGGAAAATGTTGAAATCCTAACTTCAGCTTTGCAAGATTACAAAGGAAGTTTGATTGTAATTTCTCACGACCAAGAATTTTTAAAAGATTTGAATGTGCAAAAAGAGATTTTTTTGTAACTATTTTAAAACTTTTCTTCTAAACATTTCGGGTTTGTAATTGATAATGAAAACACCACAAATAATCAATATTGCAGCCAAAATAAACTGAATGGTGATTTTTTCATCTAATAAAAGCCAACCCAAAAATATTGCGATAATTGTGTTGATATATGATAAAATCGAAACTTGAATTGGGCTAATTTTTGTCAACGCATAATGAAACGCAAAGAAGGTAATAACAGAGCCAAAAACCGCCAAATAGAGCATTGCAGCAATACTTTTCGACGTCCAATTTCCAAAATTGTAATTCTCAGTTACTAAAAATGCTAATAGAATTTGGAAAACACCTGCGAACAAAAATTGATAGACTAAATTAAGCGAAATATTCTCGGATTTGATATTCATTTTTTTTGTGAAAATAGTGCCGCCTGCCCAACCTAAAATTGCAAAAAACATCATGATAATGCCGTTTCGATATTCAGAAATAGCAAGGTCTTGTAAACCATCCCAAAAAATCATTAGAATCCCGCTGAAACAAATGATAACACCCAATAATGATTTAAAACTAAATTTTTGTAAACCTAAAAATAGACTTCCGATAAAGACTAAAATAGGAGAACAAGCGCTAATTAACGCCGCCAAGCTACTGCTTAATTCTTCTTCAGCAACGGTGGTTAGGCCATTTGCCATGACTAACATTAAAACCGAAAAAACAATTTGGTATCCAAAGTTTTTCCAACCAATCCATTTTAATTCTTTACGAAATAATAAAATGGTCAACATAATTAATCCTGCCAAAAATTGACGAATTCCCGCTACAAACCAGCCCGGAATTGTTTCTACGGCAACGCGAATTCCCATGAAGGTGGTTCCCCAGACGAGTGCGACGGTTAAAATGGCGAAAAGTAATTTGTAGTTTTTCAAGTTTTAGCGAAATAAGAAGTTGCAAAGATAGACTTTTCGGAGGCAAAATAGGCTTTACAAGCACTTTTTAAAGATCAATTTTTATTCAAATTGGTTTCGTCTTTTATTAATTTTTATCTTTGAAAATCTAATAAAAATTGAAATGGTAGGAATAATTATGGGAAGTCAAAGCGATCTTCCGATTATGGAACAAGCAGCAGATTTTCTAAAAAACCTAGGAATTCCTTATGAATTGACAGTGGTTTCGGCGCACAGAACGCCAGAACGTATGTTCGATTATGCACAAAAAGCAAAAGAAAGAGGTCTGAAAGTAATTATCGCTGGAGCTGGCGGCGCGGCACATCTTCCTGGCATGGTGGCTAGTTGCACGACGATTCCTGTGATTGGTGTTCCGATTTTGTCGAGTAATTCTATTGATGGTTGGGATTCGATTTTGTCCATTTTGCAAATGCCTGGCGGAATTCCTGTGGCAACTGTTGCTCTTAATGGCGCTCTTAATGCTGGGATTTTAGCCGCTAAAATCATCGGAACTTTTGACGAAGATGTTTCGAACAAAATGCAGCAATACCAAGATTCTTTAAAAGAAAAAGTTTTAGGAACGGTCGACGATATTAAAGCTAAACATCCGAATCAATACGATTAATATTCGAGCTTATTCGATTTTAGAAAACCTCATATGTTTTTAAGATGTATGAGGTTTTAATTTAAAAAATGAAATTATTTCTGATAATTCTCTTTTCTAATTTGATAAATGAAATTTAATTTTGGACTTTCACCGAAATATTCGACCAATTGTTCGTCAATTTTTTCGGCACCGAGACGAGAAATAGAAATTTGAGAACGTAGATTTTCTGCGCCAATGTGGAAAATAACTTTATCAACATATTGGAAAATATAGTCCATCATGATGCGTTTCACTTTGTGATTAAGTCCAGTTCCCCAAAACTTAGTTCCATAAAAAGTGTAACCAATTAAGATGCTATTGTCTGCTTCGTTGTAATCGTAAAAGCGAGAACTTCCTGCTAATTCGCCAGAGTTTTTATCATAAATTTTGAACGCACCTCCGCTTTGGATGGCTCCTTCGAAAAAATTTTGGAAAACTTCTCTTTTATAACGGTCAGGATTGGGATGTTGCGCCCAAACTTCCTTTTCGGATGCAACTTTATACAAAGCTTCGAAATCTTCTTTTTGAAGTGGTTCCAAAATCAAAAAATCGTTTTCTAATCGGGGTTGCAGCGAGAATTCCATGTTATTGATAGCGTTTGTGTTCTTTAGTTTTTGTAAATCTTTTCGTGATTGGTTTTAACAAAGTTCGATATTTCTCAATGTCAAATAATTGAGAGTCTGTTAAAGCTTTGTATGTCAACCAAATAGCAAACGGGAACAAAATCATGTTTGGTGCCCAAGTTGCCAAATAAGGATCCAGTTGTCCCTTCCAAGATAAGTTTTCGACACTCAAATTAATGACGTAGAAAATAATGAAAATGATAATCGCAATAACGACGGGAAGTCCCATTCCGCCTTTTCGGATAATGGATCCGAGACTCGCTCCAATCATAAAGAAAATAATACAAGTCACTGAATAAGAGAGGATTCTCTGTTGGTAAATGACCATTTTATTCTTGTATTTTTTCATTTCCAAGATTTGCTCTTGCGATTGTTTGTTGCTGTCTTTCAGATTGTTAAGTCGAACGTAAGCATTATAAAAGACTTCCATTTTTTTGTCCGCTGCGAGACCTTCACCTGTAAAGTTTGGCGATGGATCAACCTTAATTTTATTGTGTGGATTATCTAGATACTGAACATATGCATTGACCGTCATCATCGACTGATTCGATATACTATTGATGCTAACTTTATTGTTTTCATCGGTTTTGGCAAGCGTTTCGTTGACTTCAAAATAATTTTGAAAACGATAATCATCCGTGATTTTCTCACTTTCTATAGCTTGATTGATCAATTCACTAATATCGAAATGAAATGCTAAGGAATCAAATTTAATGGACTGATTGGGCTGATTTAACCTTTCATTATACGCCTTGTTGGCGATATCGTCTTCGTAGATGTAACCGCTGTACAAGATTAGTTTTAAATAATTAGGATCTGGTGCTTTTGCAAAACGTCCCTTTTTAGCAATAATCGTTTGTTGATTTTCGTAAGAATTTGAATTTTTGTGAAGAAAAACGCCTTCTAAATTTTCCTTATTTTCTCCCGATATTTTATCAAATTTTACTGAGAACCCTGACATTTGGTCAATAAAAACGCCTGGTGTAAAATTAAGAGCAGGTTTACTAGAAACAATGTTAAACAACATATTTTTAGCTTTCCGTTGGAAGTCGGGGATGACATTATTTGAAAACAAAAAAAGCACAAAGGACATCATGGTCACCGTGATAAAAAGTGGCGCCATAACTCGTGTCAAGCTAATACCAGCAGCTTTCATCGCAGCGAGCTCATAACGTTCTCCAAAATCACCAAAGGTCATAATGGCAGATAACAAAATCGTTAATGGTAAAACCATCGACACGACATTGGCGCTCATGTAGAACAGAAACTTAATAATCTCCCAATAGGTCAGTCCTTTACCCGTGAATTGCGACATCTGCACCCAAATGATGTTGACAATGAAGATGAAAAACAGGACACTGAATATAAAGAAAAATGGCCCGAAAAAGGTTTTAATGATATATTTGTCTAACTTTTTCAAATGGAAAAATTATCTAATTTGACGTCAAAAATACAGCAAAAAAGTCATAATGCGAAAGACATTATGACTTTTTATATTTAAGCTTTAATGATTAAATTAAAGTTCTGTGATTAAATATTTAGCATACTTCGCTTTATCGAAGCTGAAAACATTAGAAGATAAGTTTTGATTTTCTTTGTAATCGCTAATACTAATCGTTGCTAATTGATTGTTAGTAGCGATTTGTTCTAGTTTTACTAATTTGTTCTGGGCGCTGTTAACATAAAGATTAACTTGTGATAGACCATTTTCTTTAACAGGCGTCATCTTGATATAATCCAAAGATTTTCCACTAACATTTCGTTTGCCAACATAGGTTACATTGTAGTCTTTTTTATAAGATTCTAAATAACTAAGCGGCGAAAACATCACATCGCTATCATTTGGTTTTGCAATCGTAACTTCTTTGTCAGAATCGTTAATGTTGTAGACTTTGCTACCATCAAAAATCTGTTCTATTCCCATGATTTTTAACTTGTATTTATCATTGCTAGAATAGAAGATCCCAGTTTCGGCTTTGGTTACTTTTCCAGAACCAGAACCATAAGTGAATTTGAAGTACGTATTTTTTTTGCTCTTATAATTAGATGTTACAGCATCCAAAATGCTTTGTGATTTTTGGTCAATTTTTTGCGCAAAAGACAATCCAAATGTGAATAATGAAAGCCCCACCAAAGTTGTCTTTTCTAATAATTTTTTCATTTTTATTCTTTTCTAGTTCGTATAGTTTAGATGCTTCTAGTTTTTAGAAGTTAAAATCTAAACATACAATTGTATGCCAAACCGCACAAATAGGACAAAAAATTAGTTTTATTTAATAGTGACAGAACCTGAGCTACTTTCTTTTACATTTTTACTTTCTAGATTCCCACGTTTTAGGACAACAATATCAGCACTAGAAGACGCACTTCCCGATACCGAATTTCTAACACCTATTTTTATTCCACCTGATGATGAGGCTTGTAGCATGGCTGAATCTGCTGTAAATTCTGCTGCTTCCACATCTCCTGATGATGAAGCCTGAGCGTTAATACTTTCCGAACGACCTTTTAGGCTAATGGTTCCCGAGGAAGAAACCTGTGCAATAACATCTTTAGACATAATATTTGCCACAACGTCTGCGCTGCTATTTGCTTGGATATTAATAGAAGGTGCATCGAAAGTCCCTTTAATAGTTGACGAGCTAGATGCATTTAGGAGAAATCCATTCGATTTGAAATCGTCTGCTACGGTAATTGTCGAACTTGACGAGGCTGATAATTTGTTAAAATCTTTAGCATAGACTTTCACCTTAACTCTATTGGTCGAAACATTTCTAACGCCTCTCGCAATACGAATAACTGCAGCTGAGCCTTCTTGTACAACTTCGATTTGGTCGATAATGTCCGATGGTGCGTTAACAACAATTTTTTCGGCGCTAGATTTTACCACTTCAACGTCCAAAGCATTAGAAGATTTTATTTCATCAAAATCAAAAGTATAAGTTTTGTCGGTCAAAGCGCCTTTGCCTTCGTTGCTTCCCATGTTAAAACCTCCAATTGTAAATTCGGTTTCACCATTAGATTTTGAGTAACTGCACGCGCTTAATGTAAGGCTTAAACCTAATAATATAGCACAGATTTTATTTGTTTTCATAGTGATATAATTTGTAATGTTATATTAGTTAGACAATCAAAACGGCAAGTTTGTTACATTTTAGTTTAAATATTTTTAATAATTTATAAAATCTTAACTTGCAGGCGCAAAAAACAGCAACTATAAACCGAATTATGGACTTCAAAAAACTAAAAGCCTATTTTTATTTAGGCGGCTTTTACTTGCTAATTTCATTTTTGTTGAGATTGGTTTTCTTTTTTCATCCAATAACAACCAGTAGTTTTGGCTTTTTCGAAAGTTTGGGCATTTTGTTAGTTGGCGCAATTAGCGATATTTTTATTTTTAGTATTGCGTCGGTATTTTTGGTGATTTACTTTTTGTTTTTATCCAATTCTAAATACAACAAACCTTGGGGTTACATTATTTTCGGATTGTTATTGGCTTTTGCATTGTACATTGCCTTTGTCCCAAATAATATTTTTAAACAATATGGAGGTTCTGTCGCAGAGATTGCATTAATTTTTGTTGGTTTAAAAACGATTCTGTTTGGCTTGTTGTTACTTGTTCCCAATCAAAGACAAAGATTTAGAAATATTTTATACTTCATTACGCTGTTTTTGTATGTGTTTTTAATCATTCAAAATGCTGTGAGCGAATACTTTTTCTGGAATGAATTTGGGGTTCGTTACAACTTTATCGCGGTCGATTATTTAATTTATACCAACGAAGTTATCGGTAATATTATGGAATCTTATCCCGTGGTTCCGTTGTTTTCGGTGATTATTGCAATTGCAATTGGCGTTACGATTTTCATTTATAAAAAAACAAAATCAGAGCTGCTAACACTTCCAAATTTTGTACAGAAGATAGTCTTTGTTGTGGCTTATGTTGTATTGTTTGGAGTTAGTCTATTCGCAATTGGCCAGCTTAAAAAAATACATTATCAAAATACCTTTTCGGAAGAAATTAAAAGCAATGGTTTGGAGAAATTCTATACGGCTTTTAATACCAAAGAATTGGATTTTGTTAAATTCTATCCAAGCTTAGGAATAGAACAAGCAGAAAAACAATTTTTAAGTCAATATCAACCACCAGAATTGCGTCGTCCTGTTGTTGGTGATTCGGCGGAAATTCGTAAAAATGTGGTTTTAATTTCCATTGAAAGTCTCTCTGCAGATTTCTTAAAACATTACGGAAACGAGCAAAATATCACGCCGTTTTTGGATAGTTTAGCAACCAAAAGTATGATGTTTACCAATCTTTATGCAACGGGAAATCGTACTGTTCGTGGTTTGGAAGCTTTAACGCTTTGTATACCGCCAACTGCAGGAGAAAGTGTAGTTAAACGTGAAGATAATAAGAATAAATTTACGACTGGGTTGGTTTTCCAATCGAAAGGTTATCAAGTTAAATATTTGTATGGTGGCGATTCTTATTTTGATAATATGAAAGATTTCTTTGGTGGAAATGGCTACGATATTGTTGATAGAGCGGCATTTAAACCTGAAGAAATTACATTTGCAAATATTTGGGGAGTTAGTGATGAGGATATGGCGAAAAAAGCGATCCAAACGATGAATGCTGAAGCTAAAACTGGAAAACCTTTCTTTAACCATTGGATGACAGTTAGTAACCATCGACCTTTCACGTATCCAGATGGACGAATCGACATTCCTGGAAATGCAAAATCGCGTGAAGGTGGTGTTAAATACACCGATTATTCGATTAAAAAGTTTTTCGAAATGGCGAAAAAAGAAGATTGGTATAAGAATACAATTTTTGTAATCGTGTCCGATCATTGTGCGTCGTCTGCTGGTAAAACCGAATTGCCGATGGATAAATACAGAATCCCAGCTATGATTTTCTCCGAAGGTCTTATAAAACCGAAAGAAGTTAGTACTTTGATGTCGCAGATTGATGTGATGCCGACTTTGTTTGGTCTAATGAATTTCAATTATGAAAGTCAGTTTTTAGGTCAAGATATTTTTAAATCCAATTATCAACCGCGTGCTTATATTGCGACTTATCAAGATTTAGGTTTAATAAAAGATAATGTTTTGACGATTATTTCACCAACCAAAAAAGTGAAACAATATGATCTAAAACCTCAAAAAAATAACATCCCAGCAATCTATAATCCATATTTTGATGAAGTTCCGAGAACGACAATTGACGAGCGATTAAAGAACGAAACTGTGGCTACATACGAGGCGACATCTTATTGGTTGAAAAATAAAAAGCTGGATAAGGTTGTTTCAAAATAATTTTTATTACATTTACAAAAATTTAACATTAGCATGAAAAACTTGTTATTTTTATTAGGATTAGGGATTGGTGTTATCACTTTCGCACAATCTGGTCCACCAGCTGGCGACGCAAAAGTCGGCGAGTATTACGGTAAAGATGTAGAAATGACTGTTGCGAAAAAAGCAATGACAGTTAAAGATTTAAATAAAAAATTAACAAAAGAAGCAAAAGTTGAAAACGTTGCTGTTAAAGGTACAGTTACCGAAGTTTGTCCTAAAAAAGGATGTTGGGTAAAACTAAAAACTGATGATGGTAAAGATTTCTTTGTTAAAATGAAAGACTACGGCTTCTTTGTACCGATGGCTTTAGTTGGGAAAAATGTTGTGTTAGAAGGCAATGCAGAGAGCAAAACAACTTCTGTTAATGAGCTAAAACATTACGCTGAAGATGCTAAAAAACCACAATCGGAGATTGATGCTATCAAAGATCCAAAAACAGAAACACGCTTTTTAGCAAGTGCTATTAAAGTCGTGAAATAATCAACACCGACCAATCACAATTATTATATTGTAAAGCGCCTTTCGACATCTGTTGAAGGCGCTTATTTTTTTGTATTATTTATTGTTTAATGAATGATTTCGTTTCTGTCTTATTTGAAGAAATAGCTTTTAAATAATAAAGTCCTTTAGCTAAAGATTTTACATTGATTTTCTCTGTATTTTTTCCTATCAAAATAATTTTACCATGAGTGTCAAAAACTTGATATTCACTAATTTTTTTATTGAGGTTAATAACATCAATAGTTGGATTTGGAAATAATTTTAGGTTAGACAAATTTGTCATTTCTTGAGTTGCTAGCGCACAATCTGTTACAACTGTTGGTACACCTTTGTTTTCAAAGAAAGCTTTTTCTTCCTCATCACAACATACATAAGACAGTTTTGGGCATCCCATAAAGTTTTCTCCAAATGATTGCTTTTTACCGTTTTTAATATAAAGTGATTCTAAGTTTGGCATATTAAAAACATTTATGACTTCTAAATTAATATTTTTACTAGAATCAAGACTATTAATATTTGGACTGTCACTTATTACAAAATATTTAAGATTAATATTTTTACTTATATCAATGGATTTAATATTATCGCTTTTTAAAATAGATATATCTTCTAGAGATAAAGTCTTTGAAAAATCTATGGCTGAAATACTACTATTGCTGAGCCTAAATGTTGATAATTTTGAAAGTATATTTGTTGGAAGCTTGATTTCTGTTGAAGAATTGGTTTTTTCTATAGCAACTTTTTGTAATTCTAGATTATTATTTATATCTAGGGTATTAAAACTTGAAGCATCAGAAATTGTAAGCGTTTTCAAATTAACGGCATTCGAAAAATGACAATCTTTAAGATTATTTTCTCTGATAACTAAAGTTGTCAGTAAAGACAGGTTTTCTAGGTTAATCGTAGTAAGATTTGGACTACTTATTTGTACATTGCTAAGGTTTTTATTTTGACTTAGATTTAATGATTGTATATTAGAGTCTAAAATTAGTAGTGTCTTTAATAGACTATTATTAGATAAATTAAGTGAATTAAGTTTTGGTGTCACCAAACGTAATTCTTCTAGATTACTACAATCGGATAAACTGAGTGATTCCAAATTATCCAAATATTGTGCACTTAAAAAATTTAATTTACTTAAGTTTTTAAGATTAACACTTGTCAAATTTTTTGCGCTATCAATATTAAGATATGTTAGGTTTTTGAAAAATTCAATACCATTTATATCATTAAAAGTTTTGTTATAGCTAGTAAAAAGACTGCCTATATTTTCTGCTTCTGAAACTTGAATTTCGCCATCATTGTTTAGATCTATTGTAGTATAATTTCCGTTAATGTCTATTGCATTTTTGTTTTCTACTTTCACATTAACCAAAAATTGTTTAAAATTTTGATCGGTAAAATTTATATTCTGAGAAAAGTAAGTTGCTGAAATTCCCAAGCAAAAACAAAAAATAGATTTTTTTAGCATAGTTTATAATTTTAACTTCTAAAAATAGAAATAAAATTGTTTTCAAGAATTAATAATTTTAAGATTTTAATAATTGTCATTATAGCCTTATCTTTACGCCAAATTTTATTAAAATGATAGACTGGAAAACAGTTAAAGAATACGACGATATCACGTACAAAAAATGTGGTGGCGTTGCGAGAATCGCCTTTAATAGACCAGAAGTTAGAAATGCTTTTCGTCCCAAAACAACTTCAGAATTGTATGATGCTTTTTTTGATGCTTCGGAAGATCCATCGATAGGTGTTGTATTGTTGTCTGGCGAAGGACCAAGTCCTAAAGACGGCGGTTGGGCATTTTGTAGTGGTGGCGACCAAAAAGCACGTGGTCAAAAAGGTTATGTTGGGGAAGACGGAAGACATCGTCTTAATATTTTGGAAGTTCAACGTTTGATTCGTTTTATGCCAAAAGTAGTTATTGCTGTTGTTCCTGGTTGGGCTGTTGGTGGCGGACATTCGCTTCATGTGGTTTGTGACTTGACGTTGGCAAGTAAAGAGCATGCGATTTTCAAACAGACAGATGCTGATGTAACAAGTTTTGATGGTGGTTATGGTTCTGCTTATTTAGCAAAAATGGTGGGGCAGAAAAAAGCGCGTGAGATCTTCTTTTTGGGAAGAAATTATTCTGCGCAAGAAGCTTTCGAAATGGGAATGGTTAATGCCGTTATTCCGCATGCAGAACTTGAAGATACCGCTTACGAATGGGCGCAAGAGATTCTTGGAAAATCGCCAATGTCAATCAGAATGTTGAAATTTGCTATGAATTTAACAGACGATGGCATGGTAGGACAACAAGTTTTTGCTGGCGAAGCAACGCGTTTGGCTTATATGACCGACGAAGCTATCGAAGGTCGAAATGCTTTCTTAGAAAAGAGAAAACCAAACTTTGGCGACGACCAATGGATTTCGTAAAGTAGAAATTAGAAATCAAAATTTAGAAATAACTTAAACATTAAATCTAAAATTTGAAATCTAAAATCTAAAATCAAAAAGAATGATTGACTGGATAAAAGCAGCGCGTCTGCGAACTTTACCACTTTCTTTAAGTGGGATTATCATGGGGTCTTTTATTGCCAAATGGCGATTGAAGGAAGATGGTGGCTTTTGGGATTGGAAGATTTTTGCATTGGCGCTTTTGGTGACTTTGCTGTATCAAATCCTTTCCAACTATGCCAACGATTATGGTGATGGCGTAAAAGGAACTGATAAGTTGAGAATCAACGAAGCAGAAGCTAGGGCAGTGGCTTCGGGGAAGATTACAGCCAAACAAATGAAAAACGCGGTTATTCTGCTTTCAATTTTGTCATTTGTGGCGACCGTTGCCTTGTTGTATGTGGCGTTTATCCCAAATTATATGAATGAATTTTATATTTTCATTGGTTTGGGTGTAGCTTGTATTTTGGCGGCGATTGGTTATACAGTTGGCAAAAAACCTTACGGGTATATGGGCTTGGGCGATATTTTTGTGTTTATCTTTTTCGGTTTGGTATCGGTTTGTGGAAGTTATTTTTTGTTTACTAAAACTTTTAGTTGGGATGTTTTGCTCCCTGCCGCGGCCGTTGGTCTTTTGAGTGCGGCGGTGCTTAACCTTAATAATATGCGCGATATGCAAAACGACGAAGCTTCTGGCAAAAAAACTTTGGCCCTGAAACTTGGTTACAAAAATGCGATGATCTACGAAATGATGTTGTTACAAGTTCCTATTTTGTTGGTTTTGACTTTTTTAATGATTAACCAA
>JAEXRP010000091.1:0-27939 GCA_023440705.1 Bacteroidota bacterium
CATATGGACATTGGTGATCCAGCGCATGACATTATGATGAAATCTATTGAGCTTTTCGGAACTAAAGTTTCACACCAAGTTCGATAAAATAAAAAGCGCCTTTCAAAATTTTTGAAAGGCGCTTTTGTTATGCTTTATTTTCGTCTGAAGAATCATCTGGTTTTGGAGGTTCTTCTTTTTTAACCACTTTAACCGATTTTGTTTCGATAGTTTTTGTTTTTTCGTCTTCACCTTTTAGATAAGATGGAAGATTAAGTCCAGCCATGTTGAATAAATCATTAAGCGGTGGAACAGTTTTCATCATGCCAGAAACGAAGTTCGCTGTTGAGGTTGTGCCTTCAGGATTGTTGCCGCCATCCCAAACAGTAACTTTATCAATTTTGATATTTTTAACCGCTTCAACTTGCGTTCTAACCAACTCAGGAAGTTTTTCAATCAACAATAATTGGAATGCACTGTTGGTGTCGCCACCAGCTGCTTTAACCACTTGGTCGTAACCTTCAGCTTGTTTTGTAAGAATTTGGTAGAGACCTTTCGCTTCCGCTTCCATTTTTGCATAGATGGCGTCAGCTTCCCCTTTCGCCTGAAGTCTAATTTTTTCTGCTTCTGCTTCTGCATCGATGATCGCTTTTTGTTTCGAAATCTCCGCAGGTACAACGATGTTGGCTTGTTGCGTAGAACGCTCTCTTTCTGCTCTCGCAGTTTCCGCTTTTTGTTCCGCTAAATAAGACTCTTCCAAAGCTTTCGCAGATTGTACTTTTTCCGCTGCGATTGCTATTTTCAAAGCTTCTGCTTCACGTTGTCTTCTTTCTGCATCAGAATTTGCAATCGTAATTTTCGCTTCGTTTTCCCCTTTAATCGCTAAAGAGTTAGCTTCCGAAGTTGCAATACGCGCATCTCTTTCAGCTTCTGCTTTACCAATCGCTTCATCTTTGCCAGCCGATGCAATACTAATTTCTCTATCTTTTTGAGTAATCGCAATTTTAACATCACGATCTCTTTGCGTTTCAGCAATTTGTGTGTCTTTTTCTCTGTCAGCAACTGCTTTACCAGTTTCCCCGATTTTGGTTTGTTCTGCAACTGAGATAATCGCTTCGTTAATCGCTTTAGCAGCAGCTTCTTTACCAAGAGCTTCGATGTAGCCTGACTCATCGCGGATATCGGTAACGTTAACGTTGATTAGTTTTAGACCAATTTTCTTTAATTCGGTATCGACGTTTTTAGAAATGTTATCTAAGAATTTATCTCTATCTGAGTTGATTTCCTCAATTGTCATTGTTGCAATAACCAAACGCAGCTGACCAAATAGGATGTCTTTCGAAAGTTCCTGAATTTGCTCTGGAGAAAGGCCTAGCAATCTTTCCGCTGCATTTCCCATGCTATCTGGCTCTGTAGAAATCGCAATGGTGAAACGACAAGGCACGTCGACACGAATATTTTGTCGAGAAAGGGCATTGGTCAAATTGGCTTCAATAGAAATTGGTTTTAAATCCAAATAAGCAAAATCCTGAATGACAGGCCAAACAAAAGCACCACCACCGTGAATACATTTTGCAGAACTGCCGCCTGTCTTACCATAGATTACTAAAATTTTATCCGACGGACAACGTTTGTACCGCGAGATAAGCGCCATAAAGGTTACGAATAGTACAAAGACGAGTACTACAATTAGGATAAAAGTCCCATTAATTCCATCAATCATTTTATAGTTTTATTTAAATTTTTTCAACAATAAGAATTTTGCCTTCGATACGAATAACTTTTACAAGTTTTCCTGACTGGATCGCTTCGGTTTCCGAAACTGCTGTCAACTCGTGGTTGGTCCCGTTAAGTGAAATTAAAACTTTTCCTTGACCTGATTTTTCAGACGGAATTGTTAAATACACTTCACCACTTTTGCCAATCAATTTGCTGATGTCAAAAGTGTTGTCTTCGGACAGTTTTAGGATTTGTTTGATAATGACAAAATATAACGCAATGAAAACCAAACCAACCAAGGCTGCGACAATAACCAAAAATGTTTTGTTCGCAATTGTTTGATAAAACGCGACACCAGCCCAACCAAAACCAAGTAAAAAATTAACCAAGTTTCTGAACGAGAATAACTGGAAAGGCGCATCGGCGTGGTCAAGATTTCCGTCAAAATCTGCATTGATTCCGTCTGAGGCATCACTACCGATTAGCGTTAAAATGGTCTGAACTAGAAAAATTAAACTCGCTGCAATCGCAATCCACCAAAAGGCTTGCTGCAAAGAGTCCATTCCTTGTAAAAAGTCTAACATAGTTTTATTTAGTATTGTTTAAAAATAGTAAAAAAAATACAGAAATGAAAGCTTTTTTAGAGAATGCTTTTAAGTTTTTGTAAACTTTTTCTTAAATGCTTAGGTTTTAAATAAATGTAATATGACAAAAAAAGCGCTCCAAAAATGAAGCGCTCTATTTTATAATTCTTTTCTAAGCCTAGCAACTGGAATGTTGAGTTGTTCGCGATATTTCGCAATCGTACGACGTGCAATGTTGTAACCTTTTTCTTTTAAGATGCCAACCAAAGCGTCATCTGTCAAAGGTTTTCTCTTGTCTTCGTTGTCGACAACTTCTTGTAAGTGATTTTTAATTTCTTTAGTAGAAACCTCTTCACCATCGTCGTTTGTCAAACTATCAGAGAATAGATTTTTAAGATAGACAATTCCGTTAGGCGTGTCTGCATATTTACTTTTAACAACACGAGAAATCGTCGAAATGTCAAAACCTGTAATGTCGGCAACATCTTTAAGAATCATT
The DNA here is from genome assembly GCA_023440705.1 of Bacteroidota bacterium. Taxonomy (GTDB): domain Bacteria; phylum Bacteroidota; class Bacteroidia; order Flavobacteriales; family Weeksellaceae; genus Soonwooa. The sequence continues at coordinate 2,782 of JAEXRP010000091.1, forward strand.
GGTTTGATGTTTTTTTCGTCGCCAGTTAAGAAGTATTCTTTCTGAAGTTTAACGATGGCAGTTATCGTTTGCAAAAGTGTATTTTGACGTTGATTGATCGCGTCGATATACCATTTTGCAGCATCTAATTTTTGTTTAATAAACAGCGCTGCTTGTTTATGTTCTGCGGATTTTTTATCGTGAGAATAGGTTGTTAAAATCTCTTTATATTCTTCCGAAACGCGCAAAGTAGGGGCATTTTTGCTATTCAGCATTGGGATAACTTGGTTGTCCTTAATCTGTATAACAAAGTCCGGAATAATCTCCTGGTTAATCGTAATCGTTTGCGTGTCAAAGTTGCCGCCTATTCTTGGTGATAATTTAGAAATAACTTCTAAAGCATCCTTAAGATCTTCTTCTTCGATGTCATATTTCTGAATAATCTTGTTGTAATGCTTGTTACTTAGCGCATCAAACTGATTTCTTAAAATATTGGCTGCTAAACTTACCGCAGGATCAGCACTTACCTTTTTCTCAATTTGTAATAAAAGACATTCGCGAAGGTCGCGCGCGCCAACACCAGCTGGATCTAGCTTTTGAACATAATTCTCGAGGATTTCGGTAACATTTTCTGCTGTTGTGTAGATGCCTTGCGAGAATGCTAAATCGTCAACAATCGATTTTATCTCGCGACGAAGATAACCGTCGTTGTCAAGGTTTCCGATAAGATATTCAGCAATTTGTAGATCTTCTCCATCTATCTTAGCTAATCTAATTTGCTCTAAAAGATAGTCGTAAAGACTTTGTCCTTCTGTTAATAAAGACTGATTGTCGAACTCTTCATCGTCAGCAGAATAGTTGCTAGACGCGGTTTTGTAACTTGGTTCGTCATCATAAAGATATTCGTCAACATCAAAATCTGTTTCGATGCTTTCGTTGCCTTCGTCGTCAAAATCACTTTCTCCAGAATCTTGATAGTCGTCTTCGCTATCGCTATCCGAAACTTTTTCTAAAGCAGGATTTTCTTCCAATTCGCGCTCTAACTCTTCTTCAAACTCTAAGGTATGAAGCTGAATCAACTTCATCAATTGAATCTGTTGCGGGGCTAATTTTTGACCTAGTTTAAGTTGTAAATTTTGTTTCAGCATATCTTTTTTTGCTAATGACATACATCAGCGTTACGAATTTACAATTTTTTTCTTGAATGCAATAAAGTTTGCACGATTTTTGATGCTAATTGTTGATAACAAAAAAGCCTTTCAATTTTGAAAGGCTTTTTTGTATTTTAAATAAGTAAATCTTACTTTTTAGTAATACCAAGAGTTTCTGGGAAACGTGCAGCTGTAAAGTCTCTAGAGATTGCAGCCTTCTCGAATTTGAGTTTTCCAGATAGTGTTTCCAATACAACGCCATCATCATTGATGCTGAAGATTGTCCCATGCATACCCGAAGTTGTTACAACTTTTGCGCCTGGTTTTAGAGCTTCTTGGAAAGTTTTTTCTTGCTTTTGCTTACGCATTTGCGGGCGGATCATTAGGAAATAAAATCCTACGAACATAAGACCCATCATAATTAATGTTGGTGTCATCGATTGTCCTGCTGGTGCTTGCAAAAATATTGTCATCATGTTCATCTGTTCTTAATTTTAGTTAGTTATTTCTGCTGTGAAACCGATTCTGATAGGCGCTTTTTCTACGTTAGCATAGACGTCAGCTGCTTTTGCAACATTGCCGTCAAAATCTCCAGAGTCAAACTTAAGTGTAATTTTTCCTGATTTCCCTGGAAGAATTGGTTCTTTTGTGAAGTCTGGAGCAGTACATCCGCAACCTGGTTTAACAGAAGAAATAATTAAAGGTTTTGTCCCAGTATTTGTGATTTCGTAAACGTGGCTAACAACATCTCCTTTTTTAATTTTACCAAAAGAAAAATCAGATTCTTTAAGAGCTACTGTTGTTAAAGGGTTTTTTTGAGCTTCTTCCAACATTGCATCTTCTTGTGTTGCATGCTCGTGTCCAGCGTGGTCATCAACGCCAACTGGTGTTGTTTGGTTTTCTACAACCGCCGAACTATTGTCTTCTACAACTGTAGTTTCGTCCTTTTTTTTACAAGCAACAATGCTGATTGCCATTGCTGCGATGGTTAGATACTTAAATGATCTTTTCATAATATATTCGTATTAAGAATTATGCTCTGTTTTTGTCTTTGCTATACTTGTCCAGAATACCATTAATAAAGATGTTTGACTTTTCGGTTGCATAGACTTTTGCAATGTCAATATATTCGTTAATGATAACTTTGGAAGGCGTTTGTGGGAAATAATCCATCTCTGTAATGGCTGCTACCAAAATGATTTTGTCCATTAAAGAAACTCTGTCTAGCTCCCAATTAACCAATCTTTCTTCTAGTTTCTTTTCAGAATCTTCCCAATTGTTAAGACTTTGACGAAGAAGTTTTTTTGCAAATTCTTCATCTTCATCATCCTTAATTGCTTTTACTAAAGTATGGCTAGGTGTGTCTTCTTTTAGGAAACCGATAGTCTTCTGGATCATCGAGTTAGAGATGTGATAATCATCTGCCCAGCTCATTTCCATTTCTTCGAATCTATCGTGTAGGTCGTTGTTTTCGGCAACATATCTTAGAAATAATTTCCCAATGAATTTTTGATCATCTTCAAAAGAAATTTCTTCGCTGGTCATGTACTCGTGGTAACGTTTTCCGGCTTTTATTCTTTGGAAAGTTTTAACAAGGACTTCGTCGTTAAAGTCCCAGATTAGTTCTTTGTGTTTGTCCGTGAAGTTTCTACGTTCTTCATTGTTTTCTAGACTTTCTAAAACTTGGTTTCTAACAAATTTTTGATTCGGATTGATGTCGCTATCGTTTTTAATAAATTTGTTTTTACCAATTTCAATTTGATTTTCGGCAACATGTTTTAATGCTACTAAAAAATTAAGTTGATAGATGTACAGGTTGTAGATTTTGCTCATTTCGTTGATGAGATTTTTTTCTACAGTCTCCTGTCTAATAGGGTTTTGGTAGTAAGAATAGAGATTTTCTATTACTTTTTCACGGATTTGTCGTCTTCCAAGCATTTCAAAGAACTTTAGTTGGCTGCAAAGATAAGCATTTTAATTTTTCTAAAAAGCTGACTTTTGTAGTTTATAGAAGCTGATTATTGGTTTTCTTTTTCAGTTTCTATAAGTCGTAATTGTTCTAGATTTTTGCTAAGACGTTTTAATAATATTCCGTAGAAAATTTTATAGTAAAGTATTATTAATAAGATACTTAGTAGTAATGCAACGATGATCCCAATGATGAATCCTAGTTTGGTTGTTTCGCTGAGTTGGACGCTTTGTTCTCCCATAACAATACTTAGATAAATACTGAACGAAACAATGTAGACCACCAATAGTATTACATTGATGATAATGAAGGCGTTAACTTTTCTTTTAAAACTGATAATGCGTAAGATAAATTGTTTGAGATTATCCTCAACGCTAATTTTTCTATAACTTTTATAAAATAGATAGACAAAAATACCGGTTAAACTAAGACTCAAAATTTTGATTACTAAATAGATTTTGTCCATCGTATGAAGAATCTCGTTTTGATTCTGTAGGTGTAATCGTGATAATATCTCGCGGAAGTTAACATGATCGTCTTTAGAGACTAAAGAATATATAAGCAAAGTGATAAATATAAAAAACTCTAGTAAACTTATCCAAAGAAGATACTTCACATAATTTCTAGATTTTGTGTTAAGCATGGCTTCGATGTCAGACTGCTGATAGGCGTCTTCTACTTTTTGGTTCTGCCAAACCGATTTTAGGTCATCTATGTCAAAGTCGTTGTTAGGCATGTTGCGTCATTAATTCTTTAAGCGTCTTTTTTAATCTATTCATTTTTACACGGGCGTTAACTTCTGTAATCCCTAATGTCTCGGCGATTTCTTTGTAAGATACGTCGTCCAGATACATCATAACAATGGCGCGTTCTACATTTGGGAGAAGCTTTATGACTTTATAGAGTAACGAAATTTGAGCTTGCTTTTCGTCATCTTGTTCTTGCTCATACTCGAAGTGGACTTCATCTAGCTCGCTGGTTAATGGTGATTTCGTTTTTTTCCTGAATAAAGTAATGGCTGTGTTAAGCGCTACACGATACATCCAAGTTGATATTTTAGAATTTCCTTTGAAGCTGTCGTAGGAGCGCCATAATTGCAAAACAATCTCTTGGAAGAGATCCTGTTCGTCTTCTAAAGAATTGGTGTACAACCTCGATACCTTTATGATAAGACCTTGGTTGCCTTTGATAAGTTGAGAAAATTCTTTCTGTTTTGAGTCCAATTTTTAGAAAGCGATATTTTTTGAATTATTTTTGATAAAGATAATAGTTTTTGAACTTATTTTGTGCCAGTTTGCTCAGATATAATTGTTAAATCTTATTTGATCAAAAAATGGTATTTTATTTGTTACCGAAATTCAAAATTATTTTATGGGAGAACAAACTGTTTCGTATATAGAGTTGGTCTATGGTGTGCTAAAAGGTTGGTATGTACGTCTTGCAGAGATTACACCAAATTTGATTGTTGGTCTGCTCGTATTCTTTTTCTTTTTTAGTACTAGTAAATACTTAAGCAAAGTCGCAGTAAGATTGTTCCATAAAGCTTTTCCGAAAAGTAAGGTAGAATCTGTCACGACTTTAGTCGGTGTATTTCGCTTTTTGATTATGATCATGGGGACTTTTATTTCCCTAGAGATTATGGGCTTTAGCGGTTTCTTTGTTAAGTTTTTAGGAAGTTTGGGTGTTGCTGGGGTTATCGCTGGGGTTGCACTAAAAGATTTGGTGTCGAGTATATTTTCTGGGATGTTGGTTGGTATCGATAAGGCCTTTGTAGTTGGAGATTATATCACTATCGGTAATCATTCTGGGACGGTGCAAGAGATTGGTTTTTTAACAACTAAATTAATAAATGACGAAGGTAAAAAAGTCTATGTGCCGAATCAGGTGATTTTTAATGCGCCATTTTACAATATTACAGCTTCGCCGCAACGTAAGGTTATTCTTAATTTTGAAATCCCAATGGAGGAAGATTTAGACCAAGTTAAAGAGGGTATAGAAACTGTAATTTCTAATCTTGATAAAGCAAAGGAAATTCATCCAGAAGTTTTATTTACAAATCTGAATGGCGGTCTTATTACGGTGCAAGCAAAGTTTTTGGTGGAGCTTGGTTCTAGTCCAAATGTTCTTAAAAGCAATGCTATTGTTTCTATTAAAAATGAAATGACGAAACGCGGCATTAGATTTACCAGTCCTACAAGCATTAGCCTCGAAAACCATGCGCCACAACAATAAGTTGCGAATTTGCACGTTTTTATCAATAAAAAAAGTAGACTAAAATATTTAGCCTACTTTTTTTGTATTAGTAAAATAATATTGAAGATATTATTTTTTAATAATTAATTTTTCGGAAAGTTTTTCTCCATTTTCTAATTGTAATTGGATGATGTAATTACCGTTAGAAAGATTGTTCAGTTTTATTTTACTTTCGTTACCTGAGAAGCTTCCTGATTTTACGATACGTCCAGATAAATCATGGATTGTGTAATCCACCTTTGATGATGAGGTTTTCAAACTAATGTTGATTACATCTTGTGATGGATTAGGATAAAGCTTAATGTTTTTAGAAGTTGCTTCGTTGGTTGCTAAAGTGTTGTACTTAATTGCAAAAGCAGTAGAGTTAAGTGCGTAGTAGATATTGTTAACGGCTTTTACCATTATTCTTGCAGATGCAATGTTTTCATTTGGCAGTACAACATCCGCACTTCCATTATTCGGAACACTTTGAGCTAAAACTGTATCAAATGTCAAACCGCCATCTTTTGATAACACGATTTGTACATTTTGAGTATTAATTGTTCCTGCATTAGTCCCAGCAACATTCCAAGTTACAGGTATTGTCGTATTTCCGTTAAGAGTTGCACCTGCTGTATTTTGAGATGTAACAACGAAAGGACCATCGCTGGTTACTGTAACAAACATCGCATCTCTCGCAGATTGGTTACCTGTTGGTTTATTATCATTAACAACTAATGAAAAATTAAGTGTTCTTGCAACGTCTGGTGTAACTTCCCATTTCGGAAATAGATTATTAGCAACAACATCACTTAGTTTAGGAAGATATCTAGTTGGAGAATTTGCTGGCATTAATGATCGGTAAACAGGTCCAGCCGTCGCTGTTTTAACAGGAGGTTGCGTATTGTTATTATTGTCATACTGCTCCCAAAGGTATGTTAAGCTATCGCCATCTGAATCTGTACCTACACCTGTTAATGCAAAAGCAGTTCCTTTAGGTATAACATAATCTGCACCTGCATCTGCTGTTGGCGCTGCATTGTTGTTAGAGGTTTTAACAGAGCAGTCACTAGATCTTTGCAAAACGGCATACATTTCTAAAAGACTTGCTGCATGAAAATAAGCATCACTATTAGCTTGTACATTATTACTAGTTCCGCAAATTCCAGCATAAGCCATAATCGTACTTCCACTTCCTGGTTCGTAGGCTGTTGCATTGTTTGCATTACCCGAGCATGAACTTGTACTCGCTCTAAAGGTATGGTTAGCTCCAAACTGGTGTCCCATCTCATGTGCTACATAATCAATATCGAAAGGATCGCCAACTGGTGCGCCAGATCCAGTTACGCCTCGCGCTTTGCTGGTTGAGTTGCATACTACGCCTAATCCTGCTAATCCACCACTATTGGTGCCGAAAACGTGACCAATATCGTAGTTGGCACTTCCAATAACCGAAGTTATGTTAGATTGATTTTGAGTAATCATTGTGCTAGGATTTCCATTGGTGTAAGGGTCTGTGGAAGAATTGGTGTACACAATAAGATTATTATTGGCAACCAATAACATAGTTGTCGAAATACTTTTTTCGTAGATACCATTAACTCTTGTCATTGTCGTTGCAATAGCAGACATGGCTTTAGCTTGAGTCCCTCCATGGAACGTTGTGTATTCACCAGTTGCAGCTACAGCTAGTCTGTATTTTCTGAATTGTCCATCTGACACCAAAGGTGCTTTATTGCTGGTGTTTTCGTTGGCGTGGTTGTCTAGTTCCTTTTCTATATTACATTCAAAAAGGCGATCGTTAGCTGGTAAGTCTTTTCTTTTATATAAAATGAAAGAAGAATTATCTTTAGTATAACTATCAAGATAGCTTACTTCCCAATTATCAAAATACATGACGTTAAGTCCTGTTGAAGGCGTCATGCTAAAACGAATTGAATTTTCAGGATGACCTTTTTGCCAACCAACGTAGGACCGAATTTCAGGGAATTTTGCTTGTAACTCTGGTTCCATAACAGATGCTTCCTGAACAACATAATCTCTTATTTTACCATCAGAATCAGGAAATTTAATAACTAAGCTTTCATTTTTAGAGAAGCGTTGAGGTGCAGTTTGTAGTTCAGATTTTATTTTTTCTAAATCTACTTGGTACAAATCAAATTTGTTAGGAGTAACCCATCTTAGGTTTAGGTTGTCTTGTCGAGCATCCACCTTGTTGATTTTTGTCCAATGGTTTTGCTGAGAAAAAACTTGTGTAGCAATTAATGTACACGCAAAAAGTGTAATTTTTACTTTCATGGTATTTGGATTTAAATATTAGTTTTTACAAATGTAATTTTTTTTAATGAATAAATTTAAAACTTTAATATTTTTTAAAATAGCATCTTAAAACAACAAAAGCCATCCCAAAAACGGAATGGCTTTCATTTATTTTAAAAATTCTAGAATTATGCTCCTAAAACTTCTTTTACTTTGTTAGCTGCTTCTTCTAGAGTAATTGCAGAGTGAACGTTAAGTCCAGAATCGTCAATCATCTTCTTAGCGATTTCAGCATTAGTACCTTGTAATCTCACGATTAATGGAACTGGGATGTTTCCGATGCTGTTGTAAGCGTCGATAACACCTTGTGCAACTCTGTCACATCTTACGATACCACCGAAGATATTGATAAGGATAGCTTTTACGTTTGGATCTTTCAAGATGATATTGAAAGCCGTCTCAACTCTTTGTGCATCAGCAGTACCACCAACGTCTAGGAAGTTAGCAGGGTTACCACCTGATAATTTGATGATGTCCATAGTCGCCATTGCAAGACCAGCACCGTTTACCATACAAGCTACGTTACCATCAAGCTTTACGAAGTTAAGACCAGCGTCACCAGCTTCTACATCTGTTGGATCTTCTTCTCTCTTATCTCTAAGCTCTGCTAAATCTTTGTGACGGAACAATGCGTTGTCATCCAAAGATACTTTTGCATCAACAGCGATAATTTTGTTATCTGAAGTCTTAAGAACAGGGTTGATTTCGAAAAGAGATGCGTCGATACCAACATACGCGTTATAAAGCGCAGTGATAAATTTAACAAACTCTTTGAAAGCAGTGCCTTCTAATCCTAAGTTGAAAGCGATTTTTCTCGCTTGAAAACCTTGAAGACCTACAGCAGGATCTACAACTTCGTTGTGGATTAAGTGTGGTGTAACTTCAGCAACGTGCTCGATATCCATACCACCTTCAGTAGAATATACGATCATGTTTTTTCCTTGCGCTCTGTCTAGCAATACAGAAACATAAAATTCTTTAGTTTCTGACTCACCTGGATAATATACATCTTCAGCGATTAATACAGAGTGTACTTTTTTACCTTCTGCAGACGTCTGAGGCGTTACCAATTGCATACCAAGGATGTTGTTAGCGTTTTCTTTAAGCTTATCCATGTTAGGAGAGAACTTAACACCACCGCCTTTACCACGACCACCTGCGTGGATTTGAGCTTTAACTACCCAAGCTTGTGCGCCTGTGTCAGCAGTTAGTTTTTCAGCAGCAGCTACAGCTTCATCAACATTATTCGCAACAATACCGCGTTGGATCGCAACACCGTATTTTGATAAAATCTCTTTAGATTGGTATTCGTGAAGATTCATAATATTTTTATTGTTTTATTTACTATTTTTTAAGATTTACAAATTTAATAAAATTGAGGGAATAAAATAATTTAAACCCAAATTTTTAATTTGACATTTAACATAGGATTAATACTTTGTGCCAACTTCTTTACAAATTTGCAAATATTCGTTGGGCATTTTCGAAAATGTTCCCGTTTCAAAATACTCATCCGAGTGTGGAATATACATAGTATAATCCTTTCCAATTGGGATAATCGGGATAAAAAATAACTCAATATATTTTTTATAAACCGTGATTATCGCATTAACAGGAAATCCATTTTTTATGACTTTTCGCTCTTCTTTAGCAACAGGTTTAGATTTAATTCCGAAAATGAAAAAGAACATAATTTTTACTTAAATTTTATTCTTTGCAAAATACCAAATCAACATTGCCCAACTGATAATCATAAACAGTCCGCCAAGTGGTGTAATTGGTCCTAAGAATTTTAAGTTAACGCCCCAATAATCTTGGAAACTCAAAAAATAAATACTGAACGAAAACAAAAACGTCCCGATAATCATTGCTAACGAAATCCATTTGTGACTTCCAGTATCGAATTTTAAAATATATCCTACAATTAAAAGAAAGAATGCTGCATACATTTGGTATCTAACACCAGTTTCGAAACTTTCTAGACGTTCTACAGAAAGTATTTTCTTAAAAGCATGTGCGCCAAAAGCGCCTAATATTACCGAAAGCATTCCGTAAAATGCACCAAATATTAATGTGAATGTTTTCATTTTAAATTTTATTTTTGAGTCATTAATAAAAATATTTTCCCCGCTGTTGTTAAAATACCGAGGATGATAAAAAGCCAGGCAAATCTTTTGCTAGGCGCAAATCCAGGATTTTGGGTCACTTTTAAAAAGATTCCGAATCCTAAAATAAAGATGGATAATCCGAGTCCAAGCATATTGTTATTTTTTAGATCTTAAATTTTCTAGCTCAGCGATAACTTCATGGTGACTCACCGTTTTATCTTTAAAGTAAGTTACAAAATGTTGTTTCTCTTCTTCGGTTGCGCCAAACTGATTCAGGATGTTAAACAAGTGCATCTTCATGTGACCTTTTTGGATACCCGTTGTGACTAAAGAACGTAAAGCACCAAAGTTTTGAGCCAGTCCCGAAACCGCCAAAATACTCATCAATTCTTGAGCAGATGGTTTTCCTAAAAGCGCTAACGAGAATTTAACCAAAGGATGAAGATTGGTCAAACCACCAACGACACCAACCGAAATTGGTAAGTCAATCCAAAATCTAAAAATACCATTGTCTGTGGTACAATGTGTCAGCGACGAATATTTTCCGTTGCGTGATGCATAAGCGTGTGCGCAAGCTTCAGTTGCACGGAAGTCGTTTCCAGTTGCGATAACCACAGCGTCCACACCGTTCATAATGCCTTTGTTGTGCGTTGTTGCACGATAAGGTTCGATTTCGGCAATGTTAACAGCTTGTTTAAATTTCCACGCAAATTCTTCGTTAGAAATGCCACTGTCGTCTTTCAGCTCATCAATCGGGCAAGAAACTTCTGCACGAACAATACAATCTGGTGTAAAGTTAGACAAGATATTCATCACAACTTGTAGCGACTCTTTTTCCGCTTGTGTAAAGTCCACTTCGTTAGCCACTTCTTCTTTCAAAGTTTTTCCGAATTGCTCTAGACAAGAGTTGATGAAGTTAGCACCCATCGAGTCTACAGTGTCAAAACTTGCTTTCAGTTGGAAGTAGTTTGGCATTTCCTCCGTCTTGTCAATCAAGCGAATATTAAGAATTCCGCCGCCACGTTTTCTCATGTTGGCAGTAATATCTTCGGTTGCTTCGAATAATTTTTTCTTCAATTTAAAATTGAAAAAATGTTGAAGTTTATGAGGTTCAACATTTAAGATAAAATGCGTGTGTCCCAGTTTTTTGGTGTTGATAATGGTTGTTTTGAAACCGCCTTTATCCAACCAAAATTTTGCTGCTTTGGAAGCTGCTGCAACAACAGAGCTTTCTTCAACTGCCATTGGAAGCGCCAAAAGCTTGCCATCAATTAAAAAATTTGGGGCAATCCCGTAAGGCATATAAAAGTTGGAAATCGTGTTTTCCGAAAACTCTTCGTGTAGTTTTTGTAAATCAGAATCGTTATTCCAATATTGTTGTAAAATTTGCTCGTAACTTCTGTCATTCGATAGATACTCGCTGATAAGCCAATCTATCTTTCTTTGCTTGGATAATTTTGAAAATCCTTCTACTGGTTGATGATTCATTTAATACGACTTTAAGTTTCAAAGATAAGGAATTCGTTTCAGCTAAAGTCTAGGAATAAGCTTTTGAAAGTCTGAAAATTGTCATTTTTTTAAATATTGATTTGTATTTTAAATCTTGCTCCAGAATTTGGTTTAAAACAGAAAATAATAAGCTCAATAATTGTTTTTCTCAATAGAAATCAATTTTAAATTTAATTAAAGAACAAAAACTTTTTTAATAAATAGCCGTATTTTTGCAGTCTTTTTTAAGCAGAATATCATGTCGGAAGTTTCTAAAATGTCGTCGCAACCCATCCAATTATCAGAATATCGTAGAGCAGTTTTTGGCTATTTTTTTTGTCAAGGGATTTGTTTTGCATCGTGGGCAAGCCGCATTCCGACGATTAAAGAAAATCTGCTCCTTAGCGAAGGACAATTGGGAACGATGCTTTTGATGTTGCCGATGGGACAACTTTTCACGATGGCACTTTCGGGCAAAATCAATACAAAATACGGAAGCGCAAAAGTTATCACAATTGTATCTATAATATATGCGTTGATTTTGGTGAGTATTTCTTTCGCAACCAATGTTTATATGTTGGCAGCATCTTTATTACTCTTCGGTGTTGCAGGAAATATGGCGAGCGTCGCCGTTAACACGCAAGCCGTCGCTGTAGAGAAAATGTATGGTAAATCGATAATGACGGTTTTCCATGGTGGATGGAGCTTAGCAGGATTTTTCGGTGCTTTGATTGGACTTTTGACTATTAATTTTCATATTAATACGACTTATCATTTTTTAATCATATTTGGTTTAATCATAATTAATACGATTTGGAATGTTAAATATCTTGTTCCAAAAATAGAACATGCAAGTTCTGCAGGTAAAAAAGTGAAATTTCGACCAGATTCTATTTTAATACAATTAGGAATTGTCGGCTTCTTTAGTATGGCAACAGAAGGCGCGATGTTCGACTGGACTGGCGTTTATTTTAAAGATGTTATTAAATCGCCAGCGTCTTTGGTGATTTTAGGCTATACATCATTTATGATTATGATGGCAACTGGGCGTTTTCTTGGAGGACTTCTCATTACTAAATTAGGAAACAGAAAAGTCTTAATGATTAGCGGTTTGCTCATGTTTATCGGGATGATGATGTCGGTGTTGTTCCCATTCGTGGTGACTTCAACCATTGGCTTTATGCTGGTTGGATTGGGAGTTGCCTGTTGTGTGCCGACGGTGTATAGTCTGGCTGGGACGCATCCGAGTATTCCGCCAAGTATGGCCATTGCTTTGGTATCGAGTATCAGTTTTTTAGGATTTTTGTTGGGGCCACCATTAATTGGCTACATTGCTGAGTTGTCAAGTTTACGTTGGTCGTTCACTTTATTTTCGATGTTTGGACTGGCAATGGTTGTGATGATGTTTGTGAGTTCTTACTTCAAAAAATCATAAATTTTTGTTAAGTCAGACTTTTCTCAATTTTTAAATTTTAGAATTAAATTTTTCTAAGTTCTTCATTAATAAAGCTTTTCGAGTTTTAAGGCTCCCAAGAGTGTATTTTTCTTAACATAGATCAAGCTATAAAGTTATCATAAATCAATGTTTACTAAGCTGTTGCGGTGCTAGATTTGCAATAGAAATTTAAACAAACAAATAAAACAAATATTATGGCAACTAAATGGTTATTAGATCCAACACACAGCGAAGTAAATTTTAAAGTTAGACACATGATGATCTCTAATGTTAAAGGAGAATTCAGAAACTTTAATGCAGAAATCGAAGCTAACGATGACACATTCCAAAATGCAAAAACAACTGCTTTTATTGATGTTGATTCGATTTACACAAATAATACAGATCGTGATAATCACCTTAAGTCTGCTGACTTCTTTAACGCAGAACTTAACCCAAAAATCACTTTCGAATCAGACTCACTTAACCAAGATATTACTGGTAACTTAACAATTAACGGTGTTACAAAACCAGTGAAATTGGAAGTAGAATTCGGTGGTATTAATGTTGACCCTTGGGGAAATACAAAAGCTGGTTTCACTTTCGAAGGAAAAATTAGCAGAAAAGATTTCGGTCTTAACTGGAATGCAGCACTAGAAGCTGGTGGTGTTATGGTTGGCGATGATGTAAAAATCTCGGGTGACCTACAGTTTGTAAAACAAGCTTAAACTTATCAATCTATATATCACAGAAAGATTTAAGAAGTGTTCATTCGCTTCTTAAATTTTTCGTTTTTAAATATGAACTTAAACGATCTAAATCAAATATCCGAAGGCTTTCAGAAGACACCGAAAATGCCTGTTCTTTTTTTGGGACACGGCTCTCCGATGAATGCGATTGAGGACAATGTTTTTGTGCAAGGCTTTAGAAATATTTCGAAAGAAATCCCAACGCCTAACGCAATTTTGTGTGTTTCTGCACACTGGTTTACAGAGGGGACTTTTGTAACAGCGATGCAACATCCGAAGACCATTCATGATTTTTATGGTTTTCCAAAAGAATTATTCGAAGTTGAATATCCTGCGTCAGGCAGTCCCGAATTGGCGCACAAGACCGTTGAACTTCTATCGCCGACTTTGGTGGAAGAAGATCACAATTGGGGATTGGATCACGGTTCTTGGTCGGTGGTTCGACACATGTACCCAGAAGCTAATATTCCGGTGATACAGTTAAGCATCGACTATACCAAGCCGCCGCAATATCATTTTGAATTAGCGCAACGTCTTAACAAATTGCGTGAAAAAGGAATTTTAATAATTGGTAGTGGTAACATTGTCCATAACTTAAGAATGATCGACTGGCAGAATATTAACACGGTTGGTTCTGGCTGGGATTGGGCGATTGAAGCCCGCGAAAAAACAAATCATTGGTTGATGGATGGCGACTTCCAAAAGTTAATAGATTATCAAAAACAAGGCACGAGTTTGCAATATGCAGTTCCGTCGCCAGATCATTTTTTACCATTAATCTACACTTTGGGATTAAAGGACAAATCAGAGAATCTTTCGCTTTTTAATGATGCATTAATCGGCGGAAGTCTTAGTATGACCAGTGTTCTGGTTCATTAATTTAGTTTTCATAGTTTTATTTTTTTAGGTTTTGTTCCAAAAGAGCAAAACCTTTTTTTTGTAGGGCGACTCACAAAAAATAAAAATCCCGAAATACTCGGGATTTTTATTTTATTCTTCAGATACCATTGGTGGATCTTGGAAGTAGCCTTCTTTTTCAAGGTCTGCGATAACCTTTTCGGCAGTTTTTACACCCCATTCTTCTCCTGCCTTCATGCTTTCCTGCATAATTTGCGGAAGTATGCTCATACTTTTTTTACCAACAGGTGTATTATAAAATTTGATTAGCTGATCAATGTCTTCGGAAGTATAATATTTTGAATAAATACCAACCATTTTTTCAAGCAAATCATTATAATTTATTTTTTCTCGGATTTTTGTCCAAAAAATAGTTGGGACAGTTGGATTCGTTTCCGCGTAGTGATTCATCATCTGGGTAAACATCAATTCTACATTTTTTGTCATACCCATAACTTCCATTAGTTTTTCGACCTTTTGCTCTTTTGTTTGTGCAAAAGATAATGTTGAAACCAAAAATGCCGATACTAAAAATATTTTTTTCATGTTAAACCGTTACGATTAGTTTTCTATTTTTAATTAAATCTGCAATTGCCAACATATCTTTTCCGATAAGTCTGTCTTCTTCTAATTTTGGAACTACACTTCTAATAATGCTAAAGTTTTCCTCAATTATTTTTGAACATTTTGCTGGTCTACGGAATTCTAATCCCTGCGCTGCAAACATCAATTCTACAGAAAGAATATTCACCAAATTATCCAAAACTTGATTGAACTTTCTTCCTGAAATACTTCCCATTGATACGTGATCTTCTTGACCTAAACTTGTCGGTATAGAGTCTGCTGAAGCTGGGAAACAAAGGGTTTTGTTTTCTGTTACCAAAGCTGCTGAGGTATATTGTGGAATCATAAATCCTGAGTTAAGTCCAGAGCTTTCTGTCAATAATCTTGGAAGTCCAAATTTTCCTTCTAATAAAAGATAACTTCTTCTGTCGGAAATATTTCCTAGTTCCGCAGCGGCTAAAGTAGCGTAGTCAAGCGGCAAAGCCATCAATTGTCCATGGAAGTTTCCACCCGAGATTGATTCTTCTGCGCTTAATACAATTGGATTATCAGTTACAGAATTTAGTTCTGTTTCCGCCATCATTTTAAGATGTTCAAAAGCATTACGACTCGCGCCATGCACTTGTGGAACGCAGCGCATAGAATATGGATCTTGTACACGATCACAGAATTCATGCGATTTTAGATTGTCAGAACCTTTTAAGAATTTCAACATTCTAGCCGCCACTTTTTTACTTCCAGCAAATGGACGAATCTCATGCAACTCTTTCTTAAAAGGACTTGCAGAACCTCTGTAAGCTTCAAGACTCATTGCAGCGGTCATATCAGCAAGGTCAAGAAGATATTCCATTTTTTCTAAACCTTTGATGGCATGTGCTAGAATAAATTGTGTTCCGTTAATCAAGCCTAAACCTTCTTTTGGTCCAAGTTTTAAGGCTTTTAATTTATGTTTTTTGAGAGCAACTTCTGTGTCAACAATTTTATCACCGTCCCAAACTTGACCAAGACCAAGCAATGGAAGAACCAAATGTGACAAAGGCGCCAAATCTCCCGATGCACCAACAGAACCTTGCTCTGGCACAACTGGGATTATATCTTTTTCAAGCATTAAAATCAAACGCTCGATAACGTCTAAAGAAACACCCGAAAATCCTTTTGACAACGCATGAACTTTAGAAATAATCATAATTTTCGAAAGTTCTTTATCAATGGGTTTGCCAACACCGACAGCATGAGAAATGATGAGGTTGTGTTGAAGTTGCGCTGTTTCTTCTTCAGAAATTTTAACATCACAAAGTGGTCCAAAGCCAGTGTTGATGCCATATACCGTATCATCCGAAGCAACAATTTTTGCAACATTTTTTTGAGACTTAAGAATTTGATCTTTTGCCGTTTTATTAAGTTTTGCTTTAGAAGTGTCTTTACAAATTTCTAAAACATCTTTATAAGAGAATTGGTCAATACCGTATATCATTATCGTAAATTTTGGTTAAAAATAATGAAATTTACTGAGCTTTTCAAAGTGAGTTATTTAGTATTTTTGTTGTATGAATTCCGATTTAGAACTTCAGCTAAAAACCTTGGCCTCGGATCCAGGCGTTTACAGATACTATGACAAGAACAATCAGTTGTTATATGTTGGTAAAGCCAAGAATCTTAAGAAAAGAGTTTTATCCTATTTTAATAAAAACTTATCGAGTTACCGAACCAAAATTATGGTTGGGAAAATTTTTCGATTAGAGACAACCATTGTCAATAGCGAATATGAGGCACTTTTATTAGAAAATAATTTAATAAAGGAACATCAGCCGTTTTATAATGTGATGTTAAAGGACGATAAAACATACCCTTGGATTTGTATTAAAAATGAGCCTTTTCCTCGGATTTTTATGACGAGGACAGTTATTAAAGACGGTTCGGAATATTTTGGACCTTATGCTAAGATTCGGCCAGCGAAGATTCTTTTGGATACAATCAAGCATATTTATAAACTTCGAACTTGTAACCTAAATCTTTCGGCGGACAAAATAGAAGCGGGAAAATATAAAGTTTGTCTAGAATATCATATTAAAAATTGTGAAGGTCCTTGCGAAGGCTTGGAATCTGAAGAAGAATACAACGAAAAAATTGATGCGATACGCGGTATTATTAAAGGCGATTTCCGGAAAGCTAAAGATTATTTAACGACTCAAATGATGCGTTATGCTGTCGATTTAAAATTTGAAAATGCACAAATGATCAAGGAAAGAATCGATGCTTTGGAAGATTATCAAACCAGAAACACGATTGTCAATCCTAATATTGATGATGTTGACGTATTCGGGATGACTAGCGATGAGACGGCGGCGTACGTTAATTTTTTCAAAATTAGAAACGGAAACATTATCCAAAGATTTACCACAGAAATTAAAAAGATTTTGGATGAAACCGATGAAGATATTTTGGAGGAAGCTTTAATTGAAATTCGACAAAAATTTGGTTCGGATTCTAAAGAGATTTTAATTCCGTTTCATTTGAGCGTTGAGATTCCGAATGTTAAATTGATTGTTCCAAAAGTCGGCGATAAAAAACGTATTGTGGAATTGTCGGAGAAAAATGCCCGTGAATATCGTTTAGAAAAATTGAAAGCAGTGCAAATTGTCGATCCCGATCGCCACACCAACCGAATTATGGCTGAGATGAAATCTTTACTTAGAATGCCTGTGGAACCGCGACATATCGAAGGATTTGATAACTCGAATATTCAGGGGACTAATCCTGTTTCGGCTTGTGTCGTTTTTAAAGATGGAAAACCTAGTAAAGCAGATTACAGAATTTTTCATCCCAAAACGGTGGAAGGGGCAAACGACTTTGCGACCATGGAAGAAGTTATCTATCGTCGTTACAAAAGGATGTTGGACGAAGGCGAAGAATTGCCACAATTAATTTTGATAGATGGTGGTAAAGGTCAACTATCTTCTTCGGTGAAGAGTCTCAAATTGCTCGGTCTTTACGGTAAAATTACAATTGTTGGTATTGCAAAACGTTTGGAAGAAATCTTCTTCCCGAATGATCCGATTCCGTTGTATTTGGATAAAAAGTCCGAAACTTTAAAAATTCTGCAAAGAGTACGAGATGAAGCGCACAGATTTGGCGTAAGACATCATAGAACACGACGTAAAAATTCAACAATAAAATCGGAGTTGGAAGAAATACCTGGTGTCGGTCCAAAATCAATCGAGTTACTTTTGTCTAAACTAAAATCTGTTAAAAGAATAAAAGAATCGAGCCTCGAGACTTTAGAAGAAATCCTCGGAAAGGCCAAAGCAAAAGTCGTTTGGGAATATTTTAATTCTGGAGAATAGTTTTTTGAATGATTAAAATTAGTTCTTGTTAGATTTTTGTTTCTTTTTTTCTTCACTTAATCTCGTGATGTTGCTGTCTATACTATGGAAATTAAAAGCGCAAAAAAGGATACTAATAAGGTGCAAGGTCAACCAGATTGCAAACAAATGTAATCCCGAAACGCCTAAAAAGAACAGAAGAATTTGCGTGATAAAACCTACGATCCAAGTGATTCCTAATGCATAAAAATAGGTTTTAATAATCGTGTTGTAGATTTTATTTTTTATATAATCTTGAAAAGGCCAAAGCGCTAACCCCAATAAAATCATATATAAAAATACACCAAATGCCGCAAAAAAAACCATTATTTGCGGTGCGTCCTCAATAGAACGAAGTAGTCTTGCAAAACTAGAACTTAACTCCATCGTATTTTTTTTCGTTGTCGGTTACTTGTAACATTTGTTTTTGTTTAAAAGAAAACAATTTCGCCATAATAAGATTCGGGAATTCTTGTATTCCGATGTTGTACAAATTAACACTATCATTAAAAAACTCTCGTCGGTCAGCAATAATATCTTCAAGTTGTGTAATCCGTTGTTGAAACGCCATAAAGTTATTGTTTGCGCGCAAAATAGGATAGTTTTCGGCAACTAGCATGACAGATTTTAGGCTTTTATCAAGTTGATTGGTAACATTTACTTTTTCATCAGTAGATGATGCATTGTAATATTGTGCGCGCAGTTTTGTAAGTTGCTCAAGCGTTTTGGCTTCGTAGTTTTTTGATTCTTTAACGACAGCGATAAGATTTGGGATTTCGTCGGCTCGTTGTTTTAAGACGACATCAATATTCGCAAATGATTTTTCAACATTGTTTTTTAAGAAAATAATTTTATTAAAAACGCTAATGACAAAGCCAATTGTCAAAAGAATGACAACGCCAATGATGAAATAAAATAATATTTGTTCGTTCATGTTTCTTAAAAATTATTCGCCAGACTCGACTGGTGTTGCTTCGTCTGCATGCTCATCGTCATCAGAAGAATGGTTGATGACTTCTATTTTAAATTTTTCTTCTTTTGGTTTTTTAGTTTTAAAAAATGAAAAATTAGGTTTTGTAATGACCAATTTACGACCATCCATGGACATTGGTGTCACTATGATAATAGCCATTAAAATTGCAAATACTGCGGCGTAGGCTTTTGCTTGATTCAATAAAGGGACAGAATCATTATACAAATTAATTTTGTCAATATCACCAACTCCAAAGGTTTTGTTATAATCATCGTAAGCGACAATCGGTTTGTTGTCTTCTAAACTCACATTCCCTATTAGAAGTACTTCTTTTTTATCTTTTAATAAATATTGGGTAAAACGCTGGTTGTTATCATAATATTGCTGATCTTCTTCTAACCAAAGAAAAGAAATGTTTGCACCTTTAACCAAAATTGAGCCAGTGTCATCGGTCAATGTAAAATCTTCGCAAACCGTTCTGTCAAGTCTTGTTGTGTATGACGTTTTCCCATCTTTGTCTGTACTTTCGTCTTCTATGGTATATCGAAAGCCGATACAGTTTTTGCTTCCAATTGGTGAAATGCTGGGTTTTATTTGATGACATTTGCCTTGTAATTCTGCCAATCCCATAGCGACAGAGCGTATTTTGGAAGTTGGTAGACTCGCTTGGGTTTTTAGAAAACGTTTGTTGTTAGTCGATGCCATGATGGCTGCAACAAAAATTGCGATGAATACTAGAATTATTCCGCCTTGTCCAAAGAAATATAATGACAAACCTCCAAACAGAAAAAAGACGATTGTAAAAAGGAGTTCTTTAGCTTTTCTACTAGTAGATTTTGGTTTGATATTGTACTTTTCATTAAAACTGCGATTGCTAACATAGTCAGTGCTTTCATCTTTTCTAAATGAAGAAACTATGATCCCGATTATTCCAAGTAAGAAAACCGATAATGACAATATTATTAAAGCTAAATAGGCGTAACGCGAATTAATTAACCAAACGATATATATAATAGCAGGATCTACCACAAAAAAAGCAAATGCTAGTTTATTGTTCACTCGCAATAAAGCACTAGAAATGATATAATGAAATAATGCGATGCCTACAGAGAATGCCAGCAAAAAAATAAGCATTGGAAGAGGAACTTCTTCGTTGGTTAATGATGCTATAAACTCGGACATGCTAAAGTGAGGATTTTATAAATTGTTTGGTGCTGTCAATATAATTAGCTTTTACCTCCCAACCAGAATTTATTTTCTGTTTTGTTGAATCTGGTAAATACTCGAAAAATTTTGCTTTGTATTGTTCTTCAGTTTTAAAATGATCATAATTCAGAGATTTAGAAATTGAAACTGGCTCCAAATGTTTTTTGAACAGAAGTTTTGCATAATTATCACCTTTTAGCCAAAGCATAATATTGCCGTTATTAGCCACACCTAAAAGGAATACCAAACCATGAACATCACCATGGACATTATATAATTTAGTAAACCGCTTTTGCTGTTGCGCTTCTTCAAAACATTGCTTCATGTCTTTGGTTGGTAACTGGATTTTTGTTTTATAAAATTTGTTAGCGCGGTAATCAAAATATGATAAAACCAGCTCAATTGGTAGTCGCATTGGGTCTCGTGCTTCTGGGAAGTAATAGGCTTGCCCCCAAATGTTTCCAAAACGGTTGACTTCGTCTTGACTTTGATAAAAACTGATACCAAGTTCATCGTGAGGATAATTAAAACTTACTTCTTCAATATACATCGGGTAGGAGGGTGGCACAGTAACACTTGAGTCAAAATTGTAACGATCCCAACTTTTGTAGAAAAACAAGTAACCAATATTAGCGATAATCATCAAGACAACAATCGCTGAAAGGCATTTATTAAAAGTATTTAGTCTTTTCAACATAGGTTAATGATTAAAGCCTTTAGCTAATTGACTCGCATACCATAAAACTCCAAAAAATAATAGCGATATAACTATTAATATGATCATCAACCAAAATGCTAAAGATTTTTTTGAGGTTTTATAAGAAATCACATAAAAAATTTGGAAAATAGTGATTGTGAAAGTCCAACATGTTAAAACTGTAAAAAAATCCGATTCTTCCGTGGGACCTTGCAAAATAAAAATGGCTGTCAAAATACAGATCAATACAATCAATGCGACAGAAATTGGTTTGTTAAGATTTGTGTTTTGTATTTTGTTTTCCATTTTGATGAGCTAACAAAGCATTTATAAGTTCTGAAATTAAAAAAAATTTTTAATATTAATGTCAAAATTTAAGTAAAATGTTTTAAAACAAAAAAAGCAGCGAGAGATTCGCTGCTTTTTGAGATTTTATTTTTTCTGAAAAACTTGTTTAGAAAAACTTCCGTCGGACTGAGGAAATTCGATAACAATATTACCGTTTTCTGTGTAGGCTAAAGTTTTTTGATTGTTGTCTAAAACCACGTGGAAGATCCCAGGTTTGCTACTTTCGGTTAACTTCGCAAAAGGTGTTGAACTTTGTGACGAAACTAATATCAATTGATTTTGTCCCAACTTTATAAGTTGATAGCTTAGCTGGCCATTCGTGAAATTTAAAGCTTTTTCTTGCGATGTTGCAATCGGAGTTGTGTTAACATTCTCACTGATCGTTGCAACTGGAGTAGTTTCCTTATTAATTTCTAAACTTGTTGTGGTTTTAGGGTTCGAAATTGTTAGTGTTTTTGTAGCATTCTTTAATGCATCGGGATAACCTGTTTCAAAGTCTTTATCGTCAGTACTGCCTTTTAGCTCCTGTATAATCTTATTATTACAATCTTTGAAAGTAATTTTTACTTTATTTTTTAAAAAAGAACTATCATCTAGGAGGTTTGCTTTAAGAACTGCACAAGAATTATTATCTTCTTGGATGACTTTATATTTTTTTGAAGTTAATTGCTGAATAAGAGTATTTCGAAGATTGAATTTATCCATTTTCTTTTCGAACGAAGCAGGCACATAGATATATTCGTAATCAGAAATATTTTGAGAAAATGCAATTGCTGAGGTTCCTATTAAAATTGATACAAATAGTTTTTTCATGCTTTTAAAATTAGAATACGAAGATAGAAATACTTTTTGTTTGATATGCGGTGTTTTATCTATTGATGAAAAATAAATGTTTTCACTAATTATTAGTTTTTTATGATAAGATTTAAAGTTAATTTAGTTTTTAATTTACAAAAAATTTAAAAATATTTTGGAATTTTCAAAATTAATATTACATTTGGTGAACATTCAAATCACACACACATATTTAAAATTTACCAAATCAAAAATGTGAAAAAAACCTTTTCTAATTAAGAAAAGGTTTTTATTTTGAAGCTAAAGCTTGTTTTTTATTTTGATGAGTTTAGGAAAACTCCCTTGTCATTAAACTCTAATACTGTGCCGTTGCTTAGATCAATTCGTTGTTTATTATTTTCCTTTTCCCAACCGACAATTTGTTGTTTTAGGTAATTTGCCTTGGTATAATCCCAAACATTTTTAGGAATAATCGACATTGGGATTTCTTGTTTAGTATTACTCTCAATGTCTTCAAGGATATTTTGATGATCAAAATCTAGTTCCATTTTATTGCCAAGAGTTACATTATATTCTGTCCCGAATTTTGTTTCTTCCTGTGTTACTTTGGCTATGGGCGTGTTAGGAAAATGCTTTTTAACAAAATTGGTAATGGTCTTAGGTGTTTTGTTGATTTCAACTTCGTTTTCTTGTGCATTGACAAACAAAGAGCAGCAAAGTGTACATAGATAGATTACAGTTTTCATAAGATTTAGTTTTAATCAAATCTAAGAAAAAAATCCCTTCTAAATATTAATTTATGAATTAATGACTCACAGATTTTAGACCTACAATCGATCCAATTAATGTACTGATGAAGAATAAACGCCAAAAAGTTGCCGGTTCTTTAAAAACAAAAATCCCAACCAATACAGTTCCAACAGCACCAATGCCCGTCCAGACTGCATATGCGGTTCCTATTGGCAGACTTTGTGTCGCTTTTATAAGTCCTAACATACTTATAGTTAAGCAAATTAGAAATCCAGCGTACCAAAGATAAGATTCTGTTCCTGATGTTTCCTTAGCTTTGCCAAGACATGATGCGAAGCCAACTTCAAATAATCCTGCAATAATTAATATAATCCAGTTCATTTTAAAAAAAATTTGCGCAAATTTCTTAAAAAATATGCGATAAACATTTTACAAATGATAAAAACTTATTTTATTTGAGCCCTAATTCTACTCAAGCTAACTTGTGTAATGCCAAGATATGAAGCAATATGCCGAAGAGCAGCGCGTTGTAGCAAGTTGGGATGTTGGGCTAACAATTCCAAATACCGATCTTTAGCTTGCATCGAAATTCTCGTTATCAGTCGACGTTCTGTAGCTACAAGCTCTTTTTCAGCAAGTATACGACCCCAGTTTGCAATTTCTTTATATTCTTTATAAAGCTTTTGAAGTTTTATAATTTCGATTTTATATAACGAACAATCTTCTAGCAGTTCAATGTTTTCGTAGTTTTTCTTGTTATAGACGTAGCTATTCATGGGGATTATAGGCTGACCTTCTGTACCAAACCAAAAAGTAACTTCCTGACCCTCAAAATCTGTAAAAGCCCTCACCAAGCCATTTTTCACGAAGTAGAGATGCTTTTCGGTTTTATCAGCCGATAATATAGTAGCACCTTTTTGTAAGTCTAAATGCTCAAAGTGCTGACACATCAATTTATTAATGTCTGCCGATAGAGGACATATATTATTAATAATGTTATTGAGTTCCATGTCTATTAATTCTACATGCGAATCTAAGCATAAAAATTATTTTGGCAATCCTCGCACCATGCTGAGTCCTTGTTAGCTCGGTCGGGCTGTCCGCTGTATCTTGGAAGCTTCGTTCGGTCGTCTATGTTACGTTGCTCCTTCGTCGCGCCGTAACACCGTCGCCTCGCTTCGCTCCAAGGATGCCGCTTCCATCCCTATTGCGGATGGTGGATAGTTATCCGATTTCCGAATTTCAATTTTAGATTTACGATTTTTAATTAAGAATTAAGAATTAAGAATTAAGAATTAAGAATTAAGAATTAAGAATTAAGAATTAAGAATTAAGAATTATGTTTTGCATTATATGAAACTAATTCCAATTAAATCTTTTGTTCCCTTTTGTGGTTAAGCTTCTAAAAGAAGTTTGTTTTACGTAATTAAGCTTTGCGCCATTGTTTTCCTTAAAGTAGGAATGATAATTAAAAGCCTTTGTTTAGCCTTGCGATAAAATTGATATTTTTATTTCGTTTGTCATTCATAGCGAAGCGAAGAAACCTAACGAAGTGGTTCGACGAAGTCAATCTCGCACTTCGATTTTCTTTAAATGCAAAAACCAGTTAAATCTTATATTTCCTTTTGTGGTTACACTTATTTAAACAAGCGACATTGTTTTACCTAAGTAAGCTTTGTGCCTTTGTTTTCCTTAAAAATGGGAGTGATAATTAAAAATTTTAGTTTAGCCTTGCGATAAAATCTCTTTTGATTATTAAGTATAAAGGCAGATCCGAAATTCACGTTCCCTATTTTAATTAAACTTAAAACAAAAAAACATGAAACAACAATAAACGATCCTGACACCAAGCGAGTTAAGATTAAATTAAAAAATAGTTTACAAAAAGTTTGGATTGGTAGGGTTAAAGAAACTACTTTTGCACTCGCAAATCAGAAGTGATGAGCAGCGCAGAAGTTACTAGAAACGATAATAAAAAGAATACACTACAATGTGAATTCGGGTTACGAAAAAAAAACTTGAAAAAACATTTGTGAGATTCGGAAAAAGTTTTTAGTTTTGCACTCGCAAATCAGAAATGACAAGCAGCGCAGGAGATATTTAGAAATAAGCTTTAATATTCGAAAAAGAGTTTTT